>NZ_JAAUWW010000001.1 GCF_014694375.1 Vibrio sp. S17_S38
TTGGTTAACATAATCACCATCCAGTTTTGTTAAAACTGAATGATACCAAGTGGATCAATTTTCAATTGGTGTTAGTGGATCATTTTTGCACTGGTGGTGACAAATATTCTCATTTCTACAACGCCAAAATACTTTCAACCTCCCAATAAAGTACCCACTTCCTAAAAGTGGATTTGTATTATTTTCCAATCAGTTACTAGAGAATCTCCCGACTACACCTTTACTGAAAGTACAATTAACACCCAACATGCGCAATAAACAAACACACCGCCTGAATGAGCGAGAGATATGTCAATTCTTTGTGATTAATTCGTTACAATTCGCGCGCTTCCATCTAATATTTGTATGCCTTGAGCGATTTCATTCACTCTGAAATTGCACTCGACCAATTAACGTTAAATTGACTTGCATGGAGAAAAAGATGAGCAGCAACACATCGAAAGTAAATGGAATTAATAGACGTAGATTTATCCAAGGCTCGGTAAGTTTTGCCGTCGCTGCGGGGCTAGGTTCGACCATATTCAGCTCTGAAGCGGAGGCACACAATTGGAATTCTGGATGGAGACACCCTTCACATAATGACAATGATAAAAAATTGTGGCGTAAAGTGAAAAGTGAAAAGTGAATTTTCGCTCAGTAAAGCAACCACCTACATGAATACAGGAACAACTGGTTCAATACCAAACCAAATTCTTGAACAGTATGAAAAAAATAGCAAAATTGTCGCTCGCTCACCTTGGGATATGGAAAACAAATTTGGCGCCTTTCCTTACACCACTGAAATGGTAGACGATATAGCATCGAGTTTTGGTGCCGATCCATATGAAATAATCTTAAGCCGCAATACTACTGATGGTATGTGTACAATTATCAATGGTCTACAATTCGAACCAGGTGATGTCATTTTAACGACCCATCATGAACACGTTGCCGCAACATCACCTTTAAATGTCGTCAAACAACGTTTTGGTGTTAACGTAGTTGAAGTACAACTGCCAATTTATACTGGAACTGAAACAGTATCAGAAGATGATTATGTTGAAGCTTTCCGTTCCGCTTTAAACGCCCATAGCAATGTCCGCTTACTCACTTTTTCACACATTACTTATAAAACTGGGACAAAGCTACCAGCAAAACGTCTTTGCGAGTTAGCTAAGCAATATGGCATACCGACACTGATTGATGGTGCTCATACGTTTGGAATGCTCAACATAGATTTACATGACATCGATTGTGATTTCTATGCAGGTTCTGGCCATAAATGGCAATGTGGCCCTGGCGCTACCGGGATACTTTTTGTTCGTGATAATGCAAACCGACTGAGTAACTATTGGAGTGATCGCAGCAATCCTCTT
Organism: Vibrio sp. S17_S38; assembly: GCF_014694375.1. Classification (GTDB taxonomy): domain Bacteria; phylum Pseudomonadota; class Gammaproteobacteria; order Enterobacterales; family Vibrionaceae; genus Vibrio. The sequence continues at coordinate 1,356 of NZ_JAAUWW010000001.1, forward strand.
TGGTTTATTAACTCTTCATTGTCCGAGGCCGCTTATTTAGGCACTCAAGTCCAAATACAATATATCGGCAATGACAACTACCCAGCAAAACAAGCATTAGCTGATAGTTGTAAATTATGGGATAAAATAGGTCGAGACAAAATCGAAAAGCGTATTTTTGAACTAAGCAAATTATGCAAAGACTTACTAGCCGATGCTCTACCTCATGCCTATCAATTTTCACCTAATCACGAGAATTTCCTTAGTGGTATCACATCCTTCAATCCATTTGGACTAACCGATAATGACCGCCTCTTAGAGTTTAGGGATCGCTTAAGAAATGAATATGGTTATATCATCCGAACTACTGATTTTAAGCTGTACAAAGAGGATACAGAAGAAAGCCACGCTTTACGGATATCTACACATATTTTTAATGATGAAGATGATGTTCGTGGCCTAGTTTCTGCCATTAAGCGTCTATACAAAAAAATGGCCTAACCGCAATTTAAGCGCCCTTACTCTCTAAGGGTGCTTTGATTTATTTGGTATGGATTAAAGAGGGCATCATGGTTCGTAACATATTAAAAAAAATTATTATTAATTCTTCATTAATTATTACAGCTCTACTCTTTAGCAATACAGTTTTTGCTAGAGACCTTGCGGATATCCAAAAAGAAGGCGTTTTACATCATCTCGGTGTGCCATACGCTAATTTCATATCCTATATTGACAGTGATGGGTTTGAATCCGTGACGGGACTCGACATTGAGATAACACAAGGATTTGCAAAGTTTATTGGGGTTAAATATGAATACATCCCAGCCACGTGGAATAATATAGTTGGAAAGTTAACTGGTATCGATTCGCAATTTAAAAATAACCATATTATCAAGGGTAAATCTGTTGCTATAGAGGGCGACATTATCGCCAATGGAATGACCGTTTTAAACTGGCGATCTCAATTATTTGATTTTTCAGATGACTATTTCCCTTCAGCTGTATGGCTTGTTTCAAGAGTTGATTCCGATTTACAGCCAATAACACCATCAGGTTCATTGCAAAAAGATATCGAGATAGTCAAAAAACTAATGGTGGGAAGAAATGTTCTGGCCATGGAAGACTCTTGCTTAGACCCAAATCTATACAATCTTTATGATAACGGTATCAATATTATCCTACCGACTCGTAAGCGAAATTTAAATGAGATGGTCCCTGCTATTTTAAATAAAGATGCTAATAATACATTACTAGATGTGGCTGATACCTTAATTGCTCTTGAAAAGTGGCCAGGTCAAATTAAAGTAATAGGTCCGATTTCTGAGCAACAAAAAATGGCCGCAGGATTTAGAAAAGACTCCCCAGAATTACGGAAAGCTTATAACCAATATCTAAAAATCATCAAGGCTGATGGGACTTATCAACATCTAATAGAAAAATACTACCCATCAGTATTTGATTTCTACCGTGCTTATTTCAAATAAAGAACAATCGCTATTATGAATCAGTGGATTAAAAAAATTTCAAGTCGCCAGTTAATCGTTAGCGGATCGATTATATTAGGTCTGTATTTAATCTTAATACTTGGTGTTACTAATCTAGGACAAACAAGGCTTAAAGAGTCTCAACAGCGTGAGTTAGGTTTGAAAGTTCAAAGCTATGCTCATGTCTTAGATATGTTATTTGTTGTCACCAAAGACCGAATCAATAACGTCTCTACTGGAAAATCAATGCAAACATTCTTTGCAAACTTAGCCTCTGGTATGTCAATGGAATATGGCTTAGGTGCCAGTCTAATGAAGTTAAACCGAGATCTGACACAACTCATCGATACAAGAAAGCTGTATAACGAACCGACATTTGAGCATCTACTCTTACTTAATTACACAGGAAACATCATCTCTGAAACAGGCAATGCCACAAGTATCAATACTAATATTTCTCAATATCATCAACTACAAAGCACTGAAATATTAGTCGATGCAAGTAAAGAACACGATAAAATTCATATAAAGATGATCAAGCCTATTCAGTACGGAGGAAAGACCGTTGCTTATTTAATCGCCCAGTTAAATAAAAATGTCATCATCAAACAGCTTACATCACAAGAATATGAAGATAGCCATAGTCGCATGAACTTAACGACCTCATCAGGGGATATTCTTATTTGGGATACCTTCACCGGTACGCATTCTGAATCTAAAAACTTGAACCTAAATGAGAGTATTTATTTTGAAGTTCCTATTATTGGATCACCTTTTAAATTAAAAAGCTGGTTTGAACCATTGGCTGAAAAAGATATTTTCACCTCACGTTGGTTTATCATCGCTTTATCACTCTTAGCTATCCCTGTCATTTTAGGGCTGCTTTATATTTTCATGATCAATAATATGAATCTCGTATTGAGGACTAAAATCCAACATAGCCGACGCCAACAAAAAGTGTTATTCGTAAAAAACCAGCGCTTACTTGAAGAGGTAGAAAAGCGTAAACAATCAGAAGTACTACTAGCCTATCAAGCATCCCACGATGCACTAACAGGGTTAGCCAATCGTAAATATGGCAACGATCAATTAGAGCAAGAATTAATAAAAGCAGCCCAGAATAATACCCTTACGCTAGTCATCTTTATTGATTTGGATAACTTCAAACAAATTAACGATACTTTAGGTCATTTGGTCGGAGACATGGTTTTAATCGAAACGACCCAACGCCTACTACAAATGATTACACCATCCTCCACACTATCTCGTTTCGGTGGTGATGAATTTTTACTTATTATCCCAAATCTGAAAAACAGTAATGATGCAAAGCATATTGCTTCCACAATTCTCGCCCTGTTTGAACAGTCTTTTGTATCAAATAATCAAGAATTCTTCATTTCAACAAGCATTGGCATGGCGATGTATCCATATGATGGAACCACATCACAACAATTATTAGCGAATGCTGACATCGCCATGTATAAAGTCAAAGAAGACGGACGTAACGCATTTAGCTTTTATAATTCGGATATGCATATTGATGTACAACGGATGTTAACTCTCGACAGTCGTTTACGCCAAGCTATTGTAAATAAAGAATTAGAACTTTATTACCAGCCGATTATTGATTTAAAAACAGAAAAAATCATCGGTGCTGAAGCATTAATGCGCTGGAATGATAGTGAATATGGATTTATCCCTCCTGATGAGTTCATCCCTATAGCTGAAAAAAATGGTCTAATTCACCAACTAGGTGACTTTGCACTTAATACAGCTTGCTGCCAAGCTGCTAAGTGGCAGGAAATTTCACCATTACAAATATCTGTTAATTTTTCGAGTGTCCAATTCAGATACTATGACGGATTATTGTCTCAAATTCAAAAGGCTTTAGATTCATCCTCCTTGCCATCACAGAAACTCGATATTGAAATTACCGAAAGCCTATTATTCGATCATAATGAAGGCGTAGTCGCTATGCTTAATGAGCTCCAAAGTATGGGAGCACAATTAACAATTGATGATTTTGGAACCGGATATTCAGCCTTAAGCTATCTTCAAAAATTCCCTTTTGACCGCCTTAAGATTGATCGGGAATTTTTAATTGATATGCGTTATAGCGAAGAAAAACGAGAATTAGTAAATGCAATCATCGCAATGGCTAAGGCGCTAAATTTAGAAATTGTTGCTGAGGGAATTGAAGACAATTGGCACGTGAGTTACTTAAAAGATATGGGGTGCGAATTTGGGCAAGGGTATTATTACAGTCGCCCCGTTCCTGCTAAAGAGTTTGAACGAATATTAAAGCAAGGTATAAATGGCAATGCTAAATAAAGAAAGGTCAATATTTTAGATTTAAGATCCATGCCCATTCTTGGGATAAAAAATAAGCTCTACTGAAATAAATCAATAGAGCTTTTTTGCATTATCATATACATATTTTCTACATACACAAATCAGAAAAATATTGATTTATATATTAAATGTGGCGGTGAGCAAGGGATTCGAACCCTCGATACGTTGCCGTATACACACTTTCCAGGCGTGCTCCTTAAGCCACTCGGACAACTCACCGTAATTTTGGTTAAGATTACTTAACGAGACGCTAATTTAATGATTCTATAAGGTAAGGTCAAGCTTAAAACTAGATTATCGTACTATTCTTGTTTAAGTGTTCAATATTTAACTACTTAGCCAATTTAAATCTTCAGATTTACTCTATCATCCTTTCACATCTTAATACTCTTCTTCTCTAAACGGCCAACGACATAGATCTAGAAATAAGTCATATAACACACCTCAGGCATACGAAGATCTATACTCCTTGCTGCGTAGCCTTTCAAGATGAATGCCTTTTTACTTTGATGCACCACCCAGTCACGAAACAAACCTCAAGGCATCGCGATTGCAACATTTATTATGTATTTATACCTTGCTTCTATTTCTCAAACCGACTCCTTGCTATCATTGATTCACTCACCTTTTTAAGGATTTTCCTGTGACTTTAAATGAACTGATTAATCAACCAGAACTAGAAGACAAACTATTAAATACCGAACAAACAACCGGCTTTTTAACTGCAATGGCCGCAGCACCTTATTTATTAGAGCCAACAGAATGGTTGCCTTTCTTATGGGGAGGAGATGACACGGCCCCTTTCGAGACAACAGAGCAATTTGAACAGTATGCTGAGCTCATCATTGCCCAATGGAATATAATTCATCCTGCGCTTTTAGATGGCTCATGGACCTGGCCTGAAGGGTATAATCTTGATGAAGAAGAAGTGGTAACCGAATCTGTACGTGATTTTGCTGAGGGTTTACTACAAGGATGGCAGTTAACTAGAGATGATTGGGAAACTTTAATGCCTGAAGGAAGCGAAGATGATTCCTTACTAGGTGGCGTGTTGCTTTCAATTAGTATGCTGTACGACCCAGAAACGGCAATTACTACACTCTCAGACCAAGGTTTAACTGGATTAGATGAATTCCAAGAAATTTACAATGCTATACCTGTAATGCTCTGCGGATTAACTCAACGTGGCAACGCTCTAGCACAACAAGCCAAACATTAAAAAATACCACTAAAAAGATAAAGAGGCTGATAAAATATTTTCCCAGCCTCTTTTTGTTTATAATTTTTGGTCTATTAAATAGAGCTAAAAACCGTTACTAGAGTTGATTTACCAACCGTATACGGGTCTCATAAGCCGCTTTATATTAAGCGTTGCCTTTAACTGACATATTTAATGAGTCAGCAAAACTTAGCATTCGATTTAATGGAATTAAAGACTTCAGGCGTATCTCTTCATCCACAAATATTTCATGCTCTACACCACTTTCCGTTAATGCTTTCTCAATCGCTTGCAGGCCATTCATCGCCATCCAAGGACAATGTGCGCAACTACGGCAAGTTGCACCATTTCCAGCAGTTGGTGCCTCTATCAATTCTTTTTCAGGGACCAATTGCTGCATTTTAAAGAATATTCCTTTATCTGTTGCAACAATGAGCTTTTGATTTGGTAAAGATTTGGCGGCTTTAATTAATTGACTTGTTGAACCTACTGCATCAGCCAATTCAACCACACTGGCAGGAGATTCAGGATGAACCAATACGGCGGCTTCTGGATATAGAGCTTTCATATCTTTTAATGCTTTAGCAGAAAACTCATCATGTACAACACACTCGCCTTGCCATAACAACATTTCAGCACCTGTTCTATTGGCAATATAAGACCCAAGATGGCGATCTGGTCCCCAGATGATTTTTTTATCTTGTGAGTCTAAATGCTCAACAATTTCAAGAGCAATACTTGATGTCACAACCCAATCCGCACGAGCTTTCACGGCTGCCGATGTATTGGCATATACAACTACAGTATGATCAGGGTGCGCATCACAGAATTCGGTAAACTTATCGGCTGGGCACCCAAGATCAAGCGAACATTCAGCATCTAATGTTGGCATTAATATATTTTTTTCTGGCGTTAAAATCTTAGCTGACTCTCCCATAAAACGTACACCTGCAATGATCAATGTCGAAGCTGGGTGACGATTACCAAACTTAGCCATTTCTAAAGAATCACCGACAAAACCACCGGTAGCTTCTGCTAATGCTTGAATCTCTGGATCAGTATAATAATGAGCGATAAGTACTGCATCTTTTTCAGCTAACAGCTTTTTGATCTTAGCTATATGCAAGTCTTTTTGTTCCTGAGTTAACGGAACTGGTTTCGGAGGAAATGGGTAGATGGTTTCAATTGTATCTGTAATGTGCGCCATTGCTCTTACTCTACACAAATTTTTTAGGTTCGAGTATTGTACACTCGTTAGATTCAATAAAAAACAAAAGCCACTGCTAGAGTGGCTTGTATAAACATTCTGATACTTATAATGGGGTATGCGCAGCTACAAGTTACCTTTAGCTAATTTAGCCGCTGAAGAGCTCGGATACTCTTTAATAACTTTCTGATAATATTTATTCGCCACATCATCTTTATTATTTCTCTTGGCAATATCACCGAGCTTAACTAAAGCATCAGGACGTTTTGGTGATTGCGAATCAGAAACAACAGAGGCAAAACTTTTTGCAGCATCACCATCTTGTTTTTTTGCAAAATAGAGTTGCCCTAACCAGTAATTAGCATTTGTAGAAAAGCTAGACTTGGGATATTGAGTCTTAAATTCCTTGAATGCAGTAATTGCCCCATCATAATTTCTATCTTTTAAAATCAGATCAACAGCAGCTTGATAAGAAGATTGTTCATCTTTACTCGCATCAAAGGCAGCTGTAGGGATAGCAGGAGAAGCTGTGTCAGCAGAAGATACAGGCTTAGATTTCATATCTTTTAAATCTGATCTTAATTTATCTAACTCAATAAAAAGCTGTCTTTGCCTTTCAACCGATTGCTTCATCTCATAATTATTACGCTCAATGGTACCGCGCAAACTAGTAATTTCAGCTTCTTGGTTATCAAGTTGTTGCTGTAGGCGAGCCTGAACACGATTACTGTTATCGAGTAAACGTTGAACACGTTGGAGATCGTTTTCTGAACGCCCAGACTGAGAGCGCCCTGTAGAGTCATTGAGATCAGATACTGGAGCAGAAGCAGCAAGCACTGGGCCTGCTGCAACTACTAGTAACGTAAGCGTAATAACTCGCTTTATGTTACCAAGCATAGATATCGCCTATTAGTAAACGATAACTGCGCGACGGTTTTTAGAATAAGCGTCTTCCGATTGGCCCATTTCTAAAGGTTTTTCTTCGCCATAACTTACGATAGAGATTTGTTCAGCTTGAACACCTAGTGCTTGAATATACTTAGATACTGCTTCTGCACGACGCTCGCCTAGTGCGATGTTGTACTCAGGAGTACCACGCTCATCAGCATAACCTTCGATAGTTACTTTTACGTCAGGCATTGTGCTAAGGAATTTAGCGTGTGCTGCAAGTGTATCTTCATACTCAGACGAAATCTCAGATGTATCAAACTTAAAGAATACAGTAGAGTTTTCACGCAGCTTTTGCTCTGCCGCTGCTATATCTTGCTCAGACATCACACCACTTTCACCAACTGCTGATGCTACTGCAGTTTCTTGCTGAGAGCTAGTTTGAGCATCAGAGTTTTCTGCCGCATCATCGCTAGAGCTACAAGCTGCAACTGTTAGAAGAGGCAGTGCGATTAGTAATCCTTTAAGAATCTTATTAAGTTGCATATGTATTTTCCTTATATTGTCTAACTGTAGTTATTATAAAAATGGAGACCAAGCAGGAGCTTTCACTCTGCCATTTGTCGCTGGTAATAGAGCTCTAAATCGACCATCAAGAGAGACCATAGATAACACATTCTGCCCCTGATACATCGAACTATAAATCACCATACTACCATTTGGCGCCACACTAGGAGATTCATCCAATTGCGTTTTTGTTAGCACTTGAACGGCTCCAGTGTCCAAATCTTGCTTGGCTATATTAAACCCTTCTGCATTTCGATTCACCATAATTAAGAATCGACCATCAGGTGTAATTTGCCCACCAAGGTTTTGGCTACCTTGCCAAGTCAAACGAGTCGTCGCTTGATCTGACAAATTCACTTTATATATTTGCGGTAAACCGCCTCTATCTGAAGTAAATATTAAAGACTGACCATCTGGCACCCAGAACGGTTCAGTATTGTTTGCTCTACCACCTGTAATTTGTTTTAACTTACGAGTCTGTAGATCTAACACATAAACTTGTAAACTTCCGCTTTTCGAAAGTACTAATGCGAGTTTCTTACCATCAGGAGAAAACTCTGGCGCTCCATTATGACGAGGGAATGCAGTCAGAATCTCTGTTTTACCTGAATAGATGTCCATCATATAAAGCTTAGCACTACCAGTTTGAAAACTTACATAAGCAAGCTTGCGACCATCAGGTGACCATGCTGGTGACATTAAAGGTTGCTTAGATCGTAATACTAGTCGTTCATTGTAACCATCATAATCCGAAATACGTAATTGATATGGATAATTACTTTTACTACTTACAACAACATAGGCAATTCTTGTTAAAAAAGCACCTTTTTCACCAGTAAGTTTTTCATAAACTAGGTCTGAAATACGGTGTGCATATTCACGTAGACGCTTAGCTGGGACCACAGCTCTCTTACTTAAAAGTAAATAGTCTTTAGCTGGAACTAAATTACCATTTTCATCCAGAGCTTTACTCTTACCATTATTGAGTTGACCACGAACAATATCAACTAATTGATATTGAATAATATAATTCCCTTTCCCGTCAGGACTGATTGTCCCAGTAACCAAAGAATCGACACCTATATTATTCCACTGAGAAAAATTAATTTCCGTATCCGTATAAGGTGTTTGCGGCATTTTGGAGGTCGCAATGGGGTTAAATTTCCCACTACGCTGTAAGTCAGAGGAAATTACATCGGCAACATCTTGAGGTAGAGGCTCTTTTCCTCCCCATTTAAACGGTACCACACCAATTGGACGAGCAGAATTCACACCTTCAGTAATAACAAGTTCTAATGCTGCGTTAGCCGCTTGGCTAGCAGTCAAGATAATAAATAACCCCAATAATACGCGTTTTATCACTGAATATTCCTTTTAGTGCTTATACCAATTTGACTAAACTAATCGGTATCATTTAGGTTCGACTGTTAAATTGATATTTTTCAATTGGTCTGCTACATCTTGCTCTTTTGGTAGAGGAAATGTTCCTACCTGAGCGACGGCGCGCTTAGCTGCTGAACATAATCTTGCATCACCATCTATAGGCGATACTTTGCTCACAATCGCGCCTTTACCCGCTTGTATAAGACGAATGTTAATTTTGCATGACTTACCTTTAAATGCATCTTCAGTTAATAGTTTCTCTTGGATCATTTGGGTGTAAATCGCACCATACCGAACAAGCTCTGAGGTAATATATTTTTGTCTTGCAACAGAAATTTGTTCATTTTCAGCTTCTAACCCAGAAAAAACATCATCCAACGCTGCATCTTGAGCTTTTTTCTCTCTCGCTAAACGAGCTTGTTCAGCCGCTTTTGCATCAGCCTTTGCTTTAGCGTCCGCTTTAGCTTTAAGATCTGCCTTTTGTCTCGCGTCAGCTGCAGATTTTGCATCGGCTTTTGCTTTCGCCTCTGCCATTGCTTTCGCTTCAGCTGCAACTTTAGCTGCTTCAACTGCTTTAGCTTCTTCTGCCGCTTTTGCTTTCGCTTGACGAACACGCTCAGCCTTTGCCGCTTCTTCTTTTGCTATAAGTGCTTTTTTTGCATCAGATTTTTTCTGTTCTTGTGCTAATTGCTGCTGTCTTTCTTTTTCCCTTGCAGCTTTATCCGCTTCAACCTTTTGTTCTTTCAACTTTCTCTGTCTGTCTTCTTCTTTTTTTCTATTTTGTTCTTTCCGTTCCGTTTGCTGACGCAGTTTTTCAACTCGCTGTTGATCTGTTTTCTTAGCCGCATCACGTTTCTCTCGAATACTTTTTGCTTGTTGCTCTATCGCTTTAGGATCAATAACAACTGCTTCAACCATTTTGTGTTGAGGTTTTTTCTCAGTATCAGAAAACCATGAGCCGCCTAACATTAATATCAAAATGATAAAGTGTAGACCTATAGAAATCAATATAGCTGATTTGTATTCTTTATTAAATATCAACAAATTAACTGCTCTCTTTAATGTCAGTTAACAGCCCTACTTTTTCAATTCCGGCTTTACTCAGTTGATCAAGTACCAATACAATATCCGCATATGATGTTTTTGCATCACCACCAACCGCCACCGGTGAGTCAGGATTAAGCTTTCTCTCAGCTTTCACACGAGTGATAACTTGCCCCATATCCAATCCACGCACCATATCTTCATCATTAACACTCAGGCCTAATTGACCTTTTTGGTTAATTTCAACAATGATAAAACTTGCACCGCTGTCACCTGCAATATCCGAAGCCGGCTTAGCAGTTTCTGTCTTAGGCAACTCAACTTCGACTCCTTGAGTAACAAATGGAGAAGTCACCATAAAAATAATCAATAACACCAACATAACATCGATATACGGTACGACATTAATCTCAGCTTTGAGTTGGCGTTTCTTACGAATGTAACCTGCCATGATTATTCCTTATGCTCAGTCATGACTTGGCGGTGTAAGATACTGTGAAACTCTTCAGCAAAAGTAGCATAATTATGCTCAAGCTTAGTTACCTGATTACTTAGACGGTTATAAGCCATAACCGCTGGAATTGCCGCAAATAAACCCATAGCAGTTGCAACCAGTGCTTCTGCAATACCAGGTGCTACCATAGCCAATGTCGCCTGCTTAACTTGCCCAAGAGCAATAAAAGAAGTCATGATTCCCCAAACCGTACCAAATAAACCAATATAAGGACTAATTGATCCTACAGTGGCTAAGAATGGTAATTGGTCCTCAAGTTCATCGATTTCTTTTGACAGTGTTACACGCATTGAGCGCCCTGCACCTTCCATGACATATTCAGCTGACGCGCCTGGAGTACGACGTAAACGAGCAAACTCAGTAAAACCCGAATAGAAAATTTGTTCTGTGCCTGTAATATCATTTTTACGAACTTTTACTTCTTGATAAAGTTTTGAAAGATCAACGCCTGACCAAAACTTCTCTTCAAATGTTGTGGCGTTTTTAGATGCACTATTAAGTAATTTACTTCTTTTTAGGATTACAGCCCAAGAGAGCACTGACATACCAAGTAAAATAAGCATAACAAGCTTAACCAATAAACTTGCCTGTAAAAAAAGGTCAAAAATTGAAATATCAGCTGACACGGGTAAACTCCGACATAATTAGACTAGGAATAGCTTGTGGTTTCATTTGTTTAATGTTGACACAGGCTACCTTAACATTTGCTTTACACAAAACTTTGCCATCAAGATTGACTAACTCCTGACAAAATATTATGGATGCTTTTTTTAAAGTAGTAATCGAAGTGAGTACTTCTAGCTGTTGGTCCAGTGTGGCACCATGGATATAATCAATGTCCATATGGCGCACAACAAAACCAATTTCTTGGTCGAGAAGTGAGTACTGAGATATACCTAAAGAACGCAATAACTCAGTTCGAGCTCGCTCAAAAAACTTTAGATAATTTGAGTGGTAAACAACACCACCTGCGTCAGTATCTTCATAGTAAATGGTAATTGGCCATTTAAATGCTGCTTTTAATTGCTCTATCACATCACATCCCATAAACAACATATAATTACTAACACTATACAGTAACTTAGCTGATTCAATAATAGCATAAGCAGAAATTTTACTTAAATTAGACTCAATTGAATATTTACCACTCAGTTAGTTTTGGACTTTGACAATCTATAGGGAAATAAGCAGGAAAGATAAATAGACACAATAAAAACAAGAGGGAAAGTTGTTACAATACGTTAAATGCTACCGTAATATTCATAACTTCTAGTGGACTAGATATTTACAATTTGAGCTACGGTAACATTTATATTTAAACGTATAGGTATGAAAAAATAACGAGTATCACGCCAGAAATATATGGGCTAAATAGCACTTGCCATAACCAAAAGATCGGTTTGAAGCCAACGCTGTAGACCATTGTGCTGCATAAAGACCATATAAATAAGATAGTTAACTGTGCATTGAAGCCACCTATTTGATCCGCATAGTCTTTCGGCAACCACATGAACATACTGATATGGAACACGGCAACCATAAAAAACAGGGCTCTTAATAGAGCCCTATCCATTGGTCGGTGTATATCAGTCATTTTTTGACTAATATTATTCACGATCCTCATCCATCATTTCTGAATGCTCTAACCAGAGAGCATTGATAATACCGAATGCACAGGCAAGTAATACGCCTAAGATCCAAGCAAAATACCACATATCAATGACTCCTTAATAAAGTGAATTCTTATTTGCTTCGATGAATTTATCATCAAGACGGCCAAACATTTTGTAATAAGTCCAAGTTGTATAGCCTAGAATGATAGGAACCATCACAGCGGCAACACCGGTCATTATTTGCAATGTTAATAAGCTTGATGTTGAATCCCACATTGTAAAGCTATCATTTGGATTTAAGCTTGATGGCATTACGAATGGGAACATAGCAAAACCGGCTGTCAAAATCACACCGGCACACGTCAAGCTTGAAGCAACAAATGCCAATGCCCCTTTTTCAGCTTTGGTGGCGATGATAGCAAGTACAGCCATAACAACACCTAGAGCTGGTGCTATCCACATCAATGGATAAGTAGCAAAATTAGCCATCCAAGCACCCGGCTCACGGACGACTTCTTTAAGAAGAGGATTTGATGGCCCATTATGATCCATTACACTTTTCACAACATAGCCGTCAATGTTTTGCACCCAAAATCCGGCGATAATAAATAGTACAGCTACAGCAAGCCCTGTAATCGTAGATACCGTACGGGCACGATTATAGACATCACCCGTGGTTTTCATTTGTAACCATGTAGACCCTTGAAGTACAAACATAGAAACACTCACTAGGCCACACACTAAGGCAAATGGATTCAATAACCCGAAAAAGCTGCCGTGGTATTGAGACATCATTAATTCATTCAGTTCAAATGGTACACCTTGGAGCAGGTTACCAAATGCCACACCAAAAATTAAAGGTGGAACAAAACCACTGATTGAAATACATATATCCCAGTTATTACGCCATTTTTGAGTTTCAATTTTTGAGCGATAATCTAGTGCCAGTGGACGTAACCAAAGAGCAGCCAATGTGACATACATCGCCAAATAGAACCCAGAGAAAGACGTAGCGTATACCATTGGCCATGCAGCAAATAGAGCACCACCTGCGGTAATTAACCAGACTTGGTTGCCATCCCAGTGAGGTGCAATTGAATTGATCATTACACGTCGCTGAGTATCCGTTTTACCAATCAGTGGGACTAATGCACCCACTCCCATATCAAAACCATCTGTGATAGCAAAACCGATGAATAATACACCGATCAACACCCACCAGATAAATCGAAATGCTTCGTAATCAAACATGAATTATCCTCTGCTTAAATTTCGACTTGACGAGAAACTTTACTTTCTAAAGAAGTATCGTTTTGCTCAAAGTGATAACGTCCTGTTTTCAAGCTACTAGGACCTTTACGTGCAAACTTAACCATCAAATAAACTTCTGCAATTAAGAAACACGTATAAAGTGCAATAATTGCGAAAATTGAAGTTAATATTTCACCACGAGATAATGCAGATGCAGCAACGTACGTCGGCAATATTTCACCTACCGCCCATGGTTGACGACCAAACTCAGCGACAAACCAACCCGTTTCTATAGCAATCCAAGGAAGTGGGATACTAAATAGAGCCGCTTTCAACAACCACGGTTTCTGGGTGATTTTTTGGCGACAAGTCTGAATAAAGGCAAAACCAAATACGGCTAGCATAATAATTCCACACGCCACCATGATTCGGAACGACCAGAAGATAGGCCACACCGTCGGAATTGAATCATCCGCAGCAGCTTTAATTTGCTCTTCTGATGCGTCAACTACTTTATCCGTGTAACGTTTTAACAATAGACCGTAGCCCAGATCATGTTTCACTTCATCGAATGCTGAAACATTCGCTTCTGATTTATCACCAGCGCGCAATTTCTCAAGCAACCCATAAGCAATCATACCGTTTCGAATACGGACTTCATGTTCAGCTTTCAGATCTTTTAAGCCCGTAACTTGTTTATCCAATGAACGAGTTGCAATTATACCCATTGCATATGGGATTTTAATGGCGTAGTCAGTATTCATTGTTTCTTGGTTAGGTAAACCAAATGCAGTAAATGCCGCAGGAGCAGGCTCGGTATTCCACTCAGATTCTATCGCAGCAAGCTTCACTTTTTGAACTTCACCAACTTCATAACCAGATTCATCACCCAGTACTAATACGGATAAAATGGCAGCCATACCAAAAGACGCAGCAATCGCAAAAGAACGACGAGCAAATGGAATATCACGGCCTTTTAATAAGTAATAAGAACTTACACCTAGAATAAACATCGCACCACAGGTATAACCGGCTGCAACAGTATGAACAAACTTAACTTGTGCGACAGGATTAAAGATCACTTCAGAAAAGCTAACCATTTCCATGCGCATTGTTTCAAAGTTGAATTCTGAGCCGACTGGATTTTGCATCCAACCATTAGCAATAAGAATCCAAAGCGCAGAAAAGTTAGAACCGATAGCCACTAACCACGTTACCGTTAAATGCTGACGCTTAGATAACCGATCCCAACCGAAGAAGAAAAGGCCAACCATGGTTGATTCTAAGAAGAAAGCAATTAAGGCTTCAATGGCCAAAGGAGCACCAAAAATATCACCTACATAATGAGAATAGTAAGACCAGTTAGTACCAAACTGAAACTCCATCGTTAGGCCAGTCGCTACGCCAAGAGCAAAGTTAATACCAAAAAGCTTACCCCAGAACTTGGTCATGTCCTTGTAGATTTGCTTTCCTGTCATTACATACACTGATTCCATGATGGCAAGTAAAAATGCCATACCGAGAGTCAGAGGAACAAATAGGAAGTGATACATCGCTGTCATTGCAAATTGCAACCGCGATAGATCAACAACATCAATCATGGTAACTCCTTTTTATTTCGTATAAACACCCATAATGAGGTATCAATAACGATTAGGATGGTTAATGTCGACACGTTTATAACAGTCAATATCGGTTGTTACAAAGTTGTGCCAAGTTTGTTGTTATATTGTTAAGTATTATCTAATATAGCTAACGCTAATATTACTTGTTAAAGATCCACCTTTCAAAAGGTTTTTCAAAAAACTTTCTTTGATACATATCAAATACCACCATCGCAACACTCTCTATTTTGCTAAAACATAAAAACAAAGTGTATCTAAGTATTAATGATAGACTTTGAACAGTACAACGTTTAAAAATTAAAAGTATCGAGATATGAGCAGAAGAATTGTAGAAGACTGGAGTGGAGATGCAAGTATGGAAAAAGGATAATTACTCTTAATTATCCTTTAGTTACATTTTTAATTATCCTGTTTATCAATACCAAAATGAAGGTAAGCCCGATCGCTGGCAATTCGTCCTCTTGGTGTTCTTTGCAAGTATCCTTGCTGGATCAAATACGGCTCAATAACATCTTCAATCGTGTCTTTCTCTTCACCAATAGCCGCCGATAAATTATCAAGCCCAACAGGACCACCTGAAAACTTATCCATTATGGCTAAAAGTAGTTTTCTATCCATATAGTCAAAGCCTTGGTTATCCACATCCAGCATATTCAGCGCTTTATCTGCGGTATCGGCACAAATATGGCCATTTCCTTTCACTTCTGCGTAATCACGAACTCGACGTAACAACCGATTAGCTATTCGAGGTGTTCCTCTTGCTCGTCGAGCAACCTCTAAAGCACCTTCCTCTTCCATCGAAAGACCTAAGCAATCAGCACTGCGCTTAACAATATGCTGTAGATCTTCAATTTTGTAGTATTCGAGGCGCTGCACAATACCAAAACGGTCACGTAACGGAGAAGTTAATGAGCCAGCGCGAGTAGTTGCACCAATTAGTGTGAAAGGAGGTAAATCAATTTTAATAGAACGTGCTGCTGGGCCTTCACCAATCATGATATCGAGTTGATAATCTTCCATCGCTGGGTACAAAATCTCTTCAACCACTGGGCTTAAACGATGAATCTCATCAATAAACAAAATATCGTTAGCTTCAAGGTTTGTCAGTAAAGCGGCCAAATCACCCGCCTTCTCCAGCACTGGACCCGACGTCGTTCGAATACTGACTTCCATTTCATTAGCGACAATATTGGCTAATGTCGTTTTACCTAAACCTGGAGGACCAAAAATCAATAAATGGTCTAATGGCTCACTGCGTAATTGCGCCGCTTTAATAAAAATTTCCATCTGATCACGCACATGATCTTGCCCACGGTAATCCGCTAGCTTTTTAGGACGTATTGCTCTATCAATTATTTCTTCATCGCGAAATACTGGGTTTTCAGGAGCAATCAAGCGATCAGCTTCAATCATTGGAGACCTATGGAACTAAAAAAGTTAAAGGAATTTAGAGAAGACATCTTATACCATTGACTTAAGTGCTTCACGGATAATGTTTTCACTACTCATATCAGGTTTGGCAACTTGAGCAACCACTTTAGAAGCCATTGGTGGTTTATACCCTAAAGAAATTAATGCGCTAACAGCTTCATCTTCTGCATGATTAGAACGAGAATTGAAGCTAGAATCCATCGGCGCTGCATCCGTAGCCGGCGTAAACAAATCATGAGTTGTCCACCCCTTCAATCGATCTTTCATTTCAACCACAAGACGTTCCGCTGTTTTCTTACCAACACCCGGTAATTTAACTAACGTTGTTACATCTTCATGCTCTACACAAGTGACAAACTGAGAAGCTGTCATACCCGATAAGATCGCTAAGCCAAGCTTTGGCCCAACACCATTCGCCTTGATCACTTCACGAAATAAAGCACGCTCTTTTACAGTATTGAAACCATACAAAAGTTGTGCATCTTCTCGTACGACAAAGTGAGTATAAATAATGGCTTCTTCATTCACATTAGGCAGTTCATAAAAGCAGCTCATCGGCATTTGTACTTCGTACCCAATACCAGACACTTCAATTAAAACTTCCGGAGGTTGCTTTTCAATAATGATCCCACGTAAACGACCAATCACTCGACTTTCCTTTCATTCATTATTTTACAATTGCCTAATCATAATAACTTACTGGATAAACATCCAGTACATATTGATTTTGAAAGGAGTATTTATCGATAACGGCCACGGCGAGAACTACTAGCTTGGCCAGCTAAAGCTATGAGGGTTTTGTTGGTATTGGCATGACAAATAGCCACACCTAATGCATCCGCTGCATCCGCCTGTGGTTTAGCGGATAATTTCAACATACTTTGAACCATATGCTGTACTTGTTCTTTCGTTGCCGCGCCAGTTCCTACCACGGATTGCTTGATCAAACGCGCCGCATACTCAAATACTGGCAAATCTGCATTGACGGCAGCGACAATTGCACTGCCCCGAGCCTGCCCAAGCTTAAGCGCTGAATCAGGATTCTTCGCCATAAAGACTTGTTCAATCGCAAACACATCTGGCTGAAACTGGGTAATAATCTCAGAAACACCTGCATATATTTGCTTTAAACGACCTGGCAATTCCTTTTCTGACATACGGATACAACCACTGCCCAAATACTGTAGATATCGCCCTTCTTGGCGGATCACACCATAGCCAGTGATTCGAGAACCGGGATCAATCCCAAGGATAATTGTCATGTATTCCCTTCTTGGCAACCAAGCTGTATTAAAGTTAAGCAGCTTTAAAACAAAACACCTACACACTAATCAATAGAATGTAGGCGTTGATTAATCAAACCTAGTAGCATTAATACCCATCTTGCTTGAGTATAATCGTAGGCTTAACTATTTTTCTTCTTTTTTATCTTTTGCGATAGCAACCGCAATTGAAAGCTCTTCAAGCGCCGCTGGATTAGCAAGGCTCGGTGCATTAGTCAATGGACAAGCCGCGGCCGTTGTTTTAGGAAATGCGATCACATCACGGATATTATCGGTTCCACATAGCAACATAACCAAGCGGTCCAAACCAAACGCTAAACCTGCATGTGGTGGTGTGCCATATTTAAGTGCGTCTAACAAGAAACCAAATTTCAAGCGTTGCTCTGACTCTTCAATACCAAGTAAACCAAACACCGCCGATTGCATCTCCGTATTATGGATACGAACTGAGCCACCGCCAACTTCATAACCATTAATAACCATGTCATAAGCATTTGAATTAGCAGTCGCAGGATTAGCAAGCAGCTCTTCTGCCGTCATATTTAACGGTGATGTAAATGGATGATGCATCGCATGCAAGTTTCCTTCATCGTCTTGCTCAAACATTGGGAAATCAATCACCCAAAGTGGTTTCCATGCATCGCTATCAGTTAACTGTAAGTCATTACCTAATTTAATGCGTAATGCACCCATCGCTTCAGAGACTATGTTCGCTTTATCTGCACCAAATAAAATGATGTCACCAGATTGAGCGCCTGTACGCTGTAAAATACCTTTAATCACGTCTTCGTTCAGGAATTTCGCCACAGGAGATTGAATGCCTTCCAAGCCAGCATCAAGATCGTTTACCTTCATCCATGCCAAGCCTTTAGCACCATAAATACCAACAAAGCTGCCGTATTCATCGATTTGCTTACGAGAAAGTGATGCACCACCAGGAACTCGAATAACGGCTACGCGACCTTTTTCATCGTTTGCTGGGCCAGAAAATACTTTAAACTCAACATCTTTTACTAGATCAGCCACATCTACGAGCTCAAGAGGGTTACGCAGATCTGGTTTATCTGAACCAAAGCGACGAATCGCTTCAGAGAAAGGCATAATTGGAAAATCACCAAGATCGACATTCAGCAGCTCTTGCCACATATTACGAACCATTGTTTCAGTTACGCCGCGAACTTGTTCTGCTGACATAAACGATGTTTCGATATCGATTTGAGTAAATTCAGGTTGACGATCAGCACGTAAATCTTCATCACGGAAACATTTTACGATTTGATAATAACGGTCAAAACCAGACATCATCAATAATTGTTTAAACAGCTGTGGAGACTGTGGCAATGCGTAAAAACTGCCTTTATGAACACGGCTTGGTACTAAATAGTCACGAGCACCTTCAGGCGTTGCTTTAGTCAATACTGGTGTTTCAATATCAAGGAATCCATTTTCATCAAGAAAACGACGAACAAAGCTAGAAGCTTTAGCACGCAATTTTATACGGTCACTCATTTCAGGGCGACGCAAATCAATATAACGATATTTTAGGCGCTGTTCTTCTGAATTAGTTTGATTGAAATCCAGTGGTAATGGCTCAGAACGATTAATGATTTCAAGGCCAGTGGCATAAACTTCGACTTCACCCGTCATCATATCTTTATTGATTTGAGTATCAGGACGCGCACGTACTTCACCAGTCAGCTTTATACAAAACTCATTACGCAATTGGTTGGCTTCTGTAAAAATTTCTGTCATATCTGGATCGATGACAACTTGAACAATACCTTCGCGATCACGCATGTCGATGAAGATAAGACCGCCTAGATCACGGCGGCGATTAACCCAGCCGCAAAGTTCTACAGTTTGTCCCGCAAGGGTTTTGTTCAGGTGACCACAATACTGGGTGCGCATAATGAATTTCCCAATCTCTTTAATTTATTGTTCGAAAGACGACAAATACCCTCAACTATTGAAGTTTCAACAATTGAAAAGTGCCGCACTAATTTATATCCGTTATTTATACTTGGAAAGGCAACAAAAATCGACCATAAGCGCACTAATTTATCACCTTTTCTATAGATTTAATTCGAATAAACAAAAAATGCTCAATAGTTATTCAACTTACTCATCATCAAATAGCTATCCAACCTAAATCCGGCTAAACAACAAACAATTTACGGCCAACTTTTATCCATTTCTGTCAGCTTGATGAAATAATATAAAATATAGTCACAACCCCATAGCAGAAGCTGCCAAGTTGCCTTAAAATAAAGGCTCATATTTCATGATGATAAATCCAAAAGTAATTGGCTAATTGCCCTATTACCAAAAGGATATTTCCAACGAATTGCTAAGCGAGATCATATGAGCCAGCGTGATGTTATTTTTTCAGCACCAATTGAAAAAATGGGTGATTTCACTTTTGATGAAAAAGTTGCCGAAGTATTCCCTGATATGATTCAGAGATCGGTTCCCGGCTACAGTAATATCATCTCAGCTATCGGTATGCTTGCAGAGCGCTTTGCAAAATCAAATTCTCATATTTATGACTTAGGTTGCTCGTTAGGCGCAGCAACTTTATCAATGCGTCGCCATATCCAAAAAGAAAACTGCAACATCATTGCTGTAGATAATTCACCAGCGATGGTTGAACGTTGTAAGCGCCATATCGATGCTTATCGTTCAGAGACTCCTGTTCAAGTGATAGAAGCAGATATCCGTGACATTGAAATTAAAAATGCTTCCGTCGTTGTACTCAATTTCACTTTACAGTTCCTCTCTCCTGAAGATCGTTATTCCCTGCTCGAAAAAATCTATGCTGGATTACGTCCTGGTGGAATTTTAATTTTATCGGAAAAATACATCTTCAAGAATAATGTGGCTCATGAGCTGTTAATTGACTTACACCACGACTTTAAACGAGCCAATGGTTATAGCGAATTAGAGGTTAGTCAAAAACGTAGCGCCATCGAAAATGTGATGAAACCTGACAGCATTTCTGCGCACAAAGAACGCTTTAAAACCATTGGTTTTAGCAGTTACGAAGTCTGGTTCCAATGCTTTAATTTTGGGTCAATGTTCGCCATAAAATAACGACATAAATCAACATCCCAAAATATTCATACACTCACTTAATAAAAGAAATAAATTTTATGTTTAATTTTGCTAATTTCTATCAACTAATTGCGCAAGATCCTCGCTTACAGTCTTGGCTAAATACGTTGCCTCAGCAATTAACGGATTGGCAAAATGCCGAACATGGTGATTTCGAACGCTGGGTGAAAGCTTTAAATAAAATTACTGACCAAGTACCCGACGAAGTTATTCTCAGTAATGAAGTCCGTATTGACAATAAGCATCCGATCTCGATTGGCGAGCAAAAAAAACTCGAAAGCTTATTGCGCACATTTCACCCTTGGCGTAAAGGTCCATACCATATTCACGGGTTAAATATTGATACGGAATGGCGATCCGATTGGAAATGGGATCGAGTTTTACCCCACATTTCTGATTTAACACATCGCTCTGTATTAGATGTAGGTTGTGGTAATGGTTACCACATGTGGCGCATGCTTGGCGCTGGTGCTCGTATGTGTGTTGGCATCGATCCTTCTCATCTATTTCTTATTCAGTTTGAAGCTATTCGTAAACTAATGGGCAATGATCAACGCGCTCATCTTTTACCTTTAGGCATTGAGCAACTTCCAGAACTGAAAGCATTCGATACTGTTTTTAGTATGGGAGTGCTGTACCATCGCCGATCACCACTTGACCATTTATACCAATTAAAAAATCAATTAGTTTCAGGTGGTGAGTTAGTTCTTGAAACTTTGGTTATTGATGGTGATGAGAATGCCGTTTTAGTTCCCATTGATCGCTATGCTCAGATGCGTAATGTTTATTTTTTTCCATCGGCTAAAGCGTTGAAAGTGTGGCTAGAAAAGTGTGGTTTTATTAACGTCAAAATCGTTGATGAAAATATCACATCTGTCGGAGAGCAGCGTACTACCGATTGGATGACGCATAATTCATTGCCTGATTATTTAGATCCCAATGACCCAGACAAAACGATTGAAGGCTATCCTGCTCCGCGCCGCGCCGTTTTAATTGCAACTAATCCTTAATTTTATGAATATGGTCACTCAAGCTAAATATTGCATACTTCACGTCAAGATTGAGATAAGCTAAACTTTGACTAACAAGCACTTAGCATATCAATAATTATCAAACGTTCATCATTACTTAAAAGGTTAACAACTACTTAGTATGTTCAAAAAAATCGCAAGTCTTACACCTTTATTACTGCTTTCTGGTTGTGCATTAATGAATAGTGATGAGTACTCAAAGAAAACACTTGATGCTATGTCAGAAAGTGAGCAAAAGCTTTCCTCTCAGCTTCAAGAAATCAATTTAAATTTAAGCAACCAAACGGATTACATTGAAAGTTTAGAAGCGTCGATTATTAATTTAAGCAATGAAGTGGAAACGCTTAAAAAAAATCAACGCCATACAAGAACAACTTCTGCACCGGCAAAAAATGCCTCTCAAAGCACGCCTAACCCTACTTTACTCGCCAGCACAGTTCCTGATTTAAAAGCCGGCATGGTTGCACTCGGTTCCTTAGAGTATCTTTATATTGATGTAATCAAATCGGAATTTACCGCCCGTATAGATACTGGCGCGACAACCTCCTCGATTAATGCAGCAGATATGCAAGAGTTTGATCGTAATGGCAAGCGCTGGGTAAGATTTCATGTTTTAGACGATAATGATCCAGAAGTCAGAAAATGGGTTGAAGCCCCGATTATTCGACATGTGAAGATTCGTCAATCAACCGAAGAGAAAAAACTAGAGCGCCGCGCGGTGGTTGAATTGTGGATTAAAATTGGTTCAATACATGAGAAAGCACAATTTACACTTGCTGACCGCTCACAGATGGATTACCCAATATTACTAGGTCGAGAGTTCATCCAAGATATTGCAGTTGTGGATGTAAGCCGAAAATTCATCCAAAAACCCCAGAACAAGTCGGATATAAAATAGACCGTCATTAAATAATATCAACTAGATATCCATTAAATTAGATATACTAAAACAATAACAATTTATAGACAGATTTAAGGAATCATTATGACGTCTAGAGTGCCATTTTATTTTCTCATTGCCATTCTTATTGCAACGGGAATAGCTCTTAGTATCATGCGCCATGAAAATTATGGTGTACCTTGGACTCCAGGTGAAACACGCCAGGTTTGGGATGTAGAAGCACGAGTCGAATTCATTGCCTCAGATGGCCCAGTAAAAGTATCACTCGCAGCGCCCCATACTCAAAATGGGTTTACGCTAGTTGATGAAAGCGCTTCCTCTTCAGGTTACGGGCTTTCTTATGTCAACACCGATACTGGACGCCGTGCCGAATGGTCAATCCGCCATGCAAGCGGCCCGCAGACTATTTATTATAAAACCCAGTTTTTAGTTGACCCTCAAGCAAGTGTTTCCACTATCCCACCGATTGAAGCAGACCTTATCGAGCCAACCTTTACTGGCCCTCAGCAAGCAGCTGCCACATCAATCTTAGAGCAAGCTTCTGCTCGCTCTTCAGACAATGGAACATTAACTCGTGAAATCATTAAACAATTTAATGATCCCGATAATCAAAATGCTTCATTACTGCTCGATGATTTTAGTAAAGTGGACGCTATTTCTAAGCTTTTAGCGACAAATAAAATTTACAGCAAGACGGTCGGTGTAGTTGAAATGGAAGATGGCCGTCGTCGCCAATCTATTATTCCAATGATTGAAGTTTGGGATGGTAAAGCATGGACACTATTTAACTCAGAAACAAACGTACAAGGCGTCACTGATAACATGCTTATCTGGGACGAGTCTAACGTTTCATTACTAGATGTGATTGGAGGCAAACAAAGTAAAGTTTACTTTTCTATGCTTTCTCACGATGTATCACCAAATAATGCCACGAAACAAAAAATTGTCGCAGATAACTTACTCAACTTCTCTATCCATAGCTTACCGCTTGAAGAGCAGTCGATGTTTAAAACTATTATGTTAATCCCAATTGGTGCATTAATCGTTGTTTTCTTACGCGTTTTAATTGGCTTAAAAACCTCTGGTACTTTTATGCCAGTATTGATTGCGGTTGCGTTTGTACAAACACAATTACTACCCGGCATTGTAGGTTTCTTATTGATCGTCGGAACAGGTCTGGTGATTCGAGGCTACTTATCTAAGCTGAATTTACTTCTTGTTTCCCGAATATCCGCGGTGATTATTACGGTAATATTGATCATTTCTGTGTTCACTATTGTCGCGTTTAACATCGGCCTAACTCAAGGGCTCACTATTACCTTCTTCCCGATGATTATTTTATCGTGGACCATTGAACGTATGTCGATTCTTTGGGAAGAAGAAGGTGCGAAGGAAGTCTTAATGCAAGGTGGCGGTTCATTGCTTACTGCAGTGCTCATCTATCTAGCAATGACGAACTCTTATGTTCAACATTTCACCTTTAACTTTATTGGTACTCAGTTCATTATCTTGGCCTGTATCCTAGCGCTTGGTAATTACACTGGATACCGCTTACTTGAGCTAAAAAGATTCAAACCACTTGCGGAGGACTAAGCCATGTTTTCAATGTTTACTTCACCGCAAAAGTTAAATGCAAAAGGCATCATGGGTATGAATAAACGTAATAGCGCCTTTATTAGTCGTTATAATGATCGTTCTAAATACCCTTTAGTTGATGACAAGCTAAAAACCAAAATAATTGCCCAGCAACATGGTGCAACCGTGCCTAAACTGATTGGTGTGATTGCTCAACAAGCTGAAGTAAAAAGAATTCATGCCATGGTGAAAGATTGGCCTGGGTTTGTAATTAAACCAGCACAAGGCTCTGGTGGAAAAGGCATTCTTGTTGTCATTTCACATAAAGATGGGGTTTATATAAAGCCATCTGGTCACGCCATTAATGAGCAAGACGTTGAGCGTCATATCAGTAATGCTCTCGCCGGGTTATTTTCACTTGGTGGTAAAAATGATGTTGCAGTCGTAGAGAACTTAATCAAATTTGATGATGTTTCTTTCGATGGTTTTAGTTATGAAGGTGTGCCTGATATTCGAGTAATCGTATTTAAAGGCTACCCGGTTATGGCGATGATGCGTTGTTCAACAGCAGCGTCTGATGGTAAAGCGAACTTACACCAAGGCGCAGTTGGCGTGGGTCTGGATATTGCGACAGGTCGTGCAGTTCGTGCGGTTCAATTTGACCACCCTATTTCTCATCACCCAGATACCGATAAACCACTGAATCAGTTAGTTGTCCCAAATTGGGAAAAACTACTCACTCTAGCATCAAGCGCGTGGGAGATGACTGGATTAGGGTATATGGGAACTGACATGGTGCTCGATAAAGAAGAAGGCCCAATGGTACTCGAATTAAATGCTCGCCCTGGGCTTGCTATTCAGATCGCCAATGGCGCAGGTCTTCTGCCTCGCTTACATCATATTGAAAACTTGGGTGTTCCATTAGAGTATCCAAAACCTGCTGAGCGTGTTGCTTATGCTGCAAAGCATTTTTCAGCAAAACCACAATTCTAAAGCAGAATAAGATCCAAAGCTTAAACCTAAAAAACCGCAGATTGATCTGCGGTTTTTATGCCTACGACACAGTGTTTACCTATTTTCCTAACGCTTCTTTATAATGCACTCGGCAAACCGATTCGTAACGATCATTACCACCAATGGCTACTTGATCACCTTCTGCAATCGCCCTACCACTTTCATCCAACCGCACCACCATATTGGCTTTACGGCCACAATGACAAATCGTCTTAAGTTCAATCAGCTTATCAGCCCACGCCAATAAATATTGGCTACCTTCAAAAAGCTCGCCTAAAAAATCGCTGCGTAAACCATAACAAAGAACAGGCACATGTAACTTATCGACAACTTCGGTTAATTGGTAAACTTGTTGTTTTGACAAAAATTGGCATTCATCAATCATAATGCAATGAATTTTTTCATCTTGATATAAGGTATTAATCGCATCAAACATATCGGTTGCTGAATTATATAAATGCGCATCAGACTGTAGACCAATACGTGAACTGACGATTCCAACACCATTTCGATTGTCTATTTCAGCTGTGAAAATCACCGCATTCATACCACGTTCACGATAGTTAAAAGAAGATTGGAGTAAAGTAGTCGACTTACCCGCATTCATTGCCGAGTAGTAAAAATACATCTGAGCCACGAAAAATACCTATGTAATATTTAAAGTTATTATTAAAATATAGCGTTATAAAAAAGGCTGGTTAATGACCAGCCTTTCATTCAAAAACATATAAAATTACTTACGACGCCAAGTTGTCCCTTCTGATCCATCTTCCAACTCAATGCCTAATTCATTTAATTTATCACGAGCAAGATCGGCATTAGCCCAATCTTTAGATGCACGAGAATCATTACGCAGTTTAATCAAAGCCTCAATTTCAGCGGTTTCATCATCTGAACTCGACTCGCCTTGTAAAAAGCTTTCTGGTATTTGATGTAAGATACCAATCACATCGGCTAACTCACGCATTAATGCACCCAATGCGGAAGCTTTTGACATATCAATTGTCTTTAAGCGATTAATTTCACGCGCCATATCAAACAACACCGAATAAGCTTCTGGCGTATTGAAGTCATCGTTCATTGCCGCGCTAAAACGAGCGACAAACTCTTCGCCACCAGCAGGAGCAACCGAGAAATCCAATCCACGTAGAGAGGTGTATAAACGCTCAAGGGAAGCACGCGCTTGGTTAAGGTTATCTTCGCTGTAATTTAATTGGCTACGATAATGTCCAGACATAAGAAAGTAGCGCACAGTTTCAGAGTCATAATGCTTTAATACATCACGAATAGTGAAAAAATTACCTAATGATTTCGACATCTTCTCACGGTCAATCATTACCATACCACTATGCATCCACGTATTCACATATGGGGTGTCATGTGCACAGCACGATTGTGCAATTTCATTTTCATGATGAGGAAATTGTAGATCAGAGCCTCCACCATGAATATCAAAGTGATTACCTAAGATAGATGAGTTCATGGCTGAACACTCAATATGCCAACCAGGACGACCTGGCCCCCAAGGTGATTCCCACGTTGGTTCGCCTGGTTTCGACATTTTCCAAACCACAAAGTCCATTGGGCTTCGTTTCGCACTTTCAATATCGACACGCGCACCAGCTTGAAGCTGCTCAAGATCTTGCCCTGATAGTTTTCCATATTGTTCGAATTTTTTCACTTCGAACATAACATCACCATTACTCGCTACATAAGCAAAACCACGCTCAATCAGCTTTTCAACTAATTCGATGATCTCTTTAATGTAATGCGTTGCACGTGGCTCAACATCCGGTCTCTTAATATTCAGAGCATCAAAGTCTGTATACATCTCACCAATTAAGCGCTCGGTTAAAACGTCGCAGCTTTCATTATTTTCAGCGGCGCGCTTAATGATTTTATCGTCGATATCGGTAATATTGCGGACAAAATTTAGGTCATATCCCAAGAAGCGCAAATAACGAGAAATAACATCAAAAGACACAAAAGTACGCCCATGGCCAATATGACAAAGATCATAAATAGTTACCCCACAAACATACATGCCAATTTTTCCAGCATGAATGGGTTTGAATTCCTCTTTCTGTCGGGTCAATGTGTTATATATTTTTAACATGATCTCTATCTATTCGTTGGGGAAACATTCGAATCCTTAATTATACCCAAAGCGAAAAGTAAGTCGATAACCATGCATAGTTTCATGCCCTTATCTGCCGTTTTATTAAGCATTCATCTGAGCAAATATTCATCTCGCAAGTCTTACGGTTGCTTTCACTTAAACTTACTATAAAATCACCCCATCTAAACCTTATTAAACTCAATATAGAAAGGACTACATCATGATCATCCTTCATACTAATTTCGGTGATATCAAGATCCAACTTAACGAAGAAAAAGCACCATTAACCAGCGCTAACTTCTTACAATATTGTCAAGATGGTTTCTACGACAATACTCTTTTTCACCGCGTTATTGATGGATTCATGGTTCAAGGTGGTGGCATGACATCAGGCCTTAAAGAGAAGACCACTCGTGCAACGATTCAAAATGAAGCAAACAATGGCCTAAGTAATAAAACAGGTACATTAGCAATGGCACGTACTATGGAGCCGCATTCAGCGAGTTCACAATTTTTCATTAACGTGAATGATAATACGTTCCTTGATTTTAAATCTGAATCAATGAATGGCTGGGGCTACTGTGTATTTGCTGAAGTAGTTGAAGGTATGGATATTGTAGAAAAAATCAAAAATGTAAACACTGGTTCTTACGGTATGCATCAAGATGTTCCGCTAGAAGACGTGCTGATCACTGGTACAACAATCGAAGCGTAATCCTTCGGTGTTAACAAATAAAAGGGAGACAGCGTTCTCCTTTTTATTTGCCTCGCATTACTATTGTTTATCTTTTACTTCTTTTGCCCTACCCTAGTAATTACTCAAGTCCTTCCTCTAAATGATGATCACAACCTAATGACAACGCTTTTTATTGCAGACTTACATCTTTCACCTCTTCGACCAGATATCACGGCTTGCTTCCTGCACTTTATGCAAACCGAAGCGCCACAAGCCAAGTCTTTATATGTTTTAGGCGATTTATTTGAATTTTGGATTGGTGATGATGAGGATTCTTCATTTAGCAAAACCATTAAAGAGGCTTTTTCGACATTAACTCAACAAGGTGTCAATTGTTACTTCATTCAAGGAAATAGAGACTTCTTACTCGGGAAAGAATTTTGCCGACAAACTGGAATCACATTGTTGGATGACGTCTGTATGATTGATCTTTATGGAACACCAACGGTTATTTTACATGGTGATACCTTATGTACATTGGATGAAAACTATCAAAATTTCAGGACTAAAGTTCATCAACCTTGGCTGCAATTCTTATTTAAACGTATTCCATTATTTATTCGTCAAAAGATTGTGTCTCATGTTCAAAATAAAGCTAAGCAAGTCAAACAGACCAAGCAAATGAATATTATGGATGTCACGCCAAGTGAAGTGGTACGAGTTCTAGAGTCTTATCATGTCACTCAAATGATCCATGGGCATACTCACCGCCCTTTTGTTCATAGTCTTGAAACTAGTGATGGCACTGCCACTCGTATTGTATTAGGTGATTGGTATGAACAAGGTTCTGTTTTAGTTTGTACACCAGAATCAACGTCATTACAAACACGTCAATTTATTAGCAATAAATGACCTCACCGTCGTAAGTAGACCTAAAAGAAGAGATATTCTATGCTTTGCACTTGTTGTAGTAACCTTACCTATTCACAATGCTGTCAGCCTATTCATAACGATCGCAAGCAAGCACAGAAGCCAGAACAACTCATGCGTGCACGTTACTCTGCACATGCTCTAA
This sequence comes from Vibrio sp. S17_S38, assembly GCF_014694375.1. Classification (GTDB taxonomy): domain Bacteria; phylum Pseudomonadota; class Gammaproteobacteria; order Enterobacterales; family Vibrionaceae; genus Vibrio. The sequence continues at coordinate 30,698 of NZ_JAAUWW010000001.1, forward strand.
AGCTGGTTGATTTTGTTATAGAAACTTACCACTCATCTTGTCATGCAGAAGAACAACGTACGGCGATTATTGATTCGATTGAAAGCCGATGGTGTCGGTTAGACGTGTTAAACACTAGCGCCGTTGAAAACGATCAGGGCTATGTAGAATTTAAAGCTTATTTCAAAGAGGATGAACAAGAGTTCTGTTTACATGAACATTCTCGTTTTGTGAAAGAAGATGGACTTTGGACATACATTGATGGTTTTATGCCACCAGAACCAACACTCACTGATCCTAGACTTACTCAAACCATCCAAAGCTTAAAAATTGGTCGTAATGACCCTTGTATTTGTGGAAGTGGCAAAAAATTCAAAAAGTGTTGTGGCTAAAAAACCAAATATACTGATACAAGATACACCTTAAATAATTTGAATATCATCAAGATGATAAATAAAACGAACATAAAATAAAAAGCCCAATATCTGATTTGATATTGGACTTTTACTTTTACTTTTACTTTTACTTTTACTTAGGCAAATTATTAATCTCTAGCTCGCTTGAGTAAAAACAACAATGGCAGCATGATAAAACATACAAACATCATTAAACGATAATCTTGTAAATACCCTAAAATAGCCGCTTGTCGATTCACTTCTGCATCAATCGACATTAATCCAACCTGTGTAGATATATCGTACATGCCATGCTCCGAAGCCATCTTTAACGGCAAACTGAATGAGGTAATATACTGAGAAAATGTCTCATGGTTAATCTGTACCCGGTGGGCTAAATACGTTGTTACAACCGAGATCCCAATACTGCTGCCAATATTACGTATCAAACTGAATAACGCCGTACCTTCGGTTCTAAATTTAGGTGCTAAAGTCGAGAAAGCCATAGTTGATAATGGTACAAAAACTAAACCCAAACCTAAGCCTTGTATTACACCAGTTCTAACAATATCCCAAGAGCTGATTTCTGCAGTGAAAAGCGTCATTTCCCAAAGCGAGAGAATCATCAATAAGACTCCAACCACCATTAAATAACGTAAATCAACTTTCCGAGCTAAATGACCAACAATCAGCATACCGATCATGGTACCAAAGCCACGTGGGGTCAATAGAAGACCAACATCTAGCACAGGGTATCCCATTAAGCTTTGCATAAACGGTGGCAATAATGCCATGGTTGCTAGCAACACAATCCCCATCATAAACCCGACAATTAAACCAACCACAAAATTCCTATCTTTAAACATGATAGGATCTAAGAAAGGCTTTTTGGCGGTAAACATGTGGACAAGAAACATATAAAAGGCTAATCCAGCTAAAACGGCTTCAATTACAATTTCCATACTTGAAAACCAATTTTGAGATTCACCTCGATCTAAAAATAATTGTAATGACCCAATCGCAATACCAATTAGCGCAAAGCCAAAGATATCAAACTTTCTTTTCGCTTCAATGCTGGTTTCTTTCACATACGCGGCAATACCAAACCACGCTAAAGCACCAAAGGGGATGTTAATGTAAAACACCCAACGCCAATTATAATACTCTGTTAACCAGCCGCCGAGCGAAGGTCCCAATATCGGACCTACCATAACTCCGACACCCCACATTGCCATCGCAGAACCATGCTGTTCTTTAGGATAAGTATCAAGCAATACAGCTTGTGAAAGTGGTACCAGACTCGCGCCAAATATACCTTGCAGCAAGCGAAATAGAATAATCTGATCCAACGACTGAGCTGCGCCGCACAATGCAGATGCAATCGTGAAACCAATAACCGAGTAAATAAATAATCGTTTACGACCAATTTTTGCAGCCACAAAACCTGTTAATGGCATGGCAATGGCTGACGCAACAATATAAGACGTTAATACCCATGAAATTTGATCTTGAGTCGCCCCCATCGCTCCTTGCATGTGTGGCAAAGCAACATTGGCAATAGTGGTATCCAATGCTTGCATAATAGTGGCAAGCATAACGGAAAAAGTAATTAGAAGCCTTTTCGAACCTTCATCTTTTTCCGGTTGACTCGCTGTAATCTGATTCATTTCGACCCCTTATTAATTATATATTTAAAGGGAAAGATGACGAACATGCTCAGTGTCGACCGTTACTATTGCACTCATGCCTGCACGTAATTTCGGTGCATCTTTTTGTGCATCGATATAAATACGGATAGGTAAACGCTGAGTTACTTTTACCCAGTTGCCCGTTGCATTTTGCGCTGGAATAACTGAATACTCCGATCCCGTAGCAGGGCTGATACTTTTCACATGACCAGTCCATTGATAACCAGAAGCATAATCCACTTCAATATCTACCTTTTGTCCAACTTGGACATTCGACATTTCCTTCTCTGTGAAGTTAGCTTCGATCCATAAGTTATCATCAGCAATCAGTAACATGGTGGTTGTGTTGGGAGAAATATACTGACCTTTTTCAAGGACTTTCGATACAACTCCAGCCGCAGGTGCATAGATATTGACGTGATTCAGATCATTCTGTGCTTGTTCTAATTCGGCTTGGGCTAAATGGTATTTTGGATGAAGTTCAACTGGCGCTTGAGGATCGCCACCTAAGCTTTCAGCCACTTGGTCTAATTGTTTGTTCAACATATTGATCTGTAGTTCAAATAACAGTGTCTTTTGATGCGCCGAATCATATTCAGCAACCGATGCATAATTCTTTTTACGCAGATCATATTGGCGTTTTTCTTCTTTACGCGCGTAATCTAATTGGCTTTTTGCAACATCAATATTCGCTAATTTACTTTGATATTCAGCTTTGGTCGTTTCAAGGTCAGTGCGAATATCATTTAAATTGGCTTTTGCGCGATCAACGGCATATTGATATGGCTTAGGATCAATTTTAACTAATAAATCGCCAGCATTAACGTGTTGATTTTCAACAACAGGGACAGCTATCACTCGGCCAGAAACTTCTGAACTAATCGGTGTTTTATTGGCTTTCACATAAGCGTTATCAGTCTCAACATAGCGACCGCCATGCAGATAGATAAAACCACTAGCGATAATTAATAAAAGAGGAATAACAAAAAGGAAAATGACACGTTTTGTTTTTTTCTTTGGTTTCCTAGGAGGCAACGTAGATGCAACTTCAACCTGATGATCTTTGCTTAATTCAAGATCCGGTGATTCAGTATTAATTGGTTGGTTAGCCATAAATAAATAATTCCAAAGTTTAATAAGATGACAAATTGTTACGTATACGTTCTAACGATTGGTTGAAAGCTTCGATTTCTTGCTCCGACAAACCTTCAAGTGCTCTTCCCCACACACGAAAACTGGCTGATTTGATTCGTTCTAATTCAGATTGCGCTGCAGGTAATAAATAAATTAAGTACGCTCTTCGATCACACGGATTAGCTCGGCGTTCAATCAATCCGTCTTCAACAAGCTGGTCGATAATTCTTCCTAACGTCATTGGTTTAATTTCAAGTAATTCTGCTAATTCAACTTGCTTTATACCTTCATGTCTCGATATCAAACCTAACGCTCTTGCTTTTGCGAGTGTCATTTGCCCCATCGATGGGTCTTTCTGAAATTCTTTCCGTACCAAACGTGATACATCAGAAAGTAAATATCCAATAGGTGCTCTGGTCATAAAACCTTCTATTTTAATAACTCATAAATTTACCCTTTTAAAATTGAAAGCTGTGCTCCAACTCTTTCAGGTATAAACCACTCAAATATATTCTGCATTTTGACTTAACTAAAGCATATAGTAAGCATTGCTTATTAATTTTTCAACATAATACTGCACAAATGGACAATAAAAAATAAAGCAAAAAAAATCGCTTATAACCAATAGGCTGTAAGCGATTCTTTAATCTCGTTTTCAAGCGTTTACTGATGACGCTCTTTTAATTTATTAATGACATCATTAAACGACAAGCCTTGGTCTTGCAATAAAACAAACAAATGATACATCAAATCAGCAGATTCACAGATTAATTCCGCCTTGTCACCCGACGTTGCCGCAAGCGCGACTTCAACGCCCTCTTCGCCCACTTTCTGCGAAATACGTTTGGTGCCACGGGCATACAAACTGGCAGTATAAGAAGACTCGGGATCGGCACTCTTGCGGGCAGCCAGTAACTGCTCAAGTTGATGAAGCCACACCAATTGGCTTTCTTCTTGTTGCTCATTATCAAAACAGGTTGTGGTTCCAGTGTGACAAGTCGGTCCGATAGGATTCACTTTTACCAGTAATGTATCTTGATCACAATCGAGTGCCACATTCACCACATTTAATGAATTACCCGACTCTTCACCTTTAGTCCATAAACGTTGCTTCGTTCTTGAATAAAAAGTCACTAAACCCGTTTGCGCCGTTTTTTGCAACGCATCTTGGTTCATATAACCCAACATCAATACTTGGCTTGATTGAAAATCTTGTACCACGACAGGGACGAGTCCTTCGACCTTCTCCCAATTGATTCGACCTGTTAAAGCCTCATAATCAGACGCTTGAAATGTAGTTTTAAGGTTTAACGTAACGTTACTCATAAACGTATCTCCACGCCTTCATTTTTCAAATATTGTTTCAACTCACCAATGTTGATCACTTGCTTGTGAAATACCGATGCGGCTAATGCGCCATCTACATTGGCTTTTTCATACGCATCTTTAAAGTGCACCATTTCACCGGCGCCACCAGAAGCAATCAAAGGCACATGGCACACATCACGCACCATGTTTAATTGGTCTAAATCATAGCCATTACGAACACCATCTTGGTTCATCATATTTAATACGATTTCACCTGCGCCACGTTTTTGTACTTCAATGACCCAATCACGCGTTTCCCATTTTGTAGCTTTAGTACGTGCTTCATCACCAGTAAATTGGTAGACCTGATATTTGCCCGTTTCGCTATCAAAGTAAGAATCAATGCCGACCACAATGCATTGCACGCCAAATTTATCGGCCAATTCAGTGATAAGTTCAGGGTTCGCCAATGCAGGTGAATTAATCGAGACTTTATCCGCGCCAAACTCTAAAATCCTCGCTGCATCTTCGGCAGATTTAATTCCTCCCGCAACACAAAAAGGAATATCAATCACTTCTGCGACACGCGCTACCCAGCTTTTATCAACTACTCGGCCATCACTTGAGGCGGTAATATCATAAAAAACCAGTTCATCTGCGCCTTCTTCGGCATAACGCTGCGCTAGGGGTACAATATCACCAATGATTTCATGGTTACGAAACTGTACGCCTTTGACCACTTGGCCATCACGAACATCAAGACAAGGAATTATTCGCTTTGCCAACATGAGAATGCCTCCTCGGCTGTAAATTTACCATCAAGTAATGCTCGGCCAACAATCACACCAGAAACTCCGGACCCTTTCAATGCGGCAATATCATCCAAGTTACCAATACCACCAGAGGATTGAAATTGTACTTGTGGGTATTGCTTGCAAAGGTCGATATACAGTTCAACATTCGAACCTGCTAATGTGCCATCACGCGAAATATCAGTACACAATACATGCTTCAAACCAACCGTCAGATAATCATCAATCAGGGCTTCAATCGTCACACCAGAATCTTCTTGCCAGCCAGAGATAGCGACGTTCCGCACGCCTTGGTCATCAATATTAATATCTAATGCTAAGACAATTTTTTCTGCGCCATAAGTTGTCATCCAACCTTTTACAAGTTCAGGCTGTTTAACCGCGGTAGAGCCGACCACGACACGTTGTGCTCCAGCTTCTAATAAATCAACCACATCTTGTTCACTGCGGACACCACCGCCAATTTGAATATTAGCAGGAGTACTTGCCAACAGTTTGGCAATCAAATCGAGTTGGCGTGCATTGGTATCTTTGGCACCAGTCAGATCGACTAGATGCAGCCAATTGGCACCAGCTTGATGATACAAATTAAATTGCTCAGCCGGATCCACTTTATATTCTGTTTTTTGCCCATAGTCGCCTTGAAACAAGCGCACTACTTGGCCATCAATTAAATCTAATGCAGGAATGATCACTGTTAAATCCCTTTATAATTCAAGAAAATTTTGGATCAGTTTCGATCCTACTTTAGATGAACGTTCTGGGTGAAATTGCACCCCATAATAATTACCGCGTTGGACGGCTGCGGTGAACGGATTGCCGTACTCACAACTGGCAATAGTGTAATCGCCCAATTGCATGGCATAACTGTGCACAAAGTAAAAATAGCTATCGGCTGCAATGCCTTTAAATAAAGGATGTCCATCCACAGATTTAAGGGTATTCCACCCCATGTGTGGCAATGGCAGATCGCCAGTATCCATTAAACGGACTTCGCCATCACACAAGTCAAGACAAGAAACTTCTTGGCTACTTCCTTTCGATCCTTGCTGACCTTTTTCTTCAGAAAGTTTTCCAAGTAATTGCATGCCTAAACAAATGCCCAATAACGGTTTTTCAACTTTTTTTACCAATTCGATCAAGTTACGTTCTTCAAGGTTCTTCATCGCTTCTGAAGCCGTACCGACACCAGGTAGAAATAGCTTATCTGCAGCAAGAACCACTTGAGGATCTTTTGAGATAGTGACTTCATAACCTAGACGTTCAATTGCAAATCGAACCGAAGACACATTGGAACAGCCGGTATCAATAATCACGACTTTTTGCTGCTGATTAAATTGGCTTGGCGATGACTCGAGTGTTTGACTCATCACAACACCCCTTTACTACTTGGTAATTCATTACCTTCAACTTTAATCGCTTGACGTAATGTACGACCGAAAGCTTTAAACAAACTTTCAATAATGTGATGATCATTATGGCCGGTTGAGGACAAGTGCAATGTACAAGCCAAGGTATCAGTCAATGAACGGAAAAAGTGCACCACCATTTCGGTTGAAAGCTCGCCCACTTGCTCGCGGCTAAATTCGGCCTCGAATTTCAAATACGGACGACCCGATAAATCCAAACCACATTGGGCTAAACATTCATCCATTGGCAAACTAAAACCAAAACGACCAATACCACGTTTGTCCCCTAAGGCTTCTTTCAACGCTTGACCTAACGCAAGCGCCGTATCTTCAATGGTATGATGATCATCAATATGCAAATCGCCTTGCACTTCAGCAATGAGTTGGAATCCGCCATGAGTAGCAATTTGATCGAGCATGTGATCAAAAAATCCCATCCCGGTTGAAATTTTATTGCCACCCTGATCATCTAAGTTCACCGAAATTTTAATGTCAGTTTCTTTAGTGGTACGAACAACCGTTGCTTTACGTGCATTAACGGTAAGATCTTTTAAGATATCCAGCCAATTCATACTTTCAGGATTATATTGAATCCCACGAATCGCCATATTTTCAGCAAGTTGTAAGTCCGTGATACGATCGCCGATTACCACAGAGGTTTTAAAATCCACTCTACCTGCTTGCAGATAATCTTTAACCATGCCTAATTTTGGCTTACGGCAAGAACAGTTATCAGCTTCAAAGTGTGGGCAAATCAACACATCATCAAACTTCACACCTTGTGAACTGAAAATATCCATCATCATATCGTGAGGTGCATCGAAATCAGCTTGTGGGTAACTGTCAGTGCCTAGGCCATCTTGATTAGTCACCATCACTAAACGGTAACCTGCATCTTGCAGCTTTAACAAAACAGGAACAACGTTGGGTTCAAATTTTAGTTTATCTAAACGATCCACTTGAAAATCAACCGGAGGCTCAACAATTAAGGTGCCATCTCGGTCGATAAAAAGAATTTTATTTGCTTGGCTCACATCGATTTCCTTCTCAGAGCTCTCGGTTGCTTAATTAGAAACCGAATTAATAGTAGTTACTGCATTACGAATAAAACTGAGGGTCTTCTCACACTCATCCCGATTGCCGATACTAATGCGAACACAGTCTTTAATTGGAGAATTACGTAAGATAATACCGTTATCCCACGCAGCTTTAAATACAGCGTTACCATCGATAAATTTAACTAATAGGTAGTTGCCCCATCCATCAAATACTTCCACACCTTCAAGCATCCCTAAACCCGCTTGTAAATAAGCTCGATTAGCGCTTAAATCCAATACTTGATATCGCATACGAGCAAGACCTGCAGCCGATAATGCTTGAGTCGCAATATCTGAAACCGGAACAGGCACAGGGTAAGGTGCTATCACTTTCGACAACACATCAATAATCGACGGATTAGCCAGCGTGAAGCCACAACGTAGACCCGCTAATGCAAAGGCTTTCGACATGGTGCGTAAAATCGCCAGGTTAGGATATTGAGCTAGCAAATCAACGGTTGAGGCTTCAGGGCAAAAATCAATATAGGCTTCATCCATCACCACGATGGCTTTGTCTTGCGTCATATCAAGCAAACTAATAATGTCTTCACGTTTGATTAGGTTGCCCGTTGGATTATTGGGACTGCATACAAACACTAATTTAACATTGGCAAGATTAGCTTGAATGGTATCTAAATCGAGTTGCCATTCAGGTGTCAATGGAACGACTTTACGTTCGACACCCGACGTTTCCGCGCTGATCGCATACATTCCATATGTCGGTGGACAATATAAAATCGCATCTTCATTTGGCTCACAAAAAGCGCGAATTAAAAGCTCGATACCTTCATCAGCCCCACGAGAGGTTAGCACTTGCTCAGGCGCTAACCCTGCATAAGCGGCATAACCATCAATTAATGCTTTTGGTTGGCATTCGCTATAACGATTTAAACGTGAGAAATTCGTTTTATATTCGTTATCAAATGGAGATTCATTGGCATTAAGCCACACATCGCCACTGCCACCAATACGACGGGCAGATAAATAAGGGGTTAACGCTTGAACTTGCTTACGAGCTAACTTTTCCATGTGATCCTCTTACTTATCCATTGACTTGATTAGTTAATTTTTCCGTCCGGCTTAGCTTTTCCATACAACTAAGCTTTTCAATACGAATCGTCACCGCACGTTTATGCGCATCTAACCCTTCCGCTTCCGCCATGGTGACCACCGTATCTGCCAAGCCTTGCAAACCCTGCTGAGACAATTCTTGCACTGTCATTCGCTTCGAAAAATCCGCTAAACCTAAACTAGAGTATGTACGAGTGTAGCCATACGTTGGTAATACATGGTTTGTGCCTGAAGCATAATCGCCAACCGATTCTGGCGACCATTGGCCTAAGAAAATAGAACCAGCATTGTCTAGCAGAGGTAAGAGTTCACGTGGGTTTCTAGTTTGAACGATCAAGTGTTCTGGACCGTAAGCATTCGAAATTGTGACACATTGAGTTAGCGACTCAGTGATCACAATAACACTTGAACCTAGAGCTTGTTCCGCAATATCTGCGCGAGAAAGTAGTTTAAGTTGTTTTTGTAATGCATCTGCAACTTGATCGGCAATCATTGCCGATGGTGTCAATAATACCACTTGAGAATCAGGACCATGTTCGGCTTGAGAGAGTAGATCTGCCGCGACAAAATCAGCATCTGCGGTTTCATCCGCAATCACTAACACCTCAGAAGGACCAGCAGGCATATCAATCGCTGCTCCGCGAAAATCATTACTGACTTGGCGTTTCGCTTCGGTCACAAAGGCGTTGCCTGGGCCAAATATTTTATCAACTTTTGCTACTGTTTCAGTACCGTATGCCATTGCAGCTACCGCTTGAGCGCCACCAACATTGTAGACTTCATCAATATTACATAGTTTAGCAACATATAAGATCTCATCAGCAATTGGCGGCGGCGAACACAACACCACTTTGCGGCAACCCGCAATTTGCGCCGGAACGCCAAGCATTAATACCGTTGAAGGCAATGGTGCGCTACCACCGGGAATATACAAGCCCACTTTGTTAATGGAACGAGTAACGAGCTCACACACCACACCTGGTTGTGTCTCAACGCGTAACGGTTGAGCTTTTTGTGCTTGATGAAACATCGAAATATTTTTATGCGCTTGTTTCAATGCTTGTTTCATTTTATCTGATAAACGATTCGAAGCCGCTTCAATTTCTACCGCTGAGACTCGAATCGATTCAGGTACTACTTTATCAAATTTTTCAGTGAGCGCTTTCAAAGCGACATCACCCTCTTGCTGAACTTGCTTTAATACGCCCGTCACGATATCGGTAATATTTGCGCCATTACTAATCGCAGGACGCTCAAGTACACTATCTTGTTGCTCTTCACTTAATGATTGCCAAACCACTGTTTTCATAAGGCTTACTCCATCATCTTCTCAATTGGCAATACTAAAATTGAGCTTGCGCCTAATGCTTTCAAACCTTCCATCGTTTCCCAGAACAGGTTTTCAGTACTGACTAAATGTACGGCAACACGGTTTTTTTCTTGAGAAAGAGGCAGAACCGTAGGGTCTTCGGCTCCTGGTAACAGTTTTTTGATTTGCTCAAGCTTGTCTGATGGAGCATGAAGCATTATGTATTTAGATTCTTTCGCTTGAATAACACCTTGCATACGTGTGAGAAGCTTATCAATCAAGCTATTTTGTTCTTCCGAGAAATCACCAATACGTTGGATTAGTGTTGCTTTTGAACGGAAAATCACTTCAACTTCTTTTAAGCCATTCGCTTCAAGCGTTGCGCCAGTAGAAACTAAATCGGCAATGGCATCAGCAAGACCTGCGCGTGGAGCCACTTCAACCGATCCTGTTAACATACAAGTACTAAAATTGATACCTTGCTCATCCATATAACTTTTCAGCAAATGCGGATATGAACTTGCAATTCTCATTCCCGCTAAATCTTGTGGGCCGTTGTAAGATTGTTCTTTATCAATCGCGATAGATAAACGACATCCACCAAAATCTAAGCGACGCAGTGCATTAAAAGTACAAGGTTCTCCCGATGCTTTACGATCAAGACGAACTTCCTCTAATTCATTCTCACCAATAAAACCTAAATCAACAACACCATCCATGATTAAACCTGGAATATCATCATCACGAACGAGTAATAAATCGATTGGCATATTTTCACTGTGGACAACTAAACGTTCACCAGCAATATTAAATTTTACACCACATTTTTTAAGCAGAATCTGACACTCTTTACTTAAACGGCCTTTCTTTTGAATCGCAATTCTTAATCGTTTGTTTTGCATTTTTCTATCCCTGTAAATTTGTTTTATTAATGTTATTAATAAACCGTCCAAAATGAAAAAACCCCCGGAGAGAATACTCTTCCGAGGGTTTGAATCTGTTACTGATTCAGCACCGGAAGAGATATCTTCCGGATGCATACACTCACCCGCAAGATATAACAGGATGATGGTGATGATGAATGTTCATATCAAATGTACGCATAAGTTTTCACTTTCTTATCAGTTTGTATGAGCTTCACATTATCGAAGCTGCGTGTTTTTTTCAACTATTAATTGAATTATTTTTTATAAGGTTAATTATCTAGCGTATACAGCCGACACTCTTGATCTCGATATCATTGAAAGTACCAGACAAGACACCATGAAGGTTGCAGTAGAAGCAGCTAGTCCAAGCCACACATTCATAGTTAAACCAAGAACAAGAAAACCAACTGCAGAGATAAATGCTGTCAATAATGCGTACGGCAGTTGAGTTGAAACATGATCAATATGATCACAACGTGCCCCCGTTGACGACAAAATCGTTGTGTCTGAAATTGGTGAACAATGATCGCCAAATACCGATCCTGCCAGTACCGCACTTAACATTGGTAACATTAACGCTAAATCCGTTGCTCCTGCCATGTCGCCCGCTATTGGTAACATGATTCCAAAAGTCCCCCACGAAGTTCCTGTTGAAAATGCCATCACGCCAGATAATAAGAATAAAATAACCGGCAACCAATGGTCATCAATGTTACCTTCAACCAAAGTAGAAAGATAAGCTCCAGTCCCCATGTCTTTAATAACAGAACCTATTGTCCATGCGAATATCAAAATCAAGATCGCACCAAACATAGATTTAGCACCAATCCATAAAGTATGAGATACATCTTTAATCGGTAAACGCTGTTTCCAAACGGTATATAATGCAATAGCAAGCCCAACCAAAGCACCATAGCAAAGTGACATACCTACATCGGTATTTTCAAACGCTTTAAATATATTAAATTCTTGTCCATCCGCTTCTAATGCTAAAGCACCTAAATAGACAATAAAAAACATGGTGGCAACAATCAATCCAACAATAGGTAGTATAAGGTCAGAAACTGAGCCAGTTTTACTCTCTTCAATATCAGATTCTTCAGTTAAATCGCGAATACCCTCTTCATCATCAAAGCCCAATCCTTGTGAAGCTTTAATTTCCTCACGACGCATTGGACCAATATCTAACTGGAACCAAACGACAGCAAAGACCATTGCAAGAGCAAAAATGGCATAGAAATTCATAGGAATAAGGCGGACATAAGCCCCTAATGCTGAATATTCAGTAATGCCGTGAGACACTAGAATGCCGCTAACCACTGTCATGATGTAAGCGCCCCAACTTGAAGCAGGCATTAGTACACACATTGGTGCCGCTGTTGAATCTAAAATATAAGCAAGTTTTGAACGAGAAACATAATAACGATCAGTGACAGGACGAGCGATAGCGCCAACTGCTAAACTATTAAAGTAATCATCGATAAAGATAAACACACCGAGCCATGCTGCCAATAGCTTCGCACCACGTTTACTTTTAATGCGAGTTTGTGCCCATTCTGCAAATGCATAGGTTCCACCAGATAAGGTCAGCAATGCTGTTGTCATACCCAATATAATTAAGAAGGCAACAATACTCATATTCCAGGAGTTAATGCCACCCTCAGAAATAAACACAGCAAGAACTTTGCCACTGATGTAAGAAAAAGTATTTAATAAAGAATAATCAGCTAATAATATGCCACCCAACAAGATGCCAAGCCCAAGCGATAACAAAACGCGACGAGTCAAAATAGCCATGCTTAAAGCAACAATGGGAGGAAGTAACGATTCCGGAGAAGAAGTAAAATCTATCAAGTTCATGATCTTAAAAACCAAAATTGGTCAGAGATCTACTGCAGAAAAAGATATTCTTTGAAGATATTCAAACAATACAACATTTAACAATAAACAAATCATAGATGAGATTTGCCTACAGTAGCGCTCCATAGTACGGTAATAAACATACTTAAATACTTATACCAACGAATCTAAGTACAAACTATGGCAGTGATACACTTATTTAATGCATCCCCAGCAAGTGATTGAGATAAATCATAATAAAATAAATGATATAGCGATTATTTTATCCTTACTTCGGCAAAAGCCCCTTTCACTTATAATCACAGGCATCACCCTAATATAAGTTACTGATGAAATTTGCACCTCTACATCCTTTCACTAGATCAACCCAGTAAACACTATCAAACTAGAGTATATACGAGTCAGTAAGAAAAGATTCGACGTATTGTAATGATCAAAACAGAAATGGCAAGATAAATGACTAAAACTGAGATTTAATCAATGAATGCCTGAGTATTGATTCAGAACAATAATGAAACACTATATAAAACAATTTGAAATATTATTGAACTAAGTCTAAATTTAGTTATCACAATAATTAATGCCAATTGATTAAAATACTATTTCACTTATAAAATAAACAGCGCTACTATGCGTATATAAATAGTATTTGACGCATTCACGTGATTAAATTAAATACAGCCCATATAGGAAATCCCATGTCAGAAATCAAAAAATCGGCGCTTCTTAATATCCGCAGTCTTCGTGCTTTTACTCGTGAAGAATTCACATTACAAGAATTAGAAGAGCTAATTGAAAAACTTTCAACAGTTTACGAAGAAAGAAAAGAAATTGAAGAGGAAGAGCTAGCACAACAAGCTCAACGTGATGCAAAACTTGCTGAATACGCTGATATGATTGCGAAAGATGGCATCAACCTTGAAGATCTTATCGCAGCAATGAATGGCACTGAAGTTAAAACTAAATCACGTAAGAAACGTGAACCTCGCCCTGCTAAATATGAATACATGCTAAATGGCGTGCGTAAAACTTGGACAGGTCAAGGACGTACACCATCTCAGATTCAAGAAGCCTTAGATGCTGGCAAGTCAATAGATACATTTTTAATCAAATAAAAACTTATATATTAACAAAAAAGGATGACTAAATTAGTCATCCTTTTTTGTATTTACTATTTTATTTAATACCTATAAATAAAGCACTTATAAATACCTGATAAATATTAGCCGTAAATATTACCGCTCCCAATACGCTTCTTCTAAGCTATCTTCTTTCTCAGGTAACCCACGAGACAAACGTGGTGAATGTTGTGCTAATACTTCATAACTTACTCGATTCGCATACTTACACACTTGAGAAAATGAAGAATAAGTTAGATACGAATATTCATGCTTACTTGAATTAGGAATATTTTCTCTATGATATTTATTAGCAGCCATATCATGCAAAATAGCCGATAAAGCAGCATCTCCTGCGCCGTTAGTATTCATTATCTTCTCTGGTCCACCCATATAAGGCGCTATATGAGAATATACTTTGATCGGATTTTCACATTCAAGGTGGCGTGTCGGACGGCTAAATTCATAACGATTAAATTCCGCAATCGCACCCGGTAGCAAAGGCAAACTAGTTTCGCGCTTTGCATCTTCCTCCGTATAACCGGCCATATATAATCCAACTGGCCCCGCAGTGCACAATACCAAATCAACCCAATCCAATGCTTTATCAGATGCTAGTAATGGATCTTTTTCATCCGTTAAGGCTTCCGCCTCTTCTTCGTTCATGGCTAAAACAGACACATGCTGCTGGATAAAGTCGCGCCAATATTCTGGATCATCTTGAATCACATATTTCGTACCTAAAGTTAGAACAACCGGCACGTGATGCTTCTTAGCGTATTCAATCGCCTGCATTGTGGCTGCTGGCATTGGGTCGCCCGGTTTGCAACGCACAAGATAAGCGGTTAACACCAAAGCTGAGGCATCCGGAAAAATAGATTCTGGAATACTAGAGGGCAAAAGTTGATTCATTTTCCCTTCACTAATCGCAAAAGTTCTTTCACCATTATCGCTGATCAAGGCAAAGCAACGGCCAATCGCCCCATCCACACCTTGTAAGTAATTTAAATCCATACGGCTTGAGGTATTACAAATATATCGATAGCCATAACTACCAATTTTAATATTCTTACTCATTACCCCTAATAATGTTGATTTATCATCCGCGAGTACAGAATAATTATGTAGCGTATTACCAATTGTACCACCAGCAAATTCATCAGTAATTAAATCCATTTCTTTCAATTCATTATATAAATCTTCGGCTCTAATATCATCTAATACTAATGAATGACCTTTGCTCAGTTGGTATTTGTCAATAAGATCATCGCTCACCTTCGCTTCAATATCGACTAGAGTTTGATCAATACCAATAATATGTGTTCGCGTCATTCTTTTGCTTTCTTGCGCTTGAGTCACTAAAGGATCACGGGCATGAACAGGGAAATAATGTTTGGATTTACGTTGGCCGGGGAATTTCATAATCGGTTTATATACTGTGTAATGAGGACAGGATTATAAATTGTAGCGAGAGTTTTCAATATCATCAATACAGCGAAAAATAGCAAACGGTTGCAAGTCAAATTAACTGCAATAAAAAAGCGATCCTAAGATCGCCTTATACAAAATAGAGTGCATACGCGGTAAAAATTAATTCTGGTCAATTAACCATTTTTGAAATTCTTTACGCTCACTTGGTGAGGCTTTTAAATACCACATTTGTAATTGTGCACTATTTTCAGATAATGCTCCGTTACCTGTTTTTGGTAACGATTTAAGTGTCGCGGTCGTACCCACTGAAATCGCTGCAATTCCACCACGTTGATTATAATCGGTGACATCTTGAATAAAATTACGACCAAATTGTACGCCATCAGCATCTAGTTTATCTTGTATGACTTCAATCGACTGTTTATCGGCATCAACTAACGACCATTCAAAAGTCTTAATTTCTTGACGAGCTTGATTTAAATCTCGATAAGTTGGCAGTTCAAAGGTTAACTGTGTGTCAGTGGCAGTGAACTTAGCGACGACCACATCACTATAAGCCTTTCTTACAGTATCATTTTCATCCACACTAGGCTGAAATTTAAACAAAATTTGGTTTTCACCATCAGGAAGCACCAAAGTTTTATCACCAAAGAAACCACCTCCTTCCGTATGAGGCTTTAAGGAATTCACTACTAACAGGTTAATACTATCTGGAATAACAATTTTCACTTCTGCAAATGACACATGGCTAACCAATAATCCCAAACAACCTATAGCTGAAATAACCAATCGTTTCATTATTATTCCTTTTCTTTATTTACATTAAATACCATAACGATAGAACTATAAATATTACCTGAAAACCGAATCTCGTAGAATATTTGTTTCTCTTTTTTCTAATAAGAAAGAAACTAACGTGCATCTATTCATCAAATTCAAGTAAAAAAAAAGCTCGGTATAATACCGAGCTTCTAGTGTTATTCAGTAATTTGATTACCAGTAGAAACGAGCACCAAGACCGAAGTTAAAAGAATCATCAACTTTTTGTGCTTTAACAGGTTCTTGATCATTATCAGTAAAGCCTAGAGTAGTACCATCAGAATAACTACCTTCAGCAAATACACGAGCCCAGCTAGAGAATTTATATTCTAAGCCTACAAAGATATTAGTACCATCTTCATCAGCATTATTGTAAGCATCTGTTGCATCTTGAGTTACAAATTCATAGCCACCGTATAAAGATGTTTTATCAATAAAGGTCCAGTAACCACCAACAGAAATTGCATTTTGATCAACTTTGCCTGCACCATCATTATTCTTTAGTTGAGAACCATAATAAGTACCGCTTAATTGCAGATTATTTAATACATCATATATTACGGTTGCTTCATAATATGTATTACTTATATCCATCGTATTAGTGCCAGCAACATCAAATGCATGGTTACGGTTGTAACCACCACCAACGTGGAAGCTTAAATCGCCATAAGTAGCGCCTACGAATGCTTCAGCAAGATCGCTGTTTTGTGATGTATTATCATTAAAACCATAAGTCGCTTTTACCCACCAGTTATCTAAATCTAGAGAGTATTTAATTTGTGAATCGTGCAATGCGCCATTTAGTTGGCTATAAAGGTTACCTGAACCACCGTACATGTATGAGTAATCTGTACCACCAAGATCATCAGACGTTGTCCAATCGCGACCAAATTGAATAGTTCCAAGCTCAGTTGCAAAACCAACCATGTGACGACGAACAGTAACATCATTGCTGCTATTCGCTGGAACACCTAATTCGATAGTAGCTAATGCGTCAAAATTGTCAGAAATCGCATATACGCCATTAACACCAATACGAGAAGAGCCTGTTGTTAAATCACCATTGTGGTCATTTGAATCATCAAATCTCATTTCAGTACGAAGTTGACCATAAAAATCAACTGAACCACCATCTTGATTGTAAATCTCTGCTGCGTTTACAGAACCAGCGACTGCTGTTGCTGCGATAGCTAACGATAGAAGCGTTTTTTTCATAATAATCCACTGCCTTTAATTAATGTGAAATTCCCTTTGGGATTCCTTTCTTTATTTTTTATGCTCATCGGTCAATCCAACCAACAGGCGATACATCTGATTCGCACCTCAAGATTGCTAAAGTTCCATGAAACTGTCAAATATTATAAAAAAAAATAAATCAAACATAAAAATTAATAAAAAACATTAATAAACAAATAGATATAACAAATTACAAGCCATTACATTCAAAATGTAGAGCACTTCAATGTCAACACAGATCATAAAAACACAACATAAAATCAGAATATAAAAACACAAAATACAAATAAACAAGTTGAATACACTAAAAAATAAAAGGTTACCGATATTTTTATATAAAGACATGTGAGCAATGTTCAAAATTGAATCACTTGGTAAAGTTCAATCTATTTTTGTGATAAAGCTCCTGTTTTCATTAGATAAAGGTAAGACTTCTACCTAAATTTATGCACAACCCAATAAAACGTCGTATTTAATGATTACTAAACCATGAATAAACAACGTACAAAAAACCTTCCGCTTCACTGTACTTACCCTCACAAAATATACTATTGATATGACTTACCGCTGTTTATGCTACTATCCCCGCGTTCCTTTATGAGAGTTAGTTATGCTGTCGCCAACCATCCAAAAAGCCATAAAACAAAGCTATCAAAATCTGACCCACCAACTTGATGGTTTCATCCCTCGTCGGGCGCAGAATTATCTAGTGGCTGAAATAGCAAAAACCTTATCGGGTAGTTACCACGAATCCAATCGAATGATCGTGGCCGAAGCCGGAACCGGTATTGGTAAGTCTCTTGCTTATTTAATGGCTACCGTTCCTTTTGCGCAGTTTAGCCAAAAGAAAATCATTATTTCGACTGCCACTGTCGCTCTGCAAGAACAACTAGTTCATAAAGACATACCACTTTATCGCCGCCTTACAGAAACGCCCTTTAGCTTTTTATTAGCCAAAGGTCGCCAACGTTATTGCTGCCTAGAAAAATTAGCACTTGCGAGCGGTGAAAATGCGCCAGAATCCGGCGGTGCGCAACTAGGCATGTTCGAATCTAAACCTAAAACAAAAGACATCGAATTACTGCAATCCTTATATAAGGCAATCAGCAATAATAAATGGGATGGCGACAGAGACAGTTGGCCAGCGACGATTCAGGATGATCTTTGGAAAATCATCGCCAGTGATAAGCACAGTTGCAATAATTCCATGCCATCACATCGCGATTGTCCTTTCCAAAAATCACGCGCCAATTTAGATAAAGTCGATGTAATCATTGCCAATCACAGTTTAGTGATGGCCGATATTGATTTAGGCGGCGGCGTAATTTTGCCAGAACCAGAGCAAAGTATTTATATTTTCGATGAAGCGCATCATCTGCCAAATGTCGCACGCGAGCATGCTTCCGCCGCCGCAAGTTTAAAAGGTGCCGCCAGTTGGCTTGAAACGCTCAATAAGGCGGTATCTAAATTTGTAGGTCTCACTGATCTCAAACGCAGTGGCCGCTTTCAAAATGAATTAACCGATGCTATTCAGCAACTGGTCCCTTCACTGACTCAATTAAGTCAGCAGTTTAATGCGGAACAATTCAAAGACAACATTTACCGTTTTGAGCATGGTGAACTCCCTCAATGGCTTGAAGAAGAATCAAAGGGCTTGAAGCTTTTAACTCAAAAAGCCAATAAAGCCATGGCAAAAATAATCGATTTAATTACCGAAAGAGTCAAAGATGGTGAATTATCTAATCGACTCGCCGAACCCGCACTGGCTGAAGCTGGTTTCTTTTTACAACGATTAGAAAACTTAGCCAAAGTATGGAGCTTGATGGCCGAGCCTAATCATGAAAAAGGGGCACCACTGGCACGATGGTTAGAAGTGAGCTCTGAGCGTGATAACGATTTTACCGTTAACGTCTCACCATTAGAAATTGGTTGGCGACTTGATCAGCAGTTATGGAGCCGGTGTCACGGTGGAGTTTTAGTTTCTGCCACCATGCGAGCGTTGAATTCATTTCAATACTTTGCTATTCAAGCTGGGATCAGTTTAAAACCAGAGGATGCCACTCAATTTTTGGCATTAGCATCTCCTTTCGACTATACCAATAATGCAGAATTATTGATCCCAAAACTTAAATTAGAACCTCAGCACCCAGATTTCACAGAATACTTAATTGAACTTCTCCCTCAATATATAGAAGAAAAAAAAGCAAACTTGGTGCTGTTCTCATCTTATTGGCAAATGAATAAAGTCACCGAAGCCCTCGATAAAATAGCCATTAAAAATAAATGGAACTTACAGGTTCAAGGCAAAGCTTCTCGGGGTGAGATCCTAAAAAAACACAGTGCTTATTGTCAGTTCGGCCAAACTAGCGTGCTATTTGGAACCGGTAGCTTTTCAGAAGGATTAGATTTACCCGGCAACCTTTTGGAAAACTTGATCATTACAAAAATACCATTTGGCGTCCCCACATCCCCTGTGGAAGAAGCACACTCGGAATATATCAGCCATAAAGGCGGCAATCCTTTTTTGCAAATATCCGTTCCTGAAGCCAGTAAAAAACTGATCCAATCGGTAGGGCGACTGCTGCGTAAAGAGCAAGATTCTGGTAGAGTCGTGTTACTTGATCGCCGCATCGTTACCAAGCGTTATGGCAAAGCATTATTAGATTCATTACCGCCATTTTCTCGCAAAGTGGAATATTAATCGGATTGACTTGATTGACGAATAAGTAAACTTGCAGCCATTCATCACTTCAAGGGGGAAATACCTCAATAATTTATGTGATGGCGATTAAGCTTGCTTACCAAGTATGGTTCTAACAATTTAAGCCGCCAAAAAGGTGTTTATGAATACATTCAGCGACATTGCAGCAAAATTAGAACAATTGTCGATACAAGCAAAAGAACGAGATAAACAAAAAGGTGAGCATCATCAGGCGTTATTTGATGAACACTTATTTCGTTGTCGTGCTCGCTTGTTGGCTCCTTGCGTAGCAGAAACACTCACCACTTATGACACGATTCTAAAAGAAAAAACGGCAAAACGGTTAACCGCATTACGAGCAGAGTATTTAACTCAGCTTCTATTATCTCAATTAGCAGCGATACAGCGAGAGTTAGCCACTCAGAAAATCCGCAATACTGAAATTAAGCACAGTAGCTATTATCGAAAAACCATCAGCGAGCTATATCAAGACTTATCGCAACACCAAGAATGGGAAACTAGACTTTCTGATTTGGTTCGTCAAAAAACGGCTGCTTTAAATCAATGCGGACAACATAACCAAACGCAAGCACAGCAAGATTTAATGGCAGCAGAGCAACGTTTAGAACGATGTAAAGCTGCAATATTAAAAATTGAAAGGAAGATAACTTACCGCGAACAACATAACCCAAGTAATGATTATGTCTAACGAATTAAATACAAATACCGATCAAGACTCTCGCATTGAAAGCCCATTAAACTCCGCGCCTGCCGAAGTAAAACTGGCGGTCGATTTGATTTATTTACTCGAAAGTAATGAGATCGATTCACAAGTTGCGCTAAATGCTATCGAAATAGTTAAAAAAGATCTGGAGAGAAAAATCAGGTCAAACGTAAACGATTAATCCCGAAAAACCACAAGTTCAATAATCCTGATTCCTATCTAGTCACTTCTCAAAGCATCAAAAAAGGCTTAGTCTCATTTTTATCTAAGAGCTAAGCCTTTTCATATTGATTAAGCGTAAATACTATTTGGTATGTAATCGATTATTGTTGACTTCTTAATGCATCGATACGTTTATCAAGTGGCGGATGACTCATCAGTAATTCCATCATCGTACGCTTACCATTGATACCGAACGCCATCATCGAGCCTTCAAGTTGCGGTTCATGGCTCATCTTCAAACGCTCTAAAGCTGCAATCATCTTTTCTTTTCCGACTAATTGCGCTGCACCTGCGTCCGCATGAAATTCACGGTGGCGACTGTACCACATTGTAATAAAGCTAGCTAAGAAGCCAAATACTAATTCCAATACCATTGAAATGATGAAATAACTCATCATATTAGAACCACCGCCTTCTTCGCTATTACGAGAACTCAACATATTAGCAATCATACGAGATAAAAAGATAACGAACGTATTCACGACACCCTGCATAAGCGTCATGGTCACCATATCACCGTTGGCAATATGACTCATTTCATGTGCTAATACGGCCTCTGCTTCTTCTCGGGTCATGTTGTGTAACAAGCCGGTTGAAACCGCGACTAACGAGTCATCTTTTTTAGCACCTGTCGCAAACGCATTAATGTCGGGTGAATCATAAATAGCTACTGTTGGCATTCCAACCCCAACCTGTTGTGCCTGACGACTAACCGTTTGAATTAACCAATGCTCAGTTTCGTTACGTGGCTGTTCAATAACTTGCCCACCCACTGATCGTAATGCCATTTTTTTCGACATTAGCAAAGAGATAAATGAACCACCAAAACCAAATATAGCGGCCATGACTAATAAGCCCGACAAACTACCTGGTTGCATTCCCGTTACGGCATATACAATATTTAGAACAACACTTAAAACTAACACTACTGCTAAGTTGGTTGCTAAAAATAACATCACTCGCTTCATTTTTGTCTCCGTAATAAGAAGCTATCGTTTATAGCTATACATAATCGTAGATTTTCACATGTAGGTTAAGTGTTAAATTGAAACATTTAATGTCTCTATTTACTTTAATGATAAACACCTGCGCATTCATTACCTTAACATCACAGCAACAACGGTGATTATTTTGGCTTTAGACTTTGGTCGTATTGCTCTTTTATTCTAAGCAGCTTACTTTGTAAACAAATAAGATCAATAAATAGGAACGAGAACAATGGCAGAGAAAGCAAACTACCAGATGGCGATTGATTTATTATCTTGCCACTTAGGGCTTTCGGAAGAAGAAGCAAAAGAACATTTAGGTATTAACGACAAAAAAGAAGAAGAAGCTAAAGTGGTTATTCCTGGTATCTATTTAAAAAAATAATACCTCACTTAAGGCCCTGTCTATATACAAAGTTAATAGCAAAAACGCTGCTCTATTTAGAGCAGCGTTTCTTTATGTAACGAATATCCTTTAAACCAACAATCGATTATTCTAGCAAACTAGATACATCTAAATACTTATTCGCATCTTTACGTTTTGAGCCAAGTAAGTATGGAATTTCACCTAATTTTGGCGCTTTTATTTTTAATTCCAACATACGAATAATCTCCGCGTAATGCTCGGTGCCTGGATTAATTCTATTGGCAACCCAACCAACCACTTCTAAACCATCACTTTCAATCGCTTCGACTGTTAATATAGCATGGCTCAAACAACCTAGTTTTACACCCACAACAAGAATGACGGGTAATTTTTCTTGTTGAACCCACGTTGATAAATATTCGTGTTCAGATATAGGTACTCGCCACCCACCAGCGCCTTCAACAACAACAATATCGGCTGCTGATTTATGCTGAGTAAGTGTCAATGAGAGTGTGTCAAATTCAATCACAACACCCTCTGTTCGCGCGGCAAAATGCGGGGATGCGGGCATCGTTAAAGTGTATGGATTCACCACGTCATACTCTAACTCAATGGTTGATGCTGATTGTAAGTGGAGTGCATCTGAGTTTCTCATGCCTTGATCTGTCATTTCAGAACCAGAAGCCACTGGCTTATAACCTGATGTTGAAAGCCCTTGTTCTGAAAAAGCACGTAATAACGCCTGAGATACCATAGTTTTACCGACATCGGTATCCGTGCCGGCAATAAATACTGAATTAATCATTTTACAATAAGTCCTAAGCAAACTTGATAGGTCGCAGGAAACTGACCTAATGGATTACAATATTGTCGATATGCTTGTTCGACATCCAGTAATGAGCGACGCTTGGTTAAGCCTGAAGCTCTTCCAGAAACATGCGTCGCGCCAATTCCTTTTAAATCTTTCATTAATTCAAAAGCAGAAGCATACCAAACTTGAATTTTAATTGAGTCTACGTGATAGGATTTGATAGGTGATTGAGCTAACGCAAAGTTTATCTCATCACGTAGATGAAATTTATTCACATGTTGATTTGCATCAACTTGAGCCCATGATTGTTGTAGTTCATACAAAGATCCATCAAGAAGGGAGGAAAAATAAAACTGACCTTCCGGTATTAATAAATTCATGACAGTTTTAAATAAACGAGTTAAATCACGACACCATTGAATCGCCAGACTGGAAAATACAATATCAAAGCTATTGTTTTCAAATGGCGGTATTTCAGCATCACCTTGTTGATATGAAACCGAGAGCGAGACACAGCGTTTGCGGCATTGCTCTAGCATCGAATCAGATAAATCAAATGCGGTCACTTTTGCCCCGCGCTGGGCTAATTGCTCAGTGAAATAGCCAGTTCCACAGCCTAAATCTAATACCGATAATCCGGTGAGATCTTGAGGTAATTTATCCATCAGTCTTTGGCCAACATCTCGTTGAAATGCCGCATGTTGATCATAGGTACTCGCGGCTTTGCTAAATGCTTGCGCGATCGCTTGTTTATCTATGAAACTTTGTTCAACTTTTGGTAATAACATCGTTGAGGTCTGCATTACACTGCCTCACTAGTTGTATATTGGTCAGAAATTTCAACGACCTCAGAGAGTAATGTAGTTAATTGCATGACTTGTTCAGCACTATGATTCGCGGTTAGTGTTATGCGTAAGCGAGCACTATTTTTCGCTACTGTCGGTGGACGGATCGCGCCAACCCAAAAACCGTATTGCTTCAACTGTTCAGAGAAATGCATAACCTTATCATTCGATCCACAGATAAAAGGTTTAATTGTAGTTTTAGTCGCGACATATCCAGCTATATTATCTAACCCTTCTTGGTAATAACCATTGAGATCTTGAAGCTTATCTCGACGCCACTGCTGCGTTTGGATCATCTCAATCGCATGAGATAGTGCGAATGCTTGTGATGGTGGGATCGCTGTAGAATAAACATGGTGACGTGAAAACTGAGTCAGATAATCCCCCGAATTACGGTCACATAAAATGGCTGCACCCGATAAACCAAATGCTTTGCCAAAGGTAACAACCAGAATATTAGGTTTAATGCTCATTGCAGCACAACTTCCTGCGCCGGCATCTCCTAACACTCCAATCCCATGAGCATCATCGACCGCAAGCCATGATTGATGATTAAGGCAGGCTTGATGAATAGCCGCTAAATCAGATTGATCACCATCCATGCTAAATACGCCTTCCGTTACCACCAATCTGGATTTACGGTCATTCGCAGCCTTTTGTAATTGTTGATTAAGTTGATTCACGTCATTATGTTTAAAACGAATCATCTCTGCCGCAGATAATAAACCAGCCTCAATTAATGAAGCGTGATTGAGCTTATCTTGAATCAATACATCGCCTGATTGCAGTAAAGTAAACAGCATGGCTTGATTGGCACTGAAGCCCGAACTAAATAAAACCGCCCTTTCAAATCCGAGCCATTCACATAACTTGGATTCTAAGTTGGCATGTGCAGAACTAAAGCCAGTGACTAAAGGAGACGCTCCACTTCCGCACCCATACTTTGCTAAACCTTGTTGCCATGCTTGGCGTAATTCAGGGTCTTGAGCCAAACCTAAATAATCATTACTCGAAAAGTTCACAAATGATTGCTGTT
The DNA here is from genome assembly GCF_014694375.1 of Vibrio sp. S17_S38. Classification (GTDB taxonomy): domain Bacteria; phylum Pseudomonadota; class Gammaproteobacteria; order Enterobacterales; family Vibrionaceae; genus Vibrio. The sequence continues at coordinate 55,982 of NZ_JAAUWW010000001.1, forward strand.
TATCATTCATTAACTGCGCGTTCCTTCCCATATTAACAGCATGTAAACTACGGGATAATCCTGCTTGTTGTCGCCCTTGCAGCTGCTGAGCTATTCGTTGTTCAAACATAATTTCAGACCTTATGCTTGATAGAAAATATCATCTGCTGTCGGTCGAGCCACAACTTGTTCGATTACTTGATCCAACAAATCATTCTCTTGAACATCATCTGGTTTTTGATGGATTTGTTGACGGTTGATCCCTAGTTTTTCAAATAATTGAAGATCGGTATCTTCTTCAGGGTTGGGCGTGGTTAATAGCTTACAACCGTAAAAAATAGAATTAGCACCCGCCATAAAGCACAAAGCTTGCATCTGTTCATTCATATTTTCACGTCCAGCAGAGAGACGAACTGCCGATTGAGGCATCATAATCCGTGCAATTGCAATTAAGCGGATAAAATCGAACGGTTCAACATCCTCAACATTTTCCATTGGTGTGCCTTTAACCTTCACCAACATATTAATGGGTACACTTTCTGGTTGAGTTGGTAAGTTCGCAAGCTCAACTAATAAACCGGCACGATCAGAAACACTTTCTCCCATTCCAATAATGCCACCAGAACAAATTTTCATTCCCGCATCACGGACATGAGAAAGGGTGTCTAAGCGATCTTGATAAGTTCTAGTGGTGATTATTTTGCCGTAAAACTCAGGAGAAGTGTCCAAGTTATGATTGTAATAATCTAAACCTGCATTAGAAAGCTGAGTGGCTTGATCTGGCGTTAACATGCCAAGCGTCATGCACGTTTCCAAACCTAAATCTTTCACACCTTTAATCATGTCAGTTAAATATGGCATATCTCTTTGCTTGGGATTCTTCCAAGCAGCTCCCATACAAAAGCGTGTTGAACCTGAGTGCTTAGCCTTTTGCGCCGCATCCAATACTCGCTCAACTTCCATCAAACGCTCTTTTTCAACATCGGTACGATAATGCGCACTTTGTGGACAATATTTACAATCTTCAGGACAAGCACCCGTTTTAATCGAAAGTAATGTACTAACTTGCACATGATTGCTCTGTTGATATTGACGATGCACTTGTTGGGCTTCAAACAACAAATCCATAAAAGGTTTATCGATAAGTGTCTGTACTTGCTGAACACTCCAGTAATGACGAGCTTCCACAGTGAGTTCCTTATTATTTTGATGAATGCCATAAACTAGCACTTGTTAAAGCTTGGCTAGTCTACTCACAGCGGATACACTGTCAACTTTAAATTAATAAACAGGTTTACAATGAGTCGTGAATTAAACAAATCTTCTCGAGTAGACACCGAGTTTGATCAGCAGCATATCTGGCACCCTTATACTTCGACTATAAATCCTCTACCATGTTACCCAGTGACTCAGGCTAATGGTGTGATAATTCAATTAGAAGATGGTCAAAATCTAGTGGATGGAATGTCTTCTTGGTGGTCAGCTATACATGGTTATAACCATCCTCAACTCAATCAAGCTGCGCACCAACAAATCGATAAAATGTCACACATCATGTTTGGTGGCTTAACTCATCAGCCCGCTGTCAGTCTATGCAAAAATATTTTGTCATTAGTACCATCCAACCTTGAGCACGTTTTTTTAGCCGATTCAGGATCTGTCTCTGTAGAAGTTGCACTAAAAATGGCGCTGCAGTATTGGTATGGCAAAGAATCAACGCAAAGAAGAATGAGTAATACTCCCTTACGCTCAAAATTCTTAACACTAGAACATGGTTATCATGGTGATACGTTTGCTGCTATGTCAGTGACTGATCCTAATAACTCTATGCATCAGATGTATAAGGGTTTTTTACCTGAACATATCTTTGCTAAATCACCCCAAAATTATCAAATCCAAGATGGACAATGGCCCGAGTTTGATCCAAATGATCTTCTCGATTTTGAACAGAAGATAGCGTTGTATGGTCAAGAACTAGCCGCGGTTATTTTGGAACCTATCGTGCAAGGGGCGGGTGGTATGAGAATTTATCACCCGCAATTCCTACAAGGTGTACGTCAATTATGCGATCAATATGAAATCCTTTTAATTGTTGATGAAATTGCGACTGGGTTTGGGCGTACCGGAAAATTATTTGCTTGTGAGCATGCCAATATCCAACCTGATATTTTATGTATAGGTAAAGCGCTTACCAGTGGTTATATGACGCTTGCCGCCACCATAGTCAGTAAGAAAGTGGCTGATTTTGTCTGTAGTAGTGAAGCGGGCTGCTTTATGCATGGCCCAACCTTTATGGCGAACCCTTTAGCATGTGCGGTGGCAACTGCGAGCTTAGATCTGATAAAAACCAAAGAATGGAAAAAACAAGTTTTAGATATTGAAACCATATTTTCAGAAAATCTGCCTCAATTTAAATCCTATGCTAGGGTCAAATCAGTGCGTTGGCTTGGTGCTATTGGAATAGTAGAAACACATGTACCAGTCAATATGGAAGTCATCCAAGCGCACTTTGTAAAACATGGTGTCTGGATACGGCCATTTGGCAGGTTGATTTATATTATGCCGCCTTATATCTCAAAATCAGAACATATTGGACTGTTACTTAACGTCATTGGAAGTGCATTAGAGAAAGATGACTGTTTTTTAACGACAGAAAATTGACAAAGAAGCTTGGCATATCGCGCATGTCGGGTAATCTTTATGCTAGAATTTAGTCAGTTTTATTATAATGACATCAAAAGGTTTCCCACTATGTTCAAATGGCTAGTAGTCGCTTTATTTTCTTGTTCCTTTTCCGCCATTGCGGCTGAAAAAGTTCAACCTGTCAGTACAGTTACAGCGAAAGATATTGAAGTAGCCACACATGTAAAGAATGGTAGCTTGATTCTCGGCGAGGTCGAATGGATATATATCGCCGCCATAAATCATAACGTCAAAGCACGTATTGATACTGGTGCAACCACCTCTTCTATCAGTGCAATTGATATCCGGACTTATAAGAAAAATGGTAAGTCGATGGTCGATTTTAAACTATCACACGATGACGAGACCTCGAAACAGTTCACTATGCCGGTGAAACGTTGGGTAGAAGTCAAACAAGCGAGTACAAGTAAAGCATCCGAATCTCGCCCTGTAGTGACTATCGACATTCAAATTGGTGACTATAAAACCAAATCTGATTTTACTTTAGTCGATCGTAACCAATTAGAATTCCCAGTATTAATTGGGCGCACTTTTATTGATAATGAGGCTATTGTAGATGTCTCTCATTCCTACATTCAGCCTAAAGTGAAGCTTGTAGAAGAAACTAAGACCGCAGAAAAAGCTGAACCTACAGAGAAATAAGCTTCCTTTAAATCTTAATTGGATGATATTAAAAAACCGAAGCAGATTATGCTTCGGTTTTTATTTTAACTTACTCAATAAGCATGTCAGCTAATCTTATCCACCGATATGAGTCGCACCATTCATGTATGAGCGCAATACATGTGGGATCTCAATGCGGCCATCAGCTTGTTGATAGTTTTCAAGGATCGCAACCATAGTTCGACCAACTGCAAGCCCAGAACCATTCAATGTATGAACCAATTCTGGTTTCTTCTCACCTTTACGTCGGAAACGTGCTTGCATACGACGGGCTTGGAAATCCCAACAGTTTGAACAAGATGAGATTTCACGATACGTTTCTTGTGCTGGAACCCATACTTCTAAATCATAAGTTTTCGCTGCACCAAAGCCCATATCACCAGTACATAACACCACTTTACGATATGGAAGCTCTAGCAATTGAAGTACTTTCTCTGCATGGCCGGTCAACTCTTCTAAAGCATCCATAGAGTCTTCTGGTTTCACAATTTGAACCAATTCCACTTTATCAAACTGGTGCATACGGATCAGGCCACGAGTATCACGCCCATAAGATCCGGCTTCTGAGCGGAAACATGGCGTATGTGCTGTCATCTTAATTGGTAATTCAGCTTCATCCGTAATGGTATCGCGCATCATATTAGTCACAGGCACTTCTGCCGTTGGGATCAAAGATAATGTCTTTAATGGTTCATCACTGACTTGCTCGGTTAATGGACGAGTATGAAATAAGTCTTCAGCAAACTTAGGCATTTGACCCGTGCCATACAAACTGTCGGTATTCACAAGGTATGGTACATACATTTCAGTATAACCATGCTCTTCTGTGTGAAGATCAAGCATAAACTGAGCAATCGCACGATGCAGACGAGCAAACTGGCCTTTCATAACGATGAAGCGAGAGCCGGTGATTTTTACTGCGCTAGTAAAATCAAGACCGTCACCCATTTCACCTAAATCAACATGATCTTTTAACTCAAAGTCATACGATTTTGGTTCACCCCAACGAGCGATCTCAACATTCTCATCTTCATCTTTACCTTGAGGAACTGAATCATGGGCAATATTGGGAATCGCCGAAGTAATGCCATCAATCTGAGTTTGAAGTTCAATCAATGCAGCTTTTGCTTCATCAAGATCAGCGCCTAAAGTACCAATTTCCAGCATGATACGTTCAGCTTCTTCATGATCGCCTTTTGCTTTTGCTTGACCAATGGATTTCGAACGGGAATTACGTAGTGCCTGTAGGTCTTCAGTCTTCGTTTGTAAAGACTTACGTAGTTCTTCAAGGCTACGAAGAGCTTCTACGTCCAAAGTAAAACCACGACGGGCTAGTTTTTCAGCTGTTTCATCCAGCTCTGTTCGAAATAATTTAGAATCAAGCATTGCTAATCCTGTTGGTCTAAGTATGAAAAAGCAGCGAAACACTGCTTATGAGGAAAATAAAATTACTGGTTAAAACGATACCCAAAAAGCACTACTTTTGATAGCGCTTTTGTGAGCTTTTTTCATCTAAATCAGCCAAATATTCTAGCTTGTCGCCTATTTTTGCTTCTAAGCCTCGATTGGTTGGCTGATAGTAACGAGTTTGCGCCATTTCAGGAGGGAAATAACTCTCACCTGCCGCGTAAGCACCCGGCTCATCATGAGCATAACGATATTCTACGCCGTAGCCTAAATCTTTCATTAGGCTCGTTGGCGCATTGCGTAAATGCAAAGGAACATCGTATTCAGGTTGATTATGGGCATCTTGCAGAGCTTGCTTCCAAGCCGTGTAAACTGCATTACTTTTAGGCGCGCAGGCTAAATATACAATCGCTTGAGCAATCGCGCGCTCCCCTTCCGCGGGCCCGATTCGCGTAAAGCAATCCCATGCAGAAATAGCAATTTGCATCGCTCTTGGATCGGCATTCCCAATATCTTCAGAGGCAATAGCAAGTAATCGACGAACTATATATAAAGGGTCACAACCTGCCGCAATCATACGAGCCGACCAATACAAAGCAGCATCGGGGTTCGAACCACGAATCGATTTATGCACTGCAGAAATTAAGTCATACCACATATCACCTTTATTATCGAAGCGGGCAATTTTTTCTCCTGCAACTTCAGCAAGTAATGCCAAAGTGATAATTTTGATACCTTTTTCGTTTTCTTCCGCAAGATCATAAATTAACTCAAGATAATTTAACGACATGCGAGCATCGCCATTCACAAGATCGACCAATCTTTCTAATATTTCATCTTCAAATTGCGCAGCAATATTACCTAAACCCCGCTCTGGATCTTCGATTGCTTGGTTGAGAACGTTTAAAATATCAGCAGAATCTAGCGCGGTTAACTTGTAAACTCTTGCACGAGACAACAATGCATTATTTAATTCAAAGGAAGGATTTTCAGTCGTTGCACCAATAAAAGTAATGGTGCCATCTTCAATATGAGGAAGAAATGCATCTTGCTGGCTTTTATTAAAGCGATGCACCTCATCCACAAATAAAATCGTTTTACGCCCTGATAGCTTATGTTCACGCGCTTTTTCAATCGCAAGGCGAATATCTTTAACGCCTGAAGTTACTGCAGAAAGACGTTCAACTTCTGCATTGGCATAGTTCGCCGCCACTTCAGCAAGAGTCGTTTTACCTGTTCCGGGTGGGCCCCATAGAATCATAGAATGAATATGCCCAGCTTCTAAAGCTCGGCGAAGCGGCTTATTAGACCCAAGAATATGTTGTTGTCCACAATATTGCTCGACTGTCATTGGGCGCATACGCGCCGCTAGCGGACGAAAATCATCATCCGAAGTAAAGTCCAAACTAAAATTGCTCATAATCTTAGGATATCCACTTTGTTACGTTGCATTACTTCATTTGTACTTCAAGCCGTTATTAATGCTTGAGCTTAACGCTGGTCATCAACCTCTACACCTTTCGGAACTTGAAAAGTAAAACGAGATTTACTTGGTATTTGAAGTTTAACGTTTTTAAATACAAATTCACTTGTTTGTCCATCTTGCTCAATAACATTAAACGCTTTTACTACGCCATTGTTATCAATTTGAATTTGAAATGTCCCAACAGTGGTATCTGATGCTGTTGGTTTCAAAGTGAAAGTATCTTTATTCTGAGTCACATTATATTGCGCCCAATCACTGGCTTTACTCCGTGTAAGCAAAACAAAAGGCGTTTGTGCTGTCGCTTGTTCTTGGCTCAAAATTGTCACTTGAGAAACAAACGGGCTGTAATACCACACACTATTCCCATCAGAAACTAATAGAGTCTCATCTGGTGTTTTAGTTTCCCATCGAAATAAACTTGGACGAGAAACTTCAGCGCTACCTTTGCCTTCCATCAGTATTTCGCCTTCAGGGCTGGTCACTGTTTGAGTAAAATCACTGCTGAATCCATCATTTAAACTCAAGCGAGAACTAAGCTCATTCTTACCATTAGCAAAAGCTCCGGAGCTCAACAAACTTGTCACTGTCGTAAATAAAAATACGCTAAACCATTTTTTCATTGTTAAATCCTTTGTGTCTAACAGTACTTGAAGCTAGATTTATAAGGCCAAGTACAAAGGTTATATTAGTCGAACTGCTTTACTGGCGGCGGAGCAATTACTTCACGATTACCATTATGACCCGGCGAGCTCACTATACCTTGAACTTCTAATTGCTCGACAATACGCGCAGCTCGGTTATAGCCAATTTTAAATCGACGTTGTACACCAGAAACGGAACCACGGCGTGAATCGGTCACAAACTCCACCACTTGGTCGTAAAGCGGATCCATTTCCTCTTCGCCTTCTAACTGCTCACCTGGAAGCAAGCTTTCTGCGGTAGGTTCGCCATGGATAATTTCATCAATGTAAACCGGTCTGCCACGTGCTTTCCAATCATTAACAACCGCATGTACATCATCATCTGAAGCAAAAGCACCATGCACACGAACGGTATGATTAGAACCTGGAGGTAAATAAAGCATGTCACCCATGCCTAATAACGACTCTGCCCCACCTTGATCCAAAATAGTACGTGAATCGGTTTTGGTTGATACTGTAAATGCCACACGAGCGGGAATATTAGCTTTAATCAAGCCAGTAATGACATCTACCGATGGTCGTTGTGTAGCAAGCACTAAGTGAATACCCGCAGCACGCGCTTTTTGTGCAAGACGAGCAATCAGTTCCTCTACTTTCTTACCCACAACCATGATCAAGTCAGCAAATTCATCCACAATAACCACAATCGATGGCAGCTTTTCTAACAGCGGTGGCATTTCATCCATGCTGTCACCTGGTTTCCACAGTGGATCATGAATTGGATGCCCCGCCGCCGCTGCCATTTTGAGTTTCTCGTTGTAGCCTTTAAGGTTACGAACTCCAACAGCAGATAATAATTTATAACGACGTTCCATTTCGCCAACACACCAACGCAGAGCATTAGATGCATCTTTCATATCAGTCACAACTTCTGAAAGTAAATGAGGGATGCCTTCATAAATAGACAGTTCCAGCATTTTCGGGTCGATCATGATAAAGCGGACATCTTCTGGCGTTGCTTTATACAAGATACTTAAAATCATAACGTTTACGCCAACTGATTTACCCGAACCAGTTGTGCCAGCTACTAATACGTGTGGCATTTTCGCCAAATCAGCCACAACGGCTTCACCCGCAATATCTTGCCCTAACACAACTGCCGTAGGTGATTTGTTATTTTGGAATTGCTCGGAGTTGATAACATCTGATAAATAGACAGTTTCTCTACTCATATTTGGCAATTCAAGCCCAACATAAGGTTTACCAGGAATGACTTCTACAACGCGCACTGCCATTGCCGATAGCGAACGGGCTAAATCCATCGATAAACCAGAAATACGGCTCACTTTCACACCAGGTGCAAGATCGAGTTCAAAACGTGTAATCACAGGGCCGGGGAAAATATCCACCACCCGTGCTTCAATTTTATAATCGGCTAACTTAGATTCAACTAAACGTGCGATATTTTCCAATGCATCACGATCAATATGGCTCTCACGCTTTTCTGGGTGGTATAACAATTCCAGCGTCGGCATTGGTGATGTTGGCACCGGCAGGTTATGATCCGATTGAATTAAAAATGGATTCTGTGATGCCATTTTTTTCGCTTGAGCTGCTGCCACTATATTTTGGAAAGCGGCTGCATCTGCATCATTCGGCATTTCAGGCTCAGTTCTGCTAACACCCTCTTCTAAAGAATTGACCTCAGAAGTATCTTGGGTAACAGATGCTGGCTCACTCGCTGCCGAGCTAAACATCGGTGCTGATGCGTCACTATTTACTGTTGGTTGATTATTAGCTACCGGATCAACGATTGATGTATTAAATAAAACTGTAGATTCAGTATCAAGCTCTACGTCCATAGTCCCAAATGATGGAATGTTGCTATCGTCATCAACGTCCAAATGTTCTGTCGATATCGGTTGACTATTCGTCGTCAACTCTTCAGAAACAGCAGGATCTGAAATTAAAGGATCATCCGTCAGCGGTTTTGCTGAAAATGGCGTAGAGACTTGAGTTGGCGCTTCAATAGGTGCCATTGTCTCTTGCTCAAAAGCACTTGGCACGACTGATGCGTTCTGCTGATAAGTATTAGGTCGAGTTGCTGGCGCTTGAGTCGCTGAATTTTGGGCAGCCGACGTCTGAGAAACCGATTCTTGAGGAACAAAATCCCCTTCCATCTCAGCTTGTTGATCAAGTTCTGCAATTGTGGCATTCGGGTTCTGGTAACGGTTTTGAGACTGAATAGGCACATGAGAATGCTCAGAAAACGTCACATTAGTTACCGGAGTTGAAGACGATGGCGCAGAAAACAAAGGATCATTCAGCTCTTCATCAGTTGGCTCAATTGAATGACTTGCTGACATAACAGGTTCTTGGTGTGCACTCTGCTGCTTTTTCGAAACTTTACGTGGGAAATGAATATTAAAACGTGGCGATTTTTTCTCTTTCTGCTCAGGCAATTCAGCAACATCGTCTTCATTAACATCATCAATAGCACCTAACTGTAATGATAAATCTTGTTCTTCAACATCATCAAATTTCAGAGATGCTAATTCTTTTTTCTGGAAACCTGCGGAAGAAACCACAGCAGTTTCTTCGCCACGTGCACGATTAAATAAACGCTGACAAATACGTAATGATCCTCGGCCTAAATTCTCCACAATAGTTAACCATGAAATACCCGTTAGAAGCGTAAAACCCGCTCCCCACAAGAACATGAAAACCAAGGTCGAACCAAGGTTATTAAGAGCTGGCATAGCCAAAGACGTTAATACGTCACCTACTACACCGCCTGAAGAAAAGTACCAAATATCATCAAAATTAATGTCGGCAAGCCCACAACTGGTCAGTAACATAACGACTAAACCTAATAATCGTGTTCCCCACAACAATAAATCAATCGATTCATCTTCATCACGCGAGCGGAAAAATGCCCAACTAGCCCCCAAAATAATAAAAGGCAAAGGATAGGCAAAAGAGCCAAAAGTAAAGAATAGCGTGTCTGCAATCCACGCTCCGATATAACCACCAGCATTGTGGACAATACCGCCCCATGCAGTTTGCGACCATGATGGATCCGCAGGATCGAATGAGAAAAGTGATACCATCATCAAGATAGCTACTAATAGCCCAAGAATAAAACCGCCCTCTTTTAGGCGTTGAGAGCCATTAAGACGAAACCTTTGCTTCGTTTCTTTGGCTTTAACGATAGTCACGGTTTTCGCTTTGTTTTGTTTGAAAATTTTTTTGCTATACGTAAACAAAATTTGCCCCTATTCCGAGCGTTAACTGAAAATCACGTTTATAAGTAATCTGCTATTATTCTTTGGCTTTATATACGGTTATTTTCAATTTATTAACGTAAACAACCAATAAGAAAAACTGATAAACATAATGAACTCGGTGGTCCTAAAATACGACGAGCGGCCTAAGCCGCTCGGTAGACAACACCTGCTAACAATACCCGAAACAAGAAAAAAAACCTATAGCCAAAGCCTCCCAAGATGCAGATTTGAACGCATCCTGACAGCAATCGTACAAATTTTGTTTTATCGGGTTTGAATCACAAGCTGACTAGATTGTTTTACCTCTTCCATCACGACATAAGTACGAGTGTCATTTACACCCGGAAGACGAAGAAGAGTATCACCAAGTAACTTACGATAGGCGCTCATATCCGATACACGCGTTTTCAGTAAGTAATCGAAATCACCTGAAACTAAATGACATTCTTGAATATCATCTAGCTTCTGTACTGCCGTATTAAATTGTTCAAATACATCAGGCGCACCACGGTTTAGAGTGATTTCTACGAAAACTAGTAGTGAAGCATCAAGATACTGCGGGTTAAGTAAAGCCGTATAACCGGTAATATAACCTTGACGTTCTAAGCGACGAACACGCTCTAGACATGGTGTAGGAGAGAGCCCTACTCTTTTAGACAGTTCCACATTTGAAATGCGACCATCTTTTTGTAATTCATTTAAAATGTTGCGGTCAATCCGGTCCAAATCCTTAGACGGTTTTTTATAATTATCTGACATTAATTCCACCTTAATTACGTCCCTGCAAAATGTACTCTGTTTTTATTTCTGTTGTCTTAATATCTATACTTAAAGCACTGAAAGCGAAGTTTCAAATACAAACGATATTCTCAGTATCAAATATTACTGAAACACTACTATACTTCATTTTTATCCGATGAATAACCTAAAAATAGGTATATAAACCAATAAAATCGATATAACAAGGACACAAACACGCTTAACCACCTGATCTTGGTACCACCATAAAAAATAAACCCAGAGGAATGGCTACCTATTTCGTTTTTGTGCTTGTATGAGAATATTTCTCGGCGTGATATCACGCGTACAAAATAGGCTCAGACTCACCAAATAACCATCTTGTTCTAACCTTAATGCCTTGTCATACACCAGCCACATTTCTAATGCGCGGCGAAACACTTGCTGGACCAAACTCACTCTCTCCATTTGTATAAACCTCTGCTCTCCCCTGACTAAGCTAATATCAAGATCATCTAAGGGTAAACACAACTGTTTATTCTGATATGAGGGCTGTTGATTAGCCCAGCAGCAGAAATGCTCAAAACCTAAACTTAATTCAGATTTTTTAATACTGGGTAAAGGTGTATATTGTCGCTCTCCTAATTCTTCTCGCAACAAACAATCTACCGCTAAACGATATGTCATTTCTTGTCGTCGGTGCAATTGCACTCTTTTACCACCCGTCACGGTTTCTTGTAGTGGGATCCGCAATTCATTTTTAGATAATAGCAAAGAAGACTTTTTGCCAAGTACAGACAAAGCTTGATAAGTATCGAATTGCGTTAAGTGGTAACAACAAGGAGAAATGGTCAAAGCTGATAGATCAACATCTTGAGCTAATTCTATTAAATGTGCATGTAAATCACCACATGCGTGTAAAGCAACCGCATGCTGATTTGGCTTCATAATTAGCTTCACTTCCTGTGATAAAGCATCACCCTGTACAAAACTCATCATTAATTGGCGCTTATCGGCTAGCACTTGCCCTGAATGACAAAGCGAGTTCTGCCATTCTAAACTGGTAACCAAACGTTGAGACTGTTGTGCTATTACTTGCCCCAAATATCCTTTCCCCGCACACCATTCAAGCCATTCACCTGAATCATCAGGAAATTGCATTTTTAACGCAGCCCACCCCATAGCGCAAACTTGTTGCCATTTACGGCCAGGAATTCCTACATCAAAACCTTGAGGTAACACTAATTCTTCCGATTTCAATAGTTCTAATTGACATAAATCGACTACAAAATTTAACTCAGGAATATAAGGTGTAAGTAACGCGATGAGATCCGAGGTATCCTGCTTAAGTCGAAAAATATCATTTTCCGTTAATTCATTTAAGAATTGACACAGTTCAGGATGAGTCTGTTGCCACGGTAAATCTAAATGAAAACTTTGTTGGAACGGCTCAAATCGCCATAGATTGGATGTTTTTTGTAAGAGACAATCCAGATCTATAAATTGATTAGATAGTTGACTATCCACGCTAAAATACCGCCTTACTTTATAACCAATGACATCGGTATAGTTTCAAAAATAGTCAAATCACTACCGAATAAGTAAAGAAAGCAGCGTTCCAAAACCAGAGTACGCTGTGATAACATCACGCCATCAAATATTTTGAATAGGCTTATCGCTATTATGTCACATCAGCTCCTCTCACCTATCCACTCATTCTTACAGTGCACCACACCGGATGCATGGGTTGAGAAAGCTAAACAACCAGAGCAGCTTCGCTCACTACTGATTGATCATTGTAACTGCGAGCTAAAAGCTGCGCAAACGGCAATGTTTTTGCTCCGAAAGTATGCTGTAACCCAAGAAAGTGCAGCCATAATTATGCAGTGGGCGAAACCTTATGAAGATTATGTTTATAAGTGCATTCGAGATATAAGTTTCCCAGAAAAAAGCATCATGCAGTCAGCCAGTTTAGCCGTCAAAAAGAACACACCATATGGACGAGATTTAGTCGATAACATGGTCAGGCTTATCAAAGAGGAGTTTCATCATTTCGAGCAAGTACTCGAGATAATGAAAACTCGCGATATTCCATACCAAAATATGACTGCTGGCTCATATGCTAAAGGGCTAATGAGTATGGTTCGTCACTACGAGCCTGAAGCGTTAATTGATAAGCTCATTATTGGGGCTTATATTGAAGCAAGATCATGCGAGCGCTTCGCAAAATTAGCGCCATTTTTGGATAATGAGCTAAACAGCTTTTATGTTTCACTATTACGCTCAGAAGCTCGTCACTATCAAGATTATTTAAATCTTGCTAAGAGTATTGCTGATGGTGATATTAGCGAACGAGTAGCCCTGATAGGTCAGCATGAGGCCCAATTAATACAACGACCAGATAAACACTTTCGATTTCATAGTGGTAGCCCCACTCAAATCTAATAACTATCCTCCCAATATTAAGTCATTATTTCACTTGCCAGAGACTCAATAATCAAGCATCTTTAAATTATTAAAGCATTAACTTCAAATAGATGAATATGTGCTCAGGTATGATCTCTTTTGCAAAGCTGTAGCTTTAAGTAATATGAGTATATATGGATGATAGGAATAACGGATGAAATTACAACAGCTTAAATATTTAAGTGCCATCGTAAAAAACGATTTAAATATCTCATTGGCATCTCAAAGTTTATTCACCACTCAACCAGGTGTAAGTAAACAAATCGGCTTACTTGAGTCTGAGTTAGGTTTAAAGATTTTCGAACGTAAAGGTAAACATTTAAATTCCATCACACCAGAAGGAAAATTAATTTTAAATGAAGTGGAAAAGATGCTCGAGATTGAAAGTAAAATTCTCGAAATATCAAAAACATTCGTGAATCCTGATAATGGCTGCCTTAACATATATACCACGAATACTATCGCTCGTTTTATATTACCCGATACCGTCAATAAATTTGTCAAACGTTACCCACAAATCACCTTCCATATAGGGTCAGTACAACCTGATAAGAATGGATCTTTGATTCCTAAAGGACATTCTGATTTTTCTATTGTCGCTCAAGATGTCAAGCCTGAGTCGAACGCCATTATTTTACCGGCTTACCTATGGAGAATGTCACTGGTTGTTCCTAAAAACCATCCTTTGGCCACTAAATCCAAAGTCACTTTAGACGATATTTCACAATATCCAATAATTAGTTACGAAGCAGGTTCAACCGGTAAATTAGTACAAGAAAAAGCCTTTTCAGAAAGAGGATTGACTCCCCATTACTTTATGACAGTTATGGATGTCGATGTGATCTTAAAATACGTCAACTTGAATTTTGGTGTTGGTATTGTGGCATCTGTTGCCGCCAATAATATCCATGATGACAATATTGTGACTATTGATATTGATGAACTTCCATCTTGTAGTGCGTGGATATGCTTTAGTCGCAATATTTTCTTGCAACGGCATACTTATGATTTCATCGAACATTTCTGCCCACATCTCACGCGAGAAACGATGGAAAAAATTGTGGTAATGAATGATTTAGAGATTAAGAAGCTCGCCGAGAATTTTGTGCTGCCTGAATATTAAAAACCAACAATATTATCCCAATCAGCACTACCCAATAATAAAGAAACCCCAATGATAGCTAAATCACTGGGGCTTCTTTTATTTCGAGCTAAATAATATAACTTTATTCAGATTCTTTCTTAGGTTTTTTACGTTTATCCGTGATTTCCCACTTACCGTTATTATATAAAGCGGTCCATCCTGTCGGTTTCGCATCCACTTCAGAGCGCACATAATGCTCTTTCGATTTACGACTAAAACGCACGACAGTTGGTAAACCATCAGGATCAGCTGCAGGTGCGCTGGCTAAATATTGGAATTTAGGCGAAATACGGTCTTTGTATTCAGCTATTTCCGCCACTAAAGGTGCGCGAGTTTCACGAGATTTAGGGAAATTACTCGCAGCCATAAATAAGCCAGATGCGCCATCACGTAATACAAAATAAGCATCTGAATTCGAACAAGGCAGCTCTGGGAAATGCACTGGATCTTCTTTCGGTGGTGCGACATCGCCATTACGTAAAATCTTACGGGTGTTTTTACAGTCTTCACTGGTACAACCCATATATTTACCAAAACGGCCATTTTTCAACACCATATCTGAGCCACATTTGTCACATTCAACCAATGGACCGTCATAACCTTTTGGCTTAAATTCACCAAATTCGACCACATAACCATCACAGTTTGGATTATTACCACAAACATGCATTTTACGCGTGTCATCGATTAAATAGGCATCCATTGCGGTTTCACAAATCGGGCAACGTTTTTTAGCACGAAGTGCCGCAGTCTCAACATCTTCTTCAAGAACGTTAATAATACCATCTTCATCACCTAAATTGATCGTTGTCTTACAACGCTCTTTCGGTGGTAAAGCATAACCAGAGCAACCGAGGAATACGCCAGTTGATGCGGTACGAATTCCCATTGGACGAGAACAAGTCGGGCATTCAATGTTGGTTTCAACAATCTTATTTGGTGTCATGCCACCTTCGGATTCATCTAAATCAGCTTGATCCAAATCAGTGGTGAAATCATTGAAGAAATCATCAAGAACTTGTGTCCAAGTAATCGAGCCTTCTGCTATCGAATCGAGTTTTGCTTCCATCCGTGCGGTAAAGTCATAGTTCATCAAATCATTGAAACTACCATCTAATCGGTCTGTAACAATCTCACCCATTTTTTCAGCATAGAAACGGCGCTGCTCTACTTTGACATAACCACGATCTTGAATCGTTGAAATGATAGAAGCATAAGTTGAAGGGCGACCAATGCCTTTTTTCTCCAATTCTTTTACCAATGCAGCTTCGGTAAAACGGGCTGGCGGCTTAGTAAAATGCTGTTTAGGATCGAGTTGTTGCAAGGCTAATGTGTCACCAACACTCACCGCAGGCAAGATCAGATCTTCATTTTTGCCCATTGGACGTTGAACACGTGTCCAACCGTCAAACTTTAGAATACGGCCTTTCGCTTTGAGTGTGTACTCATCGGCTTTGACACTAACCGTAGTTGAGTCATATTTTGCCGGCATCATTTGACATGCAACAAATTGATTCCAAATTAATGAATATAATTTATGCGCATCGGCTTCCATACCTTGCAGATCATCTGTTTTGACATCAACACTTGAAGGGCGTATTGCTTCATGCGCTTCTTGTGCACCCGCTTTACTACCATAAACCAGTGCTTTTCCCGGGAGGTAAGCGTCACCGAATTCAGATTGAATAAAGCCGCGGCAAGCCTCTACAGCCTCTGAACTCAAATTAGTTGAGTCAGTACGCATATAAGTGATGTAACCACCCTCATAGAGCCTCTGAGCGAGCATCATGGTCTTTTTCACGCCATAACCTAAGCGTGTACTAGCAGCTTGCTGCAATGTAGACGTGATATAAGGCGCAGACGGCTTACTTGAAGTTGGACGATCTTCACGTTTACAGACTTCGTATTTTGCTTTTTCTAATACCGATAACGCCGATTTTGCTTCGGTTTCATTGACAGGCTTAAATGACACGCTATCTTTTTGCGCGACTAATAAACGAAAATCTGTTTTATCCTGAGTTTTTGTATCAGCATGAATATCCCAAAACTCTTCAGGAATAAATGCATTGATTTCACGCTCACGTTCCACCAGCAGTTTTACAGCCACAGATTGAACCCGACCAGCTGATAAGCCTCGTGCCACTTTCTTCCAGAGCAGCGGTGAAACCATAAAGCCAACGACACGATCGAGAAAACGACGAGTCTGCTGCGCATTGACACCATCTATATTGAGCTCGCCTGGAGTTTCAAATGCTTGCTGAATGGCATTTTTTGTAATTTCGTTAAATACTACTCGTTTATAGCGTGAATCATCACCACCGATGATCTCACGAAGGTGCCACGCGATGGCTTCTCCTTCGCGATCCAAATCGGTTGCGAGATAAATGCAATCTGCATCTTTGGCAAGTTTTTGTAATTCAGCAACCACCTTTTCTTTACCGGGTAGGATTTGATAGTTCGCTTCCCAGCCATTAAAAGGGTTAATACCCATTTTTTTAATCAAGGCGGTCTTGTCTTTCTCTTTTTTAATACGAGCTTTGTCTTCTGGGCTCATACCTTTGGTTGAGATAGCCGCTGCTTTTTTACCACTGCTCTGACCGGCAGTGGGTAAGTCACGCACATGACCAACACTCGACTTAACTACAAAATCTTTTCCAAGATATTTGTTGATCGTCTTTGCTTTGGCTGGTGACTCCACGATAACAAGAGATTTACCCATAACTAATTCTAAACATCCTCATCGGCTGCATTTTTTATTATCTGCATGCACTTTTATAAAACTGCTTCTTTTTTTACTATCGAGTGAGTTTTGAATAAGATCAACCTGTTTTTTCATTTTTCGTACTAAATGCTCGACAACTAAGCAAAAAAGCCACTTTCATTCAAATACGCTAAACGATGATCTAACTCAATACTTACCGCTAAGTTTTATTTAACTTCATAAATTTTTCGCTTTACACTAAAGCAAGTAAGGTTTGATATTCATCACTTCCAATCTACAGGCAGATTTATTATGACTGAGAAAAAAAGCATTTCTGAATTAGAGCTTCTTATGATTGCCAATCAAGTAATTCAAGAAAATGAAAACTATATCGAAGGTATGCGCGCTACTTCCGTGACCGAAAAAGATGATGTGCTGATTTTTAAAGGTGAATACTTTTTAGATGCACAAGGCCTACCGACAGCCAAAAGTACTGCGGTATTTAATATGTTCAAATACCTCGCTTTGCACCTTTCAAAAGAATTTACGTTAGAGCATACAGAGCATTAATCACTACAAAATACTAATCGTTACAGAACATTGAATAATTAAATTTACGACAAAAATACCCCCAACGTTACGCTTATAACGATTGGGGGTACTTCAAATCAATTTAACATTTTGATATTAGTATTTAATGCCTATTTATCCTTTATTTAGACTTACGTAAAAAGATAGACCAGAACCAAATACCGACAAACACACTACCACCAATAATATTGCCAATCGTAACCGGAATCAGGTTATTAACAATAAAATCCACTATATTCAAATCAGCAAACTGGCTTGCAGTTGTACCCGTCATTTGCCAAAAACTATCTGGTGCAAACGTTTTAATACCAATCGCAAATGGGATTTGAAACATATTTGCGATGCTATGCTCAAAACCTGAAGAGACAAACATGGCAACAGGTAAAATCAAAATAAGCATTTTATCGGTTACGGTACGTCCGGCATAAGACATCCAGACACCAATACAAACCAATAAATTAGCCATAATGCCAAGGGCAACCGCTGAAGCAAAGCTGTGGTGCATTTTATGCTGTGCGATGTGCATAGCATTCAAGCCAATGCCACCGTTATCACTCATGTATTGTTGAGCGACAAGCATAATACCAACAAGAATTAAACAGCCAACAAGGTTACCAAAATACACTTGAATCCAATTTTTAACTAACTGGCTCCATGTAATCAAACCACTCGCTTTCGCCACCACCGTCAAGGTCGAACTGGTGAATAATTCGCTTCCGGTGACAACCACTAAAATCAAACCAAGGCTGAACGCTATACCACCAACAAAATGTGAAAGTCCTGGTGCAATATCTTGAGTACCACTTGTCACTGTCGTGTAGAAAATAAAGGCAATACCAATATGCATACCAGCGGTAATGGCAAGCATAAAGGTTTTAAAAAATGGCTTCTTTACTTTATAAGCGCCAGCTTCTGCGGCTTTTTGTGCCATCTCTGCTGGCATTAACGATTCAAATTGATTGTTTTCCATATTTTTCTCGTAACATTTTGATACAAACCGATGGGCGAAAGTCGATCTTGCGCTTTGTAGTATTCAAATTCAAGTCCCTATATCGGTCTCTAACAAGCTTATACTTTTCAAACTTTCATTAGAAATGCTCGGAAATTGGTATCAAAAATAAATAATACGCCATAAAAAGGGCACAAAAGTACAGAAATGCAATATTTCATTTTATAAAAAAGCTCACTATCAAGTGAGCTTAATTACATAAAGGTTGATATAAATCAGTTTAACTCTAAGGAGGTAGATTAAATAATCGGCCTTTGACCACGTGATAATAACTTCAAAAAGACATTATCTGCTGTTTTAGCCGCTGTGCCTGCAAATTTATCCGATAATTTTTTCTTTTTCACATAATGCAGAGCTAGAACCGCTTTATCTTTTGTTGCCTCAACAATCAGATCATCAGAAGTTTTAATTTCATCAACCAATCCTAATTCCAATGCTTTAGAACCAAACCAATGCTCACCTGTGGCAACTTTTTCTAAATCTAAAGCCGGGCGATGCTCATGGATAAAATCTTTAAATAACACATGCGTTTCTTCTAACTCAAGTTTGAATTTTTCACGAGCCTTATCACTATTCTCACCAAACATGGTAAGCGTTCGCTTATATTCACCTGCAGTTAATTGTTCAAATTCAATATCATTTTTCTTCAACACTTTATGGAAATTAGGAATTTGAGCAATAACGCCGATAGATCCCACAATAGCAAAAGGTGCTGAAACGATTTTATCAGCCACGCATGCCATCATATAACCACCACTTGCGGCAACTTTATCAACTGAAATAGTCAACGGTATGTTCGCTTTCTTTAAGCGATCAAGTTGAGATGATGCCAAACCATAACCATGCACCATTCCACCGCCAGTTTCGAGCCTCAGTAACACTTCATCGTCAGATTTAGCGACAGATAAAATAGCGGTAACCTCTTCTCGTAAACTACTCACTTCCTTTGCATCAATACTGCCATTGAAATCCAAGACAAACAAATGAGGTTTACGTTGGCTAGTTAGCTCGCCTGATTTAGCGGCTTTTTTCGCTTGTTTAGCTTCTTGTTTAAGTTTTTCTTTTTCGACTTTAACTTCACTTTTATGACGAGCTTTTAAATAAGCTTCATCATGTATATGCGCTTCCAATTGTGAAATTGTATTATCAATCTTTTCACATAAATCGGTAACTTTAAGCTCACCACTTGAGTTTGCTCCTTTACCACCTAAAGTCTTAATGCCAATAATCAATGCAATTACCGCAACAACAAATGTCACAACCTTGGCTAAAAATAATCCGTAATCCAACAAAAATTCCAATGTCATTTCCTCATATACAATCAATTGGTGTATTGTATACCGAAACAACTTAAGGTGCAGCGTCTGCCTAAAATAAAGCGTAAAAGAACGCACCTAACCATACTCAAATATAGATAAATTTAAATAGGGCTAGAAATCTCCTATTTTCACAATTCAATTTATCTCGCCCGAGATCACAGATCTGTCAGAAGGAAAACTTTGTGAATTATAACGTCTCTGCCAATGCGCTCGTCAATAAAGTCATTTTAGTCACTGGAGCTGGTGATGGTATTGGGAAAGAAGCCGCTTTGCATTATGCCCAATCTGGCGCTACCGTAATTTTACTAGGGCGAACCGTAGCCAAATTAGAAGCTGTGTACGATGAAATTGAAGCAAAAGGTTATCCTCAAGCCGCGATCATTCCTCTTGATATGCAAGGAGCAACTAAACAGCACTACATTGATATGGCATCCACCATTAAGCAACAATTTGGCCGATTAGATGGCATCTTACACAATGCCAGTATGCTAGGCGTCCTGACTCCATTTGAACAAATTGAAGAGTCTACTTTTGATGAAGTCATGAAAATTAATGTGAAAGCGCAGCTACTAATGACTCAAGCTGTTTTACCCTTAATACTTCTTTCAGATCATGGCCGTATCGTATTTACCTCTTCAACAGTTGGGCATGTTGGTAAGGCTTATTGGGCAAGTTATGCTATTTCTAAATTTGCTACCGAAGGTATGATGAAAACCTTAGCTGACGAGTTAACCGACACTAATGTAAGAGTGAACGCGATCAATCCAGGTGCAACTCGTACTAAAATGCGGGCTTCAGCTTATCCGGCTGAAGATGCTTATTTATTAAAAACCCCCGCAGAAATCATGCCGCTTTACTTGTATTTAATGTCCAATAAATGCGTAGCCATGCAGGGACAATGTATTGACGCTCAGCCTAAATAACCTAAATTTGGAATAATTTATCAACCGGTTAAGATAAAACAACCACGGCAGTAATTGTCGTGGTTGTTTTTTATAAGCAGAAATAAGAATAAATACCAAATAATGTGATAATTACCCTTCATTTACCTTCAATAATAAATCGCCATTATATAAAGCCTGTTTAATCAATGCTGCGCCCGGCATTGTGGTTTGAGTATAGAAACGACTTTCTACTAATGGAATTTCTCGGTGTTCAGGGTAAAGTGTTTGTTGGCTTAGAGTATCAAGGATCACTGGATAGAGGATTGATTTAGCTTGATTTAAAGCTCCGCCTAATAAGATTTTCTCGGGACTGAAAATATTAACCATCATCGCGATGCCCTTTCCAAGATCTCGACCTAGCTGTTCAATGACTTGCACCGCCAATACATCATTATTCAACGCAGCGCTGCAAATCGTTTCAATTGTAATGTTATTAATATCCAAAATGGATGTTACACCAGCTTTTAATTCCTCAATGACAAACTCACAGACCGACTCAGCCGATGCCACAGTATCTAAGCAGCCTTTTTTACCACAGTGGCAAGTACTTCCATTGGGATCAATTTGTATATGACCCAGCTCACCAATATTGCCGAAGCGATTATAAATAAGCCGCCCATTAACAATTACTCCTGCACCAACCCCTTGAAAGTTACTAAGCAATAATGAGTTATCCACTTCCTGAGAGTGTCCAAATAACATTTCAGCTAGAGCCCAAGCACTCAGATCATTCGCAATAAAAACTGGAAGCCCTGTTTCTTCGTAAATAGCAGGACCCAAGGCAAGTTTCTCAATGTGATAAAAAGGCATTTGAATCACCATACCTTGAGAGAAATCGACTAATGCAGGTAAGGTTAAAGCAATACTGGTAACACGCTCAACTTGAGCTGAA
Source organism: Vibrio sp. S17_S38 (assembly GCF_014694375.1). Taxonomy (GTDB): domain Bacteria; phylum Pseudomonadota; class Gammaproteobacteria; order Enterobacterales; family Vibrionaceae; genus Vibrio. Next base: position 77,952 of record NZ_JAAUWW010000001.1, read on the forward strand.
AACGTTGAAAAAAACTGTTCTATTTCAAGAAGTATTCTTGATAGCAAGGAGATTTGATCTCTCTCTTCAATGACCACACGATGCTCAACTAAGACCTCTGCACCCAATCCATGTAAAGCAATAATTAAATATCCCTTACCTAACCGGATAGAAAGAAATTGCCAGCCTTCATTATTAGTTTGCAATCCAACCGCTGGCCGGCCTCGGCTCGTCGTTTCTTGTACTACTGTTTCATGTATTAAGTGGCCATCCATAAGCTCACGTGAAATTTTAGTAATACTTGCCGGAGCAAGGCCGCTAAGCTTGGACAAATCAATACGCGATATTGGCCCATATTGATCGATTAATTTATATACACGCCCGCTGTTTACTTGCTTTATTTGATCAATATGACCAGGTTGAGCCATGTACATAACGTACTCCTAATAAAATTTAGGTGGCAATTTTTTTATACTGCGAAGTAATTGTGAAGCCTGATGGTAGAGGAGCGTGATAGGTATCACGGTTATAACCTATTTTAACGAAACAAAATGCTAAATGGGCCTCACAATACCCATTATTGGCTGCCACAATATTACTTACAATTAGCATAATATAAGCTTGATATGACTATGCTGCGTAAACCACAAAATAGACATTTACTAATAAAACAAGCGGCTATTTAATGCTAAAAGCTTAAGTATCACTAATATTTATGATTAATCTAGTAACCAAAAATGGAGTTTTCATGTCAATAAAATTAAGACGTACTAAGATCGTGACCACTTTAGGGCCTGCGACAGATAAAGATAATGTGCTCGAAGATATTATTAAAGCAGGCGCTAGTGTTGTACGAATGAATTTTTCACATGGTTCAGCTGAAGACCATATCATTCGAGCTGAAAAAGTCCGTACTATCGCAGCAAAACTCGGTATTCATGTCGCTATTTTAGGTGATTTGCAGGGCCCAAAAATTCGGGTGTCCACGTTTAAAGAAGGAAAAATCCAGCTTATTATTGGTGACAAATTCACGCTAGACAGCGATCTTGAAAAAGGACAAGGCGATCAACATGCTGTCGGCGTAGACTATAAAGAGCTACCAAACGATGTCTATTCCGGTGACATATTGTTACTTGATGATGGCCGTGTACAACTTAAAGTTCTGTCGGTAGAAGGTGCTAAAGTTCATACAGAGGTAACTGTAGCCGGTCCATTATCCAACAATAAAGGGATCAATAAAAAAGGTGGTGGTCTATCTGCTGACGCTTTAACAGAAAAAGACAAGCAAGATATTCTCACCGCCGCAAAAATTAAAGTTGATTACCTTGCCATTTCCTTTCCTCGTAATGGCGAAGATATGAATTATGCACGCCGATTAGCACGTGATGCTGGCTTAGAAGCCAAATTGGTAGCAAAGGTAGAACGCGCTGAAACTGTCGCCAGTGAGGCTGCAATGGACGATATTATTCTTGCCTCTGATGTAGTGATGGTTGCTCGTGGCGATCTTGGGGTAGAGATTGGTGATCCTGAGCTTGTTGGCGTTCAAAAGCAGTTAATACGTCGCGCTCGCAGCTTGAATCGTAATGTGATCACAGCAACTCAAATGATGGAGTCTATGATTAACAGTCCAATGCCCACTCGAGCAGAAGTAATGGATGTGGCAAATGCGGTTTTAGATGGTACCGATGCAGTGATGTTATCTGCAGAAACAGCGGCTGGACAATTTCCGGTTGAGACAGTGAAATCAATGGCTGAAGTCTGTGTTGGGGCAGAAAAAATGCCATCTATTAATGTATCTAATTATCGTCTAGATCGTAAGTTTGCCTCGGCTGAAGAAACTATAGCGATGGCAACTATGTATTCTGCTAATCATATGGAAGGCATTACTGCCATGATTTCATTAACAGAATCTGGTCGTACTGCGTTAATGATGTCACGTTTAAGTTCCGGTTTACCTATTTTTGCTTTGTCTCGTAACGAAAGTACATTAAACCGCGCTGCTCTTTATCGTGGCGTTACACCTGTTTATTTCGATAATGATGCAGGATCTGGTCTACCCTCTGCCAATCAAGCGATTCAAACACTTAAAGACAAGCACTTATTAACTAAGGGCGATATTGTCATTATCACCCAAGGGGATGTGATGGACTTAGTCGGTTCAACCAACTGTATGAGAATTATTGAAGTCGAATAGTAAATCGTCTAAATATAATAAAGGATCTCAATCAGCCTAATGCCGTTAACTTAAGAAACAACGGCATTTATTCATAACGGACGATTACTTGGTATCTAGCCAACGTTTATTCGAACGAATATAGGCTGATTGATGAATCATCTCGGGTTGATTCTTTAAGCTAGAAAGTAATTCAATGTACTTGATTCCCGCTTGTATTCCCATTTGATAATCATGTTCTAAATCATCAAGCTTACTTAACAGCGAGGAAGATTTTAAAGGTTGCTCTGGCGCAATTTGTAATACGTAGCAATCATCCGGTGGATTGAGCATAAAATTATGTGTCATCGAATAAGTTTGGTGATGCACTAAAAGCATATCCATTAAACCAGCATCAAATTGATCACCCATTAAATGACACAAGCGATACACATCACTTCCTCCAAATAACCATCGACCACCATTTAATAACGGCTTATGTTTATCCGTAATTACTTGTAATGATTTCTCAATTCTTTGTTGAACAAAACTGCTTAAATCTTGCCTCCAACCAGCGGTACGCTTAACAATTCTATCTTGTAGAGCTTCAAAATGGTGATTTAAACCAACACGATTTAAAAATGTTTCGGTCGTTTCATCTTCAATTTCTATAGGTAAGCCAATAGGTTCAGTCCGAATGACGCTAATCAAACGCGCACTTTGTCGCCATGCTTCTTGTGCAGGAATAGATGCAGATACGCCACCATCAATATATCGATGTCCATTAATCTGTACCTCTTTACGATAAAGGCCAGGAATAGCACAGGTAGCTCTCAGCACATCAATCCAATCTGTCACCATGATAGGTAAATATTCATCATGCAAATCAGCAACATTGGTCACTGCAGCAAAAGCATCCCTTTCACCAAGAGAATAGCGAGCTACATCCATATCCAGCCAATAAGGTGGACTATGAAGCTGCTCAAAAGCCCAATCAAGATCAAGCCTTTGTTTGTGTCGAACATGAGCAAATAAGCGGAAAAAATCAGGTGTGGTAGTTAAATCGGTAATAAAAGCCTTCCCCAAACCAACTTGTCTGGAAAGAAAAGACGTAATATTTAAAGCTCCCGCCGAAGTACCATAAAATACATCAAATGGGTCAACGGAAGCTGCAAGAAGGCTGTCTAATACGCCAGTAGTAAAAATGCCTTTCTGGCCACCACCCTGAGTAACTAAAGCATGCCTTCCTTTTGAATATTTGTTTAAGATATCATGATCAACAGAAGTATTTTCATTTGTCACAATCCCACTGTTATTCACATAACCTCCAACAATTTACACAATAAAATAATCTAATAAATGGTCACAATAGTCACGAAGGTGGCCAATACAACCATAATGCTGCCAATTATAGATAAGGCAATTTTAAAATCACAACTCATAATAATACTCCTAGAGGTAAAAACAATGGAAATTCTAATTCACAAGATTTCTTAAAATTTAGCACAAAATATCGTCACGCATCAAAAAATTGAACATTTAAACAACATATAGAACATGATCGACTGCAAAATATAAATAATGCAAATAAATAAAATATCAGAGCATAACACTATCAGTGGACACTCAAGCAGTTAATCATAACATAATGATAAAAATATCAAGTACGATTATTTATACTAGCAACATCCTCACAATTGACTTACCTATTGCGTTCTTTTTTCTCTACCGATACTCTAACTCTAGGGTAAAGTGAATAACTCCACTTTCTTGCATTACGATTTCACACTATTAGCATAATAATCTAAAAAGTCAGCACAGTTGCAGAACAAACACCCAAAAACATTTGGAACGCTAACTTGGACGGATACAGTTACAGAGGATGTAAATATGAAACGAGAACAATGGGGCTCACGTACGGGCTTTGTTCTAGCAGCAGTTGGTTCAGCCATCGGGCTAGGAAATATTTGGCGCTTCCCATACATGGCGTATGAAAATGGCGGCGGTGCTTTCTTTATCCCATACCTTTTTGCCATGCTCACCGCTGGTATTCCCTTTATGATTTTAGAATTCACTATGGGCCATAAATTCCGTGGTGCAGCGCCAAAGACGCTATCTAAAATCAATTCTAAGTTTGAATGGCTTGGTTGGTTCCAAGTAATGATTGCGGCGGTGATTGGTGTTTACTATATCGCGATTATTGGCTGGTCAATATCTTATGTGGGCCTTGCCGTTAATCAAGGTTGGGGTACCGATCCTAACGCCTATTTCTTTGGCGAATATCTACAACTTGGCTCAGACAACAGCCCAAGCAAGCTAGGCAGCATTCAATGGCACATTGCAATTCCTATGATTGTAGCTTGGGGCATCACCTTCGCCGCTATTTTCAGTGGTGTTAAAGGTGGTATAGAACGCGCTGGTAAAATTATGATGCCAGTACTATTTATCATGGTTATTGCTCTGATCGGCCGTATGATTTTCTTACCTGGTGCATTAGATGGTTTGAACTATTTATTTGAGCCTGATTTCAGTAAATTAACCGATCCAACAGTATGGGCAGCGGCTTATGGGCAGATTTTCTTTACCCTATCCGTTGGTTTTGCCATCATGCTTGCTTATTCAAGTTACCTACCAGAAAAGTCAGATATCAGTAATAATGCCTTAATGACAGTTTTAATTAACTGTGGCTTCTCAATCGTCGCAGGTATTTTGATCTTCTCAGTACTTGGTTATATGGCTCAAGAGCAAGGTAAAGCATTAACGGATGTAGTTAGCGCTGGTGTAGGCCTTGCATTTGTGACAATTCCGGCTGCTATTAATTTATTGCCAGCTCCTTACATTTTAGGCCCACTATTCTTCTTAGCGTTAGTGGTTGCAGGTCTAAGTTCGCACATTTCCATCATTGAGGCGGTTACATCAGCGTTTATCGATAAATTGAAATGGTCACGTAAAAAAGCGGCCTCGATAGTCTGTGGTGTGGGCTTATTAGTTTCTCTTTCATTTGCAACAAACGGTGGTTTATTGCTATTAGATTTAGTTGACTTCTTTATCAATAATATTGCTCTACTAGCAAGTTGCTTGATTGAGTTGTTACTAGTTGGCTGGTTATTTAAATTAGCAGATATCCGTGAGTACGCTAATAAAATTTCTGAAGTGACTATCGGTGTTTGGTTTGACTTATGTATTCGCTTCCTAAGTCCAATAATGATTGCGATTATCCTCGCGAATAAAATCATTACAACCGTAACTGATGGTTATGGTGGCTACGAGATATCAGATCTACTTACGCTAGGCTGGGGCTTAATTGCTGCCATGCTAGTTATCGCTATCGTTGTTAACTCTAAAAAATCAAAAGAGGCCTAATATGACTACAGGTGCAATCATTATGATGATCATTGGCCTTGGAATTACATGGGGTGGTGCAGCCCTTTGCATTCGAAGAGCAATGAACAGTAAATAAATAATACAAACTTGAAAGCCCATTAACTTCAAACGGAGTTAATGGGCTTTTTTATTTGATCATCATATCAGGATTTTTTTATAAGGCGTAGCGGATGCCAATCGCTCCTTGAAATTCCAGATCAAAGTCATCGGGTATATTAATAGCAGGAGCCAACTGTATATAAGTATCCCAGCGGCTAGCAAAGTTCCAATCAAGGCCAAAAGGTGCGCGTATACCGTAATCATGGTCAGAATCGTGATGCTTATGCCAGTTGCCATTACTGTCATACTCGCCACAATCATTATGGCAGGTCTCATCCCAATCATAAAAGCCGCCTACCGATGCATACCAAGTAAAAGGTAACTGAGGGCTAAATTTACCGGTTAGGAAAATATAATCACTGGCGATCCCATCACTACCAATAGAGAGGTTAATCTGATTATTAAACTGAGCGGTAACGCTAGCGCCTCGATCAAATGACCCACCAATTTTAATATCAGAATTATTTGTATAAGACGGTACTTTGGTATTTGTTCTGACACCTTCATCCGCGATTGTAAGTGTACTTACTGAAGTCAGTATCAATCCTAACGTGGCAGTACATACATATGATTTCATGATTATTCCCTTTCCTTTCATTTTCAATGCGGATGTTTTTATCACGAAATAAGTATGACTTCGCTTTATTCACGTCAAATTTTAGTTAAAAAAAAAGCCAGTAGAGTTATTCTACTGGCTAGTCATTACATTTATAGCAAAAATATCAGTCTTTAATATTCAACTACTTTCGTTGCAAACTTCTTATCATGCCACGGCTGATTTGAGTGCGTTAAATATTGTGCCCCACTATATAAAACATAGAGACCTAAACTCGCAACACTTAGGTAGATTTTCTGAAATTCACGCTTTAAGTAACGTGATTGCGTCATAGGTTCATCAGTTACTGATTCAACTGAAAGACGCAAAAAATAACGTGAAAACGAATTACCTAACAACCGATAGCATAACCAGTGATACCCCATATACACACCAATCGTAATAAGCATTACGCCGATAATAATAAGTAGCAACACTGGTAACGCTATTGCATCATGAAACGAAACGGTCACTCCTGTCCCTTGGGAAGCATAAGATAGCACCCCAAGGTAGATATCTTTCGCTATCATGGCAAACATCTGCACAATAGCGATATCAATAACAAATGACCCGAGTCGTTTATATTTTTGCTTAAAGCTCATTAATTAACGGCCAAGCTTAGCGTTAATTGCTGCTTTATACCCAGCAGCTTGAGCACCATAAATAGCTTGAATTGCAGTAGCACCAACTTTAACTAAACCTTTAGCGCCAAGCTCTTGGGTCCAGTATGTGTTGTCTTTCACTAATCCACTATCTTTTACTGAGATACGTAAACGAGTGATACAAGCATCGACATCAACGATATTGTCTTGACCACCTAATGCTTCAATCATTTGGTCAATTAAAGGATCGCTACCATCTTTACCTGCTGCTTTTGCTGCATGGAAATCTTTCTTCGATACAACTGCAACCGCACTACCTTTACGACCCGGAGTTTTCACGTCAAATTTAACGATATACCAACGGAATAGGAAGAAGTAGATTGGCGCATAGAAAGCACCTACGATTGGGATGTAGTACCAGTTGTTTTCAGTACCAGTTAAACCTGGCAACATACCAAACAAACTGAAGTCAATGAAACCACCACTAAACGTCATACCAACTTTAACATTCAACAAGTCCATTAACATGAACGAGATACCGGCTAGAGGCACGTGAATGAAGTAATAAAGAGGTGCAGACAAGAATAGGAAAGTGAACTCGATTGGTTCAGTAATACCAGTCAAGAATGCAGTTAATGCGATAGAGAATAATAAACCACCGGCAACTTTCTTGTTCGCGTCATCTGCTAATGTATACATCGCATATGCTGCTGCTGGAAGACCAAACATCATGAATGGGAATTTACCCGTCATAAAGTTAGTTGCAGAGAATTGTGAGTAATCACCATTTGCAAGTGATGCAAAGAAGATGTTTTGCGTACCTTTTACAAGATGACCTGCGATCTCAGCGGTTCCACCGATCTCACTTTGCCATAGCGGCAAGTAGAATACGTGATGAAGCCCGACAGGGATTAGTGAACGCTCAATAATACCGAAGATAAATGATGCAATAAAACCATTACCTGATGCTGTCATTTCGCCAAGGCCAGCGCCGATAGAGCCAAACAATGCACCGATATATGGCCATACAAATACTAATGCGATACCGTAAAACAATGCAGAGAATGCAGAGATAATCGGAACAAATCGTGCACCAGCAAAGAAGCCTAGATAATCAGGCAAAACCACATCATGGTATTTGTTGTGTAGTAATACAGTTAGACCACCAGCAATCAAACCACCGAACACACCCATGTTCAGCGTATTTGAAATACCCAGAGTATTACCTAAAATACCTGCGTAATGTGTGCCCATAAGAACAACAGTATCGCCATCAACCATGCCAGAAACAGCAAGGGTTTTAGCAATCGCAACATTCATTACTAGGAAAGAAATTGCAGCAGCTAAAGCAGCAGAACCTTTCTCTGCACGAGCAAAACCAATCGCAATAGCTAAAGCAAACAATAATGGAAGGTTACCAAAAACGATATCACCAGTTGCTGTCATAATTTGTAGGAAATTATTAAGAACTGTACCTTCTTGTAAAATTGAAATGTTGTATGCTTCAACCATGCTCTGGTTAGTAAAGCTTCCCCCGATTCCCAACATAATACCTGCTGCTGGTAACAGTGCTATCGGAAGCATTAATGCTTGCGATAATTTACTAAAAAAGGCCTTCATAACCCCTTACTCCTTAATTTATAATTATGTTTACTAAATATTACAAGAATAACTTAGTTTGCGTACCTTATTCGCGTCTTTATATGTTGTCAAACCATTAAGAGCCTCATAGACGAAAGACTGCTACTTTTTTGATCTAATTTAATTTAAAGCGTGAAAAAATTCCTAAAAAAGCCTCGATTGTGATCGATATCACGAAATTATCATCATTTTTTGACGGTTAAAATTCGAACTAAAAATGTACATTCATACCATTATCAGCGACGATTAATAAATAATTCTTGAAAATTTAATGTCGTAATTTGTTGTACTTCCTCTAGCTCACACTGTTGCAAAATAGCCAGTTTTTTAGCCACATCGACAACATAAGCTGGTTGATTCTCTTTTCCTCGATGGGGCACTGGCGCGAGGAAAGGAGAGTCGGTCTCAATCAGCAATCTTTCCAAAGGCAGTTTTTTCACTACTTCTTGCAGCTCTATAGCTTGATTAAAGGTAATAATTCCAGATAAAGAAATATAAAATCCAAGCTCCATTGCCGACTCTGCAAAAGCGAGATCTTCTGTAAAGCAATGAATCACGCCTCCACATTTTTCAGCATGCCCATCCTTCAATAAATCTAAGGTTTCCTTTCGAGCATTACGGGTATGGATAATCAAGGGCTTGTTTAATTCAACGGCTAATTCAATATGTTGTTGAAACAATTCAGTTTGGCGCGCAGCGGTTTCAGGCTGATAGAAAAAATCAAAGCCAGTCTCCCCTATTGCCACCACTTTAGGATTTTGAGCAAACATCTTAAATTGCTCATAATCAAAATCACTTTCGCAATCGAGTGGATGGACACCACAAGAGGCATGCACGTTATCAAAAGGTTCTATCATATTGAGCATGTTAGGAAAGGCCTCTAATGTCACACCTACACTTAACATTTGTTCGACACCTACTTGTTTCGCTTTTGCAATAACATCAGCCACATCAAGGTGTAAATCGTTGTAGTTAAGCTTATCTAAATGGCAATGTGAATCTATGAACATGCGTGATCGTTCCAAATTTAAATGTTGAAAATAAAGGGTAATTAAAGCAGATAGTTTATGAATGGGTAAACTTTAGCAACCAATCAACAATCAGCAACTCACTATTAAGCCCGCTTGATGTGATTAATAGCCATTGTAACTTAAGTAACTCATGATATTGCTCATATGCCTGTTGATACGATAATAATTGAGATAATTGAATGAAATTTGGATTTTTAATATCCTGCGACATACCAAAATGTGATTTTTGAATATCAGTTAATATATAGAGTAGCCAGCGAATTTTCTCTAAGGGTTCAATTTTAAACATCACCTGTGCTTCTGAAATTCTTAATTGCTTAGTTTGAATTAACTGGAGCATCAATTTCTGTAGCGCTTCAAATTCTGAGGCTTTACCTTGCTCAATAAATGATACCGCTAACAAAGGTGAATCCGCATACATCTTTATGCATTGCCAATCAACCATAGAGCTATCGCGAGACGAGGTTTGCTCATTCAACCAATCCAAAAACTCTGATTTATCCAGAGGCTTAACTTGCCATATTTGACAGCGACTAATAATAGTTGGGAGTAAGCGTGATTTATCCGTACTCAATAATACAAAGTTGCATTGCTGTGGTGGCGTCTCCAACGTTTTTAATAAAGCGTTTGCCGCTGATTCATTCATGGCCTCAGCCGGCGAAATAATAATAATACGCTTACCACCAAGTTGAGATGACTCTAAAGCTAACCGATTAGCTTCACGAACTTGATCAACAACAATGCTTTTACCTTCTTTTTCGGGTCTAACCCAGTGAATATCAGGGTGGTTTCCACTTTTGCTAAGATCGCAGCTATGACAAAATCCGCACGCCTCTTCAGTCGCATTTTTACACACAACCGCCATGGCCAATTTTTCAACAATAGATTCAATGCCTGTGCCAGATTTTGCTTGGCATAAAATTGCATTAGGTAAGGATTGTTGTCGTAAAAGATCTTGCCAATGCTGCCATGTAGTGGCTAGCCAAGGATATTCCGACATTCAATAATGCTCCTACTTCAAAAAATCAATAGTTAATTCAACCAAACTGTTAAAGCTTGGCGGATGTCCGACGTTACAGACTCTAAATCTTGATTAGCATTTATGGTAATGATTGAAGCATCTAGCCCTGCGGCTTCTAAGTAACGCGCCCGTACACGCTCAAAAAAGCCAAGATCCATCTTCTCGATACGATCAAGCTCTCCACGCCCACGTGCGCGCTCTAAACCAATCTCTGGGTCAATATCCAAATACAAGGTTAAATCTGGTTTAAAGTCCCCTAATGTAGTTCGTTTCAAATTAGTCATAATATCAGGATCTATTTGACGACCACCACCTTGATAGGCTTGTGATGACAGATCATGTCGATCACCCAACACCCAATGACCGTTTGCTAATGCTGGCTTAATGATATTTTCCACCAGTTGTACCCTTGCTGCATACACCAGTAATAATTCGGTAATATCATGTAATATTTCGCCATCATGATCCTCTTTTACTAAGCTACGCATTTTTTCAGCTAAAACGGTTCCTCCAGGCTCGCGCGTCTGAACCACGTCCGTGATACCGTTCTGATTAAAAACATCTAAAACCGTGTTAATAGCCGTGCTTTTCCCTGCACCTTCCAAGCCTTCAATTACTACAAATTTTGCATTAGCCATCATTTATTTTTATTCGCTTTTAAAGTTTTAAGGTAATTTCGTACTGCGCGATTATGTTCAACAAGCGACTTAGTAAATATATGCCCACCATTACCACTAGCCACAAAGTATAAATAATTGCTTTGTTCAGGATTTAATGCCGCTCGAATTGATTCAACACCCGGCATCGCAATAGGGGTTGGTGGTAATCCGTAAATCACATAAGTGTTATAATCCGTTGGTGTTTTTAGATCTTTACGCGTGATATTTCCATCGTATTTATCGCCAATACCATAAATGACGGTTGGATCAGTCTGCAACCTCATATGTTTATTTAGTCGATTCACAAAAACAGAAGCAACTCGTCTACGCTCAGATTCAATCGCGGTTTCTTTTTCGATAATCGACGCCAGAATTAATGCCTCATAAGGGGTTTTTAATGGTAATCCATTACTGCGGCTTTCCCATGAACGCTCTAGTTCTTTTTTCAACGCTCGATGAGCTCGGCTTAATATTTCTAAATCACTCATGCCACTGGTGTAATGATAAGTTTCGGCAAGAAGTAATCCTTCTAATTTAGCCTTATCTTCGCCTAAGTAATCGGCGATTTGAGCTTCCGTCATATCCGATGTTTTATGGACAAGCTCTTGAGCATTTTTTAGCTGTAGTAGCCATTCACTAAAACGGCTACCTTCAATAAAGGTAATTGAAAATTGGTGCTCTTTGCCAGCAACCATCATGGCTAATAGTGATTGTAAAGACTGGTTTGGTGTAATTTGAAAGGTTCCTGCTTTTATTCGCACAAGTTCTGGGTACAAACGAGGCAATAAACGGGAAAACGGTATCGATTTTAGCCACTTTTGCTTCTCCATTTTATGCAGAGCACTTCTTAACGTCATACCATTAGAAACCGTTAACAATTGTGGAGACTCAACCATAATTGGCTGTTCAATATATTGTTGCACCTGGTTTTTTACATAAAATAGAGCACCAATCACAACAATAATAAGTATGGAAAGCAATATAAGTAGTTTCTTTATCACGGGTTTAGCTTCTCCTGAAAATCACGTGTTTTAGTACCAACTGGGTAACTCTGTGGTTCACTATCCAACATTGTATCAATACTTATAACAGGAACAATTCCGTGCAAGGCATTTGATATAAAAATTTCATCTGCATCAGATAAATCTTGCAATAAATAAATACCGATTTTAGGCGAAAGTGAAAGCGATTGAGCTAATTCCAAAACTTGGTGCCGCATCGTACCTGCCACACCGCAATAACTCAAATCTGACGTGTATAGGCGGTCGTTTTTTATCCAAAACAAATTTGAAGCACTGGTTTCTATGACTTTATTATTTAAATCGCATACTACAACATCATCATACGATAAGTGCTCTATTTTGGATTTAATCAATACTTGCTCTAATCTATTATTGTGTTTTATTCCTGCCAATAATGGATTTAAACCCAAAGCAATTGAACTAACGCCTAACCTTACACCATGGTGTTGCCAATGCTTATAATGTGATGGATAACTGAAAGCTTGGATAGTCACTTGAGGGGAATCGGCACCCATGGCACTATAGCCTCGCCCACCACATCCACGGCTGATATGAATTTTAATACCGCTATATTTCTGCCCTAATGAAGGCTCTGAGAGCAACACTTTCTTTAGCCATGCTTGAACCATTAACCAATCTGGCTTTGCGATATTTAAAACTGACAAGGCTTTATCTAGGCGTTGTTGGTGTAAATACCAATGTTGAATTTGTCCTTCAACGATCAGCATCGTGGTAAAGCAGCCATCCCCATATTGAAATGATCGGTCGCTTATTGATATTTGAGATTGCTCATTACCATTAACATAGAACATTGAGTATTTGCTTCCTTTTGGACTTTAAATAAAAAACGGCTCAATGCTAGCGCACCAAACCGTTTTTTATCGGATCAAAAGAGATATATCTGGACGAGATTACATTCTCTTAAAGATAAGTGACCCATTTGTCCCACCAAAACCAAATGAGTTACATAAAGCATATTCCATATTCTCAACTTTACGAGCCGTATGCGGTACGTAGTCAAGATCACAGCCTTCATCTGGATTATCTAAGTTAATCGTTGGCGGTACAATTTGATCGACCAGTGTCATTGCCGTAATAATCGCTTCAACTGACCCTGCAGCGCCAAGCAAATGGCCTGTCATTGATTTTGTTGATGACACTAATACTTTCTTGCAAGCTTCTTCACCAAGAGCACGTTTAATACCTAGCGTCTCTGCCATATCGCCTGCCGGTGTTGAAGTGCCGTGAGCATTCACATAGCCAATTTGCTCACCAGTGATCCCTGCATCGCGAAGAGCAGCTTCCATAGCAAGCGCACCACCAGAGCCATCAGCACTTGGTGACGTCATGTGATACGCATCACCACTCATGCCAAACCCTACGATTTCACAGTAAATTTTGGCACCACGAGCTTTTGCATGTTCGTATTCTTCAACCATCATCATGCCAGCGCCATCACCAAGAACAAAACCGTCACGATCTTTATCCCAAGGACGTGAAGCAAGATGTGGTTCGTCATTTCGGCTTGATAATGCTTTCGCAGCCGCAAAGCCGCCCATCGCAAGTGGTGTTGATGCTTTCTCAGCGCCACCTGCTAGCATGGCATCAGCATCGCCGTAAGCAATCATACGCGCAGCATGGCCGATATTGTGCAGGCCTGTAGTACAAGCAGTTGAAATCGCGATATTTGGACCGCGTAGACCATTAATAATCGATAAGTGACCTGCAATCATATTTACAATGGTTGATGGCACAAAAAATGGGCTGATCTTACGTGGGCCTTTTTCTTTTAATCCAACAGCAGCATCTTCAATAATTCCGATGCCACCGATACCTGAACCAATCGCAACACCAATACGGGCATTGTTTTCGTCAGTCACAACAATGCCTGAATCTTTAAATGCTTGAATACCAGCTGCAATGCCGTACTGGATAAATAAATCCATCTTACGCGCATCTTTTTTAGACATGTACTCTTCGCAGTTGAAGTCTTTTACTAGACCTGCAAAGCGAGTACTAAAATTAGTTGTATCAAAATGTTCGATATTAACAATACCGCTTTGACCTGCTAATAGGGCTTTCCAAGAGGAATCAACAGTGTTGCCGACCGGTGACAACATCCCCATGCCTGTAACTACTACACGACGTTTGGACACGATTTTTTCTCCGGAGATTTATAGAGAGAATAAGAGAGATAAAATAGAAGAGATACTAGATAAAACTCAGGCGGTCTAGGAGACCGCCTGGGGATGTTATTATTACTGTGCGCTGTTTACGTAGTCGATCGCAGCTTGAACAGTAGTAATTTTTTCTGCTTCTTCGTCAGGAATCTCAGTATCGAATTCCTCTTCTAAAGCCATTACTAGCTCTACTGTATCCAAAGAATCAGCACCTAGGTCATCAACGAAAGAAGCTTCATTTTTCACTTCTGCTTCATCTACACCTAGTTGTTCAATAATGATTTTTCTTACGCGTTCTTCGATGTTGCTCATTTTTCTTTTCCTATTACAGAGAGTTCGCTTAAATGCGATGTTGTCAGTAGTTTATTCAAACTTTGAAAAGTTGCAAGGGTGACCTAGCTGGTCAAACCACAATTTCTCACTTTTTGACTGAAATTTAATACATTTTTGACCTAAATCATGCCTTTGGTGATAAAAACACCACCAAAACGACTTAAACCATGTACATACCACCATTTACATGCAGCGTTTCGCCAGTCATGTAAGCCGCATCATCAGAAGCTAAAAATGCAACAACTGATGCAATTTCACGCGGATCACCTAATCGGCCAGCTGGCACTTGTGCAAGTGTAGCAGCACGTTGGGTATCATTCAGTGCTTTTGTCATATCTGTTTCGATAAAACCGGGGGCAACAGTATTCACAGTGATGCCACGAGAGGCAACTTCACGAGCCATAGATTTAGTAAAACCAATCACACCGGCTTTTGCTGCTGCGTAGTTAGCTTGGCCTGCATTCCCCATGGTTCCAACAACAGAGCCTACATTTATAACACGACCGTGGCGTTTTTTCATCATGCCACGCAGTACCGCTTTAGATAAACGGAAAATAGATGTTAAATTGGTATCTATAATATCTTGCCATTCGTCATCTTTCATACGCATTAACAAGTTATCACGGGTAATACCTGCATTATTAACTAAAATATCAATGCCTCCAAACTCGTCATTAATCGCTTTAATTGTGTCCGCTACAGAGTCAGAATTTGTAACATTTAATGATAAGCCTTTACCATTATTACCGAGATAATCACTGATAGCTTGCGCACCAGATTCACTTGTTGCAGTTCCAATAACGGTAGCACCGCGCTCAACTAACAACTCAGCAATAGCTCGACCAATGCCACGACTGGCGCCAGTTACTAATGCAATTTTACCTTCAAGGTTCATCTTATGTCCTTAATTTTCACTAAAATAACCGCTATCTATTAAATAACAGTAACTTAAATATTATACGCGTGCAGCATCAAGTGAAGCTACGTCATTGACGGCTTGCGCTGAAAGGGTTTTCACGATGCGCTTAGTCAGACCCGTTAGTACTTTACCTGGACCAAATTCTAAAAGATTCTCAATACCTTGTTCACTGATGCTGACCACACCTTCAGTCCAACGAACTGGGTTATATAGTTGGCGGACAAGTGCATCTTTAATTTTCTCAGGATCCGTTTGAGCAATAACATCAACGTTATTAATAACAGGAATGGTCGGCGCACTAAATTCAATATCAAGTAATGCTTCTGCTAATTTATCAGCAGCTGGCTTCATTAATTCACAATGCGACGGTACAGATACAGGAAGAGGTAAAGCTCGCTTTGCGCCAGCTTCTTTGCATAAGACACCGGCACGTTCAACAGCGGCTTTATTACCCGCAATCACAACTTGACCAGGAGAGTTAAAGTTTACTGGTGAGACGACTTCTCCTTGCGCCGCATCGTCACATGCTTGAGCAATAGCCGCATCATCTAAACCAATAATTGCATACATAGCCCCGACACCAGCAGGTACGGCTTGCTGCATTAATTCACCACGAAGAGCGACCAGTTTGATAGCTTGTTTAAAATCAATCACTCCTGCACACACTAGAGCAGAATATTCCCCTAAACTATGGCCAGCGATCACTTGAGGCTGAGCACCACCCACTTCATTCCATACACGCCAAATCGCAACCGATGCAGCTAACAATGCCGGTTGAGTACGAAACGTTTCGTTTAAATCTTCAACCGGTCCATTTTGTACTAGTGCCCAAAGATCATAGCCTAATGCTTCTGATGCTTCTGAGAACGTTGATTTAACAACCTCATATTGCTCACCAAGATCAGATAACATACCAACCGTTTGTGAGCCTTGTCCTGGAAAAACAACAGCAAACTTACTCATCGCAAATTTCCTTTTAACTAAGTAGGATGTGTAGAACTAGTAGAAAATCCACACATAAAAAAATTAGAACTTAACGAGGGCTGAGCCCCATGTGAATCCACCGCCAAATGCCTCAAGCAGCAACATGTGACCACGTTGAATCCGTCCATCACGCACAGCTTCATCTAATGCAGTAGGGACAGTTGCTGCTGACGTATTACCATGGCGGTCTAGGGTGACCACAACTTGATCTAAAGACATCGCTAACTTCTTAGCCGTTGCAGAAATAATACGTAAATTAGCTTGATGTGGTACAAGCCAGTCAAGCTCATGTTTTGCCATATCATTCGCAGCCAACGTATCTTTCACTAATTTAGACAACTGAGTCACTGCAACTTTAAAAACTTCATTACCGGCCATATGTAACCAAGCATCAATGCTCTCGCCACGCTTGGTTTCTTCAAGGCTTAATAATTCGCCAAAACGACCATCGGCATGTAAATGAGTTGAGATAATACCTTTATCTTCTGTTGCGCCTAATACTACCGCTCCCGCCGCATCACCAAATAGAATGATTGTCGAGCGATCCGTTGGATCACACGTTTTTGACAACGCATCAGCACCAATTACAAGGACATTCTTCGCAATGCCAGATTTGATATGCTGATCAGCAACAGAAAGTGCATACACAAATCCCGTGCATGCTGCAGATAGATCAAATGCAGGACAGCCTGTAATACCAAGCCTTGCTTGAACCTGACATGCAGACGATGGAAACTTATGACTTGCCGTACTTGTCGCGAGAATGATCAGGTCTATATCGTTTTTATCAATGCCTGACATCTCAATAGCATTAACTGAGGCATGATAGGCCATATCCGCTACAGACTCATCTGGTGCAGAAATACGACGTTCACGAATACCAGTGCGAGTAACAATCCACTCATCAGTAGTATCCACCATTTTTTCTAAATCGGCGTTCGTACGCACATGTTCTGGCAAATAGCTGCCAGTGCCTAAAATTTTGCTATTCATGAAGACTAATAATGCCTCTCGAGTAATACCGCTTCTAAACGATCACTTATACGGCTTGGGACCTGCTGTTTGACTTCATATACAGCCTCACCAATCGCATTGATAATGGCAGACGTATCCGCTTGCCCATGGCTTTTAATAACAATTCCGCGTAATCCTAGCAAACTTGCGCCATTATACTGGTCGGGGTTCAATGTTTTTAGCTCATTAAATAAGCTAGAAAATATTTTTTTTGCAATCCAACCTTTTATTGTCGATGAGACAAAGTGATTTTTCACTTTATCTAAGAATAGATGCGCTACGCCTTCACAAGACTTCAGGCACACATTACCGACAAAGCCATCGCAAACTATCACATCAGCGACATCATAAAAAAGCTGATTTCCTTCGATATAGCCACAATAATTAATTTCTTTCGTTTGTAAAAGAAGTTCAGAACAACGCTTGACCAAATCATTGCCTTTAATTTCTTCCTCACCCACATTTAAGATAGCAACTCGAGGTTGATAGTTAGTATGAACCTCTGCTAGTGCACTTCCCATCACGGCAAACTGAAATAAAGTATCGGCATCAACAGATATATTTGCACCGAGATCAAGCATCCATGTGCGCTTTCCTGTTATCGTAGGTAATGCACTGACTAAGGCTGGTCGTTCTAAACCTGGTAATAATTTTAGACGAAATTTTGACAACGCCATTAAAGCGCCAGTATTGCCACCGCTAACACAAGCATCTGCTTCTGTGTCAGCCACTAAATCAAGCGCAATACGCATTGAACTTCCGGCGCTATTTCTTAACGCTAAAGATGGCTTTTCACAGTTAGATATACATTTATCACTGTGTTTAATGACGAGACGATGACTCGGATAGTACCCGATAGATGTCAGCTGCTGCGTGATAAGATCACGGTCACCGACAAGAATAACTTTCAGCTCTGGGAAATGTGACAATGCCTGCACGGCGGCAGGCACTGTTACGCGAGGACCGAAATCCCCGCCCATTGCATCAAGTGCAACGGTTATAGTTTGCAAAGGTCAACCTTACTTGTTGATAACCTTTTTGCCACGGTAGAAACCGTCAGCAGTCACGTTGTGACGTAGGTGAGTTTCACCTGAAGTTGCATCTACAGATAACGCACTAGTTGTTAGTGCATCATGTGAACGACGCATGCCACGCATTGAACGTGATTTTTTGCTCTTTTGTACGGCCATGACCCTACTCCTTTGTTTTAAACACTGACACTGCTTTACACAGTATTAGCGCTTTAAATTTTTTAAAACATCGAAAGGATTCGGCTTATCTTCAAGAAGTTCTTCCGGAAGTTTACCAAATACCAAATTGTTTGATTTAACGCTACATTCAGATTCGTCATGCATTGGAATTTGAGGTAATTCTAGAATGAACTCGTCTTCCACCAGTTTAATCAAATCCAACTCACCGTACTCGTTTAGATCTACCAAATCATACTCTTCGGGTGCGTCTTGTTCACTTTTCTCATTATAATAAGGAGTACAAATGAACTCTACTTCACACAAATGGGCGAAGTTTTGATTACAGCGTTGACATTCTAATTCAACTTCAACGTTAGCTTTACCAGAGATAACGGTGAGTCGTTGTTCATCCAACTCAAAATTCAATGTAACTTCTGCGTCGCGTTTGACGCCTTCAGTCAACTCGGCAACTCGCTTTAATAAACTGCTTTGGATTATACCTTGATAATCTAAACGTTTTTGGGCAGATTTTGCTGGGTCCACTGTACGCGGTATTTTTACCTTTTGCATAGGGCGCGAATATTATCCTTCAAAACAAATTTAGTCAAAGAAAAAGGCAAAAAACTTACACATTCTTCTTACCAATTTTCATTTAAATTTTCGCTCGCATCAAATGTATATGACGAGAGCAGCCAATTGCTTTATCGTAACGATTATACTTTCATAGCAATACAAAGAATCATTATATGCAACATACAAACTTGATTTTAGCATCCACTTCCATTTACAGAAAAGCGCTACTAGAAAAATTAGCCGTTCCTTTCACTGTATTAGAACCACAGTGCGATGAAGCACCACTTACTGGTGAGAATGCCCAACAATTAGTCACACGCTTAGCACAAAAAAAAGCACAATCTTGTCGGTTAGACTTGGCTAAAACCAACATAGTTATTGGCTCTGATCAAGTCTGCATCATAGATGATGAAATAATAGGTAAACCACTCAATCGTGAAAATGCCGTTGCTCAACTTTCACGTTCTAATGGTCGTTCCATTACCTTTTATACAGGTATTGCCGTTTATAATTCAACCACAAATAAATGTGATGTTGAATTGGACACTTTTATCGTTCATTTCCGCAAGCTCAGCCTTTCACAAATAGAAAATTATGTCGATAAAGAACAGCCTTTCTATTGTGCGGGTAGTTTCAAAAGCGAAGGTCTTGGCATTGCCTTATTTGAACGCCTCGAAGGAAGTGATCCTAATAGTTTAATTGGCCTTCCACTTATTACATTGATCAATATGCTAGAAAAACAAGGTATCACTATTTTATAAACGGTCACAATAAACCTATGACCTTATAAACCACAGCACTTAAAACAACCGTTATGGTTTTACGCGTAATTGAGCAAGCGTAGCTTCTAATTTAGCTTCCATCGGCGCTGATATATCCATTTTCTCATCTGTTGCAGGGTGAATAAATTTAATATTTGCAGCATGTAAAAACAATCGATTCAACCCTATTTTAGCAGTATACGCATCAAAGCGACGGTCACCATAGCGGTCATCCCAAGCAATAGAATGACCAACATATTGACAATGAACACGGATCTGGTGAGTACGGCCAGTGATCGGGCTAGCTTGAACCAATGTAGCTTGCGCAAATTCTTCTAATACTTTGAATCGCGTTTCTGATGCTTTGCCATTGGGGTTAACACGGACAATACTATTGACTTCATTTTTCAGTAATGGCGCTTTCACAACTCTGCAACTTGGCTTCCATTGCCCCATAACTAAAGCAAAATAATATTTTTGAACGGTTTTTTCTCGAAATTGAGCTTGCAGATGGCGCAGTGCTGAACGCTTTTTAGCCACCAGTAATATACCGGAAGTATCACGGTCAATACGATGGACGAGCTCCAAAAAACGAGCATCAGGCCGCAATGCCCTTAAAGCCTCAATAGCGCCAAACTTCAACCCACTCCCACCATGAACCGCTGTTCCTGAAGGCTTATTCAGAATAAGTAAGCTGTCATCCTCAAAAATAATACAATTTTCCAGCTCAGAAACTTTATCTAATTTAGTGCTTATTTGTGGCGCTTCCTCTTCCAGTGTGATTTTCACAGGAGGAATACGGACCGAGTCACCAGCTTGTAATTTATATTCAGCTTTTATGCGTTTTTTATTTACACGCACCTCCCCCTTTCGCAAGATACGATAGATCATGCTTTTAGGGATTTGTTTAAGTTGATTACGCAAAAAATTATCAATTCTTTGCCCTGCCATATCGGCATCAATCTCAATAAATTTTATTTCAGTTTTAATTTCGTTCATAACGCATATTCTATCATTCAAACCTCTACATGTGTCACAAGTATAAACAATAAATTACCCCTATTTTATCCCTATAGCATTCAATTATATTGTGACAGTACAAAAAAACTATCGAATTAAAACCAAACCATTGATAAATATGGAAAATCTATATTAATAAAATAATACTACCCCATAGTTGAACGAAAGTTAATCACAGGTTTTCCTATTTATTTACCCGCTTTATTAGAAAGCTGATTGCTGATATTTCTTCTCACTGTTATAGTTCATATCTGTAAAAGGTGGTTCGAACATTTTCCATACAATTTGATACCACCTTATATTACAAATTTGAGTAGAAAGCTTCTTGAGTGTGTGCTGCATTAGGCGTAAGACACAACACGAAGAAGGTCAACTTATCGCCTACTCACGTAACCAATGAAGAAGTAATACCGACCTGAATCGGACCAGGCCTACTATCGATTAAAGATAATGGTCTGGTGACTATTGTGCCCCAGAGCATCCCCTATACAGCCGTGAGGCTGAAGCCAAAGCCATGGGATCTGGCACCTTTGGACGACTAAAGCGATAAGCAATTATCACGAAGAAAAACAACGAGAAATGACAAAATGAAAAGAATGTTGATCAACGCGACTCAAAAAGAAGAGTTGCGCGTCGCATTAGTTGATGGTCAAAAACTGTTTGATTTAGATATCGAAAGTCCTGGCCATGAATCTAAGAAAGCAAATATTTATAAAGGACGTATTACACGCGTAGAACCAAGTTTAGAAGCTGCATTTGTAGACTATGGTGCTGATCGTCACGGTTTCCTTCCCCTTAAAGAAATTGCCAAAGAATACTTCCCTACTGGTTATACATACCAAGGCCGCCCTAGCATTAAAGAAGTGCTAAAAGAAGGTCAAGAAGTCATTGTACAAGTAGAAAAAGAAGAACGAGGTCAAAAAGGTGCAGCCTTGACGACATTCATTTCTCTAGCTGGTAGCTACTTAGTTCTAATGCCTAACAACCCTCGTGCTGGCGGTATTTCACGTCGTATCGAAGGTGATGAACGTACTGAGCTTAAATCAGCGTTAAGCACTTTAGAACTACCACAAGGCATGGGCTTAATTGTCCGCACAGCAGGTGTTGGTAAAAGCGCAGAAGAACTTGAGTGGGATTTAAACATTTTACTTAAGCATTGGTCTGCAATTAAAGATGCTTCTGATACTGAATCAGCTCCATTCCTAATCCACCAAGAAAGCAATGTCATCGTCCGTGCTATTCGTGACTATTTACGTCGTGATATTGGTGAGATTTTAATTGATAGCAATACTATTTATGAGCGCGCACGCGATCATATCCAACTCGTTCGACCTGATTTCGTTTCACGCGTGAAAAAATATGATGGTGATATTCCTCTATTCACTCACTATCAGATTGAAAGTCAAATTGAATCAGCTTTCCAACGTGAAGTTCGTCTACCTTCTGGCGGCTCAATCGTTATCGACCCAACAGAAGCATTAACGTCTATTGATATCAACTCTGCTCGTGCAACTAAAGGCAGTGATATTGAAGAAACCGCACTAAACACCAATTTAGAAGCGGCCGATGAAATTGCACGTCAATTACGCCTACGCGATCTAGGTGGCCTTGTTGTTATCGATTTCATTGATATGACACCAGTGCGTCATCAGCGTGAAGTTGAAACACGTATGCGTGATGCTGTTCGCATGGACCGAGCTCGTGTTCAAATCGGCCGTATTTCACGATTCGGTTTATTAGAAATGTCTCGTCAGCGTTTAAGCCCTTCTCTTTCAGAAGCTAGCCATCATATTTGTCCTCGTTGTACGGGTACAGGTGTTGTACGTGATAATGAATCACTAGCTCTTTCTGTTTTACGTCTAATTGAAGAAGAAGCACTAAAAGATAACAGCTCACAAGTTCTTGCTGTAGTTCCTGTCCCTATCGCGTCTTACTTATTGAATGAAAAACGTAAATCTATTCAGCACATTGAAAAATACCAAAATGTTAACATCATTGTGGTTCCTAATGCTGATATGGAAACTCCTCACTTTGAGGTTATGCGTTTACGTGATGGTGAAGAGCACCAGATTCTATCTTATTTGATGCCTCAGCGTATTGAATCAATTAAAGAGTCAGAAAGCCGTGAGCCAATCGCAGATATAAAACCTCGTCGTATTGAAGAGCCAGTACTGAAAGGTTTCGCTGCGTCCGCTCCAGCACCTGCTGCGACGGCTAAACCAGTAGCAGCTGAACCGAAAAAAGTACAACCAAAAGAAAAATCTACTGGTTTCTTTAAGACCATTACAAATTTCTTATTCGGTTCAAATGAAAGCGAAAAAGAAGCACAAACAAAAGAAGCACCTAAACCTGCGACAGCGTCAAGCCATCATAATAAGCGCAATGAGCAATCAAATAATCGTAACTATAACAATCGTGACCGTAATGATCGTAATAATGATCAACGTAAACGACGTAAGCCGCGTGATGAGGATCAGCTAGATAAAAAAGCAGATCAGGATGTTCGTCAGGAAAGAAAACGTAAGCCTAAACAAGATAAAAAGCCAGCAGCGCCTAAAGAAACCAATAAATTGGTAGAACAGGGTCAAAAAATTGCGGCTGAAGCTCAAGAAGCGGCTGTAACTCCATCTCACGAAGAGAAGACAACACAAGTTAAACAGCGCCGTCAACGTCGTCAGATGAAGAAAAAAGTCCGTGCTAATCCACAGACTAAAGAAGATGATGTCGTGATAGCGATCGATGCGTCTCAAGAAGTTGCACAAGAAAACGCTCCTGTTAATCAAGAAATAGAAGCAACTCAAGATAATAACGTTGAAAATATAGAGCAAAAAGAAGATGGTCAGCAACGCCGCAATCGTCGCTCTCCTCGTCATCTTCGTGCTAGTGGTCAACGTCGTCGCCGTACTCGTGATCGTCGTCCTAATCCATATCGTTTACGTATTGGGGGAGTTGCATCTCCTGAGATGGCTATGGGTAAAGTTTGGCCTAAATACACAGAGCAACTTCAACCGATTGCAGTAGAAGTGGAAAAATCAACTGAAGAAGCCACTGTCGATAATAATCTAACCGCTACATTTGGTGGTGTTGCTTGCCCTGAAATGTCGATGGGTAAAGTAGTTATTTATCGTCCAAAAGCATCTGTATTAGAAACTTCAACAGCATCGATCAGTAATGTTGACGTAGTAATACCTGTTCTTGAAGAAGAGACTCCTACGTTAGAAATTGCACCTGTAGTAGATAATTCTGTTGCTGAGACGCCTGCGCCATCTGTTATAGCGCCGACAGAGATTATCGAACCTCAAGAAAAAACTGACGTTGTTGAAGAAGCTTCCGTTGCTACACCTGATAAAGCTGTAGTAGCAAAAGTAACACCGACAACAAATGCTAAAGTACAATCTTGTGCTAGTGCTCCAATGGCGAAAGCCTCAGGTTCTGGTGAATTGAAAGATATTACCATTGTCGCAGCGTCTTTCCGCGAGTCGACTTACTCGGGTAAAGTTGCCGGTAGTGACGCAGCAACAAAGCAAGCGTCATCTGCAATGTCAAAGACTCTTAGTTAAGCTTTAACTGACTTTACATTGCTAGCAAACCTAAAAGGCCACTGTTGAAAGTGGCCTTTTTCATTTTCTCATCCTAAAACATCAACCATAGTAGTTTCCTGATAGAGAAAATAACCACCTAGAAATGTTGCAGTTATTTCCACCATTCTGTAACATTCGGTTTCAAAATCACCCGCCCATATATTTGACTGTAACCTTTCGACACTCCGTTTCTACAGCTCAAAACATGGCAATTTCATTTACTTAAAACTGAGAATACATGTTCGAATTTCCACAAGTCTCCACTCAATCTGTTAAAAATGATGTTTTGTCAGGCTTAACCGTCGCACTAGCCTTAGTTCCGGAAGCCGTAGCGTTTGCCTTTGTAGCTGGCGTTGATCCAATGGTGGGCTTATATGCCGCCTTCATTATGGGATTGATGACCGCCGTCTTTGGTGGCCGCCCAGGTATGATTTCTGGTGCAACAGGTGCAACAGCTGTCGTCATGGTCAGCTTAGTCGCCATGCATGGCATACAATACTTATTCGCGGCAGTACTTCTCGTTGGTGTATTACAAATCACGGCCGGAATATTAAAGCTAGGTAAGTTTATTAGAATTGTGCCACACCCAGTTATGATAGGTTTCGTAAATGGTCTTGCAATTGTTATTTTCACTGCTCAATTAGGCCAATTTAAAGCACCCGATTTGAATGGTCTTATGACTTGGTTACCTCAAGATCAAATGTTTATTATGCTTAGTTTGGTAGCTCTTACCATGGGTATTATTTTCTTTTTACCCAAATTAACCAAAGCCATCCCATCCTCTTTAGTCGCTATTGTGACTGTGACTGCAATTACTCAAGTTTTTAATCTAGACACACGAACTGTCGTTGATTTTTTACGTACCATGTCTGGTGACCCTAGTTCAACCCTAGCTGGTGACTTACCGACCTTCGCACTTCCTGCCGTTCCATTTACTTTTGAAACGCTCAAGATAGTGTTCCCATACGCACTTATCATTGCCTCTATTGGTTTAATTGAATCACTATTAACACTTACTGTGGTAGATGAAATGACCAACACGCGTGGTAAAGGCAATCGTGAATGTATTGGTCAAGGTCTTGGTAACTTAACCTGTTCTGTCTTTGGTGCTATGGGCGGCTGTGCCATGATTGGTCAATCAATGATCAACATTAACTCTGGTGGCCGTGGTCGTTTATCAGGTATCACCGCTGCCATTGCTCTACTTTGCTTTATTTTATTTACGGCAACTTGGATCGAGATGATCCCGCTTGCGGCTTTAGTTGGCGTGATGTTCATGGTGGTGATTGGCACCTTTGAATGGGCAACGTTCAAATTAGCTCGCCGCGTACCAAAGCAAGATTTCTTCATTATTATTTTAGTGACAATTGTTACTGTTATGACAGATCTTGCGGTTGCTGTCGGTGTTGGTGTGATTGCTTCTGCACTTATGTTTGCTTGGCAACACGCAAAACATATCAATGCGGTAACCAGTATTGATGAGGAAGGATCTAAAGTGTATCAAATCAATGGTCCGATTTTCTTCGGTTCAGCGGCAAACTTTGCCGAACTGTTTAATGCTCAAAATGATCCACAAGACATTATTGTCGATTTCGCTCAGTCGCGAGTAGTCGATCATTCTGCCATTGAAGCGATTGAAACCGTTGCAGACCGTTACTCTAAACTTGGGAAAACACTGCATTTACGTCATCTAAGTCAAGACTGTAAAACGCTACTCCATAAAGCAGGCAGCTTAGTCGAAATTAACATTAAAGAAGATCCTACCTACAAAGTTATTGATAATTTATTAGCAGATTAACTTCTTCTCTTCTCTTATCTAAATAAAACCCAGCCACCGTGCTGGGTTTCTTTTACTATCATCCCCTGACATTAATTGATAACATTTTCACTCCTTTTACTTCAATAATGGAAGCCAATCACATGGACGAGTCTGTGCCACATTCAAATAATGAAAAACACAAACAACGACAGCAAAAAATAAAACAAGAAGTTGATTCGCGTATCAATGCAGCTCAAGAAGAAAAAGGCTTAGTTCTCGTCATTACAGGTAATGGAAAAGGTAAAACCACCTCTGGATTTGGCACAATTGCACGAGCCGTCGGTCACAACCAAAACTGCGGGGTTGCTCAATTTATTAAAGGTACTTGGGATAATGGTGAAAAAAATCTACTGGAAAAGTTAGGAGTAGAATTTCATGTCATGGCTACCGGCTTTACATGGGAAACCCAGGATAAAACCAGTGATACACTTGCGGCTCAATTAGTATGGCAAGAATGCAAGCGCATGCTGCAAGATGACAACTTAGATGTGGTGTTATTCGATGAAATTACCTACATGGTAACTTACGGCTATATTGAATTGGACGATGTAGTAGAAGCCATCGAAAACCGTCCTAGCACGCAATCTGTGATCATTACTGGCCGAGCAGCCCATCGACGCTTAATTGAGATTGCTGACACTGTTTCAGAAGTGCGTAACGTCAAGCATGCTTTTGAATCAGGTATTAAAGCCCGTAAAGGGATTGATTGGTAAATCCTAAAACGGCGAACAATTTGTAATGATATCAACCTAAGCCGCTGGAAACCTAAGCCAAACAAGTAGCAAAAAGCCCAGTTTAATCGTGAAGATCGTACTGGGCTTTGTCTTTTCAACGCTTTATTGGCTAATTATTTAAATAAACTATTGAGCAAATCACCTGCTGCTTTTTTCACTTCTTTATTTTTGCCCGAATCTTTATCGTCACCTAAAAGCTTATCAATACCTTTATCAATTTCTTTTTGCGCTTTTTGCTTAGATTCTGAGTTAAACAAAGATTTCATATCAACACTAATACTTGGAGTCGCCCACGAGCCTTTTACACGAACTGGAATAGTGAGGTTTTTTAAATCATTAAGATCTTTGCCATCTTGCCCTTTCATGGTGCCAACAATCGATGTTTTTACCAAAAAGTCTAATGTTTCATGCACATAATCGGCTTGTCCATCACCCAAAACGCGCAAGAGTGGCGACTGCATGGCAAAGTTATTAGTCTTCATTACTCCTTTAGAAAGTTTCATTGTTGCCGTCAGAGCACTAAAATCCGTTTTCTTAACATTATCCGCGGCTATAGTTTCACCTTTCAATTTCGCTTTCGCTGAACGGAACTCATACGGTAAATTTACACCATAAAGTGAGCCATCTTGAAAATTAAGATTAATCACGCCGGATAGGTTTTTCTTCAACGTATCAGGTAGCAAACTCTTACCAGTGAGATCTGCTGTAATATTACCCGTTCCTGACACGATATCCATATCTGCGATATCCGTTAATAATGGGCGTACTTGCACACCTTTTATTACATTATGAATTTTATAGTTTGCAACTGATTTACGTGCATCAATATGTGCTGTCGCGAGTATTGAACCATCATACAAATTAGCAGCAAAACGTTGTAAATCAATCACACCGCGATTGACCTTAAACTGAGTGACTACATTTTGTAAGTTAGCATTATTTGCCACTAACTTATCAATAGTTATCTTACCCGTAACATCTAGTGTTTTCGTTGCACTAAGATCGGGTTCAGTCTGAGCCGGCGCTGTTGATGCTTTCGCAGTAGGTGTTGTGTTTGCTGTTGAAGCAGTAGCTGCAGCCTTCGTTGCCGTAGAGCTCTCAGCCGTTTTAGATGATGTAACAGCTGATTTTGTCGATTGCTGTTCCATTTGTTTTAATAACGCATCTACATTTATTTCTGCACTGTGTAAATTAAATACAATCTTAGGAATACTGGATGCTAAAGACACTTGAGTTGAACCATCAAACACCAACTCATTTACTGTAAACTTATCAAGTGTTAAGCCTAGATCTTGCTTATTTAAATCAAACGTTAATGAAGACAACATATCGATATTAATTGGATTTAATGGCAAGTCTTTCCCATTAACTTTAGCTTTCAAGTTCATATCATTTAATCGAACCAGTGACATTGCCTTATTAACCATTAACTTGGCACTGTGTGTCATATCGATGTTCATACCAGACACTTGTCCTTGAACCGCTAATTTTAAATCATTTGGTTGGTCAAACTTAAATGTCGTCAATTGTAATGACACTGTTTTAATGTCAGTAGCTCCATCTTTAAAAGAAGCTTGAGTATCAAGATTACGTAATTCATAATTTTTCAAATCTTGTGAAACTTTAAATTCTGTTTTGCCCGCAGCAGAAAAGGTTTGCTGATTATTGCGGCCCGTTAAACTGAATTCAGCTTGACTCCACTCATCAAATGAAAATTTAGAAAGTGCAAAGTTGACATTAGATAATGCTATCTCAGACCCTTTTTGTTCATCAAGCATCGCCAATGTCGCATTATTAACCGTGATCCCCTCTAATGTTAATTGCCATTTAGAAGCTGAACTTGACGATTCTTCTACGTCCGCTGACTTGGATGCTTCTTCTGGCTTAGCCGCAGTATCTGCTGTCACCCCTGTTTCTTTTTGGTCAACTTCGGCTGTATTTTCTTTTATAGATTGTGCAGCAATATCAATATTTGAACTTCCATCTTTCTTAGTTTGCAGAAAAATATCAGCGCTATTTAAGCTAATGTTGCCAATTTCTAATCTTTTTTCTAGCAAAGGGAGAACTGAAATATCCAAACCGACAGAGTCAATCTTTACGATTTCGGCACGTTTAAAACCGTTCGGATTTAATAATTTCGTTTTTCCAATAGTAAAACCAATATGAGGGAAGAAAGTCCATTCAATATCACCATCAATAACGAGGTCAAAACCCGTTTGAGCTTTCGTCTGCTCAATAATTAGAGGTTTAAATTGATTTGGATTCACGAAAAAAACCAATGCCAACACAGCAATTAAGATGGCAGTAATTGGAACAGCAAGAAAGATGAGTACTTTTTTCATGGAGATCCCTCACGCAGTACAGATAAAAAGAGTTAAAAGCATTCCACCATCAATATTCATTTAACGATAAATATGAGGATGAATAATAAGTAAAATGACTGCATATCTAGCAGTCTATTTTAAAATTAATAACTTAGTATGA
The DNA here is from genome assembly GCF_014694375.1 of Vibrio sp. S17_S38. Taxonomy (GTDB): domain Bacteria; phylum Pseudomonadota; class Gammaproteobacteria; order Enterobacterales; family Vibrionaceae; genus Vibrio. The sequence continues at coordinate 107,729 of NZ_JAAUWW010000001.1, forward strand.
AATTTGATACTTAACCAACGATATCAATCTTCATTAATACGGCTTGCCACAGCGCCTTGTTGATTTTTATATTTAGCATTATCTCGTTTGTTATACGGTTTTTCAGCATCACCCGATAAAACTTCAAAACTTAAAGCGCCAATTGGCATCATTGGTTTCAAGGCTAAAGGTAAACGACCTGAATTATAAAACTCAAGTACGATACGCCCAGACCAACCAGGGTCAATACGATGAGCCGTTACATGAACCATTAAGCCTAAACGAGCCAAAGAAGAACGTCCATCTAACCAACCAACAATATTGGCAGGGAGATCGACAGATTCATAGGTGACGGCTAATGCTAGTTGCCCAGGATGTAAGAAAAATTCACCATCATCAGAAATCTCAATCTCATCACTCATGACTTTTTCAAGCTGAGCTGTCACTTGTTCTTTTTTACCAGAGAGATCAATATATGGTGCACTGTGATCATTAAATACTCGGAATTGATGACCTAAACGTACATCTACCGTTAAGCCACTAATGCTATCTTCAGATGGGGCTGGCGACATGGTTATCTTACCTTCCGCCATGTATTTCTTTATGTCCCTATCACACAATCTCACGAGGTATTTCTCCTAATTTCGCGCAAAATTATTTAGATTTAAATAATTAAAGCGAATGGTTATCCATCATCTGGTAATTAAAAATATAACTTCAAATACTTTGAATATAGTTATGATTTTAATAAACGAGCAATATGAGCCTTCAACACATCAATTGCAATTCGGTTTTTACCGCCACGTGGGACGATAATATCGGCATGCTGCTTCGATGGCTCAATAAATTGCATAAACATTGGTCGCACTGTTTTTTGATACTGCTTTAATACAGAATCCATCGTTCTTCCACGCTCCTCTACGTCTCGTTTAACACGGCGTAATAGACAAATATCAAGTGGTGTATCCATGAATACTGATGCATGCATTAAGTCACGCAAGCGTGGTTCAGTCAGCAACAAAATGCCTTCTAAAATAATCACTTTCTTTGGTGTCATTAATGTCGTGTTTTGAGTGCGGGTATGTTCTGAATAGCTGTATTCAGGAATTTCAACTGAATTGCCTTCCATCAACTGCTGTAGTTGTTCACATAGTAAATCATGATCCAACGCGCTTGGGTGGTCATAATTAGTCTTGACTCGCTCTTCCATACTAAGATGGCTTTGATCCCGATAATAACAATCTTCAGTGATCACACCGATCTGACTATCACCGACTTTCGCTCGTAATTCTTTGTAAATGGTGCTTGCAATTAGGCTTTTCCCTGAAGCCGATGCGCCGGCAATCCCTACAATGACGCATTTATTTTTTTCAGGTATTTGTTGTTCTGACATGTAAAAGCACCCAGCTCAATAGTAACGGGAACCCCGAGGGGGAATTAAACCGCCTGATTATATACTTAATTGATACAAAATGGGAGTTTAGCCACGAGGCAATAATCCTCTAAATTAACGAATTATTACTATGCTTAATCCTATTTACACAAAATGTATAAAAAATAATCATCTGATTTCTCGATGCTTATTTACTTATTAATGTATGACTATTTTACTTCCGTAAATAAAATAGCATCTGGAGCCGGATCACCTTGCCAAAATAGACGACACCCAACCTGAGCGGCAAGTTCAAGATAAATTTGTGAATGCTCACTACTTGGTTTAGCGGTAACCGTTGGGCAACCATTATCAATATCACTGCGTAGATCAATATGCAGTGGAATTTGTGCCAATAAAGATAAATCCATATCTCGCGCCATTTTTTCAGCGCCGCCCTGGCCAAACAATGCTTCATGATATCCACAGTTTGAGCAGATGTGGTAACTCATATTTTCAACCACGCCAAGCACTGACACCCCGACTTTATCAAACATCGCCACGCCTTTTCTTGCATCAGCTAATGCAAGGTCTTGCGGTGTTGTCACCACCAAAGCTGACGTTACAGGAATTTGTTGCGACAACGTTAGTTGAATATCGCCAGTACCTGGTGGCATATCTATCACTAAATAATCAAGCTCTGGCCACAGTGTTTCATTAAGTATCTGAGCCAAAGCTTTCGATGCCATTGGACCGCGCCATACTGCCGCATCATCTTGCGCAACCAAATAACCAACTGAGTTGGTATACAAACCATGAGCTTCCACTGGTTGCATCCATTTACTATCAATAACAGTTGGTTTCTTACCTTGTGTCCCAAGCATTATAGGAACAGATGGACCATAAATATCAGCATCTAACAAACCAACTTTCGCGCCCAGTTTATGCAGTGCCAAAGCAAAATTAACGGCTGTCGTTGACTTGCCCACCCCACCTTTAGCAGAAGTAATGGCGATAATGTTTTTCACTCCTTTCACTGGTGTAGCATGTACAGTTTTCAGCGTCTTAACTTTGGTCACAACCTCGATAACAGGTAAATCTTGATGTTGTGTTTTCTGTTCTTCAACCCATGATTGAAGCTGACTTTGTAACCCTTGACCATAAAATGGCAAGGTAATTTGTACGCTATCATCTGATTTTAATAACACAATTCCTGGAGTATCAGCCCATTGCGGAATTAATTGTGGATGCTCAAATTGATTCAGCCACTGACTTAAAATAGAAGATGATAATGAATGATTAGGGGTAGACTTTGAAAATGGAGAAGAAAATAAAGACATACGGCCTCGGTATCACAAGATAGAATCAATATCCTAGCAGTATAAACCCACAAGAAAAACACGCTACTCACCATATAAATAAAAAGATCATGAATTCCGTCTTTAGGTTTCTTGGAGTCATGGCTTGCATAAGGTAGAATCTTGAAAAGTTTTATGACTAGTCTATATCCAAATTAATTGAAGTAGCAGTGAGGCGGCAAGTGATCGAACTCCCATGAGCTTAGCTTGCCTAAGTGGTTGTAGTGAGTAAACACCGTCAACAAAGCTATAGCTTCAAATTAAAAGGGTATATCGAAATATTCGGACTAATTGCCCCCCTATCAAGAATTAAGAAGTGAATAATAATGGCGAATGACCCAAGAAAAATTCTCGTAACCTGCGCACTCCCTTACGCCAATGGCTCAATTCATTTAGGTCATATGCTAGAACACATTCAAGCGGATGTTTGGGTTCGTTACCAACGCCTACGCGGTAATACCGTAAACTTTATTTGCGCCGATGATGCACATGGCACACCTATTATGTTGAAAGCTCAACAATTAGGTATTGAGCCTGAAGAAATGATTGCAGCAGTTCAGCAAGAACACCAAACGGATTTTTCAGGTTTTAATATTAGCTTTGATAACTACCACAGTACGCACAGCGATGAAAATCGTGAATTAGCCTCGATGATTTATCTTCGCTTGAAAGAAAATGGATTTATCACTAGTCGTACTATTTCTCAGCTTTTTGACCCTGAAAAAGAAATGTTCCTGCCCGACCGATTCGTAAAAGGCACTTGCCCAAAATGTAAATCAGATGATCAATATGGCGATAACTGCGATAACTGCGGTGAAACTTATAGCCCAACCGACCTTATCAATCCAAAATCGGCGGTATCAGGTGCAACACCAGTAATGAAAGATTCTGAACATTTCTTCTTCGACTTACCGCAATTTCAGAGCATGTTGAAAGAGTGGACTCGTTCAGGCTCTCTTCAAACAGAAACCGCTAACAAAATGCAGGAATGGTTTGAGTCCGGTTTGCAGCAATGGGATATTTCACGTGATGCACCGTATTTCGGCTTTGAAATCCCGGGTGAAACCAATAAATTTTTCTACGTATGGCTAGATGCTCCAATCGGCTACATGGGCTCATTTAAAAACTTGTGTGACAAACGTGCAGCAGCCGGTGACACATCTCTTAATTTTGATGAATATTGGAAACAAGATAGCACCGCTGAACTTTATCATTTCATCGGTAAGGATATTGTGTACTTCCACAGCCTATTTTGGCCAGCCATGTTAGATGGCGCAGGTTTTCGTAAGCCAAGCAATGTATTTGTACATGGTTATGTGACCGTTAATGGCGCGAAGATGTCAAAATCAAAAGGCACCTTTGTAAAAGCGAGTACTTACTTACAGCATCTCGATCCTGAATGCCTACGTTATTACTACACCGCTAAACTCAATAGCCGCATTGACGATCTAGATTTAAACCTTGAAGATTTCACTCAACGAGTTAATTCAGATGTCGTTAACAAAATCGTCAACTTAGCTTCTCGCAATGCTGGCTTCATCGCTAAACGATTTGACGGTAAGTTGTCGGCAAATTTCACCGAGCCAGAGCTCTATCAAGAATTTGTTGATGCCGCTAGCAGCATTGCTCAATCATTTGAAACTCGTGAGTTCAGTCGAGCAATTCGTGAAATCACTGCACTAGCCGATAAAGCCAACCAGTATGTAGATGAAAAAGCACCGTGGGTTGTAGCAAAAGAAGAAGGTAAAGACCAAGAGCTGCAAGATATCTGCTCTGTCGGTATAAACTTATTCCGAGTACTAATGACATACCTAAAGCCAGTTATGCCAGAATTAGCAGCACGGACTGAAAGCTTCTTAAATGACACTCTAACGTGGGAAGGGATATCAACCCCACTCACTAATCATGAAGTGACTAAATTTAAAGCCTTATTCAACCGTATCGATCCTAAACATGTTGAAGCCATGATTGAAGCATCTAAAGAAGATGCTGCGGTTGAAATGGCGGCAAAAGCACAATCAGAGAAAACAACGCAAACCGAGTTAGATAAAGAGCCTGTCGCGGATGAAATTGAATTTGATGATTTCGCCAAAATTGACATGCGTATCGCCAAAATCATTTCATGTGAAGCAGTACCAAAAGCCGACAAGCTTTTGAAATTCCAATTGGATATCGGCGGCGAGACTCGCCAAGTATTCTCTGGGATTAAATCCGCTTATACGCCAGAAGAGCTTGAAGGCAAACTAACGGTGATGGTCGCTAACTTAAAACCTCGTAAAATGAAGTTTGGTATGTCCGAGGGAATGATTTTAGCTGCCGGACCTGGTGGAAAAGATCTGTGGATTTTAGAACCACATGAAGGCGCCCAACCAGGTATGCGTGTTATGTAATTCCCCTAGATAAATAAGTTTCATCGATAAATGCTCCGCTATTTACTTAGTCGGAGCTTTTTTATATTTATTATTCATCAAATAACGATTCACACCTACCATCACGGCACAGATTTTGCTTACAAATAGAATGTCAGCTTAAATTGAGTAGGGGTGGATATGTTTACTTATGTTTGTATCACAATGGCAATTAGCATTATTGCATTACTCTTCTTTCTATCACGTAAAAGAGAGCAAAATCATCAAGTGCGATTTCAAACTATCTTCTTATTACGTCAATTAGTTGGCTTTATACGCCAACATAGGCAACTTACTCATCAATATCTTCATTGCTCACACCAAGGTGCCAACAGAATTGCCAAGATAGAAGAACAAATTAATGAAACTCATACACAATTGAGCGTGCTAAAGCCGAATTCTGAAGTCCGTATTTTAAGTGAACGGACGCATTTATTGCACCAACAATGGGCATTATTTAACTTAGCTCGCAACCAAATCGATCACGGACGTTTGATAAGGCAAACCTTATTTCTAATCGATGAGAATATGATCATGTGGTTAAGCGAATCTGGGCGAGAAGATCTTAGCGAGCAATACAGTCAAGATTGGTTGGAAATTTTTGATTGTTTGGATAGCCTCACTCAATTTCGCATTGCTATTCTTGATAAAAACTCAGAACAAGGTCAGCAAAAACTCAAGCGTGATGCCATCTTGCTAAGTAACCGATTAAATAAATTATCATTATTGAGCCCTCTCACTTTCGTCGATATGGATCAAGGCGGTTTAATGGCGCAATTACGACATTTACAGAGTGAACAAATCACAGCATTATCTGCCGAGGATTTATATCAGGTATCTTCGGATGCCTCTATTTTGATCTTTACCTTATACGATCAAGTGATTTCAACATTATGCGAGGAGCTATACCTACCTCTTCCAGAAATAGCAGGCATTAAAAAGCCTGCTCATCATCAGCAGGCTTAATATTATCACTTTGAAACAATAAGATTAGCTATCATCTTCCGTAAAGTTCGTCGGAAGATTTTCTTTCATCATCGTCCATATTTGACCACTTTCAATACCATATTGACGGATTAAAGCGGGTAACTCTTCACGACGACCGCTCTCACATACTACCAAAAGTTGTTTATAAAATTGGAGTGCTAGTTGGCATGCGTCTGGATTCGAAAAATAGAAACTACCAACGCGGTCATAAAGTTTCCGAATACCATTAAAAATAAACCCAAACACTTGATTGCCCGAATGAAATGCTAAACGCTGAAATAACATATAATCATAGAAATTAAATGTCTTCGCCATCAAAATTACATTACGCGTGGCTTCATCGTCTTCATTATCTTCTTTAACTGCAAGACGAATTTTATCGGCATATGATGATTCAGACAAAAACGCCTCCCAGTCATCATGTTTCAAAACCAACTCACAAGAGCTAATCACTCGATTTAAGGTATTGATAGAAGCTTCTGGATTTAATTTAAAGGCATAGCGCATAAAAATAGGACTAATGCTAGTACGAGCAGCTAATAAGTCTTCAACAATAGAGGTGGCATTATCACTATCTAATGTCATTAATGTATCTAAAATATGCAGACTTGAAGTCTCCATGAAATTATTTACTTTTGTTGGCTTACCATGCTGAATCGTTAACCAACCATCGCGAGCTAAACGTTGCAGCACTTCACGTAAAGTCGTTCGAGTTACACCAATAAGTTCTGACAATTCTCTCTCAGCAGGTAAAATAGAACCGGGTGGAAATTTACCATTCCAGATGCTTTCTATAATGTACTTCTCTGCAAACCCAGCAGGGCTTTTCGCCTTAATGACCATTAATTCACTTTATCTATTATAGGGAGGAAAATTGGACTCATCATACCACTAGTTGTTAAAGACACAAAACTGACGAAGTGTAGCTGATTTCACATATCTTACGATTTATTTAGAAGTAAAGTAAACTCGACTTATATAAGTGAAATTTTTCGCAAAAAATACAATTTCATTCGCTTAATCAAACACTGATTATTTACTTATCCTAATACCTATGTATTCTGCGTAAAAATACTAAATATGTGATACGTTCATGTGAAATGAATTTATATCCATATAACATGATTTAAATCAATAAGTAATATTCAATTAGCACGATCAACCTCACAGATTATAGTGAAAATCTTCTCATAATGAGCGTTGGATTTCATTATCAAAACTTAAAGAGTATATTTATGTCCGCTACATTGGGAAATGCATTTATAAAAAACTTCCTAGGTAAAGCTCCTGATTGGTATAAAGTTACTATCGTTGCCTTTCTAATTATTAACCCGATTGTCTTCTTTTGGATCGATCCTTTTACGGCAGGTTGGCTCCTCGTCGCTGAGTTTATTTTTACCTTAGCGATGGCATTGAAATGCTACCCATTACAACCCGGTGGCTTACTTGCTATTGAAGCTGTTTCAATGGGGATGACAACAGCAGAGCAAGTAAAACATGAACTTGCTGCTAATATTGAAGTTCTATTACTACTGATATTTATGGTTGCTGGTATTTATTTCATGAAGCAGCTTTTGCTGTTTATGTTCACTAAAATACTGCTCGGTGTCCGCTCTAAAATCCTTTTATCTCTTGCATTTTGCGTCACTGCAGCCTTCCTCTCTGCGTTCTTAGATGCATTAACCGTTATTGCCGTTATCATTAGTGTCGCTATTGGTTTTTATGCCATTTATCATAAAGTTGTCTCGAACCCGAATGCAAGCCATCATGATCATACGACTGATGAAATGATCCCTGAAATCACTCGTAATGATTTAGAGGATTATCGCGCATTTCTTCGTTCTTTATTAATGCATGCAGGTGTCGGCACAGCGCTAGGCGGTGTAATGACGATGGTTGGTGAACCTCAAAACTTAATCATCGCGGATCAAGCGAGCTGGGAATTTGGTGAGTTTATTTTGCGCATGGCACCAGTGACGATTCCTGTTTTTATCTGTGGACTCATCACTTGTGTTTTAGTCGAAAAATTTAAAGTTTTTGGCTATGGCGCCTCATTGCCAGAAAATGTTCGTAAAATTCTACTCGAAGTCGATCATGAAGAGCAGAAAAAGCGGACTCAACAAGATGTTGCTAAATTATATATTCAAGGGATCATCGCCATTTGGTTAATAGCAGGCCTTGCATTCCATCTTGCAGCCGTTGGCCTTATAGGTTTATCCGTTATTATCCTTGCTACTTCTTTTACTGGGATCACAGAGGAGCATGCATTAGGTAAGGCATTTGAAGAGGCTCTCCCTTTTACTGCATTACTCGCTGTTTTCTTCGCCATAGTGGCAGTGATTATTGACCAACAGCTGTTTAAACCTATCATTCATGCCGTGCTCGCCTTAGAGGGCAACCAGCAAATTACCATGTTCTATATTGCAAATGGTCTACTTTCCATGGTGTCAGATAATGTGTTTGTCGGAACGGTTTACATTAATGAAGTCAAAACGGCTTTGCTTGATGGTGATATTTCACGTCAACAGTTTGATTTACTCGCCGTAGCGATCAATACCGGAACCAACCTACCTTCAGTGGCGACACCGAATGGTCAGGCAGCATTCCTATTTTTGCTAACGTCAGCACTTGCACCATTAATTCGACTATCTTATGGGAAAATGGTCATCATGGCTTTGCCCTATACAATAGTGCTAGCGGTTGTAGGTTACTTCGGTATCCAATTCTTATTAGAGCCGCTGACCATTTACTTTAATCATATGGGTTGGATAACAACGACAACGGTAGAAATCGCCTCTCAAGGCAGCGCTATTGTAGGACATTAATTATTTACTCCTTATAAAATAAGCATCATAATCTTGCGCTGATATAAAACAATTAAAGCTCTGAACTTTCAGAGCTTTTTGTTATCCAATATTCATTCGGTCCAAAATGATTGACGCTATCGTCGGTTAGAAGGATATAGAGAGAAAGTTAAATAAGGATATGTGTATGTCTTTCTTATTACCCGTTAAGCAGTTTTCACAGCAACGCCTCGCTTGGTTGCTGCTCTTTATATGTATAGTTATTTTTGAAGCATGTGCTCTCTTTTTTCAGCATGTTTTGATGCTTGCACCCTGCGTCATGTGTGTATATGAACGTGTTGCTATGATGGGCATCGCTGGAGCAGCCCTGATTGGTTGCATTAACCCAAAGAATCCATTACTGCGCTACATAGGGCTGGCTGGCTGGGCTTATACTACATTTAGAGGATTCGAATTGGCAAGAGAACATGTTGGCTATCAATTCAATTCATCTCCTTTTGCGACGTGTGATATTTTCCCACAGTTTCCTAGCTGGGCGCCATTAAACCAATGGGCTCCTTGGATGTTTGAACCAACCGGTGATTGTTCTAAAATCGTATGGCAATTTTTAAGTTTATCGATGCCGCAATGGTTAGTCATTATTTTTGCAGGTAACTTAATTGTGGTGGCTATTATTATTCTTTCCCAATTTGCCAAGCAAAAAGCTTAGTTTCGTCGTTCAGCAATCAAATTCATCCAATTAAGGCTTCGTTTAATCTTATTAACGAGGTCTTTTTTATGCATAACAACTTGCAGCTACTTATTTTCTAGTCACAAAAAAACGCCAGCGATTAAGCTGACGTTTCTTAAGTAAGTCGTTTATACCATCAGATTAGAAAGTATATAGAAGACCTAAACGCATGCTATCTTCTGCATCACGAAGTGTTGCGCCTGAAATTTGATAAGTATCTGAACTAAACGTTGAATCGCCTTGATCTAAGTTATTAAGCTTATAAGAGACGTAAGCATATAAGTTATCCGTGAAGTCATAACCACCCGTTAATTCAAACCAATTGTTAATTGTTTCACTTTCTGCTTCTTGATATTGATATGCACCAATCACACGGAAGCCATTGTCCCACTTGTACTGTACAGAAGTTTCTACACCATCAAAGTCATCATTGTCATTTAAATCACCTGTAGTGTAAGTTGCAGCAGCGTATAAACCACCAATAGTGTAGTTAACACCAGCGATAAGCTGATCAGCAGATTGGCCATCCTGAGCTAATACAGTATCAGGAATATCATTTGCTGCATAACCCAACGCTAAGCCTAAGCCCATTGGGAGGGTGTATTTTGCCGCAACACCGTAACCATCGCTGTTATCTGTATCGCCCAAAATAACGTTGGCTTTAACGGTTAATGCGTCTTGTAAAAAATTACCCGCGTATTGAATATTATTGTTTACTTGCTCATCACCAGAAGCAATAAATGTCTTTTGGGCGCCAGAATAAGTTGAGATATCTGACATTTGAGAAATCATTACGGTCGAGGTATCTTGGCGACCAAAGGTAAAGTTACCAACATTAGTTTTGAAACCAGCAAACACGTAACGCTGATTAAAATCAGTACCATCTGTACCTTTAGAGTTATCACCTGACGAATTTACACCTTGCTCTGCTTCATAAAAGCCGATACCAGAAAGGTTATCTGTGATTTTTGTTTCACCTGCAAAGTTAATACGGAAACGTGAAGCATTGTGCATAGTACCGTCGATTTTATCGCCACCATCAGTACCAATGAAATCACCCCTGAATTCCGCACGACCACCAATATCAAATTGAGTTGCATCTGTTTTATAAACAGTCGCGGCGTTAGCGCCAGCAGCAGTGGCAAGAGCAGCGATAGCTAAAGCAATATAAGTCTTTTTCATTGTAATAATCCTAATCAAAAGTATAAGAACATTTATCTACAAATACGCTTATGAGAACTTCTTAACACAGCATAATCACTGTTCTTTGGTTCTCTATAAACAATAATTCTTTGTTACCACCAAAACAGTATAGACACTGGCCTTGGTAACAAGGTGTATCCGTTTTACGCCAAAGTTCCATTTTCGATAAGTAAAAAAAACTAATTAACACCATAAAGATCAAGGTTACGACATATAAAACAATCTAACCGCATGATTTAAAGTTATTATTTATTATTTATATATATTCACATCAAGCTTAAAATCCTCTCAATATTTAGTATTCTTGAGTTTTTTTTATATTTAGAACTGTGATCTATATCTACATAAAAATCGCACATTATGAGGTTTCATACGCATATTCAACATATTACAGGCATAAAAATGCCATACCCTCTAACCACATTGAGGCATTTGGCTTAAATGAATACAGTAAAACTAAAAATTAGCACTAAGGTTGAACTGGTTCCAATCGATAATGCTGCTCAAGGTTTAACTACGACCACAGCACAGCTTAAATTTGTGACCACTTTGACAAGGGCATGGATCATTGCGGCCCACATTTTTATAAGGATTAACTCGCTGAGACTGATGCCCTTGCATTAATTCATTCGCAGTATGTGCGACTTCATTCAACATTAGATTTAACTGAGGTTGCATTACACACAAACTTGGTAATTCGATCATTCCTGCATCTCTCATTTGTTGCGTCGTTTGTTCTTCATCGATAATTAACATAAAAGTCGTTAACAATGCTTGTAACATTCTCACGCTACCATCAGGTAAATGACCTGCTTCATTCCAGCCACCTTCTACCAATGGCCACGTAGACATAAATCCTTCAGCAATTTGAGTCAACCGTTCACTGGGTAAATCATCATTACTCAGCATTCCTGATAAGCGGAATAAGTCATAGTCGGAAGCCATTAAGTAAGCATATTGCACTTCAAATCGAGAAACTAAAGCCTGTTGTAATTCTGGTGTGACATCATCAACGAAAGGCTCTATCCATATTTCAGGTACTAATGGCTTAGGGCTGATATTTACGGCTAAAATGACGCCTTCCCAAAATGCGGCATTTAATGGGGAATCAAGCAATAAATCGGAATTCATTAATGTATTCATAATCATCTTTTCTAAAAAATTTGTGGCAAGTGTAGCGAGTTAGGCTCTTTTCAGCTATCGAAATTCAATATCGTCTATTAGCAACTCTACTCAGTGACAATTGACAACTTTGCCTCTACAATCTCGCCTCTTTCACCAGTCACTCATATAAGGTTTCACAATGCGCTTAATTCTTGGCCCAATGGAAGGCGTTCTTGATCATTTGATGCGAGAGATGCTCACCAATCTCAATGATTATGATCTTTGTGTAACCGAGTTTGTTCGTGTCGTGGATCAACTATTACCTGAACATGTTTTCACGCGCTTGTGTCCTGAGTTACTGCATGGTTCCACTACCCGATCTGGTACTCCTGTTCGACTGCAATTACTCGGACAAGACCCGAATTGGATGGCAGAAAATGCCGTACGTGCTGTTGAGCTCGGTTCGCACGGGCTCGATATCAACTTTGGTTGCCCTGCAAAAATGGTGAATAAAAGTCGAGGTGGTGCGGCATTATTACAGCACCCCGAACTAATTTATCAGATCGTAAAATCCTGTCGTCAAGCGATTCCTGACCACATTCCAGTATCCGCTAAGATACGTTTAGGTTGGGAAGACCCTCAGGATTGTTTTGAAATTGTGGATGCTGTCGAACAAGCGGGTGCAACTGAACTAACCGTACATGCTCGTACTAAGATGGGGGGTTATAAAGCCAGTGAAATAAAATGGGAATATATTGAACAGATAAAACAACGTACCCAACTACCTATTATTGCTAATGGTGAAATCTGGAATTACCAAGATGGTCAAAATTGTTTAACCCAAACTCAAGCTGATGCTTTAATGGTATGTCGGGGAGCATTTAATGTGCCGAACCTAGGGAATGTGATAAAACACAACCATGCCGTTATGCCATGGGAAAAGGTTATTGAATTAATGTTACATTATTCTATGTATGAAATTGAGGGCGATAAAGGCCTGTATTATCCGAATCGCATCAAGCAATGGCTTTCTTATCTACGTCAAGAATACCAACAAGCTGATGATTTATTTCGTAACATTCGTCGTTATAATAAAGCTCAGCCAATAATCGACTACATCAAATCACTATAAATTTAAATTTAAATTACACGATAATGCGATTTTTCCTGGTTGTTTTGTTATATACAGTAATAAAAGCCCAATCAGAGCCTGACTACGACTTGAAACAAAGCTTATAAATTCATCCATCCAAGACCAATGAAAGTACATTATTTGCTTGGTTGTAATAATAAGCAGAACAAAAATCGCAACCCTATAAGAATAAGAAGTTCTTGATGTACGATGCATAAAAAACTCAGGGAAGAGACGATATGATCACAACAGAAGCAGCATAATGATAGCCACTGAGACAACTCATTTAAAAACTAACTAACTTTGAAAAGAGATAACACTAAGCACAAAATATATGCCTAGTGCTTTATATAGGATTATCAGCCCAACAATAGACTATCGTCAGATAACTCCTCACCCCTAACTTTTGAGAACATATCTAAAAGATCAGGAACTTGCATACCTTTACGTGTATTTCCATCGACATCCAATACAATTTCACCTTGGTGAAGCATAATGGTTCGATCACCACAAGCAAGTGCATCTTTCATAGAGTGAGTTACCATCATCGCGGTCAGATCAAATTCTTTCACAACGGTTTTTGTCAAATCAATAACAAATGCCGCCATACGTGGATCTAGTGCTGCGGTATGCTCATCTAACAGCAGCAATTTACTTTCAGACAAAGTAGCCATGACGAGACTCACCGCTTGACGCTGTCCACCTGACAATAAACCTATGTTGTCTCCTAATCGATCTTCTAAACCTAGACCTAAAATACTGATGCGTTCTTGGAAAAGTTTACGCCTTTGACTCGATAAGGCCATATTCCAACCACGGCTCTTACCACGAGAATAGGCAATAGCCATATTTTCTTCAATGGTTAAATCACCACAGGTTCCAGCTAAAGGATCTTGGAATACACGAGCACACATTTTCGCTCGTTGATGGACTGATTGCTTAGTCACATTCACATTATCGATTTTAACTTGGCCACCGATCATTGGTGTTTCACCAGTGACAGCCCCTAATAAAGTAGACTTCCCGGCACCATTTGACCCAATCACTGTCAAAAATTGATGCTGAGGAACTTTAAGACAAACTTTTCGTAACGCTTTATTTTCTAACACAGTGCTAGGATTGAAGGTCACCTCGATATTTTCAAGCTCAATCATAGTGCCCCTTTCCCCTTAGAATCTTGCTTTTCTGAAGCTACACGCTCTGATGCCGAGAGTTTTGCCGCTTTTTTTGCCTTCATATTACTTTTCACTTTTGGCGCTACAAGAGCAGTGGCAACAAGAAGCGCTGTGACTAGATTAAGATCTGAAGCTTGCATACCAAACATACCAGTATTAAGCGCAAATTGGATGGCAATACGATATAAAATAGAACCAACGATGACGGCAACAACAGCAATCCAAATTTTACGGCTTGGTATTAACGTTTGGCCTAAAATAACCGCCGCCAAACCAACAACAATCGTACCAGCACCTGATGTCACATCAGCGAAACCACTTGTCTGAGCCAGAACTGCACCCGCAAAACCGACTAAGCCATTTGATAATGCCAGACCAAAGTAAGTATAAAATGCGGTACTTGCACCTTGAGCCGAAACCATGCGCGCATTAACACCCGTAGCTCTTAGCGCTAAGCCAAAATCACTATTTAATAGACGTATAATTAATAACGCTGACACAATAACTAAAATGCCAACCGCGAGAGGTCGGATAAACAAGTCACTTCCAAGAGTATCGAGTGGCGTGAAGATGGTATCTTCACCGAGCAACGAAAGATTAGGGCGTCCCATTATACGAATATTGATAGAAAACGCCGCCAGCATGGTCAATATAGAGGCTAGCAAGTGAAGGATTCCACAACGAACTGCTAAAAATGCAGTCACAAGCCCGCTCAAGCTGCCAACAAAAAAGGCTAAACCAGTCGCAATCCAAGGGTTAACACCAGCCACTAATGCGGTTGCCGCGACAGCCGCTCCCATAGGAAAACTACCATCAACCGTTAAATCAGGAAAATCGAGGACTCTAAATGTAATATAAACACCAAGCGCCACTAAGCCATAAACTAGGCCAAGCTCTAGAGCTCCATAAAAGGCAAAAGCAGACATCATTACTCCTTTTCTGCTTAATAACAATCCATGTAAAATAAGTTTCTAGGTTGTTATCATTAACTCTATAAACAATCAGTTATCGAATAAAGAGTGGTACTACACCTTATTAAAATAAGGTACCAAAATATTATAAAGGGGGTTATTACATACTATGCCTACCCCCTCTTTTCTGACTCATATCTATTAATCTAATATTATTTTTTGAACACTTCTGAACGGTCAAGGATAGAGCTTGGAATAGTGATACCCAGTTTTTCTGCCGCTTGAGTGTTAATAATTAAATCAGACGCTTTAGCAACATGCACTGGAAGCTCACTTGGTTTTTTACCTTCCAGAATAGCCGCAACATAATCAGCAGTTTGTATACCAATTTGATAATAATCAGCGCCTAAGCCAATTAAAGCACCACGGTCAACATAAGTCGTTGAGGCTGCCAATACTGGTTTTTTAGCTTGGTTAGCGGCGGAAATCATTCCATCAATCGCACTCGCAACGGTATTATCAATCATTGCATAAATAATATCGGATTTAGCGACAATAGCTTGAGTCGCAGATTGGACATCAGCACTTTTCAACGCGGTACTTTCAATTATCTTAATATTACGATCAGCCGCTTCTTTTTTAAGTGCTGCCATTAAAGCTACTGAGTTAGCCTCACCTGGATTATAAACCACACCGATGGTTTTCAAATTTGGAAGTAATTCTTGTGCTAATTCAATGTGTTGAGCAATAGGCGACATATCTGATAAACCGGTAATATTGCCAGAAGGATTATCTAAAGATTTGACTAGCTTAGCTTCCACCGGGTCGGTTACAGCGGTAAACACAATAGGGATATGTCTAGTTGTTGCTGCAAGTGCTTGCGCCGAAGGTGTGGCAATACCAACTAACACATCTGGTTCTTCTCCAACAAACTGCCTTGCAATTTGAGAAGCAATCGCTGGATTACCTTGAGCTGTGCGGTACTCAAAATCGAGGTTCTTACCTTGCTCGTACCCATGTTTTTTCAATCCATCAATTAATCCATTTCGCGCAGCATCAAGAGCAGGATGCTCCACAATTTGTGATACATCTACTTTTACTGTTTTTGCAAATACACCTGTTGATGACAGTAATGCAGCTCCGGCCAATGCCGCCGTAGCAATAATATTCTTTGCTTTCATCTTAGCTCCTTGATTCAGCAATTTCAGTTATGTTCATACCCTGTAAGTTGGATATATTGTTATTATTTATTGTTGCCAATAATACTATCAGCGAAAGCATTATTACCAATTAATAAATACAAAAGAAAGCTTTTGGCATCAAAATAGCTACAAAGCCCCAATAACGAGGCTATTGGGGCTTTGTAAAAGCAATATTTATTAATTTTAGGTGTGCGTTTTAGAGATGCATTTAAGGTAAATTTAGGTTAAGCAACATGACAACCGTTAACCTAAAACCAACGCTCTAATGTTGTTTCATCTAACTGCCGAAAGGCGCGTTTCAGCATGCTAGCTAACTCTTTATATCGAGGTTTAGATTTTATAGGCTCTTGAGCAATACCTAATTCAGCGACTTTTTGATAAAGCTCTCGATACCAATTAGCTAAGCTTGGGGGCAAAACAGTTTTAGAACGTGTTCCAAGCCACCATATTCCTTGCAAAGGTAAACTAATGGCAAACAAAGCGATAACAATAGCCTGCGGGATAGCGGCTTGGTTATTCAAAGATATCTGTAGTAACACACTAATTGCCGCTACCGCCGGCATAACTTTGATACCAAAACGAGTTGCTTTAATAATTCGTTGTTCAGGAAACATCGGTGCCAATTCTTTGCGTACTGGCCACTGTTCCATATAATGTTGACCATCTTTAAATCGATGTATAAAGCTTACTCGACTCATGGCAACCTTCCTTATCTAAAATAAAACTATAAAACTTAAAAAATAACTGCAAAAAATTGATTGAAATTAATAAATACTCAACTTTTTTTTGTTATCTTACGCTATAATCGTTATCCTCTACACGGTTTCAACCTTGTGTTGCACAAATTAGCAACAAATAAGGTGATGGGAATCGCATAAATAGATTTTTAGCACTAACGCCGAGCCAAATATTAAAGGTATCTGCGTTATTTATTTAAGGATAATACGACTATCACAGATTGTCGTCTATTCTTGAATTGTTTTATTTCATTACAGTTAATTTCTGAACGAATACAGGTATTCACTCATGTCAAAGCTAGTCCTAGTTTTAAACTGCGGTAGTTCTTCACTAAAATTTGCAATCGTTGATGCGGAGTCTGGCGATGAACTTCTTACCGGTCTTTCTGAATGTTTAGGCCTTCCAGAAGCTCGTATTAAATGGAAACTAGATGGAAAGCATGAAGCTCAATTAGGTAACGGTGCAGCACACGCTGAAGCGTTAAAATTTATTGTTGAGACAATCTTAGCTTCTAAGCCTGAATTAGGTGAAGGCGTTGGCGCTATCGGCCACCGTGTCGTTCATGGTGGCGAGAAATTTACATCATCTGTTCTTATTACCGATGCTGTTATTCAAGAAATCAAAGATGTAACAACACTCGCACCGCTTCATAACCCAGCAGCAATCGCTGGTATTGAAGCAGCAAAACTAGCGTTCCCTGATCTTAAAAATGTTGCAGTATTCGACACAGCATTCCACCAGACTATGCCGGAAGAAGCGTACCTTTACGCGATTCCATACAACCTATATACAGAAAACAGCATTCGTCGTTACGGTATGCATGGTACTTCTCATCTATTCATTACTCGTGAAGTTGCAAGTATCATGAATAAGCCAGTTGAAGAAGTAAACATTATCAACTGTCACTTAGGTAATGGTGCTTCTGTTTGTGCAGTTCAGAATGGCCAATCTGTTGATACTTCAATGGGACTAACGCCACTTGAAGGTTTAGTTATGGGAACTCGTTGTGGTGACATTGATCCTGCGATCATCTTCCACATGCACGATGCACTAGGTTACTCTGTTGACCAAATCAACACTATCCTAACTAAAGAGTCTGGCTTACAAGGCTTAACTCAAGTGACTTCAGATTGTCGCTTTGTTGAAGATAACTACCAAGAAAAACCAGAAGCAAAACGTGCGATGGATGTATTTTGTCATCGTCTTGCTAAATACATTGCAGGCTACACTGCAACACTTGATGGTCGCCTAGATGCCATCGTGTTTACTGGTGGTATTGGTGAAAATTCTGGTCCAATCCGTGAACAAGTACTGAACCGTCTTGGTATCTTCGGTATTGAACTTGATAATGACAAAAACCTTGCTGCTCGCTTTGGCGGTGAAGGCGTTATCACTTCTGAAAACAGTCGTATACCTGCAATGGTTATTTCAACCAATGAAGAGTTGGTTATTGCAGAAGATACTGCTCGCCTAACTGGCCTATAAAATCTTACAGGCTAACTTCGGTTAGCCTGTTTTCTTTCTGGCTAATGGATAATTCATTGCCATTTTTAATATCTCCTTAGAACTTGGAGCTATGGCTGCAAACTCGAAGGGAATAGTTAGAGGATTACTTCTCATGTCTCGTACTATTATGCTTGTTCCTGTAAGCGCTGGTGTTGGTCTGACTAGCGTGAGCTTGGGTGTTTTACGCTCTATGGAGCGTAAAGGTGTAAATGTTTCTTTCTTCAAACCAATCGCACAACCTCGCGGTGGGAATGATGTTCCTGATCTTACTTCAAGCATTATTTCAGCAAGTAGCGATCTCAAAATTGCAGAATCAACACCAATGTCTGAAGCTGAATCGTTGATCAGTAATGAAAAAATGGATGTACTGCTAGAACAAATCGTTGAACGTTACAATACCGTCAGTGCCAGTACTGAAGTAGTGTTAATCGAAGGTTTAGTCCCAACTCGTAAGCATCCATTTGCGAATCAAGTAAATGCTGAAATCGCTAAAACTCTTGGTGCTGAAATCGTATTTGTAGCCACACCTGGCACCAATAATCCATCACAATTGAAAGATCGAATTGATCTTGCTTGTTCTAATTTTGGTGGCACGAAAAATAAAAACATTTCAGGCGTTATCATCAACAAACTGAATGCCCCTGTTGATGATGATGGTCGTACTCGCCCAGATCTATCTGAAATCTTCAACGAAAATAGTGTTCATTCGAATATTGAAGTAATGCAAATTTTCAACTCTAGCCCAATCCGAGTTTTAGGTTGTGTGCCGTGGAATGTTGAATTAATTGCAACTCGCGCAATCGATATGGCGAAACATTTAAATGCGGATATCATAAATGCTGGCGAAATTAATACTCGTCGTATTAAGAGCATTACGTTCTGTGCACGCTCACTACCAAACATGATTGAGCACTTCCGTCCAGGTTCATTATTAGTGACTTCAGCTGACCGCCCAGACGTTATCGTTGCCGCAGCACTTGCGTCAATGAATGGGGTTGAAATTGGCGCTATCTTGCTAACTGGTGGCTACGATATTCCTGAGCAAATCGTTGACCTATGTAAACCGGCATTTGAATCTGGTTTACCTATCTTCAAGGCTCAAGGTAACACTTGGCAGACTTCTCTGAATCTACAGAGCTTCAACCTTGAAGTACCCGCAGATGATAAATCTCGTATCGAATTCATCAACGATCACGTAGCAAGTCATATTGATGGTCCTTGGATTGATTCATTATCTGAAGGCACTGAAGGTATTCGCCGTTTAAGCCCACCAGCTTTCCGTTACCAGTTAACAGAATTTGCTCGTCGCGCTGGCAAGCGTATCGTTCTTCCTGAAGGTGATGAACCACGAACCGTAAAAGCAGCAGCTATCTGTGCAGAGCGTGGCATTGCTACTTGTGTACTACTTGGTAACCCAGCTGAAATCCGCCGCGTTGCAGCCCAGCAAGGTGTTGAACTTGGCGCTGGCGTTGAAATCATCGATTCTGCAAAAGTACGTGAAAATTACGTAGCACGTTTAGTCGAGCTTCGTGGCGCGAAAGGTATGACCGAAGTAGTTGCTCGAGAAAAACTGGAAGACTCAGTATTCTTAGGCACGATGATGCTTGAAAGTGGTGAAGTTGATGGCCTTGTATCTGGCGCGGTTCACACGACAGCGAACACTATCGTTCCACCATTCCAAATTATTAAAACAGCGCCAGGTGCATCTATTGTATCTTCCGTTTTCTTTATGCTACTACCTGATCAAGTCTTGGTTTATGGTGACTGTGCAATCAACCCAGATCCAAATGCAGAACAACTGGCTGAAATCGCTATTCAATCAGCAGATTCAGCAAAAGCATTCGGTATAGATCCTCGTGTAGCAATGATCTCTTATTCTACTGGCACATCAGGTAAAGGTGCCGATGTAGATAAAGTACGCGAAGCCACTCGCATTGCTCAAGAGAAACGTCCAGATTTAATTATCGATGGTCCTTTACAATACGATGCCGCGATTATGGAAAATGTTGCTGCTTCTAAAGCACCTAATTCACCTGTGGCCGGTAAAGCAACGGTATTTGTATTCCCAGACCTAAACACGGGTAACACAACATACAAAGCTGTACAACGCTCTGCTGACCTTGTATCAATCGGTCCAATGCTGCAAGGAATGCGCAAGCCGGTAAATGACTTATCCCGCGGCGCATTGGTCGACGACATCGTCTACACCGTTGCACTAACCGCCATTCAAGCAAGTCAGCAACAAGGCCAATAATCTCTAATAGATTAGAGCATAAAGGTAAATACCCCCTGTAATGTAGTGATTACAGGGGGTATTTTTTATGTTTACACATTTCAACTCAACAGTAGTCAGGTGACAACCAATCTAATCAATCACGCAGATTGCAGCAAAGATTGACCTAAGTATTCCCCTGATTTAATACCTGGTAAAGCAAAAAAGTAGCCACCACCAAAAGGCTTAATATATTCCTCTAATGGCTCTCCATCTAATCGTTTCTGCGTGTCAATAAAGCCTTTTTGTAAATTAGATTGATAAGAAATGAAGAGAAGACCAACATCTAGTTGCCCCGACGGACTAGTGCTATAAGAATAACTATAACCACGGCGCAGAATTAAAAACTCATCAAACCCATCTGTTTTCGGGTTAGCTAAGCGCATATGTGAATCCAATGGAATTCGCTTGCCCAAAGGATCTGATGCATAATCGGGGTCATCACGCTCATTCACTTTTCCTAATGGCGCTCCACTATCTCGATTTCGGCCAAAAATGGCTTCTTGCTCTTGTAATGGTGTCCTGTCCCAACGCTCCACAAAAAACCGAATCAACCGAATTGCTTGGTAGCTTCCGCCCATCGTCCACTCAGGCTCTTGTTTCGAATTCACCCATAACATTTTATCTAATGCAGCTGTATCAGATCTTGTCGGGTTAATCGTGCCATCTTTAAAACCAAGTAAATTCGTTGGCGTCCTTGTGCCCATTGATGCTGCTGCATATGGTGATATAAAACCATCACGTCGCCAACGTACAACTAATGAAGCGGGAGTATGTTTAATGATATCTCGTAAAGCATGCATCGTGGTATCAGGGCTATTAGCACAAATTTGAATTAATAAATCCCCATGACACCACTCCGATTTTAATCCGTCATTGGGGAATTCAATCATTTGTTGTAGATGAATCGGCTTTTGATCATTAAGGCCAAATCGTTCATCAAATAATGAATTCCCTACAGATACAGTGATGGTTAAATTATCTGGATGAATTTTAGGACCTAATATACCTGAATCCAAAGGTGGATATTGTGCATCTTTATGTGGCGCAACCCCACCTTGCATTAAAAACTCACAACGTTCGGTCAGTGTCTTAAAAAGCTCAACCAAACTTTCCTTATCCATTGCTATCACATCAAAGGCAATAAGCGATAAACTCGCTTGCTGTGGCGTTATGATCCCACTTTGATGTTGCCCATAAAATTCCTGTGAATAATTTTCGCTGTCAAATACAGGTGTTAGTTCAGTGTTGATATTGGCATGACTATTTTCTGCTGTCGCTGCTCGAGCCATACCCGTTAATGCCAATGCACTTCCTGCGACACCTAACATACCTTTTAATATTTTTCGCCTTTCAGGTTCTGCCGACGTTAATTTTTCAGACGAAGCTTGTTGTGATAAAGAATGAAACGGGCAAGTCATGATTATTTCTCTCCCATGAAATGCTGTGAAATTAAGGCTAAATCGTGATTCACTTTTTTACGAACTGGATCATCATTGCTTTGCTGCCATTGCTTCATATGTTGCTGAACTTGGCTCAACAAACTAACATCTATTTTGGTTAACAACGGTGATAAAACATCAACCCATTGTTGAATACTTCCTTGCTCACCTTGCCATTTATTCACAGAAAATTGATTCGATGAAGTCGGCTGAGAAGAATGGCTGCCCGGTTCTGTTATCTGCTGTAATTGAGTGGATACTTCTAGCGCTGTCAGTGTTTGACTGCGTGCCACTGTTTTCCATTGTTCAATTTGCTTATTTAATCGCGTGATTTGTCCATCAGCCAATAAATCCGTTTTATCTATATCGCTAAATGCCCCCATAAGTGAATGAGCACGATAGTAATCACCGGCAATCTCATCGGAGATCACTGGATTATCTTGAGTCACCCACTGGCTCAGCTTTTGTGTTAAACGAATCAAGTAGAATTTATATTCTGCCGCTACCGTGATCATATCTTCTTGATTAATCTGATAACGTATATCTGAAGGATTAGATACCGATAACGTACCTCTTGGGTTGGTTAATAAACCACACGTTGTTTGATATTCACCAGGTTCTAAATTGACCGTCATTTTTTGATAAAAACCCGGTGCAATATTTTCCCGCTCGGCAACCACCATCACACCGTCTAGAATTTCCCACTCTAACGCTCTCATACTGTCATTTTTGATAATGAATTGCGTTTTTCCAGCAGGTAGGTTCATTGTCATTGGTTGACACTGCTTGTCCGTTACAGAGACTTTTACTTGCGGTAATTCATCGGCTTGCGCTGAAATACTAGCAAACCCCATACCACTTAAAAGCAGTAATAAAATAGCCGCTTTAGAGCCGCGGCCATTGTTCGATAACATCATTTCCATTACGACTATCCCAATATCAGAGATGATTAATTTAAGCCTAAAATTCCACGCAGCTGCGATAAATCTTCCGCCAATACAGTAACGGGGCCTTGTAATAACTTACGGTCAGAATCCGATAACTTTTCATATGACTGGAAACCATCACCAACACGATATTTAGCTAATATTCCGTCCACCGTGACAAAGTTTTTATCCACTTTAGCCACCAACTTCGGATTTTCTTGTTCTAATAATGGACGCAATAAATCAACAATCTTTTTAGCGCCATCAACGTTAGCTTGGAAGTCCCATAAATCGGTATGGCTATAACGGTCTTCTTCACCACTGATTTTGGTAGCAGCAACTTCTTCAATTAAACCAGCAGCACCATCAACGACATTACTTGGCGGGAAAGCGAGTTTAGTCAAGCGTGCTTCCAAATCTTTGACATCGGTTAACAGCTGCTTAGCATATTTGTCCATACCATCGGTAGAGTTATTCACCCAAAGTGCATGTTCAATACGATGAAAGCCAGAAAATTTCTCATCATTTTCACCTTTTTCATAATCATCTGCACGCGCATCCATACTTGCATCTAAATCGGCAAATAATTCAGCTACCGGTTCAATTCTTTCATAATGAACTCGCGCAGGTGCGTATAAGGTTTTTGCTTTCTCAACGTCACCATTCTCAACTGCCGTAGTAAACAATTCGGTATCTTTCACTAATTGCCCAACTTGGTCGATCACATACAATTTATATTCTGTCATCGGTTCAACAAGAGCCGATTGATCAGTCGCAGCATTAGCTTGCAATGCAACAGAGGCAAGTAATGAAGGTAAAATAAAACGATTTAGTGCAGATTTCATGTTAAACATTCCTGTGTTTAGTTAGAGGTTCCGTCTTGAACGATCGAAAGTAAAACCAACCTAAGGCTGGTATTAGATATAAGAAATAGGCAAATACTTCACTAAATGTTGGTGTTTCTTGGTAGCCAAATAGGCCTTCAAGTAAAGTGCCAAAAACACTGTGAGTTGATAAAATAGTGCTCGCATCAAAGGCAAGAGATTGGAAATGGTTCCAAATACCAGCTTCATGGAAAGCACGAATAGCACTGGCGGCAAGTCCGGCGGCCACAAATAAGATGAGTAACGCGGTCCAGCGGAAAAAGCTGGCAAGAGGCAGACGAACACCGCCCCAATATAAAAAGCAGCCAAGCAAAACTGCACTGAGCAATCCACAGAGTGCTCCCAATGGCGCCATAACGCCGACATCTTGTGAAAAAGCGGCAATAAGGAAAAAGACCGACTCCAGTCCTTCACGAGAAACCGCTAAAAAAACCATTAATATTAATGCCTTTACCTGACCATCAGCTCGATTAATTGCACCATCGACAGCATTTTTTAATTGCTGATTAATATGTTTACCCGCGTGTTGCATCCAAAACACCATATAGGTCAGCATAACAACGGCTATGGCAGCAACGATGCCCTCAAACAATTCTTGTTGTTGTTGAGGAAACTCACCACTCACCGCTTCAATTACTATCCCAAGTCCTGCACATAAAATAACGGCACAAACAATGCCAAGCCATACATATTTCATCCACTGCTGCTGACCCGTTTTTTTGAGGTAACTAGCAATCAAAACAACAATAAGAACGGCTTCAAGACCTTCACGTAACATAATCAAATAGGGAACAAAAAACATACACTACACTTATCGATAATGAGAAGGCTTATCATTCTAATTACATTCCGAGGTGTGTCAATATGTTTCATAATATTTATATGTGTTACAAGATTTCAAATTAAAGCGATACAAATAGTAAGGACTATTTAAGCGTAGAAATGGATATGAAAAACTATAGGCACAAAAAAGCCAGCAAAATTATGCTGGCTTCCATAGGTTATAATGTAAATAACGTTTATTTAAGCATTAGTTTGAATACCGACAATCAACCAAGGTGCATTTTGAGCCGTTAAATCACGCTCTAAATGCCAAACCTCATCAATGTCCTCTTCAATACCTTCAACCGTATCACGATAGCGGCCACTAAACTGCAAGCTGAGTTGAGCTTTAGATGCATCGTATTCACCGCGCACAATTTCAGTATCCACATACATTACATCAGTATGCTGTTCACCGGTAAGTTGTGCTCGTTCTTCCTTCAACTGCTCAAATAAGCTTGGGGACACATATTCTTCAATGGTTTCTAATTGATTAAAGTTCCATGCGCCCTGTAAGGTTCGGTAATGTTCACGCGATCCTTCAACAAAAGCCGCTTTATCAAAACCAGGAGGAAAGTTGTATGGCACATCTGATTGCCCAGTAGCACCAAATCCACCTGCATTTTGCGGTTGTTCAAAATTTTGCACATTAGGTTGTTCAAATTGCTGACGATTCATCGCTCCAGCAGAATAAGCCGCCTGCGGTCCTCGATTCATCGAGCCTTGTTTGGCGCTCATCATCCCTCTAAATAATTTAAAGGCAATAAAAGCTATACCGGCCATGATCAATATATCGAAGAATTGAATACCTTCAAAACCACCGCCCATAAACAATGAAGCCAATAGGCCACCAGCCAGTAGACCACCTAACATCCCTCCCATCATGCCGCCACGTTTAGTATTAGCCGCCGCTGGTTGTTTATTTAAACTATTGGTATTTTGCACATTTTGTTTAGGTGCTGGCGCTGTTTTAAAGCTTTTACCAAATGATTTACCGCCACCAAAGCGTTTAGCCTCCGCACTTGGCACTGACATCATAGTCACCGTCACCAATGCAACCATCATGACAAGAAAACGTTTCATAATATTCCTTTCTTATTAAATTGAAGAATCTAGAAGCATCATAATCCTTCTCTAACACGAGTCTACCGCTGCTATGTATCAGGATATTGCAAAGACAACTAAAATAGTCAGATAACATCTTGACGCTACACTGACAACCTCCGTATCATTCAACTAAACTACTGACTTAACTTACGGTTTTCCATGGCTAGAAGAAATGATCACACTCGTGAAGAGTTATTTGCGTTAACGTTAGAGAAGGTAAATGATTTCTTAAAAACACGCCCTTATCACTCATTAAGTTTACGAAAAATTGCCACTATGATTGGCTATGTTCCTAGCACTCTCATTAATGTATTTGGCAGCTATAATTTATTGCTCCTAGAAATAGTCGGACAAACCCTCGATGAACTCTATGTAAAATATGAAGAGATTGAATGCCAAAACTTAACACCTCGCCAAACCTTAGAAGCGTTTTCTCTGTATTATTATGACTTTGCGGTTGCTCAACCACACCGATGGCAATTAGTTTTTGAGCATAACATGCATGGCGATCCATTACCTCCGCATGCAGAAGAAAGAATTTATCGCATAACACAAATATTAGAAAAACAAATTCTTGCGATGGAGCCGATTCAAAATACACAAAAAGTTATAATGACAAGCCGAGTGATTTGGGGAGCAGTACATGGCATTACCGAGCTAAGCATTGGGGAACAGTTTTACACTCAATCCGACCTTGAAGGCAAAGCCTTGATTAAAAATTTTTTGGATAATTATTTTTCTGCATATGAATAGAACATATTAAATATCATTAATTAAGGCAGGCTATTATGTCATCATCTTTATTAAGTAAACGTCGTTTTCTGCCTTATTTTATCACCCAATTTCTTGGTGCATTTAACGATAACATTTTCAAAAACACATTATTGTTATTTGTCGCCTTCGCTGCCAGCAATACTCTCCCCGTTTCCTCCAACACTTTTATCAATCTTGCCGCTGGCCTCTTTATTCTGCCTTTTTTCCTATTCTCTGCCACCGCTGGTGTGCTCGCAGATCTCTATGAAAAGTCCAAACTCATTCGTATCGTAAAATTGGCAGAAATTGTCATCATGCTATTAGCCGCCATTGGTTTTTTATACCAAAGCTACCTAACTCTGTTAATTCTACTTTTTTTAATGGGAACTCAATCCGCATTTTTTGGCCCTGTAAAATATGCATTATTACCCCAACATCTGAAAGAAAAAGAATTAGTCTCCGGAAATGCATTAGTTGAAACCGGTACTTTTCTTGCTATTTTATTAGGTACAATCGGGGCTGGTTTCATTGCCGAATCAGAGCAAGCACAAACGCTAGCGGCAGGAATGGTTATATTATTTTCCGTCCTTGGTTTTATAGCTAGTCTCTTTATTCCAAACGCACCCGCGGTATCTATTCAACACGGCTTTCTCTGGCAACCTATTAAACAAACAAAACAAACGCTCATTATTGCTAAACAAGACAACCACATATATTTATCAATCATAGCTATTAGTTGGTTCTGGTTTCTAGGGGCTTGCTATTTGACACAATTCCCCAACTTTACAAAATTGTATTTATTTGGTAACCAAACCAGTGTTTCTTTATTACTAACATTGTTTTCGGTCGGTATCGCTATAGGTTCACTGTTGTGTGTCAAATTATCCGGCCATCAAGTTCGTTTAAGCTTAGTTATATGGGGTGGAGCGCTCATTTCCATCTTTAGCTTATTACTTGGCGCTACAACCCCTGAATTTATCCCCCCATCAAACTCTTTATGGGAGTTTATAAGCAATCCATCACTGTGGCTGGTCTTTGCAAGCTTACTCGGCCTAGGGATTTCTGGTGGCCTATTTATTGTACCTTTATACACTCAGATGCAAGTCTTAGCGCCGCCTCATCAACGAGCCCAAGTCATTGCGGCTAATAATATTTATAACGCAATATTTATGGTAGCTAGTGCTGTTATTAGCATTATATGCTTGAGCCTTTTTCACCTATCGATTCCAAGCTTCTTTGAGTTGCTGGCTCTGCTTAATGCATTTGTTATCTTGCTTATATATAAAAAAATCAAACATTAAAGTGATTCAATCTAAGTCAACCAATCACCACCAACGTTTTGAATAACTAAACGTAATGTTAAATATATTAAACTTAACTGTTCGTGAAAAATAGGTATGATCAAGATCTCTTTTGCTTCCTTATAATAGGTTTTTCATGACTTACTACCTACGCCAATATGGCCTTTTCACTTTTGCGGCACTGATGTGTTTTACGCCATGGGTCGACTCACCTATTGCGCTCATCATCGGCTTTCTATTAACCTCTTTCGGGTTTGTTCCTCATACTATCCCTTTAACTAAGCTCACTAAAAAGCTATTGGCTTATTCTATCGTTGGCTTAGGTTTTGGAATCAATATTCAACAAGCGATTACTGCAACAGAAAATGGTTTCGGTATTATCGTGAGTACTATTTTCAGTACCTTAATCATCGGCACTTTATTGGCTAAGCGTATGGGATTAGAAAGAGAAACTGGGCACTTAATTGCTTCCGGTACAGCAATTTGTGGCGGCAGTGCTATTGCGGCGGTTGCACCTGCAATTAACGCAAAAGATCAGCCTGTGGCCATGTCTTTAGCTGTCGTCTACGTATTAAACTCAATAGCATTATTCTTATTCCCTGTAATTGGGCATGCATTGGGTTTAAGCCAGACTCAATTTGGTACTTGGGCTGCCATTGCCATTCACGACACCTCTTCGGTTGTCGGAGCTGCACAAGCCTATGGAGAACAATCACTACAGATCGCCACAACATTAAAATTAGCACGAGCATTATGGATTGTTCCAGTCGCATTCATTAGTGCATTAATGTTTAAGAATGACAGCAAAAAAATCACCATTCCATTCTTCATCTTATTTTATTGCGCCGCAATTGTGTTCAGTGATCAAGTACCACAATTTAGCCACGTTTATCATGCCATTTATGACTTTGCTAAACAGACTTTAGTATTGTGCTTGTTTTTAATTGGCTGTGGTATTTCGATTCAGAAACTAAAAGATACTGGCCCTAAACCGATGATTTTTGGAGTGACATTGTGGGTTATTATTTCAGTCAGCTCGTTAGCTTGGATCTTAACTCACATTCAATAATCGTATCTCGCTAATTATTGTTTAACAGCGCATCTAAACATGAGGTTCATATTGAGTCTCATGTTTTAGCACTTTCTTTGTTCGTTGATATTTAAATGCAGCAACAACAACTAATGCGAACGCCATGAACTCTGCCAGAGCAGAAACTATTCCTTCTGAATAAATCGATATTGCAATTAATGTCAATACCGCCACTATTAATGCCGTTTTCATACCCAATCCTTAGCAACTTAATCATGCAATTTCAGTGGAATTAAGTATGGGCCAGCATTGGTGAATGAATAAATTCAGTTTTGGACTAATTAATAACCATTAGTTTTAAATTTTGGTCATTTAATTTTGCAAATACTGATCATAATAATCTTTCAGATCAGCACGAGAAATTTTAATCCCAGTAGAAAGTAAACCTTCAGGCAATAAATAATAGTCATCTGGACACTTAAACTTATCTAAATAAGGCAGCAAAAAAGTTTGGTAATCTGAGGCTTGTAATAATTTATTCGTTTGTAAAAATGCGACAGGACGATGCCCATATTGCTGATTAACGACAGGAATAACCAATACTTGTTGGATAGCGGGATGCTTAACAAGTGCCGCTTCAATTTCCTCACAGTGAATATTCTCACCACCAGAAATAAATAAATTATCGGCTCTACCTAGAACTTCGATTTCCATTAAACCATCCGCAACCTCATGCTCCATACCCAAATCCTTAGTATCAAACCAAGGCTGATCATCTGTCACTAAAGGTGTGCTCTTGCCATAAGACAAGTACCCAACTGCTAATGTTTCACCCGCCACATAGATACGACCATCTTCTACTTTAACTTTACGATGAGGTAAAACATGGCCAGAGGTCACTGAACCATCGCATTTTTTGGCAATCACGTTTGAGGCGGTTTCAGTCATTCCATACCCGACCCAACATTCAATACCTTGCTGAGTCGCTGTTTCTGTTAACGATAAAGGAATATGTGCGCCACCTAACAATACCCGTTTAAGTGAACTTGGTTTCCCTTCTGCTAATAAATTCTGTAGCTGGGTAGGGACTAAAGAAGCATGCGTAACAAGTTGAATATCTTGCGATAACTGACCAGTACCAATAACTAATTGTGCGCCTTGATGAAGCCAACGCCAAATAATCGACAATCCAGAAACATGGTACATAGGCAAACTTAATAACCACGAATCTTCAGTCGTAAATTCAAATTCTGAGGTTAAGCCTTGCGCACTCGCTAAATGCTGACTTGAAGAATGCACTACAGCTTTAGGTATACCGGTTGAGCCTGAAGTAAAAACAATGCTGGCAAGATTGCTGTTCTTGTAATGAGTAAAGTGCATTGACTTAAAGTGAACAGAGCTTGAATAAATGGATGGCTTCGATTTTGAAAAACGAAGTAGAGTTCCAGATAACATCGATGCATCAAGATCAGAACAACCTTCTCCTAACCATATAAATTGAACCTGAATGATCTCTAATTTTTGCTGAATGAGATCTCGTGATTGAGGAGGCATTAATGCACACAAGGCGCCAAGTCGTAAACAAGCTAGGTAAAGGATCACCAAGTCATGATGATTTTTACCAATCGCGGCAACTACACTTGATTGCACGACATCCTGCTGGGATAATTGCTCTGCCATATTTTGAACACACAGATCCAACTGATGCCAAGTATAGCAACCTTGTGGAGTTGTTAGTGCAATGACGTTAGATGATGGCCGTTGTGTGTTCTGAGATGTGGTTTGGCACCAATGCTGAATCAGATCCATCGTTTTGTTACTCAATTTATCCCGCATAATATAAATACATATCTATTAATACCTAAATACTAAGACCTTAATACATATCGACTAGGCACTCGTCCATATTTGCTCTTGCTGCAGCAGTGAGACAACGGGCAACGTACTTTCTGGCCAAGGAACTTGCAATTGAACTTGAAACAATTGCAACGTATCTAAACCTGGCAATTGTTGAGGCGTTTTCCATGCAGCTAAACGGGCAAGTTGTGTTAATCCAATCGTAGATTCTAAACTTGAACTAATCACTACTTGCATATCATGTTGTGCCGCCAGTTCAATCAATTGAAAACAACGAGCAATAGAACCAATTAAGGTAGGTTTAATCACAATGGTATTCACGCCAGCATGACATAAATTCTCAAAGCTAAAATCAGCTTGTGTTGCTTGCTCTTGCACGGTTTCATCCCAACCGATATTAATGCCAGTTTGTTGTGAAAATTGCAGGCTCTGCTCGAAAGTTTGACAAGGCTCTTCTAAAAAAGCAATTCGAGCACGTAGCTCTGGATCAATATACTGGGCAAATTTCAACGCCTTTTCCAATGACCAACTACGGTTCGCATCTAGACGTAGAAAGAGATCAGGAATCGATTCTAAAAATAAATTCACCAACATGCCATCACGAATAGGTTCGTATAAACCGACTTTCACTTTCGCCACTTTTTGTTGCGCTTGCTGCTGTTTTGATAAAAGAGGATCTACCCTCATTTTTTCAAATACAGGCAGTAATTCGTCTGGATCACCAGCACATAATGGCGCCGCAAGATATTGTCCTTGCCCCGGTAATCCACCAGCAAGTTCTAGCTGAGCGATAGATAATCCAAATGCAACCGAAGGGAACAAACTATTAAATTCAGGCCATTTCCCAGAGGATTGCCATATTTCCAATAGTGGCAATAACTGATCTTGTGCCTGATCAACCGACTCCAAACTAAAACTAGGTAATGGCGCAATCTCACCATAAACAGTACGACCCTTTTCAGTCAGCTCAATAATTAAACCATCACGTTGAGATAAACGTTGCTGACGAACAATCACACCGCTGTCCATTGGCAGTTTATAGCGATAAAGAGTGGCTTGGCGAGTTGTTTGCATCATAAGAAACCATGTTAAATAGAATCAATAAATATAAAGTAAAAAGGCATGTAATTATCATCACACGCCTTACTTGAGCATATAGCCATCTTACTTGGATATAGAGAACAGCAAATCTTATCGCTTATTTTTTAAAACCAAGTGACTGGATAAAATCATCAACCAATTGAGCATATTGCTGCGGTTGTTCATTATGCGCATTATGACCAGCATTGGTCACTTCCTTAGCATTCAGACCACTTTGCTCCGCTACCGATTTGAATTTTTCATCATGCTCACCATACAAGTACAATAAAGGAAGTGGCTGTGTTTTTAAGTCATCCAGTAAATAAGGCTGTTTAGATAATGAGGTAGCACGCAACATACATCCTAATTGAGACCCTAAATTATCACTTCTGATCTCAACTAAATCTTCACGCTGATCTTCGGTTAGAGAAGAAAATACACCCTGCTGATACCAGTCATATAACACTTCATCGATGGCTTCGGTCGCAAAACGCTTTGACCAATGCTTATCACCTTCCCAACGTAAAAGTCTATCCTCTTCATTTTGAAAACCAAAACTTCCGCCTTCAAAGATAGCCGCTTTCACGTTCAATTCAGGCAATGCTTTTTTAGCAATCGCGTACATGCTAATACGAGCACCCAAAGAATAACCAACCAGAACTAACGGGGAGTTCAACGCTAAATTACGCTTTTTCAATTGCGCTAATACGGTAAGTTGAATTTGTTGGCAAGCCGCATCAAAGTCAATGACTTCACAGTACTTACTCATTCCATGGCAAGGCAAGTCAACTTGGATCGACTGAGGTATTTTTAGATAAGACAAACACTCTTGCCAATCTAACGTTGATCCTAAAAATCCATGCAAAAAAACAGGAATGGGTTGAACCGAATCCACTTCATTTGATTTATCGACTACTTGGCTATACAACATGATCTTTTACCGCCTGTACAATGGTTTGAATTTGGGTGGATGCTTGCTCTGGTGCCGTTACCACTTCAATGACTAAAGCTGCCTCTGTATCGCCTTGAATAAAACGTTCTACATAATTTTGTATGCTATCTAAACACTGACTAAACTGTGTCGGTTGCGCGTAATCTAAGCCAAATTGTCTTGCTGCAAATTCAAACTGATAGCCGTGTGGCATTTGATAAAGAGTCTGTTTTTGTGCATCAGGAACGGGTAATAGATCAAAAATCGCCCCACCATCATTATTGGTTACAATAACCACATGTGGCTTAGAAACATGAGATAACAGCGCTAAAGAGTTCAGATCATACAATAATGACGTATCACCAATGAGAGTTAACATCGCTTGCTGATTACCTCGTTGCACACCAGTAGAAGTAGCAATAAGCCCATCAATACCAGAAGCGCCTCGATTAGTATAAACCGATGTATCCGTTATCGCACTGAGCATGTCGACAAGACGAACAATCAGACTGTTACCAATGAATAAATCAGCAGAGTTTAGCCGCGATAGAATCTGACCCAGTTGTAGAGCAAGCTGGCATTCAGTTAGCCCCTTATCAACAATTCCAAAATCAACCACTCCATCTTGAGCAGCTAACTTTAACGCCGCATGCTGGGCTACAAAAGCCGCTGCTTGTATATCATCTCCCCAACCATAGAATTCACAACTTTTATTCTGTATTGCACTTTCTAATAATCGCACCGAATCCTCCACTGAAGCAACGGTACGTAATTGTGGCAGATGATCGGGGTTTAGAACACTGTTCGAGGGATCAAATACCCAATAAGGACAAGTATCGTGGTTTGCCATCGAGCGAATCCAAAAACCTAAGCGTTTAGAAACGAAACGAGCGCCAAACTGTAAAATACAATCCGCTTGAGACAACTGTGCTTGGTAACCTTCATGCTGCAGCCAGAGATCATAATGAGCCCAATGACTGGTTACTCCACTTTGTGGATCGCTCAATAAAGGCCAGCCTAACTGTTGAGCTAATTTACGAGCATAGCAAGCTTGTTCAAAAGGAACTTTACCAATAACTATCACACCCTTTTTACGGCCAAGTTTATTTAATAGAGTTTGTTGTCTTTCATTCTCAACTTCAGCAATGCGAATGCTCTTAACCTCATCATTAACTTGATTCATGAGCGTACATTGGTTTGAATTAAAGCCAGCATCCGACAAGGATTTTTTCAAATAAGGTAAATATTGAGATTTCTCTTGCTCAAATTGTATATAAAGCGGCTCAGGATATGGGCAGTTAATATGTAAAGAGCCACCGTGCTGCATTTGTAAATTCAAACCTGATTGAATATTACCTAAACAGTCAGCTAATGATGATTCAATACTTGGGCTTGGCAAATGGATACTTTTGACAACATGGGAAGAAAAAATACCTTGTTGTTGAATCGCTTGATTTGCCCCTACGCCAATAAGATCTTCGGGTCTATCCGCTGTCAATAAAACCAATGCCTCTCCGGTCAGCCCTGTTTCAACTACCGCGGGTAATAGATTGGCAACCGCCGTTCCCGATGTGACAATGATCGCCACAGGTTGTGAAGAACCTTTGGCTTGAGCCGATTTTGCAAGCCCCAAAGCCAGAAAAGCCAGACCTCGCTCATCGAAATGCGTATGAATAGTCACACCACAACGCTGCGCAAGATCTAAAGCTTCTAAACTTAATGGAGTAGAACGCGATCCCGGCGCAATACAAATGTGTTTAACATCATTGCTAGTCAAAACGTCTAAAATAGCTTGTGCCCAAATACGGTTGATTCCAGCCTGACTCACGCGGGCTCCTCATTATCATTATGTTCCGAAATAAGGCTTAGTAAGGTCGCCGTTTTACGATTAAGCTCTTGCCATTCATATTCGGCTTCAGAACCGGTTACAATCCCAGCCCCAGCATAAAGCTTCACCGCATTGTCATTGATCAACGCACTGCGAATCGCAACACAAAACTCGGCTTTTTCATGCCCAAAATATCCTACAGAGCCACTATACCAACCTCGAGTAAATGGCTCATTCATTCGAATAAATTGAATTGCGTCCTCTCTCGGCAACCCTGCCATGGCTGCAGTAGGTTGCAAAGCCGAAAGTAAATGTATCCCTTTAATTCCAAATTTAAGTCTGGCATGAATACGCCGGATAAGATGCTGAACTTTTCTGAGTCGAATCAACTGCACATCAGTTTGAACATCAATACTTTCAGTATGAGGCGCTAAACATTGAACAATATCATCCACCACAATTTGATTTTCACGCAAATTCTTATCATCCGATAATAGCCATTGTGACAAGCGCGCATCTTCATCAGGATTATCGCTGCGACCAATCGTACCTGCTAATGCCTCTGTTTCTAACATATCGTCAATCCGGTTGTACAAACGCTCCGGTGTCGAACCGGTAAAACCGTGATGCTCAGAAAACGATAGTAAAAAATGAAAACTATTGTGGTTAATTGCCCGACTTGCTTTTAAAAGATGAGAAGCTTTAATCGGGATTGGTAACTCAACTCGCGTTTTTCTAGCCAAGACTACCTTTTCAAATTCATCGCGATTTATAGCCGTTAATGCTTTATTGACTATATGCTGCCATTCGTTAAATTGAGGAGAGTAATGAATGGTGCCAACTTGAGTCTGTAGTGGAGGAATCTCGCTATAATCCATTTTTAATTGATATAGCGCATGTAAGATTCGTTGTGGATCATTCGATAAGTTAACGTTTAGAGTCCAGATTTCATCCTGTCGACTCAATTCAATAATCGGTAGGAAGAAATAGCATGACTGGCGCTGAGTCTTCGATTGCTCATGGTCAAAAGCCTTACCACCCCACACTCTTTGATTATCACCTAAAATAGTATACGCAGCGAGAGGGTTGGTAAATGAATGCAATTGATCTAACACGACAACTTCTTCACGACTGTCACGAGACTGCCAATAAAACTTAGGAAATAAAGGCTGGGCTTCTAACCAATCAATGCAATTAAAATCACTTGGCATGGCAACCACTTCACTCAGCCGATTTCCGTCCTGTATTTGTTCGCTTTCTACTCGCTCAATTAAAGATAAAATCACTCGATGCAATTCAGACAAGCCAACCTCTCAATCTATTTTTTCTACTTAAAGTTTAAACCAAATTTTTGATTATTCTAATGGTTAGCCACTTGATATGACAGCGCTTTTGGATCTAATTAGGCCACAATTTAATTATTCAGTTACCTCAAATCAAGCAATCAGCTGATATCAATAAATTAATCACCAAACCCACGCTTCCATTCGGTTTTCAGGCCAACAATCATTAAGATAAAAATACCACTCATTTTGCTATCTCTTACCTGCTTTTTCAGTGGTTTGCGCTGAAAAAATAGTGTAACTTAAATCACACTATTTTTTCACCACCTGAGAGCCGCCATGAAAAACATCGAGATGTCATCAAAACTCGATAATGTCTGTTACGACATTCGAGGCCCAATCTTAAAACATGCCAAACGCATGGAAGAAGAAGGGCAAAAAATATTAAAACTCAATATTGGCAACCCCGCCCCATTTGGTTTTGATGCCCCTGATGAAATCTTAGTTGATGTAATTCGTAACCTACCTACTTCTCAAGGTTATTGTGACTCCAAAGGCATTTATTCTGCGCGTAAAGCGGTCGTACAGCATTATCAAAAATTAGGGTTACGTGATTTAGAAGTTGAAGATGTCTATATCGGCAATGGTGCTTCCGAGTTGATCGTAATGTCACTGCAAGCCTTACTGAATAATGGTGACGAAATATTAATTCCTGCGCCAGATTATCCATTATGGACAGCTGCCGCATCACTCGCAGGTGGTAAACCGGTTCATTATATTTGTGATGAATCTTCCGATTGGTATCCAGACTTAGACGATATTAAGAAGAAAATCACACCAAATACTCGTGGTATTGTGCTGATAAACCCCAACAACCCAACCGGTGCGGTATACAGCCGAGACTTTTTGATACAAGTCGTTGAGATTGCACGTCAACATGGACTGATTATTTTTGCTGATGAAATTTACGATAAAGTTCTCTATGACGGCGCAACCCACACTTCAATTGCCACGCTAGCTGACGATGTTTTAATGGCAACCTTCAATGGCTTGTCTAAAGCTTATCGTGTTTGTGGTTTCCGTGGTGGTTGGATGTTCTTAACTGGCCCTAAACACTTAGCGAAAGGCTATGTGGACGGCCTCGATATGCTCGCGTCAATGCGACTATGTGCCAACGTACCAATGCAACACGCGATTCAAACGGCGCTAGGTGGTTATCAAAGTATTAATGAATTACTCTTACCTGGTGGACGCTTATTGGAACAACGAAACAAAGCGTATGAACTAATCACACAGATCCCAGGTATTACTTGTGTCAAACCCAAAGGGGCAATGTATTTATTCCCAAAAATAGACACTAAAAAATACAAGATTAAAGATGATGCCAAGATGGTGCTCGATTTCTTAATTCAAGAAAAAGTGCTGCTGGTTCAAGGTACTGGCTTTAACTGGAAACAACCCGATCACTTCCGCATTGTTACCTTACCTCATGTGGAAGATTTAGAAATCGCGATTGGCCGCTTTGAACGATTCTTATCGACCTACTCTCAATAATTATGCCTCAGGCTTCAGCTCTCAAACTGAAGCCTGATTTGTATTCTTCTCAAGCATCTAAAATGGCAGGAGGCCGTATGAATACCGATAGCAATTCTCTCCCTAACTTATTAACGCCATCTTCAACACTAGAACAACCAAGTCACTTCTTTGCGCATCTTGCGCGGATGAAGCTAATTCAACGCTGGCCATTAATGCGTTCAATCTCAGCTGAGAACATTTCCGAACATAGCTTACAAGTTGCCTTTGTTGGTCATGCTTTGGCGATCATAAAAAACAAAAAATTTGGCGGTAAGTTAAATCCTGAACGTATAGCATTACTCGGCATGTACCACGATACAAGTGAAGTATTAACTGGTGACTTGCCTACGCCAGTGAAATACCACAACCCTGAAATTGCAAAAGAATATAAGAAAATTGAATTAGAAGCAGAAAGAAGATTAGTGTCGATGCTGCCTGAAGAGCTACAAGAAGATTTCGCCCCTTTTCTGATTAGTGATGCTATGAATCCTGAAGAACAAGCGATGGTGAAACAAGCCGATAGCTTATGCGCTTATTTAAAATGTTTAGAAGAGCTTTCGGTTGGTAACCATGAATTCGAACAAGCTAAAGCACGCTTATTACTAACCTTGAAAGAACGTGAAACACCTGAAATGCGTTATTTTTTAACCGTTTTTGCACCAAGTTTTGAGCTAACCTTAGATGAAATAAGCTAATTAAAAACGTTGATGAGGAAAAACATGTCTAAACCATCTTCTGCATCCAAACCATCTAATACACCCGTCAATACTGCGATGCTCGACATTCCTAATAACATAGCTTGGCAAGCTCGCATGAATAACGAGCAAAAATTAAGACGGAACGATCACCGTGATGCATTTCAACGCGATCGAGCACGAGTTCTTCACTCTGCCGCTTTTCGTCGCTTACAAGCCAAAACTCAAGTGCATAGCACCGGACATAATGATTTCTACCGCACTCGCCTAACGCACTCTTTAGAAGTATCTCAAATAGGCACCGGAATCTTAGAACAAATAAAACGTAAACAACCTCAATACTCAGAGATATTACCCGATTCTAGTTTAGTCGAAACACTATGTTTGGCGCATGATATTGGTCACCCTCCTTTTGGTCACGGCGGTGAAGTAGCACTCAACTACATGCTTCGTCACCATGGTGGATTTGAAGGTAATGCACAAACTTTCCGTATTGTTAGCCAACTCGAACCTTATACTGAAAACAACGGGATGAATCTCGCGCGACGTACCTTATTAGGACTACTAAAATACCCAGCGTTAATTAGCCAAGTACAGTCTTCGATACGCCCACCTGATATCACTACACCACGGCAACTAAAAGCTCAAGACTGGTTACCTGCAAAAGGAATTTATGACATTGACCAAGAGTTTTTAAAATGGGTACTTGAACCATTATCCCTTCGTGATCAAGCTGCACTTTCAACTCTACGCCCAAAATTTTTAAACCCAGAGCCTGAAAACACTCCACCTTATGCTCACCATAAAACTCGCTTTAAATCCTTAGATGGCTCTATCATGGAATTAGCCGATGATATTGCTTATGGCGTGCACGATTTAGAAGATGCCATCGTATTGAATATGATTTCTCGTAAACAATGGCAAGAAGGTGCGGCCAGTCAATTAGCCGAATGTGGTGATGAATGGTTTGAGAAAAATATAGATACATTGAGCGAAAAGCTCTTTTCAGATAAGCACCACCACCGTAAAGATGCAATTGGTGGAATCGTCAACGCCTTACTAACCAGTATTAACCTAGACACCGTTAATTCTGACCAACCTTTTGATACTCCTTTACTCAACATCAACGCTTATATGGATGCGCCAGTTGCTCATGCCCTAGAAGTGTTTAAGCAATTTGTTTTTAAAAATGTCATTTATGTCCCAGAAGTTCAGCAATTTGAATATAAAGGACAACAAATCATTATGGATATTTTCGAAGCATTAAATGCCGATCCAATGCGATTATTACCAAATGCAACGAAGGAAAAATGGCAACAAGCAGAGAATGATCACCAAGGTGGCACTCGAGTTCTAGCCGATTACATTTCAGCGATGACCGATGGTTACGCACAACGAATGCATCAGCAATTATTTTCAGCGATTTGATCAACTTACTTATAATTTTTATCAAACACACCATCGGGCATTTGCGATATATGAAAATCCACCATTTGCTCGAAAGCGTGAATCAGTGGTGAAAAGTCCACAGAAGGCTCTATCAATTGCAAACCATAATACCCAGCTTCAACTGTAGAAAGATGTTGTATCGACGGAGCTTTACGGATGCGATAATTTCCCTCAAGGTTCTCTGGCAATTGAACTCGAACGAAAGAATGAAGGTTGGTAGATAGCTGCCAAATTTTATACGCTTTCTTCCAAGTCCCATCGAGTAGAATTAAACGTTTTTTTGATTTTGTTAAATGAGTCTGTTTAAGTTGAGTCACGGTTTGCGTTTTCTCAACACTATATTGCCCTATATTATTTGGCTTCAAACTATATTGTTGAAGCCAATCATCAATCTCAATACTCTCAGCACCTGGATATAAAACCGCAGATTCTACATCCGCATCATCTAACAATGAATTGAGATCATTATGCTGACTAAAGTCTTCACCAACAAAACACACACAATTACTTAAGCTTAATGCTAAAATCTTAGCCGTTCCCATCGGGCGTTTTGCTTCAGATGGATGCTGTAAGATCACGACTTCAGTCTCATTCGAAATAAAGGTGATCCACCGGCAAATACAAGCAAGGTTCGCTTTACCACATTTTAGACAATATCGAGACATAAGGACGTTATTTGTTCCGTACACTGGTTATTATAAGTGCCGCCATGGCGATATTTCAGATCCCTTTATTACAAACTTGGATGCAATGGGACAGTAACTTAATTGCATCTGGACAAGTATGGCGGATCGTAACAGGAAATTTCACTCATACCAATATCTATCATTTAGGGATGAATCTGATTGGCTTATGGCTAATAACGTCTATATTTCGCTCAGAGTTTCACACACAAACCTTTATCTGGCTTGTCATGTTTCTTTCCACATCCGTTGGTCTACTATTACTCACAACTTCCACTCAAGTCTATGTGGGTTTATCTGGAGTGTTACACGGCATATTTGGCTTCTATGCAATGAAAGAATGGCGAGGTGGCAATAGAGCGAGTTTATTCTTGGCTATTGGATTAGTTATCAAAATACTTTGGGAGCAGATGCTAGGATCACCGACAGACAGTGAACAATTGATTGGGGCAAACGTCGCGATTAATGCTCACTTATTTGGCACAATTACAGGATTTATCTTAGCTTTGACTCCAATAGATAAAGTATTAAAAAGAACACCTAGTAATATGTGAAGTACTCCCTACTAAGTGCCCTTTTATTATTTTCGTTCTAATTCTCAAGTGGGTTTATATATTGGCATGTTCATTTATTGAAAACTTGATGTTAATTAAAGCAAAATACGGTCTTTATTTTTATCAATGGTTGACTGTCCGATCCCTTTCACCTGCTTTAATGATTCCATATCTTTAAACTTACCGTGTTCTTTTCGATAATTAATAATATCTTGCGCTTTCTTATCACCAATACCTTTAAGCATTGTCGCAATTTCAGTCGCATCAGCCGTATTAATATTAACGGTAATGGCGATACCTTCATGCTGTACATCCGCATTCTCAGCAATCGCCATTCCTGCTGGCATTAACACCGTGATAAGCAATAAACATAAACTTGATAACATTCGCATAGACTAGCTCTTCTCTTTTAAAAAATTGAAGCGCCAGATTAAATCAACCAACGATGTAATTTTGTCTCAAAAATGGACTTGAGACAGACCACATAACAATAAGTAATTAACTAAAATAATAATTACAACTAGCTGAACCATACGGAAATATAAATAAATCGAAAATTTAAGTTAATCGCTAAGAAGCAAAAAGGCTGCGTAGGGCAGCCTTTCATTATTTATTGAATATTCACAGACTACAATTGAAGGCTATTGCTCTTCTTGTAATGCCTTATATTCAATAGAAGTATTTTCACGTAATCCAGCAATAATCGCCGTAATATCTTGTTGATTATTCAACTTCAATAATTGGCCGCCAATTTGCTGTGCATATTGGTCATTATTCTCAATAGTTACTTTATTTAACTTAATCACGACAATGTTACCTTGCTGATCGCGAGACTGGCCATAAACAGCTTTATCACCATTAGGATGCGGCATAGCATAAACACTTGAGGCAAGAGGTGAGCGTCGATCAATCATCTCCACATCACCAAAGCTAACATGCTGTGCAGCTAAAACTGATTCATCCCCACCTTGAAGTGCTTTGACCATTTTTTGGGCCGCCGCTAATGCATCTTGCTCACCTTTTGTTTTCGCAACGCTTTGTTGAACTTTAGCGTGTACTTCTTCAAGTGGCAGAACCATTTCTTTACGTACATCTTCAACGTGGACAACGACAACATGTTCAGGAGCGACTTCTAATACTTCAGAGTTCAAACCATCTTGTTTAACGTCTGCACTTTCTAATGCTTTAGTTACACTTTGAGATTGTAAAATTTCAGGGGAGTTATCAGCCGAAATATAATCTGTTTTCTGTACTGTTCCGTTAATCGCTTTCGCCGACTCACTTAATGAATCTGGAGATTCAAATGCTACGGACTCAAGTTTAGTTTGCAACTTGTAGAATTGGTCAACGGCCTTTTCATCTAATAAATCAGATTTAATGCTAGCCACTACTTCTGAGTATGGTTTAGCTTGTGCTTGTTTTACATCTTCAAGCTCAATAATGTGATAGCCAAAATCAGATTTAACGATTTCAGAAACATCACCTTTTTCTTTCAAATCAAAAGCAGCTTTCTCAAACTCAGGATCCATCACACCTTGTTCAATCCAACCCAAATCACCACCAGATTTTGCACTTCCGATGTCTTCTGAATTTTCTTGAGCAAGCGTAGCAAAATCAGCACCGCCTTTTAACTTAGCTAAAATAGACTCGGCTTTCGCTTTATCATCTTTAATTAAAATATGTGCAACCTTACGTTGACCTTTAGATGAAAACTTATCTAAATGCGCTTGATAGTATTTTTGGGCTTCTTCATCCGTGATCTTAATAGATTTCTTTAACTGCTCAGCTGAAAGTTCCAGGTAAGATACTTTCATTTGTTCTGGGCGAGTATAAGTATCTTGATGGGCTGAATAATAAGCTTTAATTTCATCTTCAGACACCTTGGCCTTTTTAGAAAAATCAGCCACATTCAATACAAGAGATTGAATCTCGCGTTGTTGAGTAATCAGTTTACTCTGGATGCTAATTTCAGTTGGAAGTACAAATTCACTTCCTTGTAGTGCGGTCACGACTTGATTACGCAATAAATCCTTACGTAAATACTCAGCAAAACTGTCCGCCGAGAAACCAGCACGACGTAATGTTGCAGCATAACTATCTTGATCAAACTTCCCATCTTTTTGGAATTGAGGCATCGTCAAAATCAAATCGCGCACTTGTTTATCACTGATACGCAAGTTCAATGATTCGGCATACTGCTGTAGCAATACATCATTGATCATTTGGTCTAAGACACTT
Source organism: Vibrio sp. S17_S38 (assembly GCF_014694375.1). GTDB lineage: Bacteria > Pseudomonadota > Gammaproteobacteria > Enterobacterales > Vibrionaceae > Vibrio. The sequence continues at coordinate 151,048 of NZ_JAAUWW010000001.1, forward strand.
TTACGAAATGATTGTACGTATTGGGGGTCACCCATCATTTGGGAAAAATAATCACCCATTTGTGATTGCATTTGATTACGCTGATTTTGATAAGCTTGCTCAAATGACCCACGGTCAATTTCTGTATGACCCACTTTCGCGGCAACATTGCTACCGCCAGTGACTAAATAACTGCTTACACCAGCAAATACAAATGAAAGGATAATTAACCCTAAAATAATTTTAATTGCGATGCCATTTACGCCTTCGCGTAGTCGATCCATCATAGTCTGATTGCTCTCTAGATACTGACTGATACCAGCATGAATACCACGCTGACAAAATGAAAAATATTACATTCGATAATATCAGAAAAAGAAAAGCGCACCAGTAAGATGCGCCTTTTGATAGTGAAAGATTGAGGTAATTCGAAAAACCTAACCTAAATTATCTTTAAATCGAACTAATTATGCGTTGCAAGCATCTTTTAGTGCTTTACCAGCTTTAAAAGCAGGCACTTTAGCTTCAGAAATTTGGATCTCTTCACCGGTTTTTGGGTTACGACCTGTGCGAGCGGCACGAGTACGTACACTGAAAGTACCAAAGCCAACGAGTGCAACTTGATCTTCTGATTTCAATGTTTCTGTTACTGCTTCAATAAATGCGTCTAATGCACGACCAGCGGCGGCTTTAGAGATATCTGCGTCACCAGCAATTTTTTCTACTAATTGAGTTTTATTCACTTGTTGTTCCTCTCTTTGCTACTTACAAATATAAGCAGTGTTTCGTTCCATAAAATGAAATTGCAATATTTAGACTGAGCCTTTATTACTTTAAGTCTTTATGACTAGGCGGCTCAGGTCTATAGAGACTTAACTTAGCCTTGAAAAAAAACGCTGACAAGTACTTTCCGACCTGTCAGTGTCAAACTTTTAGCTAAATTTGTTTAATATCACTACTTTGTGATATCAATCACACAACCAGAAGGATCATTTTCGAGAGCTAAGACTAAAACTTCATCTAACCACTGCACTGGTTTCACGACTAAGTCTGCGATGACGTTCGCTGGAATGTCTTCAAGATCACGTTCATTCTCTTTAGGAATAAGAACCATTTTTATTCCACCACGATGCGCCGCCAGTAATTTCTCTTTCAAACCACCAATCGGCAATACTTCACCACGTAAAGTAATTTCACCTGTCATAGCAACATCCGCTCGTACTGGATTCCCAGTTAAACTAGAAACAAGAGCAGTACACATACCAATACCTGCACTTGGGCCATCTTTTGGCGTTGCACCTTCAGGGACATGAACATGGATGTCACGCTTTTCATAAAAATCAGGATTAATACCTAATTTCTCAGCGCGAGAGCGCACTACGGTCATTGCAGCTTGAATGGACTCTTGCATCACATCACCTAGCGAACCAGTATAGGTAAGCTTACCTTTGCCCGGCATAGATTGAGTCTCGATTGTTAATAAATCGCCCCCCACTTCTGTCCAAGCAAGACCCGTAACTTGACCAACACGGTTACTATCATCAGCCTTGCCATAGTCACAGCGTTGCACACCAAGATAGTCTTTCAAGTTATCCATATTAACGGTGACTGATTTCAAGTCTTTATCTAGTAAGATATTCTTGACGGCCTTACGACAAATCTTAGAAATCTCACGCTCCAAACTACGAACACCAGCTTCACGGGTGTAATAACGGATAATCCCGATAATAGCGGAATCTTCAATTGTGATTTCATGAGGTTTTAGCCCATTACGTTCAATTTGTTTATCCGTTAAATGTTTCTTAGCAATATTCAGCTTTTCATCTTCGGTATAACCAGAAAGGCGGATCACTTCCATTCGATCCAATAATGGACCCGGAATATTCATTGAGTTTGATGTTGCCACAAACATAACATCTGACAAATCGTAATCCACATCGAGATAATGGTCGTTAAACGTATTATTTTGTTCAGGATCAAGAACTTCAAGTAATGCTGATGATGGATCACCACGCATGTCTGATGCCATTTTATCAATTTCATCCAGTAGGAATAATGGGTTTTTCACGCCCACTTTAGACATTTTTTGAATTAATTTACCAGGCATAGAACCAATATAAGTACGACGATGGCCTCTGATTTCGGCTTCATCACGCACACCACCTAAAGCCATACGTGTGTATTGTCGACCTGTTGCCGCAGCAATAGAGCGGCCCAACGAGGTTTTACCTACACCAGGAGGACCAACCAAACATAAAATTGGGCCTTTTAATTTATTAATTCGGTTTTGAACGGCTAAATATTCCAAAATACGTTCTTTAACACGTTCTAAGCCGTAATGATCTTCATTTAGTACCGCTTCTGCTTTCGCTAAGTCTTTTTTCACCTTGGAACGCTTGGCCCAAGGCACGCCTACCATCCAATCGATATAACTGCGCACCACAGTCGCTTCCGCAGACATTGGTGACATCATCTTTAATTTTTGAAGTTCTTGCTCCGTTTTCTCACGAGCTTCTTTTGGCATTTTGGCATCAGTGATCTTTTTCTGCAGAGCTTCAAACTCATCAGGCGCATCATCCATATCACCGAGTTCTTTTTGAATAGCTTTCATTTGCTCATTCAAATAATACTCTCGCTGAGACTTCTCCATTTGCTTCTTAACACGACCACGAATCCGCTTTTCAACTTGCAATATATCGATCTCAGATTCCATCATACCCATGAGGAATTCCAATCGCTCAACCACATCTGAAATTTCAAGCACTCGCTGCTTATCATTTAGTTTAAGTGGCATGTGCGCTGCAATTGTATCGGCTAGTCGCGCGGCGTCATCAATGCCATTTAGCGAAGTCAAAACTTCAGGTGGAATTTTACTATTTAGCTTAACAAAACCTTCAAATTGGTTAATAGCGGTGCGAACGATCACCTCTTGCTCACGCTCATCAACTTTAGGTGTTGCTAAAAACTCAGCATCTGCCATGAAAAATTCATGCTCAATAAAAGCATGTACTTTGGCTCGTTGCTGACCTTCTACTAAAACTTTCACTGTGCCATCTGGCAATTTTAATAGTTGTAAAATAGTGGCAACAGTACCGGTTTTAAATAAATCATCGGTACTCGGCTCATCAGTTTCCGCTTCTTTTTGCGCAACTAATAAAACTTGCTTATCATTTTCCATTGCGGCTTCAAGGCACTGAATCGATTTTTCTCGGCCCACAAACAATGGGATAACCATATGGGGATAAACCACGACATCTCGTAAAGGTAATACGGGAATCTCGATACGCTCGGAACGCTCCAAGTTCATATAATTCTCTCTATTCCGTTTGTACTAAATTGAGTTTTTTACACTAATGAAAGATATATGGGGACTAACTTGCTAGATTCAATAACATAAATAAAAAAAGGAGGCCGCAGCCTCCTTTCTTATATTATTTGCTATTTCTAGCCGTATTACTCAGAACTTGCGATCTGGTTTTCAGCATTTTGATAAATCAACAGAGGTTCAGATTCCCCTTTAATTACAGATTCATCAATCACAACTTTGGTCACATCTTTCGTTGATGGCAGCTCATACATAGTCTCAAGTAGAACTGACTCCAAAATTGATCGAAGACCACGAGCACCGGTTTTACGATCCATCGCTTTTTTCGCTATTGCTTTCAACGCATCTTCACGGAATTCAAGCTCTGCACCTTCTAAGTCAAATAAAGCACCATACTGTTTCGTAAGGGCATTTTTGGGCTTGCAAAGGATTTGGATCAGCGCTTCTTCATCCAGCTCTGTCAACGTAGTAGTGACAGGCAAACGACCAATGAATTCTGGAATCAAACCATATTTGACCAAATCTTCTGGTTCAACTTGTTTGAATAATTCACTGACTGTTTTACTTTCATCTTTACTACGTACATCGGCGCCAAAACCAATGCCGGTTCCGACAGCAACACGTTGCTCAATGACTTTATCCAAGCCAGAGAACGCACCACCACAGATAAACAAGATTTTAGACGTATCGACTTGCAAAAATTCTTGCTGAGGATGCTTACGACCTCCTTGAGGTGGAACCGAAGCAACCGTGCCTTCAACCAGTTTCAATAATGCCTGTTGAACACCTTCACCAGAAACATCACGAGTGATTGATGGATTTTCTGCTTTACGAGAAATCTTATCAATTTCATCAATGTAAACAATACCACGCTCCGCTTTAGAAACATCATAATCACATTTTTGCAGTAGCTTTTGAATGATATTTTCAACGTCTTCCCCTACATAACCGGCTTCGGTCAATGTAGTTGCATCCGCCATCGTAAACGGCACATCAAGGAAGCGAGCCAGCGTTTCGGCCAATAAAGTTTTACCACTACCGGTAGGACCGATAAGCAAAATATTACTTTTACCTAATTCAACGCCATCTTTTGTTTTGTCGCCATTACGTAAGCGCTTGTAGTGGTTATATACCGCAACAGAAAGTACTTTTTTAGCGTAATCTTGACCAATAACGTAATCATCTAAGTGTTCACGAATATCTTTTGGTGTTGGTAACGCTTCAGCTTCTTTCTTTGGTACAACATCCTTCACTTCTTCGCGAATAATGTCATTACACAAATCAACACATTCATCACATACGTATACGGAAGGACCTGCGATCAGCTTGCGAACCTCGTGCTGGCTTTTACCGCAGAAAGAGCAATACAGCAGTTTTGTACTACCACCCTCTTTGCTTTTATCTGTCATTCGCTATCCTCTTAACCTTTAATTCTTTTTTCAGTCTACAACAATTTACCTTGAATTGCTTATTACAAGGTGAATTGCTTATGCTGGGCGATTACTTAAAACCGAATCCACTAAACCATAATCCACTGACTGCTGTGCAGACATGAAGTTATCACGATCAGTATCGCGCTCAATCACTTCTAATGGTTGGCCTGTATGCTCTGCAAGTAAACCATTCAAACGTTGCTTGATGGTTAAAATTTCTTGTGCATGAATTTGAATATCTGACGCTTGACCTTGGAAGCCACCAAGTGGTTGGTGAATCATCACTCGTGAATTTGGTAAGCAGAAACGTTTACCTTTTTCGCCACCAGCCAATAGGAATGCACCCATTGAACATGCTTGCCCCATACATACAGTGCTCACATTTGGTTTGATAAACTGCATCGTGTCATAAATAGACATGCCCGCCGTTACACTTCCGCCTGGTGAGTTAATGTATAAGAAAATATCTTTATCTGGACTTTCTGACTCTAAAAATAATAATTGAGCCACAACCAAATTCGCCATGTGATCTTCTACTTGGCCAGTCAAAAAGATAATACGTTCTTTTAATAGACGAGAATAGATATCGTACGAACGTTCACCGCGAGAAGTTTGCTCTACCACCATTGGTACCAGCGCATCAATAATTGGAGACATTGTATTATTTACTTGGTAGCTCATATTCCGCTTTCCCTGTAGTGGATTTATAATCACTGCAATTGATAATCATCATTACTATTAACTACAAAAGTTAGTACTAACCATGAATAAATATTAGCAATAGCCTATTAATCATAAACCTATAAGCCCGCTATTAACAGCCAGCTATAAAAAATAAATGGCTCGAATGAACGCCTCATTTGAGTGTCATATCGAGCCATTGTTATGCTTACAACCTAGAATAAAATACATAGGTTTAGGCATCATAAAGAGCAAATACACTTACTCTTTACACCTGCAACAGGCTTAAAAAATTAAGCTGGTTGTTGCTGGTTCATTAGTTCATTGAAGCTCACTTCTTTATCAGAAACATTCGCTTTAGCAATGATAGCCTCGATAGCTTGATCTTCTAGAGCAACATTACGAATGTTATTCATCATTTGCTCGTTTTGCTCGTAGTAAGCAATTACTTCAGATGGATCTTCATAAGCCGTTGCCATTTCTTCGATAAGTGCTTTAACACGCTCATCATCCGCTTTTAGCTCTTCAGCTTTGATCACTTCACCAAGAAGTAGGCCAACTTTAACGCGACGTGCTGCTTGCTCTTCAAACAATTCACGTGGTAATTGAGCCGCAGCTTCTGGATTGCCGCCGAAACGTTGAGACGCTTGTTGACGTAGAACTTCAATTTCTTGATCGATAAGTGCAGATGGTACGTCCATTGCATTTTGTTCAACCAAACCATTAATAGCTTGCTCTTTAATACGGCCTTTAATCGCTTGCTTAAGCTCACGTTCCATATTTTTACGAACTTCAACTTTCAGTGCGTCAATGCCGCCTTCAGTTACGCCAAATTTAGAAACAAACTCATCAGTTAGCTCAGGAAGCTCACGAGTTTCAACTTTGCTCAATTTAATATCGAACTTAGCTGATTTACCTTTTAAGTTTTCTGCGTGGTAATCTTCTGGGAAGTTCACATCAATAGAGAATTCTTCGCCTGCTTTCTTACCTAATACACCATCTTCAAAACCAGGAATCATACGTCCTTGGCCCATTTCTAGAGGGAATGCATCCGCTTTTCCGCCTTCAAATGCTTCACCATCGATATAACCTAGGAAATCGATAGTTGCACGAGAGCTTTCAGAAACAGCTTCTTGAACTTCAGCCCAAGTAGACTGTTGCTTACGAAGTGTTTCAATCATTTCGTTAACGTCTTCATCTTTTACTTCTACTGCTGGTTTCTCAACAGTGATGTTTTCAAGACCTTTAAGCTCTACTTCTGGGTAAATTTCAAATGAAGCAGTAAATACGATGTCTTTACCGATTTCATTTTGAACTGGAGCGAATGTTGGCGCACCAGCTGGATTAATTTTGTCTTTAACGATAGCTTCGATAAAATGACGGTGCATTACTTCGCCCATTACGTCTTGACGTACAGACTGACCGAACATTTGTGCAACCATTTTCATTGGAACTTTACCTTTACGGAAACCATCAAAACGACGGGTTTTCGCAATTTTTCGTAGTTCAGCAGTTACTGCATCTTCGATGTTAGCAGCAGGAACAGTAATAGTAAGACGGCGTTCTAGGCCTTCTAGAGTTTCAACAGTAGATTGCATTATATATAAACCTCAAAACTGGCTCAGAAATCTGAGCGTATGAGTCGAGCCAGTTGCACCAATTGGGCAGAGCTCAACGTCATTCCTTGTGTGGCGTTCAAATGAACACTTAAAATTAGTGAGTATCAACTATCTTTTAATAAGAAGTATCGCTCTATGGCAATAACCTCACTAACCAATAATTGAACTAATGAATGAAGCCTTCTACAGAAACATGGCTAAAACGCCATACTCTTTTTAGCAAAGGCCTCTCCTATTAGTCTCAGAATAAAGAGTCTCAGGATAAAATTCAGACGCGCCATTCTAGCGACATGAATAGAGCCTGTCGAGCCAAGAGCTAAATTCTCACGGTGACATTTCACCTTTTTTCGTTATTTTTTTAACGAGAGCGAGAATGATCACGTTTCAGAAGTGGGGACATAAGGAAATATTTTCAAGGGATGGGCGATTTTTTTCATCAATAAAAGGAAAAGTAGCTCAATATTACGCCACTGAGCTACTCAATCCGAAATTTAGGCTAAATTCTCATTTCAGTTCGAACATCAAAAAATACCGCGTGAGAAAGATCAAAATACAACGGAACCATATCACCAACTTTTGCATCAAATTCGGCGGATAAACGACAAGCGACATGCTGTTGGTTAATTTCCACAATCGCAATGGTATCTGGTCCGGTTGGTTCTAAGACATCAATTTTCATAGGTATTTCAGTCCAAGTTCGCCCCTCTTCTGTTGATTGCTCAGTGATGTATTCTGGTCTTAATCCTATGATGATTGTTTCGCCGTCAAATTTACGCAACCTGTCAGGTAAGTTTATTTGATGCGCTTGCCCATCGGCAGTCCAAACTTGACCTAGCGGATTGTCGTGTTCATCCAGATCAACTCTCGCCTTAATGAAATTCATTGACGGCGACCCCATAAAACCGGCTACAAACATATTATTAGGTTGGTTATAGATTTCTTTTGGTGTGCCAAGTTGCTGTAACTCGCCATCTTTCATCACTGCAATCCTGTCAGCCAAAGTCATAGCTTCAATTTGATCGTGCGTCACATATACAATAGTGGTATTGAGTTGTTGATGAAGGCGCTTAATTTGAGTACGCATTTCCACCCGCAGTTTCGCATCTAAATTTGATAATGGTTCATCAAATAAATACAATTTAGGCTGACGAGCCAACGCACGCCCCATGGCAACACGCTGACGTTGTCCACCAGAAAGTTGCGCTGGCTTTCGATCAAGTAAATGATCGATTTGTAGCATTTCCGCCACGCGATTCACTTCAGCTTCGATTTTCACTTTCGGCATTTTTCGGATCTCTAACCCAAAAGCGATATTCCCGCGAACCGTCATATTCGGATATAAAGCATAAGATTGAAACACCATCGCAATATCACGGTCTTTAGGTTCAATGTTCGATACATCAATGCCATCAATGACTATCTCTCCAGAGCTTATCGATTCAAGCCCTGCTATCGCATTCATCAAGGTTGACTTTCCGCAACCGGAAGGCCCAACAAGAATCAAAAACTCGCCAGATTCAATCGAAATATTAATGCCTTTCAACGTTTCATTATCCGCATTGCGGTAAGTTTTTCGTATTTGGTTTAGCTCTAACGTCGCCATTTATTATCCTTAATTTTTATTATTAGCCCTTCACTGAGCCTGCGGTTAACCCACGCACAAAATACTTTCCGGCCACCACATACACCAATAAAGTGGGCAATGCAGCAATGATCGCGGCAGCCATATCAACGTTATATTCTTTCACGCCAGTGCTGGTATTAACCAAATTGTTCAACGCTACAGTAATGGGTTGAGTATCTGACCCCGAATACACCACGCCAAATAAGAAATCATTCCAAATCGAAGTAAATTGCCATATCACGGTCACCATGATGATAGGTGTCGAAAGTGGCAGCATAATCCGGAAGAATATAGTGAAAAAACCTGCGCCATCTAATTTCGCCGCTTTAACTAACTCATCGGGAACACCAACATAGAAATTACGGAAAAATAAAGTCGTAAACGCCAAGCCATAAATCACATGCACAACCACTAATCCAGTAGTGGTATTTGCCAAGCCGAAATAGCCTAAAGTGGCCGCCATTGGCAGCAGAACCACTTGGAAAGGAATAAAGCAGCCAAATAGTAATAAACTAAATAATAAATTCGATCCTCTAAATTGCCACTTACTGATCACATAGCCATTAAATGCGCCCATTAGAGTTGAAATTGCTACCGCCGGAATAACCATTTGAAATGAATTCCAAAAATAGCTTTTAATACCTTCGCATTTCACTCCTGTACAAGAGTCCGACCACGCTTTATGCCACGCATCTAATACCCATTCTGTCGGCATAGACATTAAGTTACCGGTACGAATATCCCCCAAGCTTTTAAATGAAGTGATCACCATGACAAATAATGGCATCAGATAAAGCACACAGAAAAAAATCAGCAAACTATAAACCGCAATGCGTCCGACTCTTTTAGAATTAAAGTAATTAGATTTATAATTTTTAGTGGTAATCATGATTTTTTCTCCCGTAATTCGGAATACAAATACGGCACCAAAATTGCCAAAATACCGGCTAGCATCATCATTGCACTGGCAGAACCTAACGCAGTTTGCCCACGAGTAAAGGAGTAAGCGTACATAAATAGAGCGGGTAAATCAGATGAATAACCCGGCCCACCCGCGGTGAGAGCTGTAACTAAATCGAAACTTTTAATGGCGATATGCGAAGTAATGATCACGGCACTAAAAAATACCGGACGCAAACAAGGTAGAACAATACTCCAATAGATACGCGGCAAACTCGCACCATCAATCTGCGCTGCTTTTATTATCGAAGAATCAATACCACGTAAACCGGCTAAAAACATCGCCATAACAAAACCCGAAGATTGCCATACAGCAGCAATTACCAAGGTATAAACCACCATGTCGGAGTCAACAATCCAATCAAATTTAAAATCGGTAAAGCCCCAATCTCGCACCATTTTCTCAATGCCAAGGCCGGGATTTAGAATCCATTTCCACGCCGTCCCTGTCACAATAAAAGACAGCGCCATTGGGTAAAGATAAATACTGCGGATCACGCCTTCATTACGAATATTTTGATCAAGCAAGATAGCCAGGCCAACGCCAAGCACAATCACTATTGCCAGAAAAAGAAGACCGAAAATACCTAAATTAGTAATCGAGGTGAGCCAACGATCGTTTTCCATTAACTTGGCATATTGCCCAAATCCAATAAAGTGATTGAAACTTGGAAGAAAGCGCGAATTAGTGAGCGATAAAGCGCCTGTCCATATTATGTAACCGTAAATACAAACGACGGTGATAAGCAATGTCGGTGTTAGTACGATTTTAGGTAGAAGATATTGCAGCCTATCCAAAAGTTTTGGCTTTGGCTTTTTGTTAGAAGTAACCTTTTTTGTCTGTTTGGAATCGAAAGCGTTGTCCATAACCGATCCTTTAATAACGCTGTTTTGTGTATACAAAAAATTAAGTACAGCTCATTAAGTACAAAGAAATAACAGCTAAGAAAATAAGGCTGGATGCAAACTTACTGACATCGCAGCCTTTATAATTTATTGCCTTTAACTTTTAATCCGCTTTGTATTTAAAACCACAATTTAGCTGGCAGAAATTACATTGCCGCTTTCACTGCTTTTGCTAACTGCTGCGCAGCTTGTTTTGGATCGGCATTGCTATCATTGAAGAAGTTGGTGATCACATCAAACATTGCGCCTTGAACATAGCTCGTAGTTGACATGCCATGCGCCATACTTGGTAATAGATCACCCGATTTAGAGGTCGCTTTGAAAGAAGCCATAGAATCTAACGCACACTGATCAAACTTAGACATATCCATATCTAAACGCACAGGAATCGATCCTTTGTTTAAATTGAATATTTCTTGGAAGTCTTTAGAAAGGATGGTTTTTGCAAGATCTTTTTGTGCTTTTTGATTGGCTTTATCTTTAATTTGGAAGAAAGCAAAACTATCGACATTAAAGGTGAATTCACTTGCAGTACCTGGCGCTGGAGCACAAACATAATCCGTACCTGGTGTTTTATTGGCGGCGGTAAATTCACCTTTTGCCCAATCTCCCATGATTTGCATCGCAGCTTTACCACTGATCACCATAGAGGTTGCAACATTCCAATCTCGGCCAGGAGAGTTAGTATCGATATAGTTATGCACTTTTTTAAACGTCTTAAAGGCTTCAACCATTTTATCGCCTGACAGCACACTTTGATCAAGATCGACAAAAGCTTTTTTATAATCTGCGCTGCCTAGTTTCTCTAAAGCAATCGCTTCAAATAAAGTCGCGTCTTGCCAAGGTTGGCCGCCATGAGCAAGCGGAATAATTCCATCAGCTTTTAATTTATCACCGACTTTAAAAAACGCATCCCAAGAATTCGGAACCTTCAAACCTTCTTTATCAAATACGGCTTTATTCGCCCATAACCAATTCACCCGATGCACATTCACCGGAACCGAAACATAATGGCCTTGATATTTACTTATATCGGCGACCACCCCCGGTAAAATACCATCCCAATTATTGGCTTTAGCAACATCATCTAAATTAGTTAAAAAACCAAGTTCAGCCCACTCTTGAATATTATGCCCTTTCATTTGCGCTGCCGCAGGAGGGTTACCAGAAACAGCGCGAGTTTTAAGTACCGTCATAGCACTTTCACCGCCACCGCCAGCCACCGCAAAATCTTTCCAAGTATGCCCTTCTTTTTCCATCATATCTTTTAGCACTGCAACCGACTTAGCTTCACCGCCAGATGTCCACCAGTGCAAAACTTCAACTTCACCAGCATTAGCAAGTTGGCTTGCAGCAAGTGAGCTCGCAGACAGTAATCCAAGCGTAATAAGGGTTTTCTTCATCATTTTCATTATTATCGTCCATGTAGGTAATGTTATTAGAATAGAAAGCTAACGCTATATATAACGTTTCAGTAAAACTATAGATGAGGAAAAAAAATAGAATGGTACAAAGTGTAATGGCAATGTAACAAACTCGTTACATTGAAGGGGTGATGACTAAAAATGAAAGTCAGAATGAAGAGGCAGCGTCATGGTCACTTCAAGCCCACCGCCATTTCGATTTTGAATAGCAATATCACCACCATGCGCATGTAAAATATTACGGCAAATACCTAGCCCTAAACCATGTCCATCAAGATCATTTTCTAAACGTACATAAGGTTCAAATACTGAGTTTAACTGTGATTCTGGAATGCCTTTTCCTTGGTCACAAAACAATAGAATAATGTGCGATTCCGTGTACTGATAAAAAATTTCAACCTGATCCCCATATTTCACACCATTATCAATAATATTGGTGACGACTCGCTTTAATGCTAATGGCTTACCCGATACTGCGGCTATCTTTTCAAAGGGAAGCTGTACTTTAATTTGCTTATGATTGTGCATTTCTGCGGCTTCCAATAGCAATTTGTTGAGATCAACTTGAACCGAATTTTCATGTAACTCGGTATCGTGCACACATTGCAATGCCCCTTTTACCATCATCTCAAGCTCATCAAGATCTTGGTTGAATTTTTCACGCTTAGTGTCATCGATTAACAATTCAGCTCGTAAACGTAAACGAGTGATCGGTGTTTTTAAGTCATGCGAAATAGAAGAAAACAGTTGTTCACGATCCACGACATAGCGATGAATCCGCTGCTGCATACGATTAAACGCTAAGGTTGCAGTTACAATCTCATTTGCTCCTTCCTCCATTAATGGCGACTGATCGACATCTAGGCTCATTCGGTTGGCCGCTTTAGCTAAGTTACGCAAAGGCCGAACTTGACGGCGGATCATAAAGTAACTAAACAGTAATAATAACGCAGTCGAAAGTAACAAATACAACCATTGCGATGGCGGTAAAATAGTGTCATCAAGCTCGTTATAAGGAGGAGGTAAAAGCGCTGCAATGTAGATCCATTCATCAGATTCTAATTCTATTTGCACCACCATGACCGGAGGATTAAGCGGTTTTAACGTTAACGTATAATGTGCCCATGATTTAGGGAGATCGCTAAGATAAATATCATTTTTCAAAATTTTTAATTTATCGGGTGGGGAAAAATTAACATGAATCGATTTCACATTATTCAACTTACTTTTCAGAGCGGATGACATCGATTCAATCGCTACATCTTTTAAATACGAATCAGGAATGGTCTCTAGTCGTAAAAATTCATGATTAAACGACACAAAAAAACGAGTGCCGCCCATTTTACGTAATTGCTCCATGATCACATGCCGATAGCTAACTGGCAGTGCTTGGAAATATGAAACCGTAGAGGCGAACAAAGACGCCATACTGATGGTGGTAGTTTTAACCCCTTCAATTTCTTGCAAGCGCGAGTTGGTATACCACACCGAGGTTGAAATCCCCTGTGCCATCACCACCGTTAGCAAGGTAAATAATAAAGTGCGCGACACTAAAGATTGCTTAGTCCAACGCCATTGAGGCCAGTGCCACTTTTTCCATAAGCTCATTTAGAAGTAACACTCATGGGTCTCAATTCCCATACCGCACCGATGCAGTAAAAATATAACCGTTACCCCGCATCGTTTTTATGTATTTATGCTGCTTACCCGTATCGCCCAATCGTTGGCGCAAACGGCTAAGTTGTACATCAATGCCTCGCTCAAAAGGTAACGTTTCTCGACCTTTTATCGCGCAAGAAATAGTATCTCGGTCCAGAACTTCATTGGGATGAGAAATGAACAGCATCAGTAAATTAAAATCACTGCCTGACAGTTCAATTGTTTGTTGAGTATGGAGGTTAAATGCCGTATGTGACAACGTATCTAATTTCCATTCACCGAAGGTAATCATAGTAGGCTTTAACAGTTCATCAGGTTGAGCTCGGCGTAAAAGCGCTTTAATTCGAGCCATCAGCTGTCTAGGACGGAATGGCTTGGCAATATAATCATCCGCGCCAATTTCCAAACCAATAATTTGGTCAGTTTCGTCCGACACTGCCGTCAGCATAATAATAGGCACATTGGAATATTTGCGAATGTTCTGGCAGAGTGTGAAACCATCCTCTCCTGGCATCATTACATCAAGCAAAATCAGATCGGGATAACCTTGAGAATTTAAATGCGCTTGCATCGACCTTCCTTCTTGCGCCACCGACACCAAAAATCCCATTTGGGTTAAATATTCATTGAGCAGATCTCGAATTTCCTTATCGTCATCCACTACTAAAATATGCTTATTCCTGTGCATACTCACCTCTATTAATCTCTTGATAGAAACAATAGCGCATCATAAAAGAATGGATGTGATTATCATTCGAAAAGGAAATAAAGAGATGAAACTATGCGGAGGCCATCACTATATGAGAAAAAATTAAATACAGTCAGATCTTAAATTTGTAACGTTAACGATGTAAGCGACCTCCACCACCGAATCCACTAACGGGGCGAGTCACAGGACGTGTTGGTGGTTGTATTGGGCGTGAAATATTTGAACGTTTCAGGGTTGGACGCTCTTTACTTTGCCATTTAGTGCGCACCGCTTGTTTTTGATCGGTAGTTAAAGTTTTACCCGACATTTGTTCACGTACTTGATCGCGTTTAGTTGATAAGGCTTGTTGTTTATCGGCGGGTAACGATTGATATTTGTTATTCAAGTCTTGTTTGAATGCTGAGATATCAGGCCCACCATCACCCTCTTTCCAACCTTCAACTTTCTCTTTTATTTCCGCCTGTTTATCCGGATCAAGCGTGTGCCACCAGCTATTAACGGCGTCTTTAAGCTCAGCATCAGTATGACAACAGTTAGGATAAACATGATCTTGATAAAACCAATAATCGTCGTACCACCACCCATTAGTATAAGAATATTCAGATGTGTTTGAAGATCCACTTGAGCAGCCAATCATTATCAAAGTGAGCAACCAGACCAAGCTCGCACGACGCCAGTTAAAATTTAACCTCGAAAAAATTCGATTCAAAAACATGCTCACCACTCCTTACTCAGAATCGGTTACCGTCGATTTAATGCCTTTACCTGCATCTTTTATCAAATTAATCGGTGACAAAATAACACCTTTAACTGCGCCTTGAGCTGCTTGCTTTGATAACTCACCGCTTTTATCTAAAATTTGATTTACTTGAGCTAACATGGGTGGCATTTCTTTTCGGATACTGGACGTTTCTTTTAATACCGCAGGAATCGTATCACTACGTACCGCTTTAACCTCATCAAGAATGCTTGGGATTTTTTTGTCCACCGATGCAACGGTCTTATTAATATCTTTGGCGGTCACTTGCATTTTCTCTGCTACTGTTAATGCCCTTGGTGTGAGTTCTTCAAATTTTTGAGCGACCAACAGCCATTGATCGATTTGCAGTTTATCGGCTGTTTCATTGAGATCACTCGCTACTTGAGGATAAGTATCAACAACCGAAGATATGGTTGAGGTAAAAGAATAAATGGTATACCCCAAATAGAAAATTGAAGCCGCTAAAATCGCCTGTATAGCCATACCTAATCGAGCCATTGTTCCATCCTTGCCTTCAAAATAAGTTGAGATTGAGTTTTAAACCTAATAAAACTCAACTCAATTAGTTTGAATATAGTAGAAGCTTAAATTGCTCACGACAACATAGTATTTCGAAACGTGAGTTTTACTGGATTAAAGCTTGATTCGATTAATGATTTATATTCGCCATTAAAATCGACGGTGACAAAATTTGCGGCAACACAATCGGTTCATCAACCCCTTTTTTATACCATAGATAAAGTGGCACCCCCGAACGACCCTGTTGTGATAAAAATGCCGTGATCTCACTATCACCATTGGTCCAATCGCCCACCATGGTCACGACATTGTTTTGCTTCAATGCTGCTTGCACCTCTTCACGATCAATCGATGTTTTCTCATTCACTTTACAGGTTAAGCACCAATCGGCAGTGAAATACACAAATACATCGCCCTGAGATCGCAATTCATTTAGCTTCTCTTGATTAAAAACAACGGTCGTTAAATCAGTTTTTTGCGATATTGATGAAGTAGATAACGCACTTGGTACGCCATAAACTACAGCCAAAAATGGCATCAAAGTCAGCAATAATGCAGGCCACCATTTTCCTTTATGTTGTGAATGTTGCCATAATCCCGTCAGCCATAAGCCAAAAGTAGACAACATAGTGGCCGCTAACACCAGCAACACAAAATCATTATTAGCTTGTCGCATTAAAATCCATACCAATCCCAACACGGTAACAAACATAGGCAGAGACAAAATACGTCTGGCGGTGATCATCCATGCGCCCGGCTTTGGCAAACGAGTCCGCAGCGCAGGAATAAAGCCCACTAATAAAAATGGCAGTGCCATCCCAAAACCTAGGCCCGCAAAGATAATGAAGGCAATTCCAATAGGAAGAACTAAGGCGGCGCCTAATGCAGTTGCCATAAAGGGCCCAGTGCAAGGCGTGGCAATGAATGCCGCTAAAACGCCCGTCCAAAAATCACCCATTGGACCTTTTTGGTCTTGTAAGCGAGAGCCTGAGGTTAATGTCCCGATTTCAAACAAACCGGCTAAGTTAAAACCTATTGCGCTCATTAAAACGATCAATCCTGCAATAACTGCAGGGCTTTGCAATTGGAATGCCCAACCAACTTGGTGACCAAGTGAGCGCAAACCTAAAATCACGCCACCTAATATGACACATACCAGCACCGCACCTAAGGTATAAGCAACTGAACCTACTTTAGCTTGCTTTTCAGATCCTTGATGAGAAAGGCTTAAAATTTTCAAACTTAGAATCGGAAAAACACACGGCATAATATTAAGCAGTAAGCCTCCAACAATTGCCCCTAACAAGGCCGCCAAGCCAATCAACCATGTACTGCTATTAGAACCTTGCTCACGAGAAACATTACTATCATCAGAATGCTGGCTCGGTGTAAAAGCGATATGTTGCGTTTTACTCGCCTCAAAAGATAGTGAGATACCATTATCTAAAACCAGAACACCGTTGAATACGTCACTCTTTTCTTCGCCCACTTGAGTCTGCATCGTTAACACATCGCCATTATGAGCTAACGCTTGTTTAGTATTATTCACAATCGTATTGTTAATGAGAGGATAGACATGAGCTTTGCTAATTTGGATGGAACTTGGTAACGGTAAAGATAAGGTAAATTTGTCATCTTCAACTGAAAACTGACCTTTTGCATCCAAGGGCTTTGGCAATTTTTGACGCCATTGGTTAAAAATCTTTTGGCTTTCTGGAGTGACTTTTCCATCACCCACGGTGAGTGTTTTTTCAATTGTTTGTTGTTCAGGCAAACAGGTTTGTGGGTTACAAACTAAATAACTAATACCCAGTTTAATCGGTAATTTCGAGCCTTGTGGAACACTTTTATCAACCACTAAAGTGGCCAATAAGGCATATTCGCCGTGATAAATGTAATTCATAATATCACTGGTCACCAACTGACTTGGCGCCGGATATTGAATCTCTCCAATGCTTACGCCTTTTGGCAGCGTCCAATTAAAGCTGGTTGGGAAACCGGCATCTCCGGGATTTTTCCAGTAACCATGCCAACCTTCTTTTGGGATCATGGTGATCGCGAGTGGTTCCGTACTCCCGGCCGCTGGTTGATTGGATTCCGATTGAATAGAAATCGAGATAAGACTAGGGTTATTACCTTGTTGGTTAGCGAGCGCTTGTGATGCGCATATCAAGCCAGCGCTAAACAACACTAATTGAACAAAACGTTTCATACTTCTCATCATGTCTTATCTCGATTACTAAATTATTCTTCTAAATAAATGAAGCTGTCTTTTGAAGAAAAGTACGCCATACACCATACTTCATCAAAAAGCAGCTTCACTAAAACAGGGCTTCAAGCAAAAATTCAAATAATAACTATTTATTTAAGCTTTGAAATTGTCTCTAACGTTGCTTGGAAATCATCATCTTGAATCGAGGATTTCAGGCTCACTTTACCATTTGGCTCAATCAGCGTAATGGTTGGCACTTGATTGACACCAAATTGTTTGAATAACTCACCATCGTTATCAAATACGATAGGCAACGTAGTACCGTAGCTCTTACGGTAATCTTGTAGATCAGCAATCGATGACCATAAGTTGGTTGAAACCGTTATCCATTCAATGCTTGAAGCTTTCGATTTTGTCTCTAATAGCTCACGTACTTGAGTACAGGCTTTCGATGTTTTTGGCTCCGTGTCTTCTAGATACCATTCACACCAAGGACCAAAAAATACGACGCCAACTTTTTTACTATTAGGCGCGTTGAATTTAAAATCTACGTTTTTTTTATCAATAGTAGAGAAGGCCAAATCTGGCACTGTATCACCCACTTTATAACCCGAATCTTTTGGCACAAACGTTGGGTTATTTAACGGCTTACCATTGGATTTTTCTGCGACTACTTTATCCAATGCTTGATGGAACTCTTTATCATCCATATGACCGAAATAGGCAAACTTGCCATTTTTATCAACCAATAAATGTTGCGGTGTCACACGTAGATGAAATGCGCGCGCTAACTTGCCATCATCAATCGTAATTGGCATGGTAAGGCCCATTTTTTTACGAAACGCAGTGACTGATGCAAGATTATCGCTAATGCCGGTATTTACTGCGATCACTTGTACTTTATCGCCATATTTTTTATAGATCTCTTCAAAGCCCGGCATTTGTTCACGACATGGCACACACCACGTTGCCCAAAATTTAATATAAACCGGTTTTTTCCCATACACTTGAGCAAGATCGATCGTTTTGCCATCAATGGTGGTGATTTTCATTTGTGGCGCTGGAGTGCCCACTAATGACTCACCAGCCGATTTGGCACGACGCTCACCATCGGCAGAATAATCATCTTCAGCATGTGCATATTGCGCTAAAGAAAATAAGCATAAAAGCGCAATAAGTGGCACTTTCGTTAAACCAATAAAACGTGATCTCATAATGAGCTTCCTATTTTTTAAGATAAAGCATGTAAATATAACGCCTTTGTGATGAGTGCGAATCAGACGAAAGACGGTAAATGGTATTTATAGCGCAAGTAAATAGTCATTCACTTGACGCTGAATATTGTCGATTTTTTTCTGCACAACATCATGCTCGCCTGCCGTCCCTTCAATAGTGATAAATTGAAGGCTGGTTAATCCTATAGTGGATAATACTTCTTTCAGATAAGGCGTAAAAAAATCCGGTTGATAAGCGTCTTTACCTGAAAAAACACCACCTGCTGAAACAAAAATATAAACAGGCTTATCGGTTAATAACGCCTGCTTTCCTTCTGCAGTTATTGCAAAGGTTTTTCCAGCGCGAACCACATGATCAACCCAACTTTTTAACCCTGAAGGCAAAGAATAATTGTGCATGGGGGAAGTAATAATCACCATATCCGCAGACTCCAGTGATGCAATTAATCGATTTGATATGGCTAAACTTCCCACATTTTCATCATGTTCAATGTGAGGTGCACATAATGCGGCCGCATAAGTATTATCAATATGAGGCAGCATTGTTGCATCCACCTCTTCTAAAGACACATCAACCACATTCATTCCTGCATTAGCAGATAATTTATTAAGTATGACTTGTGCTAGGCGATAAGTTGAAGACTCACGCTGCTGCGGGCTACTGTTTATCAACAAAACCTTCATTATGTCTCTCTAACTGTAAATAAAATATAAATTTAGCCGTTAAGTTTGTCATGATACAAAGAGTTATGGCTTACAATAAGAGCCATAAATTAACTATTTTTATAGGCCATGTTGAGAATGGAAAAATCGACTGCTAAAGTTCCTGCTTATAAGCAAGTGTATCAGCGTATTCATGCTGCTATTTTACAAGGTATCTTAAAGCCGGGAGAACGCATTCCTTCGGCTCGAAGCTTAGCTAAAGAAATGGGTATAGCACGCGGCACAGTGGAAGAAGGCTACACGCTACTCAAGGCCGAGGGTTATCTTGAATCGAAAGCCCAAGCTGGTACTGTTGTTAGCACCAAATTGCTAGATCTTTCACACGTTCAAAAAACTAAAGTCAATTCTCGCCAACCCGGGCTTAATCCTGAGATAGAAACGGAGAAAGTCCTACCATTCCAATTAGGCATTCCAGCTTTAGATGAATTCCCTCGCCAAATATGGTCTAGAATGGCGGCAAGATGCTCTAGGCATATCGGCATAGACGACCTTGCTTATCCTTCTGTTTATGGACTTCCTCAATTAAGAGTAGCCATTGCTCAATACCTCCAGCTTTCACGCGGCGTTCAATGCCAACCTACCCAAGTATTTATCACTTCAGGATACGTTAATTCAATCAATTGGATCACTAAGGTGTTGCTAAGTGAGCAGGCTAATGTTGGCATCGAAGATCCAGGCTACCCACTTACACGGCAAATCTTAAACAACCATCAATTCAAAGCAATTCCAATCTCGGTAGATAAAGATGGCATCAATATCTCCAAAAATTTACAAGCAGAAGCGGTGATCGTTACTCCCGCCCATCAAAGCCCAATGTGTGTTTCTTTATCTCTTCAGCGCCGACAAGCATTATTAGACTGGGCGAACACGCACCAGAGTTGGATTATTGAAGATGATTACGATGGTGAATATCGCCATACAGGGCTTCCTTTACCCGCATTAAAAAGCTTAGATACTCAAGATCGCGTTATTTATTCCGGCACCTTTAGCAAAGTGATGTTTCCAAGTTTAAGAATGGCATATATCGTGGTTCCAACAAGTAAAGTCGCTGATTTTGAACACTGCTCTGAGCTTTATGCAGGCAATGTATCTGCTGTAATTCAAAGCTCTGTTCTGGCTTTTATGCAAGAAGGTCACCTTTCTCGACATATCCAAAGAATGAGAAAGCTGTATCGAGAACGCCGAGAACTGGCCGCTAAAGTCTTTAATCAAGTATTAGGTGAGAGTGTATCCATTGAGCCACAACCCGGAGGAATGCACATGATCGTAAAGCTAAACGACCCCACTATTGATGACGTAGCTTTATCAACAATCATGATGAAAGCCGGATTATTTTCGCAAGGTTTATCACAATGGTCATCACGCCCTGTTCATCCTAGCTTGATTCTCAGTTTTACCAATATTAAAACCGAGGACGAATGCCGAGAATTAGCGTATCGATTAAAAGATATAATTACTTGATTACAGACGCCACGTTTACTTCATCACCACAAAATCTCTTTCACGTAACTTCTCTTGAATAAAACCTAAGGAGCACGCCATACACCGTGATTGTTGCTTATTACGATAATAAATATCATTAATCGCACGACTTTTCGCTTGAATAAATGGCAGCATAATGGGGATTAATCCGCTATCAGCAATATCTTTATAGGTCATGAAATGAGAAAGGCTAGCTAAAACTCGAATAGTGCTGCCGCCTAACTATCGAGCATGTATAGATAAATCAGTGAGATACGTTACGAATCGCAATGCATAAAACAAAAAAACCTGATAACTCAAAGAGCTATCAGGTTTTCTTTATTTGGTACGCCCTAGAGGATTCGAACCTCTGACCACATCCTTAGAAGGGACGTGCTCTATCCAGCTGAGCTAAGGGCGCTTTGTGTGGGGAATTATACGAGTTAAGAGTGACAGGTCAAGGCTTTGTCTTATTCCTAAGTCTAAATGCTGAAAAAAGAAACACTGAAGTTATTTGATTACTTAATAATATGAAAATAACGCACCACCGCAAACGTTTGCGCTATAGATGTTCATCACATTTTTTGCGACAATACGCGCGTTGTCAGCTGCAGCTGGTGTTGAAGATAATAAGGAATCTCATGACTGCTCAAATTATCGATGGAAAGTTAATCTCACAAACGGTCCGTACAGAAGTAAAAGCGCGGGTTCAAGCTCGTTTAGAAGCCGGTTTACGTGCACCGGGTTTAGCCGTTGTGTTGGTCGGAAGCGATCCAGCTTCACAAGTTTATGTTGGTAGTAAACGCCGAGCCTGTGAAGAGGTAGGATTTATTTCTAAATCTTTCGATTTACCAGCAACGACTACCGAAACTGAAATACTCGAAATCGTTGAACAATTAAATAATGATCCGGCAATCGATGGCATCCTTGTTCAGCTTCCTCTGCCTGCGGGTATCGATAGTACCAAGATTTTAGAGTTCATCTCGCCAGAAAAAGATGTCGATGGTTTCCATCCATACAATGTAGGCCGTTTATGCCAACGTATGCCTAAGCTACGTTCATGTACTCCTAAAGGAATTATTACCCTACTCGAACGTTATAATATTGAAACTCACGGCAAACATGCTGTTGTTGTAGGTGCATCCAATATAGTAGGCCGACCAATGACGCTTGAATTATTACTTGCAGGTTGCACTACAACCACTTGCCACCGTTTTACAAAAGATCTTGAAAGTCATGTTCGCCAAGCGGATCTTTTAGTTGTGGCCGTAGGGAAACCTAACTTCATTCCAGGCGCTTGGATTAAAGAAGGTGCGATTGTGATCGATGTTGGCATTAATCGCATGGATGACGGTAAGTTAATTGGTGATGTTGAATATGATGTTGCCAAATTGAAAGCAAGTCATATTACTCCTGTTCCTGGTGGTGTTGGGCCAATGACTGTTGCAAGCTTGATTGAAAATACGATGTTGGCTTGCGAAAAATTCTCACAACATTAACCCTCAACTGAAACCAAAAACTAAAAGGCTTGTCGATATCGACAAGCCTTTTTTATTGCAACTATTTAAAGCAATTATATTTACGACTCAGATGGTTTATCTATTAGAGAGTCTGTCGATTTTTCTTGTTCAGTTATTGGTTCAGCCCTTTTACTACCAAAAGTCTTCATCACCGCCATATAAAACAGTGGGACAAAGAAAATAGCTAAGAACGTCGCACTGAACATACCACCGATAACCGCTGTGCCAATGGCATGACGTGAGTTTGCACCAGCACCAGAACTAAGCGCTAATGGCATTACACCAAGAATAAAGGCAAAAGATGTCATTAAGATTGGACGTAAACGTAAACGACATGCTTCCAATGTCGCCTCCATCAATCCCATCCCTTTATCGTAGAGATCTTTGGCGAATTCAACAATCAAGATGGCATTTTTGGCTGATAGACCGATAGTAGTTAACAGACCAACTTGTAGGTAAACATCATTTTCCAAACCACGCATCATTGTGGCTGCTAACGCCCCCAATATCCCTAATGGCACGACGAGCATAACCGCAACTGGAACCGACCAACTTTCATATAAAGCGGCAAGACTCAAGAACACAACGATCATTGAAATAGCATATAACATCGGGGCTTGTGAACCAGACATACGCTCTTGGTAAGACATACCAGTCCAACTTACTGCAACACCTGCAGGTAACGTTTTAGCGATATCTTCAATAGCATCCATTGCATCACCGGTACTATAACCGGGCGCGGCTTCACCTAAAATTTCAACCGCTGAGTTACCATTATAGCGTTGTAAGTTTGGTGAGCTTTTACCCCAATGAGAATGACTGAATGCGTTAAATGGCACCATGTCACCTTTACCATTGCGTACATACCAGTCGTTAAGGTTATCTGGAGACATACGATATGGTGCATCGGCTTGCATATAAACACGCTTAACACGGCCTTTATCAATAAAGTCATTCACATAAGCAGAGCCCCATGCGATAGAAAGTGTTTGGTTAATATCACCAATACTCACGTCTAATGCTTTGGCTTTTTCATAATCAAGATCAATATAGTACTGAGCAGTATCTTCCAATCCATTCGGACGAACTTTTTGTAATACCGGACTTTGAGCCACTTTTTGCAATAGTTGATTACGCGCTTCCATCAGTTTTTCATGGCCGAGCCCTGCTTGATCTTCTAAGTAAAAATCAAAACCCGTTGCTTGTCCCAATTCACGAATTGATGGAGGGTTAACCGCAAAAATAACGCCATCTTTATTTCCTGCAAAATGTTTCATTGCACGGCCAATAATGGCATTAACATCTTGATCCGGGTTTTTACGCTCAGACCAATCTTTTAAGCCTATAAATCCCATACCAGCGTTTTGAGCCTGACCAACAAAACTATAGCCAGATACTTGGAAAAAAGTTTCTACATTATCTTTTTCATTTTTTTCAAAATATTGGCGAATATCAGCCATTACTTTTTCTGTACGCTCTAATGTTGCCCCCGCGGGAAGCTGGGCCATTACCATGAAGTTACCTTGGTCTTCATCCGGTAAAAAACTGGCAGGGATCGAGGTAAACATCCAACCAATTAATGGGAGTAAAATAAGGTATACGATAAATAAACGCTTAGGACGCTTCAGCATTTTGCCGACACCAGAAGTATAACTATGGCTTGTGCTGTTAAATTTACGGTTAAACCAACCAAAGAAACCGGTTGTTTTCTCACCATGAGACGGCTTTAACATGGTGGCACATAACGCAGGTGTAAAGATCATCGCCACAAGTACAGAAAGCACCATTGAGGCAACAATCGTTAATGAAAACTGGCGGTAAATCGCCCCCGTAGAGCCACTCATAAATGCCATTGGAATAAATACTGCAGACAGCACCATTGCCACGCCGACCAATGCACCGGATATTTCACTCATGGCTTTTTTAGTAGCTTCTTTCGGTGGCAGATTTTCTTCTGCCATTACCCGTTCAACGTTTTCTACCACAACGATGGCATCATCCACTAGCAAACCAATAGCAAGCACCATCCCGAACATGGTTAAGGTATTTACGCTAAAGCCCATTGCGGCCATAACACCAAAAGCCCCTAGCAGTACAACAGGTACAGCGATAGTTGGGATCAAAGTAGCTCGTATATTTTGCAAGAACAAATACATAACCAAGAAAACCAATACGATGGCTTCTATTAAAGTATGAATCACTTCTTCAATGGAGAGCTTAACAAATGGAATAGTATCCATTGCTTTAACTGTTTCTAAACCTGCTGGCATATTTTTCGCCAGTTCAGACAATTTTTGATCGACTAATTTTTGAGTATCCATCGCATTGGCACCTGTCGCCAATTTGATACCAATACCTGATGCACCTTGGCCGTTAAAACGAGGAAGAATACTCATATTCTCACCATTTAACTCAACGCGAGCCACGTCTTTAACACGAACTTGGGAGCCATCTGAACCTACTTTTAATAGAATATTTTCAAACTGACCCACATTTTCTAATCGGTTTTGTGCAGTAATGGTGGCATTGATAAGCTGACCTTTAACAGCCGGAGCACCACCAATTTGACCAACGGTTACCTCTGTATTCTGTGCTTCAATTGCACTATAAACATCCGTCGGAGTAAGTTGGTAACTGGTCAATTTAGCAGGGTCAAGCCAGATACGCATCGCATACTGAGAACCAAATACTTGAACATCACCCACACCATTTAAACGACTCAAAGGATCCGAAATGTGTGAATTCACGTAGTCTTGAATATCACTGGTCGACATGCTGCCATCTTTTGAAATAAAGGCGATCACAGACATGAAACTTGAGGATGATTTACGCACACTCAAGCCTTGTTTCTGTACTTCAGCTGGCATTTGGCTTGTCGCTTGTTGCAGCTGGTTTTGTACTTGAACTTGCGCTATATCAGGGTCAGTACCCAACGCAAATGTCAGTGTCACCGTGATAGAACCCGATGAGCTACTTGAAGATGACATATACAACAAGTTATCTAGGCCTGTCATATTTTGTTCAATCACTTGTGTAACTGAGTTTTCTGCCGTTTGTGCCGACGCACCCGGATAGTTTGCTTGTATTTGCACCGCAGGTGGCGCAATCGTTGGATATTGTTGAACCGGTAAACCCAGTACGGCAAGGACACCACCCAGCATAACCAGGATCGCGATAACCCAAGCAAATATAGGGCGATCAATAAAGAAATTAACCATAATTTTCGCTACCTATTTTTTTGCAGAATTTGATGAAGCGGCTGGATCAGCCTTAGCAGTAACAACACTCACTTCCATCCCAGGCCGGATTCGAAGTAAGTTATTTTCAATGACTTTATCCCCATCATTTAACCCTGAGGTAATTACCCAGTCAGTTCCATGCACTGTTTGACCAATCGTTACAGGGCGAACTGCCACTTTATTTTTTTCCACAACCAGTACCGAGGCGGTACCATCTTTCGCAAATACAATTAATGATTGCGGCAAGGTATACATTGGTTTTTTATCTGCGGTAATAATTTGTGCTCTGACAAACATACCTGGTAATAAAATCGTTTCAGCATTAGGAATCTTTGCTCGTAAGGTGACGCTGCCTGTCGATTTATCCACTTTAGTACCCGAAAAGGTTAATGTTCCTTTTTGAGCGTATTGGCTGCCATCTTCTAATTTAATCGCAACACTTGGGTTCGTATTGCTGCCCAAGCTCTTTTTAATTTTCGCCATCGAAAGAGAAGATTGCGTCATATCGACATAAATAGGATCAAGAGGCTCAATGCTAGTTAATGCAGTTTCTTGATTAGAGGTCACTAATGCGCCTTCCGTCACCGTAGAAATATCAATACGACCAGTAATAGGCGCTTTTACTTGAGCATAAGAAAGAGAGATATTGGCATTATCTAATGCCGCTTGTGCAACCGCAGATTGTGCTTTAGCTTGCTTCCAGTTGCCATCAGCGGTGTCATAGTCTTCTTGGCTAATAAGCTTACGTTTGACAAGATCCTTATAACGCATTGCCGTTTTCTTAGTTACTGATTCATCCGCTTGAGCTTTAAGGAATGCCGCTTTGGCACTGTTAACATCCGCTTGATACGGAGAAGGATCAATTTGATATAGCACATCGCCTTGATGGACCAATTGCCCTTCTTCAAATAGACGCTTTTGTAGAATACCGGTTACCTGAGGCCGAACTTCTGCAACACGAGTCGATACTATACGACCCGGTAGTTCAGTAAAAATTGTGGTCGGTTTTTTTGCAATGGTGATGACTTGAACCTGTGTTGCTTGAGGTGCAACTTGTTTTGCTGCTGGCTCATTTTTAGCATCACAACCAGCTAAGGTAAGTACTAGCAAGGTAGACACAGATCCCACATATAATCGTTTGGCGAGCATAATTGATTCTCAAATTGAAAAAATATCGGTTAAAAAACACCCATAAATTGTAAGTAACTATTTAGACTTTGGGCAGAATATACCTAAGCCGGAACAATTGAAATCCAAAGACACATTGTTTACATTAATTTACGATGAGAACTGAAAAAGATTTCAGTCCATCAAGATAAATTAACTCCTCGTGCTAAATGCTATCGGCTAAAGTGCTTACCGCGATAGCAAAGTAATACGACCGATTCCACTTCATCAACACGTTATAGTTGTTATAAACCAAGTAACTACGACCTGCTTCATCATCAGGCATAATCAGCCAAGCTTTAATATCTTGATCTAATTTAGGCAGTGGTGAACCATCTAGATTAGTAATACCTAACTTGCTCCATTGTTGTAATAACTTGCCTTTATCTTCATCCCGTCCTTGTAAGTTTTCATCTATACCTTCAGGTACATGAATTTGACGCCCCCAAGTATAGGTATCATCCCAACCTTCTTGCTTTAAATAATTAGCGGCAGAAGCAAATACATCCGCTTTGGTTGTCCAGATGTCTTTTTTACCATCACCATCACCATCTTGAGCGAAAGACAAAAATGACGTTGGCATAAATTGGCATTGCCCCATTGCCCCAGCCCATGAACCTTTCATGTTTTCTGCGCTAATATGCCCTTCATCAATAATGGTCAAGGCTGCCATCGTTTGCTTTTTAAAAAAGGCTTCTCTTCGCCCATCAAACGCTAAGGTCGTAAGAGCATCAATAACATTATAGCCCCCAGTAAATCGACCAAAGTTACTTTCCACTCCCCATAGGGCCACAATAAATCTAGGTTGTACGCCGTATTGCTTACCTATACGTTGCAAATCATCAAAATGTTGATGATAAAGATCTTTCGCTTGTTTAATTTTCCAATCTGGTACGGCTCTTGGTATGTATTCATCTAAAGTCAGCTTTTTTTCTGGTTGATTGTTATCTGCAGTAACCGCTTTAGGTTTAAAGCTAACGTTTTTAAATGCTGAATCAATCGTCGGTTGAGTAATTCCGGCTTGAGAAGCTTCTTGCTTTAATGTTTGAACATACGCTTGAAAATCATCTTCCTCTGTCGCAAAGGATGGCAAGCTCACACTGCAACCTAATAACAATGTGGCAATGCTGACTGATGTTTTTTTCATGACTACTTCCTTACCGTGCTCAATTGAATTCATCGTTATGACTGATTTTTTTTATTTGCTTTATATTCTTCTAATAAATTAATAGGCGGTGGCGGGAGTTGTAAGAAAAAGCCATCGTCTTGTAGTGATTGTTTCACTTTTTCTATATCAACCGTCGCGAGTTTGCGCCCTTCCATCTTCATAACCATAACAAAACTCGGCTTACCAAACATTTGCATCAATACTTCTGGCACTTTTGAAAAATCATCTTTTTTGGAAATATAAAGGTACATGCCTTCCTTTTTTCCACTTTTATAAACAGAGCACAACATAACTTATCCTTAATTGATGTTTAACTAGGCACTTGCTCCTAATTATTCGAGTTTCACTTGGTTTTTTCAGACTTTTTGCTCATTATTGTCGCATTTGACAAGCACTTAACTCAGTTTGAATTTAGATAGACTATAACAATAACGGACTTACAATTAACACTAGTAAATCGTGTCATTTGAGATAGAACTACACTGGTACTGGCCAGTTTGGTATTTCACTATTTTATTCAACAACCAGAGTATTAACTGACATGGCTTTAAAACCCGATTTAAAAGGCAGTAGCTTTGCACTTTCTGTCTTACAACTGACTGAAGATAACGTAGAAAGTTGTCTGCAATTTTTGCACAACAAAGTGGCTCAAGCACCGGCTTTTTTCACTCACGCACCATTAGTTGTTAATATTGAAAATACGACTCAAATTGATATTGATTTCAAAGCACTACATCAAGGTATTATTCAATCTGGTATGATACCAGTCGGTGTTACAGGATCAAAAGACAGCGTAATAAAGAACCATGTAACCGATGCTGGTTTTGCCGCGATGTCGACAAGTAAAACACCTTATCAAGCACCCGCTGAGATGGCACCAACGAAAGTGATACGAACGCCTATCCGATCAGGGCAACAAGTGTATGCAAAAGATGGGGATTTGGTGATTTTAAACCATGTCAGTGCCGGAGCCGAAGTCATTGCCGATGGCAGCATTCATATACATGGAACTTGTCGAGGTCGAGCCATTGCAGGCGCTAGCGGACAAAAGCAAGCAAGCATCATTTGCCAAGACTTACAGGCTGAGCTGGTCTCCATTGCCGGAAACTATCAGCTCATGGATCAGATTGATACTCAATATTGGCAAAAGAAAATCTTACTTACATTGCAAGACACACGTTTGCAATTTGACATTCTCAGCATTTAAAAGGAAATAAAATGGCACGTACTATTGTCGTTACGTCAGGCAAAGGCGGTGTAGGAAAAACTACCTCTAGCGCCGCTATTGCCACCGGCCTTGCCTTACGAGGTAAAAAAACAGCCGTTATTGATTTTGATATTGGCCTACGTAATTTAGATTTAATCATGGGCTGTGAACGCCGTGTTGTGTATGACTTTGTTAATGTTATCAACGGTGAAGCAACATTAAATCAAGCTCTGATTAAAGATAAACGCTGCGACAATTTGTTTATTCTTCCAGCCTCACAAACTCGTGATAAAGATGCATTAACCCATACGGGCGTAAAACGAGTTTTGACAGAGCTACACGACATGGGCTTTGACTACATCATTTGTGATTCGCCAGCAGGTATAGAGCAAGGTGCATTAATGTCTCTATACTTTGCAGATGAGGCTGTCATCACGACCAATCCTGAGGTTTCTTCTGTACGCGATTCAGATCGAATTTTAGGTTTATTGGATTCAAAATCATTACGCGCCGAACAAGGCTTAGAGCCCGTTAAACAGCATCTACTATTAACTCGTTATAACCCTGCGCGAGTCAATACGGGTGAAATGTTAAGTGTCGAAGATGTTGAAGAGATCCTTCATATTCCTTTATTAGGCGTGATCCCTGAAAGCACATCTGTTTTGAATGCCTCAAACAAAGGTGTACCCGTGATCCATGATGATCTATCTGATGCAGGCTTAGCTTACAGTGATACCGTTGATCGCTTATTGGGTGAAGAAAAACCGTTTCGATTCTTAACTGAAGAGAAAAAAGGCATCTTTAAACGTTTATTTGGAGGTTAACTATGTCGCTATTACAATTCTTCCGTCCTAAGAAAAATGATACCGCGAACCTAGCCAAGGAACGTTTACAAATTATTGTGGCTGAACGCCGTAATCAAGGCAGTACCAGCCCTTCTTATTTACCACAGCTAAAAGAAGATATTTTAAAAGTGCTCAGTAAATATGTGAATGTTGACCCTGAAATGGTTAATGTCACTTTAGAGCAAGGTGATGATGATCTTTCTGTGTTGGAATTAAATATTCAACTGCCCGAGAAAGACTAGCTGCACACAAGGTTTACCCTTTCATTATTGAGATAATCTTTTATTAATGAAAACAAAAAAGCCGACATTATGAAATATCATGATGTCGTTTTTTTGAATGGTATACAGAACTAGAGCAATATGAATTTTATTTATTTCATTTTTTTATCAAGTCTTTCACCAAGTACTGATTTACGCCAAGTCAGCATTACTTCTGGTTGTTTATCAGCACTTCTTTCATGATTCCATACCCAAGTGATAAATTGATTAAGCTGCTTTTTCGAGGCCAAAAATTCAGTCGCTAACCCTGAAGCTTCCGATGCCGCTTTTACTTCATCTTTTAATACTTTGAATAATTGTTTATAACTCGGATTATCCATTAAGCGCGTTATTTTTTGTGGCCATTGGTCACTTGGTATGGCTTGGCCTTGCTTGACCAAATGGATCAGGGTATTACCATGACGACGAATTTCTCGTTGATCAAACCCTGCTTCATCCATTTCTCTTAAACTGGTCATTCCCTGTCGGCAAATTTCAAGCATGTTTGCTTCTTTGACTACGAAGTTCAGCGCTAAATCACGCTTCATCGCTTCTTCCAAACGCCACTTAGCCATGATCTTTAAAATCGCTAACTGTTCAGAATTTAAGATCCAAGCCCCTTTAACATCAAGATAAGCCTTACTTGACTCTGTAGATTTTAGACGTTTTTTCACAAGAGCAGTCGATTCTTGCATTACCGCCTCACTCCAACCCGCCTCTTCAACGGCAAGCTTGAGTTTTTGATACAGTGGTAATAAGTAATAAACATCAGCAGCGGCGTAATCCAATTGCCTATCGGTTAATGGGCGTGCAAGCCAATCAGTACGAGATTCACTTTTATCTAACTCAACACCAAGGAATTCATTCACTAACGCAGCAAAACCCGTTGAAAGACCATTGCCTAAAAAGGCCGCCATTAATTGTGTATCTAGCATTGGCTTAGGAATACAATTAAAGGCGTGCTGAAACACTTCCAGATCTTCACCACAAGCATGTAAAACTTTCAGGACTGAAGTATCAGACAACAACTCAGCTAAAGCAGACATATCATCAATGGCAACAGGATCAATCAGCGCCAGATTCTCACCATCGTACAATTGGATTAATCCAAGCTGAGGATGATAAGTACGAGTACGAACAAATTCAGTATCAAGCATAACGACATCAACTAAACGGGCTTTTTGACAAACGTCAGCTAATGCTGAGGCTGTTGTGATTATTTGGTAATTCACAAAATTCCTTTCAATATAATAAAAATGCCAGTATCAAACTGGCACCTTGAATATGGTAAAAACATCGCTCACAGACTCTTGATTAAGCGGTTTTCTTTGATAGATTAGCCATGTTTTCATCACGCAACTCACGGCGTAAGATCTTACCCACATTGCTCTTTGGTAATTCTTCACGAAACTCAATAATTTTAGGCATTTTATAACCTGTCAAGTGTTCACGACAGTGGGCGATTAATTCATCTTTGGTTAAACTGCTGTCATTTTTGACTACATAAATCTTAACAACCTCACCGGAGTTTTCACTCGGTTGTCCTATCGCTGCGACTTCTAACACTTTCTCATGCATAGAAACCACTTCTTCAATTTCATTCGGAAAAACATTAAAGCCAGACACTAAAATCATATCTTTTTTGCGATCTACAACATACATGAAGCCTTCTTCATCAAAGCGAATAATATCTCCAGTCGATAACCAACCATCTTGGCTGATCACCTCTTTTGTTGCTTCTTCACGCTGCCAATAACCATCCATCACTTGTGGGCCACGTACTTGCAGTTCACCAGTTTGATCAAAACCTAATACATTACCTTCATCATCAACAATTCGAACGTCGGTCGATGGCATAGGCAAACCAATAGAGCCATTGTATTCATTCAAATCATAAGGATAAGCCGCAACCAAAGGTGAACACTCGGTTAAGCCATAGCCTTCCAGCAAATAACACTTAGTGATCTTATTCCACTTTTCAGCGACAGTGCGTTGCACCGCCATGCCACCACCGACCGATAAATGCAGTTTACTAAAATCCAACTCTTTAAAATCTTCATTATTTACCAGCGCATTAAATAATGTGTTCACCCCTGTAATGGCGGTAAATGAGTATTTTTGTAGCTCTTTTACAAACGTCGAAATATCCCTTGGATTAGTGATCATTAAATTACTACCACCCATTTCCAAAAATAGTAGGCAATTAATGGTTAACGCAAAGACATGATACAAAGGCAAAGCCGTCACGACAGTTTCGCGCCCTGCCTGTAATATCGTACCGTAAGCCGCTTTGGCCTGTAGTACGTTGGCAATCATATTTCGGTGCGTTAAGACCGCACCTTTGGCGACACCTGTTGTACCACCGGTATATTGTAAAAATGCAATATCATCACCTGCGATAAAAGGTTTTATATATTGTTGACGGCGACCACGGTATAAAGCCTTACGGAAAGAAAGTGCCCCCGGAAGATTGTATTTAGGCACCATGCCTTTGACATATTTGACGACGAAATCAACAATCTTCCCTTTCACTTTAGGAAGCATTTGTCCAAGACTAGTTAATATCACATGCTTAATTGGTGTACGAGCAACCACTTTTTCTAACGTATGGGCAAAGTTTGAAACGATCACGATAGCTTTGGCACCAGAATCATTAAGTTGATGTTCCAGTTCACGAGGTGTGTAAAGCGGATTAACATTCACTGCGATCATGCCAGCACGCAAAATACCAAATAGCGCAATCGGATATTGCAAAACGTTCGGCATCATTAATGCAACCCGATCGCCTTTTTTAAGCTTTAAATCATTTTGTAAGTACGCAGCAAATGCGCGGCTACGCTCTTCTAACTTACGAAAAGTCATGGTAGAGCCCATGTTCATAAACGCTGGTTGATCTGCAAATTTATGAACAGATTGCTCAAACATTTCGACCAACGATGAATAATGGTCAGGGTCGATTGTTTCAGGCACGTTTTCTGGGTAACGCTTTAGCCACGCTTTTTCCACGTTGATTTCCTTTATTATTTTAATAATATCTCGTCAAGGATATGGTACTCATTACTGATAATAATCTCATTTACTTAGGTCACATTTTGAGCTGAGATATTTGTTTATAATCTAATCGAGTTCAAACTGTTCAGATATAAGTTGTTCAATAAATATTTCAATAAGCCTAGCTGTTTTTTGTGGATGCTCTAGATGGCAATGATGTCCACCAGCGATCTCCGCTAATTGCAGTTTGGCTAAACTTTGTATTCTCTGTTGCGCTTGCTTAATAGAAGGATAACCTTGTTTACCAACTATCAATAAATTCGGACAGCTCACTGCTTGTAAGTAACATAGTGCTTGATCTTCCGTCATACGATACAAAGAATCACAACGTAATTTAGGATCATAACGCCATTGCCAGCGCTTACCGTCAAATACACAGCCTCGCTCAACCAATGGACCTAATTGTTCTGCTGTCAATTGATTGGCATGCATGCGGTGCAATAAAGCTTGCTCACGAGAATCGTAACCACGTAGAGGTTTAGTTTCTAAACGCTTACGATTTACAATACCTTGTCGCAAACGAGCAACACTATTGTCTGCAGGCTCTGATATTGGTCCTAAACCTTCAATTTGCACCAAAGCGGCCACATTTTCAGGAAAGGCGGCACTATAACAACTTGCGATTAAAGCACCAAGGGAATGACCGACCAAAATGACGTTTTTTGCTGCTATTTGACGTAATAATTGATGAAGATCGGAGATATAGTCATGAAATGGATAAAAACTGTCCGATGATTTGTGTTGCGACAATCCATGCCCAGGTAAGTCAATCGCAAGGAAATGTAGTGATCTACCCGTTATAAATAAGGGAAGTTGTGCGACCAATGAAGTAAAACTGGCCGCATTATCCAGCCAGCCATGAATAAAAATAACACTAATATCCGCATCATTGATCGAACCGGCTTCTAAACCTGAAATCCGTAGGTTCGATGAGGGCAGTGAACCTGACGAATAAAGTGAGTTTGGCAGATAAAACTGTACTTCTTTCATTAGTGCCACGGGTTATTTCACCTGTTGGAGCACTTGTGTCCGAGAAGGACCATATCCGAAAGCACCGCAACGGAATCCGCCTCGAAAACAACCGCCCGTCATGACATCATTTTCAACATAAGTCGTCGTCTCAATCGTCCACAAGTGCTGTCCATAGGCTTCCATTACGGGAAAAGTATAATCGTACTCCCCAACTTTAGCCGTTTCCGGTTGCAGACTTTCCCCCACTACCGTAATTAAACGACCTTTTGTGTACGTCATAGGCTCAACGAAGCCTTTAACATAGGCAATAAAACGGCCTTGTGGCTCTTGAGTAATATCCGGCCTACCTGACGATGAAATAGGTAAATTAACTATCTCAATGCGAGATTTATCTTTCAGGTTTGTGACCTTAGAAATCACGCCTCCCATGCGAACGTCAATAACGCTATCCGGAGAGGTATTGACCCATTGCTGATAGTTATCCATCACCTCAGCATTACGATTCGCCGAAGCCAGATCATCAGGCAAGCTAGAACAAGCTGTTAACCAAAATAAACAACCAATCAGGATCAATATACGTTTCATTGCTTTCTCCGCCGGTTTACACAATTCATTCAAATAAACTATTCTCGACCTGGCAACTTTTTCCAAGTCACTTTATCTCGTAAATAAGTTGGGCTAGCCTGTTCGGCGTCAACGGTATTACCTTTACTCCATTCAAACTGTGCTAAAAAGGCAATATCTTGCGCTTCGGGATAAAATACATCTCCTTGAGACAGCGTAAGCGGCAAAGAATTCAACGCATCTTCATACGCAGCCCAACCTGTACCCGCTTGTGTCCAGCACCCATCCGTAACGGTGAGGTGTGATGACAATTCACTTGGTGGGATCACACATTCTGCTTGCCCATTATCAATGGCTATTGCGCGCCATTGACCATCTGCTTCACGTTGATATTGTCCCCAGTAAATCTCACTCATGCGGGCATCAATAGCCGCCACAACCTGCTTAGATTTATGCACACGATAACTCGCCTGAGCCATAGCCGCTAACGTCGAAATACCAATCATAGGGAGCTCAGCCCCAAACGATAAACCTTGCGCAATACCAATACCAATGCGAACACCGGTAAAACTACCCGGCCCACGTCCAAACGCTAACGCATCTAAATCTTGCAAGCTCACATCTGCTTCTTTTAGAACTTCATCCACCATCGGTAAAATCTTTTTGGTGTGATCTCGCGGAGCAATTTCACTGCGAGTATAAAGTTGATCATTCACCATTAATGCAACAGAGCAATTTTCTGTTGATGTATCTAGGGCAAGAATTTTTGCGCTCATGTCAGCCTCAAGCTTGTTTATTTTTACACCCATATATTGGGAATATAATTTGTTTTAGAAAATTGAAAATGGTTACTATTTTTAATATCAAACTAATAGTTAGCATAAAGCCAACAGCGAGTATCAAATCAATAATGGGCATAAAAACGACTATTGATAATAAAAACAACAATTGGTAGTAAAGCTACTGTTGCAATAAAGCTACTGTGATAATAAAAACTTCGAAACTTTATCGAGATCTCTCGTTCTGGGAATAGGCGGCAGACTTTGTAAAAACACACCACCATAATCACGAGTCACTAATCGATTATCACAGATGATCAGCACCCCTTTATCTGTTTCGTCTCGAATTAACCGCCCCACACCTTGCTTTAAGGTAATAACCGCATCTGGCAATTGAACCTCAGCAAAAGGCTCACCTCCTTTTAGGCGGCAATCTTCAATTCGAGCTTTTAATAATGGATCATCAGGAGCAGTAAACGGTAATTTGTCGATAATAACACAGCTTAAAGCATCGCCTCTAACATCAATGCCTTCCCAAAATGCGCCGGTTGCCACCAAGACGGCATTACCTAACGCCATAAATTCATTCAGCAATTTTTGCTTACTGGTTTCACCTTGTACCAATACCGGTAAATCTAACGACTGACGAAATAAATCCGCTAATTGCCGCATCATTTTATGAGAAGTGCATAAGAAGAAACAACGCCCATTATTAACTTGGATCACTGGAGCTAACATTGCCGCTAACGTTTCAGACAAACCGACACTATTTGGTTCGGGTAAATAACGTGGTACACAAAGCAAAGCTTGGTTCGGATAATCAAATGGACTTGGTAGAGTAAACTGCTTTTTAGGCACGATACCAAGGCGCTTGGTAAAATGACTAAAATCATCTTTAACTGCCAAGGTAGCTGACGTAAAAATCCAACTGCCTTGTTTAAGCTCAATCTGCTCTTGAAATTTATCCGCAACCGACAACGGCGTAATATGCAAAGTAAAGTGACGAGGTGAACATTCATACCAATACGAGTAACCAGTAATGCTAGTATCACACACGCGTAGTAAACGATTTTTGATCATATGAGCACGATCATAAGCCGCATCTAATAATTGACTACGCCCTAAAGCAATTTTCAAAACTTGTAACGCTAAATCAAGTGCATCATGTAGGCGTTCAATTTCACGTACCACCGCTGCCGATTTAATCGCTTCACGCCAGTTACCACGCATTTGCGCATTGGTTTCACCCAAAATAATGCGTAAATCCATAAAAGTTTGTGTCAGCTTTACTGCGATTTTTTGCAATTGGCGCATATCTTTTGCTTCAGTGCGATAACCAATTTCAATATCTTTTGCTAGCTCTTGCATTTGCCGGCTTGAAATTGATTGACCAAAATACTGACTTGCAATATCAGGAAGTTGATGTGCTTCATCAAAGATAAATACTTCGGCTTCTGGAATAAGCTCTCCAAAGCCTGTTTCTTTAATCGCGAGATCCGCCAGAAATAAATGATGGTTCACGACGACAATATCGGCATCCATCGCTTTTTTGCGTGCTTTCAACACAAAGCAATCTTGATAACTTGGGCACTCTTTTCCTAAGCAATTATCATTGGTGGATGTGATATTGGCGATCACAGGGCTGTCTTCTGCAATGTCATCACACTCGCCCAAATCGCCACTTTTACTCGCTGAAGACCAAGAACGAACCTTCACTAATTGAGTGAGTAGTTCAGGATCGGCTTCATTAGTATGACTTTCTACCAATTGACGACTTAATCGATCTAAGCAGAGGTAATTAGATCGGCCTTTTAATAACGCGACGTAACCCATAAAACCCAATGCATCGACCATTTTAGGTAAATCACGATGGAAGAGTTGTTCTTGTAAATTTTTAGAGCCGGTACTGATGATGACTTTTTTACCACTTAATAAAGCTGGCACTAAATACGCAAAAGTTTTTCCTGTTCCTGTTCCTGCTTCCACCACTAATTGGTGCTGATGATCAATCGCATCTTGCACCGCTTGCGCCATATCAATTTGCGGCTGTCTTGGCTGAAATCCAGAAATGGCTTTACCGAGTGCGCCGGAAGCAGAAAAAGTCTTGGCTATCATCACATCATTCTTAAAAAATAAATTAGATGAATTATGGCAGTTTTAGACCTGAGGGGAAATGGATGAGTTTAAGACGACTCGAATAAATTCAATCTAAGCACTGAACCGCTTGCCTAAAATTTCAATGACCGTTAGATTGTCAGCATGTGATCTATATTCAGTTTTATACCCAAAATCATGGAGCAACCGCTTTAAACACTATGGGTATAGTTAATTTTTGGAAATATGTATGTCAACCACCGAACGAAAAACCCTTCTGACTCATTGTAGTGATGAATATGGCTTAATCGCGAAAATCACCAATATCTGTTATCAGCACAAACTTAATATTATTCACAATAATGAATTTGTGGATAACGCCAGTGGCCACTTTTTCATGCGTACAGAATTAGAAGGCACCTTCCATGATGACGAATTACTAGCAGATTTAGATCAAGCCTTACCCATTAACAGCAAACGCTCACTGATCAGCTCTTCACGTAAAAAAATCGTAATTATGGTGACCAAAGAAGCACACTGTTTAGGTGATATTCTCATGAAAGCCTACGATGGCAGCTTAGATGTAGACATTGCCGCTGTGGTTGGAAATTACGACAAGCTACAAACCTTAACCGAACGTTTTGATATTCCGTATCATCATATTTCGCATGAAGGGCTAACTCGCGAAGAGCATGAAGAAAAAATGCTGGATGTAATTAAATCGTACGATCCACGCTATGTGGTATTGGCGAAATATATGCGGGTATTAACCGCCAATTTCGTGGCTCAGTTTCCGCATAAAATCATCAACATTCACCACAGTTTTTTGCCTGCTTTCATTGGTGCAAAACCGTACCAACAAGCCTTTGATCGTGGCGTAAAAATCATTGGCGCAACCGCGCACTTTGTCACCAACGATCTCGATGAAGGTCCAATCATTAAGCAAGACGTGATCCCGGTTGATCATAACTTTAGTGCCAATGATATGGCTCAAGCGGGTCGTGATGTTGAAAAGAGTGTATTAAGTAAAGCGCTAAACAAAGTAGTGAATGACCATGTCTTTGTTTATGGCAATAAGACGGTAATTTTGTAAGTAATAACTACCCACGATCAAAAAGAGACAGCGAAGTATTAAGCTGCCTCTTTTTGATCTAGAAATATAAATGTCTAATTATCGAACTCATTGTATTTGGACAGCATAGTTTTAAGTTGAAGACTTTGGAGTTCATTTCGACGATCATTCCAACTGCTGGTTACTTCGATAGTTTTTAAGGATCCAGATAATACAACCAGTGGCGCTGACCATCGAACAAGATAATCAGGATCTCCTGCCACTAAATTGCAACTCCCCCCACTTACCGCAAAAGAAACCGAATGAGTCCCTGAGACCATCTCACAACCCGATTGGATATCATCAAATTTGATAGTTCCGCTGGCACCGCTAATCGAGCGAGTACGAAATAATTCTAGCTTAGCTTCAGCAAGATGTAGAGCTCGTATGCTGTGAAGTGCGTAATCCGATTGGCGTTCCATATAGCTTTGCAGTTTCATTAATCCAAGAACACCGAATACGAGAACAGCAAATGCAATCATCACTTCGAGAAGGCTAAAACCTTGTTGTTTAGAAGTCATGCCAAGATCCTTTTATCCACTCTATTTTTCTTAGCTTTTTTAAAGCATTTTCCACAACATCTCGATTGTAACGAAATTGCATTGATGAACCAAAAACAGCATATTTTCCAGGAGTATCCATTACATATCCCCCCAAAGGAACAAATGCCCCTGATTGGTAGTACATCGTTTTATCTAAAGGAATGGATCCTACAATAAAGGGAGTTGGGTTACCTTGGTAAGATAACATGGTGTTCCATATCATCGAGCTAGGTGTAAAAGCAGTAGGAGTGGATTCGAAGTGATAGATCATACCGGGGAATTCGTGAGCACCTTTAACTGAGAAAATCCCATCTTGTATCACTAACACAACACCATCAATTGTAGAATTCGAATCAATTGCGATCTCAATTTTATCCAAATCATTTCTGCTTGTGCCATCATTTGCCAACTCACAGCTACCATATATCCAAATTAAATCTTTACCAGAATTAATCTTATTAACGATTTGATCAGCACAGTTAGATATATATTGTGATGCTATAGGTAAAACACCAGCACTCGGTTTTTTGTTGCCTAAACTAGAAGGAATACGAGTAAAACTCTCATCATACATGATATCCATCCAATCACTTCTTGGGGTTCCAAACAGATCTTCAAATGGTTCTAAATCAACATCTTGAAAAAAATCATCTTTCGTTGCCAAAGCACTATTTGTTGATGAGGTGTAATGATCTGAAGAACAAGATTGAGAAGAAGGAAAACCTATATAAGGCGGATTCGACACATCAAATTGACTATTGACCATAGTGCCAAATAGTCCAAATATATTTTTATATCGAATTGCCATACATTGCCATTCATCTGGATCTGTCGATGCTTGCCCAGGATCGGGAAAGAAAGAAAACGAACCATATAAATACAAATTTGCAGATGACTGAATTGCTCCTGAACCTCTTTCCGTTGGCATTTTAACGGCTTTTTTAATATTTACATGCCCACTTTTAGCATTAAGAATTAATGGAGTTCCTAAAATTGCATTAACACTTACCGGTCCCCAATTAGAACAATTATTAAAATTACTTGGCACAATCTTTAAATCTTGAATATTCGCAAAAGCACACTCCAATCCCCCTTCCGCAGCCCAATGATTTTGGCGAGCGATAACCTCATTCTGGGCTCGCTTAGCTTGGAAAAATACATTTTTATAAGAGGCTAATGAAAGCACTAGGATCGCCACTAACAATAATGCGGTAATCAATAAGGTTATTGCTCCCTGCTGATCTCTCATTACTTCCAATTCCTTTGCTTAATTTTCGTTATCATGGTTTGTTCATAGTTATCGTTCATGTTTGGTGCGTTCGCGAGAGCTGCCTTCATGGTAATAGTGATATAAGCTGAACTAACACTGTTGCCTAACGGTACTTCCTTCACAGAGAATCCCGTTAACACCACTCGCTGCTCATCCATTAAAGACATATTCGAACATATTGGAATAACCGCCACTACGGAGCTGGCAGGTGCAGCACACAAGGTTAATTCTCCCGTGCTAACATCACCAATAAACTTGGTGTACATGTACTTATTCGAAATCAACGGCTCTGTTCTATAGGCATAAGCTAAACTCGAAGACGTTGTTGATATCACACTGCTTGCACCCGACAAAATCAACGAATTGCCATTGTTGCCGTTATAACCTGCGCGCTGCATGTCTTCTTTCATATAGCGCATTGCATCGCTCATATTTTGTAAAACCAATAAACGCATGCTGCGGTCAGTCGCCAGTTTTTGTCCTGAAATAAAGATGCTACCCACGGCGATAATCGCTAAAATACCAATCGTTGAAGCGATCAGCATTTCAACTAACGACACCCCTTTTTGATACTTCATTAGACTAATTGCACTTCGGATAGCCATAATATTCTCCGTCCTCCCCACAAATTTTCACTCGACCGGAAAACTGTTCAAGACTGATATTTATTTGTTTTGCGCTATCCACAGAAAAATGAATCATGGCTTGAGAGGAAGATGCCGATAGTAAAACAGGCCGACCATTAACCCCATCAAGCGCTAGTGGCTGCCATTGCGAATCTGTAAAGATGGATACATTTTTAAATTCATTACCAGATAAATACATTTCAGCGCCTAATGACAATGCATTAAAGCTGGGGATGGTATCGGTATTTCTTAATGCCAATCCCCATTGTCCGCTAAGTATTGGTGAAGTGGCGCTAGAACCCGTTGGCAAAAAAATCAGGTACAACGGCTTATTCAACATCACCGCCTCTGAGCGAGCTTGAACCAAAAAACCGCTAAGCTCTTCCGCCAAACGCTGTACTTTAGCTTTTTCATTTAAATTCCCCATTGATGGTGCCGCCGCGAGCATCAAAATCACCATAACAGCGACGCTAATCAGCAACTCAATAAGCGAAAACCCTCGATCCATTCCCAAATTCCTATGCAACTGGTTACATCTTGATTTTTTTAGTTGAAGTGATGCTAACACTTAACAAGAATGGCTGACGTTAACAAAAGGAAGTTATAGAAATGATTCGTAAAAATGAATGTATACAACAACCTATGCGACAAAAAGGAATGACATTGATCGAATTATTGATTGTGATCGCGATCATTGGAATACTAACGTCTATTGCTTATCCGAGTTATCAGGAACATATACTCAAAAGCCATCGCGCTACTGCGATGGCCGACATGATGAAAATACAAATAGAATTGGAATTAGATAAAAATAAGACTGGGGTTTATCATTTTTCAAGTATCGTTTCTGGGGGGACATGCCGTTTTTGTGACACCGAAGCCTCACGCTATCAACTCGAAATTGACGACACAGGCTCAGGTATGGACTCTTATATCATTATAGCAGTGCCCGTCGAAAGCTCGGCTCAAAATAAGGATAAATGTGGCACCCTCAGTCTCAATGCAGGCTCAGTGGGGACGGCCAGACAAGACAGCTGTTGGTAGCTGAAAAGTATTTGTATTAAAAATATAAGATTAACATTCGGGGTAACCATAATAATAGTGTTCCTCGTTACCATGATTGGCAATGTTGGTTCCACATACTCGTATTCGACCAGTAATATTATGAAACATAACGTTTAAACCACGAGTAGCATCGATATAAAAAGTTAATCCGCCTGCTACGCCCACTGGCTTGCCATTTATTCTATCGAACTTTATTTTCTGAAAATTGCGAATAGAAGAAATACTAATGTTTTTGTGCTGATTGCCATCGAGGAAATAAATAGCATCGTTTTTTGCGCTAGCGTAATCAATCAAAATATCGTCTTTTTGTACGCTAAACACCCAATCCCCTTTATAAATAGGGCTGTTGTTTTTTGGGACAAAATACAGCCAAGTAGCGTGATTGGTCATGACGGCTTCCATTTTTGCCATCAAAAAGACATTCATCATTTCATCCGCAAGATGGCGCATTTTATACTTTTCATGTAACCCACGAAACGATGGTGCGGCCGCCACTAATAATACCCCCATTACAACGCACATAATGACGACTTCAATTAAGGTCATGCCCCTAACCCATTTTTTGTATTTTCTTACCGCAGACATATTAGAAATAAACACTGTCATAACCTCATTTACCAACCGAAATGATAAGGCTATAGCACCATCTAATAATGAGAAAAATATCATCACGTCTAATCAGAGCAAATTCTCAATAGCAAGAATAGGAAGCATAAAAAAATAGTATGTTGTTAGACTCGACTTATACCCAAAGTAATTGAAGTTGCAGTGAGGCGGCAAGCAAGTGAAGTCCCGTGAGCTTAGTTTACTAAGTGAGTGGGGAGCCAACAAAGCTGCAGCTTCAAGTAAGACGGGTATAATCGGCATTCTCACTTTTAATAACAGCTTGCAGAGTATGAGGATGTAATTTGATACAAACCCCATTATATTTAAAAGCAATCGTTGGGTTGGCTAAACGTTCAGCTTCTGCTTTTGGGCTAGATAACTTTACCTTAATGCCAAGTTCATCCAATTTAGTCCAATTTTTTGCCATTAATGGGAATGTTATTTTTACATCCTCTAATAATTGCTCTGTTGTTTTAGCTTCACTTGGCACGACAAATTCAACATGCTCCCAGCCTTGGTGTGGATACGTTTTATCACTTGGGTAAGGCAACTCTAAGCAGTCTATCTTTTGATTAGCGATTTGCAGCGGTGAATCTAACTGGATCACAATAATCGGACGACCATTAATTATCGCATTAGATATCTGCTTGCCTTCACTTAACCAAGCCTGATGAACATATTCTGCCACTGATTGCTCATTAATTCGCATCGCCAAATGATCAGCTTTCAAGTGTTCAAGATCTAGACCAAGCAGTTGGGCAAGACCATCGATTTCTTGCCAAAATAAGACTAATGACTCTTTCATCGCCGTTGGGCTTAATTGTTTTATAAGAGATTGAAAATCAGACAAGGTCGCCTCCTTTTTATAAATATTTTTCTATCATAATCTAAACCGAACAATGAATGTATTGATGACTTAAAACTGAAAATGAGTGTAACTGAACCCACAAATGACCAATAGATAAAAATACGATTTCTTTTTTAATACTTTTCTATTCTTTGGTATCATGTCTCCCATTTTCTGACTAAAAACTTTCGCTAGATTGAAGACCAATCATTCAATCTAGCCATTACGGTTAAATCCATAGGAAACTCGTGTGAATATTGCAGCACTGATCAATGACAAAGTATCTCAAGCCTTAGAAGCCGCAGGTGCTCCAGCAGGAAGCCCAGCCGCGGTTCGTCAATCAGCTAAAGCCCAATTTGGTGATTACCAAGCTAATGGCGTGATGGGCGTTGCAAAAAAATTAGGAATGAATC
Organism: Vibrio sp. S17_S38; assembly: GCF_014694375.1. Lineage (GTDB taxonomy): Bacteria > Pseudomonadota > Gammaproteobacteria > Enterobacterales > Vibrionaceae > Vibrio. The sequence continues at coordinate 195,623 of NZ_JAAUWW010000001.1, forward strand.
CTCGTGAGTTTGCACAAAAGGTTTTAGACGTCTTAGATCTTGATGGTATTGCGAATAAGACAGAAATCGCCGGTCCTGGTTTTATTAATATATTTTTAGATCCTGCATTTTTAGCCAAACAAGCATCACTTGCCTTATCTGATGAGCGCCTTGGTGTTTCTGCTGAACAACCTCAAACTATCGTCGCCGATTATTCCGCGCCAAACGTTGCTAAAGAAATGCACGTTGGTCACCTGCGTTCAACCATTATTGGCGACGCAGTTGTTCGTACTCTTGAGTTTTTAGGCCACAACGTTATTCGTGCTAATCACATTGGTGACTGGGGCACACAATTTGGTATGTTGATTGCCAACCTTGAACGCGTTGAAAAAGAGCAAGGTGAAGTATCGATGGAGCTTGCCGATCTTGAAGGCTTCTACCGTGAATCTAAAAAACTTTACGATGAAGACGAAGAGTTTGCCGCTCGTGCTCGAGGTTACGTCGTTAAGCTACAAGGTGGTGATGAACACTGCGCAAAAATGTGGAAAAAATTGGTGGATGTCACCATGATCCAAAATCAACTGAATTACGATCGCTTAAATGTCTCTCTTACTCGTAAAGATGTCATGGGCGAAAGTATGTACAACGATATGTTGTCTGTGATTGTGAACGACCTTAAAGAAAAAGACTTAGCGGTTGAAAGTGACGGTGCACAAGTCGTCTTCCTTGATGAGTACAAAAATAAAGATGGCGATCCTATGGGCGTTATCGTTCAAAAACGTGATGGTGGCTTCCTATACACCACAACCGATATCGCTTGCGCAAAATACCGCTACGAAACATTAGGCGCAGATCGAGTTCTTTACTTTATCGATTCACGCCAGCACCAGCATTTAATGCAAGCATGGACTATCGTGCGTAAAGCCGGATATGTGCCAGAGTCTGTATCATTAGAGCACCATGCTTTCGGTATGATGCTGGGTAAAGATGGTCGTCCATTTAAAACTCGCGCTGGCGGCACCGTTCGTTTAGCGGATTTATTAGATGAAGCATGCGAGCGTGCTCAGAAACTGATTGAAGAGAAAAACCCTGATCTTGCGAGTGAAGAAAAAGCGAATATTGCCAATACCGTGGCAATGGCCGCCGTAAAATATTCTGACCTGTCTAAGCACCGTACCACCGATTATATTTTCGATTGGGATAACATGCTGGCGTTTGAAGGTAACACTGCGCCTTATATGCAATATGCTTACACTCGTGTCGCGTCTATTTTTGCTAAAGCGAACATTAATATGAATGGCCTAACGGGTGAGATCATTATCAGTGAGGAACGTGAACAAGCATTAGTATCTAAATTACTTCAATTTGAAGAAGCGGTTCAATCTGTTGCTAAAGAAGGTCAGCCACATTTAATGTGCAGTTACTTATTTGAATTAGCCGGTCAATTTTCAAGTTTTTATGAAGCTTGTCCTATCTTAAACAATGAAAATGACGCGATTAAACAAAGCCGATTAAAAATGGCGGCATTAACCGCAAAAACCATCAAGCAAGGTTTGGATCTATTGGGCATTGAGACACTAGAACGTATGTAATCCAAACATCTGATTTAACGGTTATAAAAGACAAAATCCCCATCAAATTTTCATCTGATGGGGATTTTTTATAACGGTATATTCTTATAACCGAGGATTGACTAATACAACCTTGAACCATCTGGTCTTGTGCGTAATAGATTGAGGATCCACATGTACTGCTTAGGATCAATGTTGACAAGATCTTCTACCGCTTTATTCATCGCGCGAGCATCTGTTTCTTCATCGCCACTCGGCAAGTTTTCAATCGCAGGTAAAATATGAAGTTCATACTTACCCAATTCAGCATTATACGCAGGCAACATCGGTACGACAGTCGCACGGCTCAGTTTAGCGACTTTACCAAAACCTTTTAGCGTCGCTTTTTGCGTGGCGAAAAATGGGACGAATACTGAGTTTTGTGCTCCATGATCTTCATCTGGTAAGTAGTAACCCAAATAGCCATCTTTAACACTTTTTAAAAACGGTTTAATGCCCGCACTTCTCTCATAAATCTTACCACCATATTGCATGCGTTGACGGTGGATTAACCAGTTGGTAATAGGCTCGCGCTGCTCTTTAATGATAGAAGAAACTTGATAACCTTGAGCTGCGATCATCACAGCGGCGTAATCAATTGCCCAAAAATGCGGCACGAGTGCAATCACATTCTCACCTCTATCAAGTAACGGGAATAAATTTTCTCCACCATGCACAATGCCACGAGACTGGTTATGCTTACGACTACGTAATAACAGTTCAGGATAACCAAACATAAACTGCCCAGCCGTTGCTAAACAATCTTCGATCAACTGCTGGCGTTCTTGATCCGTTTTCTCTGGAAAACAATTGAGTAAATTTAAGCGTGCCTTTTTCATTGGCCCACCTTCTCGCTTTAGCGCAAGACGAGACAACTTAGCAGCTAAACGGTCACGCAATCGATGAGGAATGAAGGCTAAAAACACAGCGAAAAATAAACCAATCCAAGTCAACCAATGGCGAGGATGTAAAAAACGCCATTCAAAGGTAGGGTTATACAGGTGCTTATCTATCGTTGGTGATGCTTGAGAGGAGTGAGTCTCTGATTTACTCATATTTATATTGGCTATCATCTTATTTTTTAAGAAAGGTATGGTATAACAATCCGATAAAATTAAAAAGATGAGAAGGTATATATGAGCTTTACACTTCACCCTCAATTACAAACGGATACCGATGTCATTGGTGAATTTCCATTATGTTTAGCGCTATTACATAAAGAAGATATTGGTCCTTGGGTGATTTTAGTTCCTAAAGTCGCCAATTTACAAGAATTACACCATTTACCAATGTCTGATCAGCAACAGTTTTTAATCGAATCTCAATCTGTATTTCAAAGCTTAGAGCTAACATTTAAACCTAAAAAACTCAATTTAGGCGCATTAGGAAATATGGTTCCTCAGCTTCACATTCATCATATTGCCCGTTTTGATACTGATATCGCATGGCCCGGACCTGTCTGGGGAAACACGCAAGGCCAAGCACGTGCTAATAAAGCACAACAACAATTAATCCAACAATTACGCCAAGTATTTAAACAGCAATTAAACTCATTCCAACCAGTTTAAAGCTTCAAGTAAGGCGGATATAAAAATGCCCAGATTGAATGTCTGGGCATCGTATATCTTAAAATCATCCACTATCTGAATAGTGAGGTAAATAAACTAGCTAATATTCACCACATCTATTCTCATTTTTTGTTCTTTCAAACCAATACGTTTCATAATGAAAAATACCGCTAGCAATATCACTGCAACAATTCCTAGCCAAATCGAGCTCATCATTGGATGCATTTCAAAGCTTGATATCTGATATAAAACAACAGCTGACGCATACGCCAAAAACATAGTCCAGGATCCGATGAAAATGGCATAATTACGACCAAACTCACGAGCATAAGCTCCCATAGCGGCGGCACATGGCGTATATAATAAGATAAAGACTAAATACGAAAATGCTGCCCCACCAGTTACAAAGTAAGCTTGCAGATTACCAAAAATACCGCTGCTAACACCTTGCTCTTCTGCAGCAGCATCTTGATGCTCCAAATCTCCTACTTCAATACCTAATGGATCGCTAAAGTTCAGCGCAGCTAAATTATCAGGAATACTTTGCAACGCCTCCATTAAGCTAGCTTTAATATCAAATACGGCATCTTCATCTGCAGGATCGGAATACAAATTATTCAAAGTACCGACTACAGCTTCCTTCGCAAAAATACCGGTAATAATACCAACGGTTGCTGGCCAGTTATCTTGCTTAATTCCCATAGGGGCGAGCACTGGAGTCACGACTTTTGCCGCTTGTGATAACACTGAATTTTGGCTATCTTCATTACCAAACGACCCATCAACACCCCATGAATTAAAGAAACTCAATATTGCGACCACCAATACAATTGTTTTCCCAGCGCCAAATACAAAACGTTTCAACTTCTGCCACGTTTTTAACACTACATTACGTAAAGTTGGAATTTCATAATCTGGCATTTCCATAATAAAGCTTGTGCTCTTACCGGGATACAGCGTATTTTTTAAAATTAACCCAGTAAAAACCGCGGCTAAAATGCCTAATAAATACAAAGCAAAAACGACATTTTGACCGTTGGTTGGGAAAAATGCCGCCGCAAATAACGTATAAACAGGCAAACGAGCACCACAAGACATGAAAGGTGCCATTGCAGCAGACAATTTACGTTCACGTTCTTGATCTAAAGTACGAGTGGCCATAATAGCCGGTACATTACAGCCAAAACCTAAAATAAGAGGAACAAATGCTTTACCCGGCAGGCCAATTTTTTGCATCACTTTATCAAGCACGAAAGCCGCTCGAGCCATATAACCCGAACCTTCAAGCAAAGTTAAAAATAGATACAAACATGCAATGACAGGGATAAAGGTCGCAACAGTCTGAATACCACCACCAAAGCCATCAGCAATGACAGTTACAAGCCATACTGGCAAATGGTTATCAAGTAAATGATGACCACCATCAACCAATAACGCCCCAACGCCTATATCAAAAAAATCAATAAACGCACTACCGATATTGATTGAGAACATAAACATTAAATACATGATGCCAAAGAAGACTGGAATGCCGAACCATTTATTCAGTACAAATTGATCTAACTTATCTGTAAAACTTTTGCTGAGAGATGAATCGAGTCTTCTGACTTGATGGCAAAGCTGATGCAAGTACTCATATTTAGTATTGGTTATCGATAAATCAGCATCCATTGTGGCTGCCAATTGTTGCGATAGTGATGATACTAATGCTTTATCATTATCGGTTAAGTCTTGCGTCACCAAGCTATCTTGCTCTATCGCTCTAATAGATAAAGCTCGCGGTAAAATAATTCTATCTTTCGGCCAGACTGGATTAATTTTCTCAATAATAGCTTCAATCGCATCTTCATACTTAAGAACCAGGCCATCAACCTGCAAAGATTCCTGTAAAAATTGATGAGAAATATCACGTAAATCAGCCTTAAACTGTGCGACTTGCTTTTTATTAATCGCAGAGAGAATAAATACTGGGCAACCTAATTCTTGCTGTAACAATTCGACATCAATTTCTTGACGTTCACGATGTAATGCATCTAATTTATTGAGCACTACAATCATTGGACGACCTAACTCTCTCAATTGTAGAGTCATGTACAAGCTACGCTCTAAGCTCGTCGCATCAACAACATTAATAATGAGGTCCGCGGGCATAGTAGAAATAGCCGAAGAGGCGATGGATTCATCAACACTATTGGCATCATTAGCGCTATCTAGCGAATAAATTCCTGGAAGATCCGTCAGATTAAAATTGTCACCACTGAATTCAAATGTTCCTGTTTTTCTCTCAACCGTCACACCAGCCCAGTTACCGACTTGTTGCTTAGCACCAGTAAGGCCATTAAATAAGGTTGTTTTACCACTATTAGGGTTACCTACTGTTAGAATCTTAAAACTCATGCCCCTACCTCTATTGCAATTTCGGATGCAATTTTCCCACGAATAGCGAGGGATACGCCTCTGACCTCAATTTGTAACGGATCACCTAAGGGTGCTTTTCTAATCAACTTAACTTGTGTGTTGGGTAACATGCCCATGATCATCAGCTTCTTTCTAATATCCGTGGATAGCTCTGACATATCGACAATACGAGCGCTTTGCCCACTTTTAAGTTCATTTAATTTCATGAAAGCTCAACCATTAATGATAACCATTATTATTTTTACTTATGATACTCGTAAAGTCAGTACTTTTTCTTGCGATATATCAAATTAAATACGTATTTGATATTTATTCTCATTACTGTAATTGTTAAAAACGTTATTTATGAGAATACCTTATCTCGTCAAAAACGTTAATTTAAAAAATGGAGTTCAATTCCCATTAAGAGCAAGTATCACGAAAAATCATAAGTCATTGATTTTAATACTTAATAAACTCACTAAAATCTTGTCGTATTTCTTATGACACCTTGTCGTTAATTTCATACGAAAAATAAGTCCATTACGCTATAAATAGTCTTATCGATAGGTAAGAGCCTAACGAATTTACTCCTGATGTGTATTGTTCAATCAATACACTCCGGCAGCAAGCAAAGGTGTCGTTGGCACCCGTGACATAGTCCCCCCGGCCATGTCACGTTTTTTTTATTCTGAACGGCAAGTGCTCCCCCAATAGTGAGCACTTGCCGTCATCCTCTCGTAAATAATACAAACTCCCTGGTCATTCTTGTTTGTTAAAATCAATTTCAACTCATACAAACAGATATTAATGCACTCACAATAATTGAGCACATGACAGCATAAATACCGCAAAGGAATAATAGTGGTTCAGACTCACTAAGATTTTTAGATCATAAAAAAGAATATCCGTACTTAAAATAGATATAACATCGAATGCTGAGAGCGCTATACCACTTATAATAAGTACTATTCTTGTAAAGCACGGCCGACAAATTGAGAAGGAGTGAGCCCTAAGTGATTCTTAAATCTTTGACTAAAGTATGAAGGATCGTTAAAACCAGATTCAAATGCCGTATCCGCAATTTTGTGACCTGACATTAACATCTCACATGCTTTTTCTAATCTATATTGTGTAAGGTATTCCATAAATGAGTGGTCGGTTAGATCTTTAAATTTACGTTGTAAACTGCGCTCAGAAACAAAGAGTAATTTAGCGGCTGAACTGGTGCTAAATTCAGGATTAGAATAATGAATACCAACCAAACAATAAACTTTATCTAGCCAATCGTCTTTAAAATTAAGATTGTCACCAAAACCTTTACATTGTGAAAGATTGCTAACAGGTAATCTCTTACTTTTGTAACCCTGAAATTCAGAAGTTAGCCTATCATTATTAGTTACTGCGCTTAATTCATGACTGTCAACTGGCCATGTCACCACCATACTTGTGATATGGCTGAGCTTATTTGTATTGAAGGTAAGGATACCGCCACTTTGGTGTACTAATTCTGAAATAGAAGACAATGTTGAATCCATTGATTTTTTCGTTATCGGTAATATATCAAGGCCAAACTCTTGAGCCTCGTAGGCTAATATTTCCGATTCGATAATCCCAGAACCAATATCTTGCACTATAATTTGTAGGTCACAATCCACTAATGTTGCTGTCAATATCACACTTTGATTTTGGTACGACCGTATTAACGCACTCGCAATTAGACTATTTAATACGGCATCAAAATTGGCGTAGCAAACCCGCACCATGCAGTCTGGTGTATTATCTTGTACCTCTAATTGTACCCCGGCTTTCTTTGCGTCAACTTGCCATACCTGAGCAATAGCTTTAATCACCAAAGACACCATTTTACCTTGGGGTAGAGTGAACTCTTCTCCTGAAGAATGAATCAAATTGATTTGTTCGAGGTGATTTAGAGACTGTTGTAGTGCCTGACGTTGTTGTGAATCCGAATAACTGTGTATACTATTTTGTATATCTTGAATGGATTTACCTGCTTCACGGCAGACCTCTTTCGTCAAAAGCTCACGAGTTTTCGCTTGTCGACGTAATAGAGCATTACTGCTAATCAATAATTGACTCTGATGCTTAAGTTGCGCCGTTTTTAAACTTATTAATCGACGTAATCGCACGTTACTACTGACCATAGCCTTTGCCCGCCAAGCAAAGATACTTACCAACAATAATAATATTCCACCAACAATCAACAGAGTAAACCAGCCTGATAAATACCAAGGCTTATCAATAATAAAACGATATTGTATATTTTTTTCACTGCTGCCAATTTTAGATAAGGTTTGGAACTCTAAAGTATAAAGGCCAGGACTTAAATGGTTGAACGCTAATTGAGATCCTTGTAATGATTCCCAGTTTTGTTTTTCTCCGCCTAATAAACGATATTGTAGGTTTGGCACATCAAAATCAGGTAATACACCGACTAAAAATGTTAACGACCTACCATAATCAAAGTGCAATTCTTGTTTAGGGTTTGGTGCAACAATGACACGAGAACGGTCAAGCAGAACCCCACCAACCAGAATATCATTCTCGGGCGGGTGTATATTTAATAGCTGCTGAGTAGAGAGCTTAACAATGCCAAGTTTGCTGCCCAATAGTAGCTGCTTTCCATTTGGAGATACCGTACAAGCATCGAGCAAGAATTCATTTGATACAATACCAAAAGGAGGTGGAAAGTGAGCTTGTAACAGGCCAGATGCGTTATAAAAACTGATCCCTTTAATGGATGTCAACCAAGTGCCATCGACAGAACTTGCGACACATAATGCAGCACTATTTCCATACTTCAATGGCACACGAGTCACATGGTTCTTTGCTATATCAATTGAAATAACACCATAATTATTCACAGCCCATAAGGTTTTATCACTAAACTGGCTAATACTATTCGTTCCGCCAAAATCAGCGCTAAAAACATCAAATAAAATTTGTCCATTTCGGTATTCATATAATCCATGGTCGGTACCAATCCACACCCTCCCTTGTTGGTCTGAATACAAATCGGTAATCACGCTATCATACGAATCATCTTGCATCCAAGATAAGCCAAAACGGTTTACATAATGATTTGCAGGAAAGTAACGGTACAATCCTGTATTAGTTGAAATCCAAAGTGTTTCAGATGCATCTACGCTCAAATGGGTAATAGGGGCATCGAATAAGCCCGGTGTAAGATTGACTAAGCGACTTTGATAAGTAATAGGATCAACTCGCCATAATTTATTTTTATTCGATACCCAATACTGACCTTTCAATGCCACTATGCTCCGAATATCACCATCCATTATTTTTTCGACTTTTGGGGTATATTGACTATTTTCTAAAAAATGAATCAAATATAACCCAGTGGTTGTTGCAAGCCAGCTACCCCCTTCATTATTAAGCAACATGTCATTAATCGTCCCCACTGGAACTTGGCCTACTTCACTGCCAAATCTGGCTCGCTTAAATAGGTGACTACGCAATGAGTAATAGCTCACTCCACGTGCAGTAGCAATCCAAATCCCATCTTGATTATCAAGCTCTAAATCAAAAATTTGGTTACTGGGCAGTGAGTAATCATCTTGATAGTTAGCATTGACCTTTGAAATATACTTTTTCTTTAAGTTATAAATTAACAGACCATTTTTAGTGCCAATCCAATAATCGGTAGCGGTAATTGCAACGCTCATGACACCTTCACTCTTAAGTCTAAAGAGTAATGTCCAATCAGAGGCATTCATGACATCTAATCCTCTATCTGTCGCCACTAGAATACGCTCTCGGCGTTGATCATAATAAAGTTGATACACAGTGGAATGCTGATTAAAGGTAAGTCTCTTTACACCATTAGAGTTAAATGAAAATATCGCATTTTTAGTGGCAATAACCCATTGATCGTGAACAAATACCGCCGATTCAATATGGGTGTCTTCGTCGATAGCCCCTTGAGTAATTTGACTGGTAGGAATAGAGGATACTTTCGACGTATCTATATTATAACTATGAAAATAATGTGATGAAAACGTCCAAATATGTCGATTGGAATAACCCACATTTTTAAATGATTCCGTATTAACCAAGTTTAATACTGCCTCACGTTTTCCTGAAGGTGGCATACGAAATAGCTTATTACCTTGGGAGAACCAAAAATTCCCTTCGGCATAGGTAAGATTTTCAGTACTAATATCAAAACTATTTTCGAATTTTTTAAGTAAATGCTGCCCATCGTAAAAATAAACATTATTACGAACATCCAGAATCCAAAAACCACCATTTTCATTCATGAACAGCTTTTTCGCAGTCAAAGACTTCCCTTGAGTCTGGCTAGATAAAGGATAAAAAATTGAATTGGAATCTACTGCATTAACCGAAAATGAAATAAAGATTAATGCTAATAAGTTCATCATGCGCAGAATCACAAGTAAGCCTTACAATAGAAGTAATTTAAGAAGAAGCTTCAGCGCTGGTGTTTTTGTATCATATTTCGCGCGATTAAATATGTTGATTGAATTTATACTACTTCACCAGTACAAGAAAGGACAATGCTCTATTTAAAGATGAATATTCAAATGGGATCACGCATTTTATCAATGAACGCTTGGCTATTACGCTGAAATTGAGATAGTTGCGACGCACTTAGAGCAGTAGCGTCAGGAAGAGGTACGAGCATCGGATTGACAGGTAAATTGTTTTGTCTTAATTCATAATGCAAATGAGGCCCAGTCGTTCGACCAGTATTACCAGAAAGCGCGATAATTTCTCCTTTACTGATGTGTTGACCTTCCTCGACTAAAATTTCACTTAAATGCAAATACCGAGAGCTATAAATAGGGCCATTTTGGAGCACAATATAAAGACCCGCTAATGGATGCTCCCCCACCCTCACTACTTTACCATCTCCCGTAGACAAAACCGGACTCCCCGTAGGCACAGCAAAATCAGTACCATAATGCGGTGCTTCTATATGAGTAACTGGATTGATACGATGTGAATTAAAAGCGGAGCTCACTCGATACGAATGCTCTAAAGGAAGCCGGTTCAATGATTTTTGATTACTTGTTCCATTGGGGCGATAAAAATGGCCATCTGTATTTCGGAGCAGCACCCACTCTTGTTTATTGTTGTAATAGCGTATCGCCTCCACTTGACCGTCATCTATCACTTGTGAACCAGCATAATGTTGAGAAATAGCCACCTTATATTTGTCACCCAACCGAGCTTGATGAGTAATATCTATATCCCAAAATAAAGCTCGGTATATTGTCTGAATTTGCGATGGTGTTAGCCCGTTCAATGAAGCCGAATGATAAAAATTCCCCGTTACAATACCGCTGATGATGTTGGTTTTCGATTTCCCTTTTATACGTACTGGACGGTAAATAAATTGAGCATCGTGCCATGTATACAGGCTCACCAAACTCGGCGTTCGGTATATTGATAGCGACTCCATTTTACCTGATGCATTCAATTGCCATTCAACCACTTGACCATTTTTAAGCTGTAGAGCCGTGGCATTAGCTTTAATAAGATCAAGTAAATCATTCGCAGCTAAACCATATAAATCAAATAGGGTTTTTATACTCTGACCATAAGTGACAACATGAGTATGCGTCACTACCTTATTTACAAATTCGAGGTTACGGTCTTCTCCCAAAAAAGCAGGGTCATCCCTAGCAATGACCTCATCATAAGGCTCACTTTGATCTTGCTTATTATTACTACTCTGGTCAGATGTGGAGGGCAAGCCAAGCCAGAATACAGTGATGAATACAATAGCGACTAATCCACTCAAAAAGAAACAACACCGCCGGATAAGGCGATGTTGCTTATATCTATTAAGTGAGTGACGATCTAACAAAGATAAACCCTAACGTGTAAGACAAGTTGAGAAACTATGCCCTAAATCTTGTAGAAAGGTAAAGTATGAACCTTGTTTAATTGGATAATCGGTTGCTAAAGGATCTAACGAGCCATGCTTTACATTTGTCCCACGGGTAACAGACTCTATTACCGCTGGGGTAAATTGAGGCTCAGAGAAAACACAGTATGCTTTATCCGATTGTAATGCCGTTCTAATCGTAATTAAGGTTTTTGCACCTGGACGGCGATCGGGTGAAACCGTGAAATGACCTAAGTTATTCAAACCAAAATAATTTTCATAGTAGCTGTATGCATCATGAAATACATAATAACCATGACTTTTAACTGGTGCTAACTCTTGTTTAATCTCTGAAATCGTAGCAGATAGATGGGAAACAAATGCTTGATAGTTTTTCTCATATTCCGCCTGATGTTTAGGATCAATCGCAATTAACTTATCACTAATCACTTTTGCCATCTGTTGTGCTTGTTCTGGACCAAGCCATAAATGCGGATTGTAATTACCGTGATGGTGGTGGCCATCATCATGCTCGTGTTCATCATGCGTAACATGATCATGATCGTCATGACTTGCATGATCATCATGCGACTTATGTTCATGCTCTTCTTCACCATAGGTTAGCTTGGTAATATCAGGCGATTGATCGAGCTGTAACGTGTTGGCATTCCCCTTTAACGCACTTTCAAGAAAAGATTCCAAACCTGGTCCAACCCATACAAATAAATCGGCATCCTTTATTTTTCTCATATCTGAGGGACGTAATGCGTAATCATGTGGTGAGGCATTAGAACTAAGTAGCACCTGTGTATCAGTGACCCCTAGCGTTATCTCTTGCGTAATTAATTGCAATGGCTTTATCGATGTCATCACCGATAGCTTAGCCTCTTGGCTCATAACCTGAGCCGAAGACAGTAGCAAAACCATTGAAATGGTCATTTTCATCCATTTATTTCCCATATTTTGGTGCATTAACCTTCTCCATTGTATAAATTACCCTCCCAGTGTGAGAGATAATCTAAGTGATCTGAATGATAAAAGTGAGCATTGGTAAATCTCGATATCAATGTTACTATATAACATAACAATTATTCAAGTTGGTTTAAGCATGTCTGATTTAATTCATTTACAAGACGTCACAGTGAAGTTTCACGATAAGGATGTGTTGAGTAATATTAATTTAACCGTCAAAAAGGGGCAGATCACAACCTTAATCGGTCCAAATGGTGCAGGGAAATCCACTCTAGTTAAAGTGATGCTAGGCCTACATAAAACCTATTCTGGCACGATGTCGAGAATGAAAAATCTACGTATTGGGTATGTTCCTCAAAAGCTTAAACTCAACGATAGCTTACCACTCACTGTCGATCGTTTTTTACGGCTAGCCGGTCGCTATAGCGCTCAAGAGCGATTAGAGTCTTTACGTTTAGTTGGTGCTGAAAATTTAGAATTAAACGATATGCATAAACTTTCTGGCGGTGAGAATCAGAGAGTTTTATTAGCAAGAGCCTTATTACAACGACCTGATTTATTAGTATTAGATGAGCCTGCACAAGGGGTTGATGTCCAAGGTCAAATTGAACTCTATACGCTAATCAATACTATTCGCCAACGATTTGGGTGTGCTGTATTTATGGTTTCACATGACTTACACCTTGTAATGGCGCAAACCGATGAGGTCATTTGCCTGCAGCATCATATCTGCTGTTCTGGCGCACCGGAAGCCATAACCAAGCACCCTTCTTATATCGCGATGTTTGGTCAAACAGCAAAAGATACTTTAGCATTTTATCATCACGAACATCATCACCACCATGACTTATCCGGTGAAGCAGTTGACGGTGATCCGGAAAGTTGTGACCATTCTCATTGCTCGCATAACTCAACACATAACCACAATCACGGGCATTAATCTATGTTTGATATTCTTTTTCCTTCCATTATTGCAGGCTTAGGTATTGCTATAATCGCCGGCCCTTTAGGCTCATTGGTGGTATGGCGCAAGATGGCCTATTTTGGCGATACTTTGGCCCATGCCTCATTACTTGGCTTAGCATTAGGTTTTTTATTCGATGTAAATCTCTATCTTTCTCTTGTCGTTTGTTGCCTTGCTATCGCATTAATTTTAGCCACACTACAAGAACAAAAAGTGGTCGCAACCGATACCTTACTCGGAATTTTAGCGCACAGTTCATTGTCGCTCGGCTTGGTTGCAGTAAGCTTTCTAGATAATGTTCGTGTTGATTTAATGAGCTATTTATTTGGCGATTTGCTGGCAGTCTCGCCTTCTGACTTAATCTTCATTTATCTCGGAGGATTGGTCATTCTCGCTCTCTTAACGTATTTTTGGCGACCTTTATTATCGTCATCAATCAGTGAAGAGTTAGCGGGTGTAGAAGGTGTTAATGTACCTTTAATGCGGGTGGTATTAATGTTGTTAGTAGGTTTAGTGATTGCGGTCGGCATGAAGTTTGTCGGAGCACTGATTATCACTTCATTATTAATTATACCTGCAGCAACCGCACGTCGCTTTGCACGAACGCCAGAGCAAATGGCAATTGGGGCATCATGCATTGGTGTGGTTTCTGTCTTCTCAGGCTTAAGCCTTTCATGGTTTTATGACACACCTGCGGGGCCATCGGTAGTCATTTCAGCAGCGGCCTTATTTATGCTCAGTCAGTTCAAAAAATCTAACGCCTGATGAATTTAAGGTGCATAGTCAGCACGAATTTATCACTAAAAACAAATTAGCCGGTCTACCAATAACGTAGTCCGGCTATTACAAATAGTACTTATCCCATTCGATGGGTTCCGCATAGTTTATTACCTGCAGGATCGCGTAGGTAAGCTAAATACAAATGCCCCGCATCACCATTGCGCTCACCCGGAGGCTGTTCACAAGCCGTGCCGCCATTCGCTAAACCCGCCTCATGCCAAGCATGCACCAACTCAGGATTAGCAATTGAAAAGCCAAAAGTTGATCCATTGCCGTGAGTAGCCACTTCACCATTAATAGGCTTAGTTAGGATAAATACTCCAGTAGGAGCGATATAAATACAACGCTCACCACGAATAACCCCTGGTTCATATCCCAACGTTCCTAAAATTGCATCATAAAATTTCTTTGACGCATCAATATCATTGGCACCAAGCATAATGTGACTGAACATAAGTGAATCCTTTGTTATGAATAATTGGAGCTCTACTTTAACCAGTATTAAAAGCAAAGCAAATAAAAAGGCCATCCGAAGATGACCTTATATTTATGACTTTACATGAAATAAATTCACTTACCAGCCAGTCACTTCTTTCAATGCTTCACCGATCTCAGCAAGAGACTTCGTGGTTTTAACGCCAGCAGCTTCAAGTGCTGCAAATTTATCTTCAGCAGTACCTTTACCGCCAGAGATAATTGCGCCAGCATGACCCATACGCTTACCAGCAGGAGCAGTAACACCTGCAATATAAGAGACAACTGGCTTCGTCACGTGAGCTTTGATATAAGCAGCCGCTTCTTCTTCTGCTGTACCACCAATTTCACCAATCATTACGATTGCTTCTGTCGCTGGATCGTTTTGGAACATTTCCAATACGTCGATGAAATTAGTCCCAGGAATTGGATCGCCACCAATACCAACACAAGTTGATTGCCCAAAACCAGCATCTGTCGTTTGCTTAACCGCTTCGTACGTTAATGTACCTGAGCGAGAAACAATACCAACACGGCCTGGTTTATGAATATGGCCAGGCATGATGCCGATTTTACATTCTCCAGGAGTGATCACGCCTGGGCAGTTAGGCCCGATCATGCGAACACCGGTTTCTTCAAGCTTCACTTTTACATCTAGCATATCCAGTGTTGGTATACCTTCAGTAATAGTAACAATAAGCTCGATACCAGCATCAATGGCTTCTAAAATTGCATCTTTACAAAATGCAGCCGGTACATAGATAACTGTTGCCGTCGCGCCAGTCACTTCAACCGCTTCACGTACTGTATTAAATACAGGAAGGCCAAGATGAGTAGTTCCGCCTTTACCAGGAGAAACACCACCGACCATCTGTGTGCCGTAATCAATTGCTTGCTCTGAGTGGAATGTACCTTGACCGCCAGTAAAACCTTGGCAAATAACTTTAGTATCTTTATTAATTAGAACAGACATTATTTGCCCTCCGCCGCTTTAACTACTTGAACTGCTGCATCTTTCAGAGATGTCGCAGCAATAATATCTAAACCTGATTTTGCTAGAACTTCACGGCCTAGCTCAGCATTTGTCCCTTCAAGGCGAACCACAACAGGCACTTCAACACCGACTTCTTTTACAGCACCAATAATACCTTCAGCTATCATGTCACAACGCACGATACCACCGAAAATATTCACTAAAACCGCTTTTACATTTTCATCAGAAAGAATGATTTTAAATGCTTCAGCAACGCGCTCTTTGGTTGCGCCGCCGCCTACATCAAGGAAGTTGGCTGGTTTGCCACCATGCAGGTTAACAATATCCATGGTTCCCATTGCAAGGCCAGCACCATTAACCATGCAACCAACGTTACCATCTAGCGCAACATAGTTTAATTCGTATTGTGCTGCATGTGCTTCACGCTCATCTTCTTGAGATGAATCATGCATATCGCGCAGTTTAGGTTGGCGGTACATTGCATTCGAATCGATACTGATCTTTCCATCAAGACACAATAAATCGCCAGCACCCGTAACCACAAGTGGGTTAATTTCTAAAAGTGCTAAGTCGTATTGTGAAAACATCTTACCAAGCCCCATAAAAATCTGAGTAAATTGCTTGATTTGATTACCTTTAAGACCAAGTTTGAACGCAAGTTCACGACCTTGATAAGCTTGTGGGCCAACCAGTGGATCAATAGCAGCTTTATGGATCAACTCTGGAGTTTCTTCTGCCACTTTCTCAATTTCCACACCACCTTCTGTTGATGCCATGAAAACAATGCGACGTGAACCACGGTCAACTACCGCACCAAGATATAGTTCATTAGCAATGTCAGAAGCTTCTTCTACCAAGATTTTAGTGACCGGTTGGCCTTTTGCATCTGTTTGATAAGTCACTAGGTTTTTACCTAACCACTTCTGTGCGAACTCTTTAACACCATCTTTAGTGTCATGTAGTTCAACACCACCAGCTTTACCGCGCCCGCCAGCGTGAACCTGACATTTTACAACTTTCTTAGCCGTCGTAATACGACCCGCCGCTTCATAAGCTTCAAGTGGAGTATTGCAAGCAAAACCTTCTGGTACTGGCAATCCGAATTCAGCAAACAATTGTTTGGCTTGATATTCATGCAAATTCATAGTGTGACTTCCGTTTGTTTATCCGTTAGGGATTATTATTTCCATTAGCATTTACACTAAAATGCTACGTCGTAGGTGTACTTTAGGTGGTACTTATCTGATATGGGAATCGACCAAGTTTAAATCTTTTATTAAAAATTACCACTTGGTCGATATCAGATTCGCTTATACGTCGAGTAATAAGCGAGCTGGATCTTCCAGCAATTCTTTAATCGTCACTAAAAAGCCCACTGACTCACGGCCATCAATTAGACGGTGATCATAAGACAGTGCTAAATACATCATCGGCAATATTTCAACTTTTCCATCTACCGCCATTGGACGATCTTGGATCTTATGCATACCTAAAATAGCCGCTTGTGGCGGGTTAATAATAGGGGTAGACATTAATGAACCAAACACACCACCATTAGTGATAGTGAAATTACCGCCCATTAGATCTTCAACTTGAAGCTTCCCATCACGGCCTTTAATCGCTAGCTCTTTGATGCCTTTTTCAATGTCCGCAAAACCAAGTAAATCACAGTCTTTTAGTACTGGTGTAACAAGGCCACGTGGGGTTGACACTGCCATACTGATATCAAAATAGTTATGATAAACAATATCCTCACCATCAATTGATGCATTTACTTCAGGGTAGCGTTTCAGAGCTTCTGTTACGGCTTTAACATAAAAAGACATAAACCCAAGACGAGTATCATGACGCTTTTCAAATTGGTCTTTATACTGAGCACGAAGATCCATGATAGGTTTCATGTTCACTTCATTGAATGTTGTTAGCATCGCAGTACTGTTTTTCGCTTCCAGTAGACGTTTCGCCACTGTTTTACGTAAACGAGTCATCGGTACACGTTTTTGAGTACGCGCTGCCGCTGGTGCATCTATTGGAGCACTTTCTTTTGCTGTAGATTTTGACGTGTTCGCAAGGTGAGCATCAACATCTTCACGCGTAATACGACCACCAACACCACTGCCTTTAACTTGTGATACTTCCAAATTATGCTCTGCCATTAAACGGCGAACCGCAGGGCTTAGCGCATCATTGGTTTCTTCTGATAACGTTGCAGTGTGGCGTTTATCCGGAGAAGATTGAGTTGATTCTGTTTTATCTTTAGTTGGTTCACCTGCCACGGCGCCAGGCTTTAGCTTCGCCAGCAATTGTTTAGAAAGCACTGTCGCCCCTTCTACTTCAATGATGGCTTCTAATACGCCATCTTCTGGTGCTGGCACTTCTAAAATAACTTTATCTGTTTCGATTTCAACTAAGATATCGTCACGAGAAACTACATCGCCAGGCTGTTTGTGCCATGTCGCTACCGTTGCATCGGCAACTGATTCTGGTAGGTCTGGAACAAGAATTTCAATTGTCATAATCTGTCTTATCCTTTTGAGCTGATGTGATGTTAGCCTGCTATTTAGCGAGCGCTAACACTCAATTATTCGTTCAGCCAATGGTAATCAATACCACTGGCAATCACCGTTAAAAAATCAAGCACTACTTAAAAGCTAGCTAAACTAAAAATCTAAGTTTAATGAATCTTCGACTAAAGCTTTTTGCTGCTTCAAGTGAACAGACATATAACCAACCGCAGGTGAAGCCGAAGCTGGACGGCCTGCATATTTCAAGATTGCGCCATCAGGCAAAGCAAAACGCATATTATGTTGACTGCTGTACCATGCGCCTTGGTTTTGTGGCTCTTCTTGACACCATACAAAATCTTCTACGTTGGTATATTTTTCAATCGCCTGACTTACATCCTCATATGGGAATGGGTAAAGCTGTTCAACACGTACGATTGCTACATCGCCTTGTTCGTTTTTACGACGTTGTTCAAGTAAATCGAAATAAACTTTCCCTGAACATAAAACTACACGTTTCACCTTACTAGCTTCAAGATCATCAATCTCAGGAATTGCAGCTTGGAATGTTCCTTGAGAGAGCTCTTCTAAAGTCGAAGTACATAGAGGGTGACGCAATAACGATTTTGGTGACATGACAATCAATGGGCGGCGCATAGGGCGAACCACTTGGCGACGGAGCATGTGATAAACCTGAGCAGGAGTCGATGGAACGACCACTTGCATATTTTGTTCAGCACAAAGTTGCAAGTAACGCTCTAGACGTGCGGAGGAATGCTCAGGGCCTTGACCTTCATAACCATGTGGAAGCAAAAGTGTTAAGCCACATAAACGACCCCACTTTTGTTCGCCTGAAGAAATAAATTGGTCAACCACCACTTGCGCACCATTGGCAAAATCACCAAATTGAGCTTCCCAAAGAGTTAACCCACCAGGTTCAGCTGTTGCATATCCATATTCGAACGCCAACACCGCTTCTTCAGATAACACAGAGTCAAACACTTGGAATGGACCTTGGTGATCATGAATATTCGATAGTGGAATATAAGTGCTCGCATCTTCTTGGTTATGCAATACCGCATGACGATGAAAGAAAGTACCACGACCGGAATCTTGACCAGAAAATCGGATACGCTTACCGTCATCAACAATCGTTGCATAGGCCAACGTTTCAGCCATACCCCAATCAAGTGCTTTTTCACCATCCGCCATAGATTGACGGTCGGTGTAGATTTTATTCACACGACTTTGTAACTGATGACTCTCTGGGTACTGACAAACTTTATTAGCCAGTTCCACTAGACGAGCATGGTCAAATTGATTTGCCCACTCTTCATTCCATTCATGATTGATATAAGGTGACCAATCGACTGAATGCAACGCCATTGGGCGAAACTCTTTAACTACCACTTCTCCGCGATCCAAAGCATCACGGTACTCATTCACCATTTGAGTTGCGGTTTCAAGTTCAATATCTTTACGATCAACCAAAATATCCGCATAAATTTTACGTGGCGTTGGGTGTTTCTTAATTTTTTGATACATCAAAGGTTGAGTTGCATTCGGTTCATCCGCTTCGTTATGGCCATGGCGGCGATAACAAACTAAATCAATCACAACATCACGTTTGAACGTATTACGGTAATCCAGAGCAACTCGAGTAACAAAAGCCACTGCTTCTGGATCATCGGAATTAACGTGGAAAATCGGGGCCTGTACCATTTTAGCGATATCAGTACAGTACATTGTTGAACGTGTATCTCGTGGATTTGAAGTAGTAAAACCTACTTGGTTATTCACAACAATACGAACTGTTCCTCCGACTTCAAAGCCACGAGCTTGAGACATATTAAAGGTTTCAGCGACTACGCCTTGTCCTGCAATAGCCGAATCACCATGAATCGTAATTGGCAGTACTTTGCCACCATCTTTATCGCCTAAACGATCTTGGCGAGCACGTACTGAACCGATAACAACTGGGTTAACAATTTCAAGGTGAGATGGGTTAAAAGCCAACGCTAGATGAACATCACCGCCTGGTGTTGCGAAATCAGCAGAAAAACCTTGATGATATTTCACATCACCCGTACCCCATGATTCACCGTGCTTACCGGCAAACTCATCAAATAAGTCTTGTGGTTTTTTACCCAACACGTTAATCAACATGTTCAAGCGACCACGGTGCGCCATACCAATAACCACTTCGCGCATGCCTTGAGTACCAGCTTGACGAACCAATTCTTTAATCATTGGGATGAGGGCATCACCACCTTCTAGAGAGAAACGTTTCGCACCAGGGAATTTCGCGCCTAAATAACGCTCAAGCCCTTCTGCTGCGGTTAACTCATCAAGAAACGTAGTTTTTTCTTCTAACGTAAAGTTCCCTTCACCAATCACTGATTCCAAACGATCTTGGATCCAGCGTTTCTCTTCTGTGTTGGTGATGTGCATATACTCTGCACCGATCGAACCACAGTAGATTTTGTTGAGAGCTTGGAAGATATCTTTAAGCGCCATGGTGTCTTGCCCTACGGCAAAAGATCCCACATTAAATGACTCATCAAAGTCATCTTGAGAGAGATTATGGAAGGCAGGATCCAGTTCAGCAACCGATTCACGCTTCCAAATATTAAGAGGATCAAGGTTCGCAGCTTGGTGCCCACGGAAACGGTAAGCATTGATAAGTTGCAGAACTTTAACTTGTTTTACATCGACATCAGGATCACTAACTTGGACATTGTAATGCTTCGTTTCTTTCGCGAGTCGTCTGAAGTAATCACGAACACGTGAATGGGGTTGTTCCCCTTCTGAAGCTTGCATAGGCAACTCTTCAAACACATGTTTCCATTCATCACTGACCAGATCGGGGTCGCTAAGATACAATTCGTAGAGATCTTCTACGTAAGTTGCATTGGCGCCAGCCAAGTGTGAAGACTCGAGCCATGCCTTCATCACGCCGTTGTGCATATTTTCCCTTAACCTTTTATGGTTTTTCTATGCTTTGGCCTTTTCTGTTATTTAGCATTTACTGTCAATCAGTATCCGCCGAATACCAGTTTTAGCCTTTGGAATAGCCGGTCCGAAGACCGACTGCAAACTCAATTTATTTTGCCCAATCAAGAGCACTTATACTGAACGATTTATCAACATTGATTTAATGTGGCCAATCGCTTTCGTAGGGTTTAAACCTTTAGGACAAACATTGACACAGTTCATGATTTCATGGCAACGAAAAACGCTAAATGCATCGTCAAGATTTGACAGACGTTCATCTGTTGCAGTATCTCGGCTATCAATTAACCAACGATACGCGGCCAATAAACCTGCTGGCCCAATAAATTTGTCTGGGTTCCACCAAAACGATGGGCACGCCGTAGTACAACATGCACACATAATGCAATCGTATAAACCATCAAGATGCGCACGGTCTTCTGGTGATTGTAAATGTTCACGTGCAGGTGGTAATTCACCATCATTGATCAAATACGGTTTCACTTTCGCGTAATTATCATAGAACTGAGTCATATCAACAATCAAATCACGAACAACCGGTAAACCAGGTAATGGACGAATAACTACCTTACCCTTACCAAGTACTGCTGACAATGGTGTAATGCACGCTAAACCATTCTTACCATTCATATTTACGCCATCAGACCCACAGACCCCTTCACGGCATGAACGACGAAATGATATCGTGGCATCTTGCTCTTTTAACAAAATAAGAGCATCCAAAACCATCATGTCAGAACCTTCTTCCACGTCCAACGTATAGTCTTTCATGTAAGGCTTATTATCGACATCTGGGTTATAGCGATACAGAGAGAAAATTACCTTCATTGTTCTTTACTCCCTTAGTAAACACGAGCTTTAGGTGGAAAGGCTTCACGCAATACAGGTTGCATGTTGACATCACGTTTAGACATTTCTTCGGTAACTGGATTATAAATTGAATGGCACAACCAATTCGCATCATCACGGTCCGGGAAATCAAAACGAGCATGTGCGCCTCGACTTTCAGTACGGTAATTTGCCGCCACCGCTGTCGCAAAAGCCGTTTCCATCAAATTATCTAACTCCAAACATTCAATACGTTGAGTATTAAATTCCGTCGACTTATCTGATAAATAAGCATTCTTTAAACGTTCGCGGAGTGTTTTCAGTTCTTCTAAGCCTTTCGCCATTGCATCGCCTTCACGGAATACCGAGAAATTATTTTGCATGCAACTTTGCAAGTCTTTACGAATTTGAACCGGATCTTCACCACCAGTACTATTTTCCCAGCGCTGATAACGAGCAAGAGACGCTTCAATATCTGCATTTGTTGCAGGCTTCGCTTCCTCTTGTGCTGCCAGTGTTTCACCAAGGTGAAGTCCTGTTGCACGGCCAAACACGACTAAATCAAGCAGAGAGTTCCCACCTAAACGGTTCGCACCATGTACAGAAACGGAAGCAATCTCACCACAAGCAAATAAACCCTGAACTTCAACATCGCTACCATCAGCATTTTGTTTAATCGCTTGTCCTGATACCTGAGTTGGCACTCCACCCATCATATAGTGACACGTTGGAATAACTGGAATAGGATCTTTCACTGGATCGACATGAGCAAAAGTACGCGATAACTCAAGGATCCCCGGCAGACGAGCATCCAAGACGTCTTTGCCTAAATGATCGAGTTTCAGTTTAATATGTGGGCCCCAAGGACCATCGCAACCACGACCTTCTCGGATTTCGATCATCATCGAACGTGCAACCACATCACGGCCTGCAAGATCTTTCGCATTCGGTGCGTAACGCTCCATAAAGCGCTCACCATCTTTATTAAGAAGATAGCCACCTTCTCCACGACAACCTTCAGTCACTAACACACCAGCGCCAGCAATACCCGTTGGGTGAAACTGCCACATTTCAATATCTTGCATTGGAACGCCAGCACGTAGAGCCATACCAACACCATCACCAGTATTAATGTGGGCATTAGTCGTTGATTGATAAATTCGGCCGGCACCACCTGTTGCTAGAATGGTTGCTTTCGCTTTGAAGTAACAAATTTCACCTGTTTCCATACAAAGCGCAGTGGTCCCTAAAACAGCACCATCTTCATTTTTAACCAAATCAAGTGCATACCACTCAGAGAAAATCGTGGTTTTATGCTTAATATTTTGTTGATAAAGCGTATGAAGTAATGCATGTCCCGTACGGTCAGCTGCAGCCGCAGTACGAGCAGCCTGCTCGCCACCAAAGTCTTTTGATTGACCGCCAAATGGACGTTGGTAAATAGAACCATCTTCAAAACGAGAAAAAGGTAAACCCATTTTCTCTAGTTCGATCACGGATTCAGGACCATTTTTACACATATATTCAATTGCATTTTGGTCACCAATATAGTCCGAACCTTTAACGGTATCGTACATGTGCCATTGCCAATCATCTTTATGTGAATTACCTAGAGCTACCGTAATACCACCTTGAGCAGATACAGTATGAGAACGTGTTGGAAATACTTTTGATAGCAAAGCACAAGATAGGCCTTGCTCTGAAATTTGTAAGGCAGCGCGCATACCCGCACCACCAGCGCCGATAACAACGGCATCGAATTCACGAATAGGAATAGACACTTAGACACCCCACAAAATAAATAGGCCTGAGAAGAAATAAGCCGATAACGCCACGATTACCGCAAATTGAAGAACGGCGCGCAATTTGGCTGGTTTAATATAATCGGTAAGAACTTGCCACAAACCAATCCATGCGTGGATAAGAATTGCGACCAAAGCAATCATGGTAAATACTTTCGTAAAAGTACTGCCAAAAAAAGCATTCCAACTCAAATAATTAATCTCACCACCAAATGTCAAAAAACCAACCATATACAAGGTGTATAAAGTCAGTACAATGCCTGATGCGCGAATAAGAAGGTAGTCATGAACACCATTGCGTCCAACAGAAGAAATTGACTTCACCATACTAAAAACCCCGCAAGCACTGATAGCACAGCAGCAATACCCATAACAAATTTTGCACTCAATGTGCCGCTTTCAAGCTCTTCAAAATAATTCATATCCATAAGTAAGTGACGAATGCCACCAGCAATATGATAAGACAAAGCTGTCAAGATGCCCCATAGGATAAATTTAACAAAAAATCCATCGACTAAATTAGCAGCTTGTATAAAACCGGCAGGAGAAGACAGGGAAATAGCAAGTAGCCATAATAGAATCCCAATCGCTACAAACATAATCACACCAGAAACACGGTGCAAAATAGAAGCAATTGCAGTAATAGGGAATTGTATTGTTTGTAAATCAAGGTTTATTGGTCTGGACTTTTTTTCTTTCACAAGTGTGCTCACTCAGCTCCATTTAGAGCATTTATAGTTATCGACATAGATCAGTGAAACGCCTTAAAGTAGTAATTAATTAACAACTTTTTTCATAAACTCCCAAAATATTTATGAAATCGTCGAAAACCACACTTTCAAACCACCAAGGAATCGAACCCAAACCCTTGATAACATAAGGTGTTAACTGAAATTTTCAGTTGTACTATACGACTGGCAACACATAATTTCAATTGATGTAACAAAATATGCTACATAGAACATATTTTTAACTTTTTCCATGTGAAAAATGAAAACTAACACACAAATTTGAGTAGAAAAATTGACTTTAAAGCCGAATCTAAGTACAAAAACCACACACAAATATCCTGGATGGATAATAATAAACAAAGGAGAATGTCATGGCGGATAAGAAAGCGACCCTTCATATCGAAGGTAAAGCACCTATTGAACTCCCAATTCTAACTGGAACAGAAGGTCCAGATGTTATTGATGTACGTAAACTAGGTGCCAGTGGGTATTTCACTTTTGACCCAGGTTTTCTTGCTACTGCGTCTTGTGAATCTCAAATCACTTATATTGATGGTGGTAAAGGGATTCTTCTGCATCGTGGATTTCCAATCGATCAGCTTGCCAACAATGCTGATTACTTAGAAGTCTGCTATATCTTACTTTACGGCGAAGCCCCAACTCGTGTTGAATATCAAAAATTCAAAAAAATAGTTTCTGATCACACAATGGTCCATGAGCAAATTGCGAGCTTCTTCCATGGTTTCCGTCGTGATGCACACCCTATGGCCGTTATGTGCGGTGTTGTGGGTGCTTTGGCGGCTTTCTACCACGACGCGCTCGATGTCAACAATGAGACTCATCGTGAAATCACGGCTTTCCGTCTACTCTCCAAAATGCCTACATTGGCATCCATGTGCTACAAGTACTCGATTGGTCAACCGTTCATCTATCCTCGTAACGATTTAGACTACGCAAGTAACTTCCTGCATATGATGTTTGCCAACCCGTGTGAAGAGTATGTGGTTAATCCTACTGTTGCACATGCTATGGATAAAATATTCACACTCCATGCTGATCATGAACAAAATGCCTCTACATCAACTGTTCGTTTAGCTGGCTCGTCAGGTGCTAACCCATTTGCTTGTATTGCTGCAGGTATTGCTTCACTTTGGGGGCCAGCACATGGCGGTGCTAACGAAGCATGTTTACGTATGCTTGAAGAGATTGGCAGTGTTGATAACATTGAAGAATATGTAGCTAGAGCAAAAGATAAAGATGATCCATTCCGCTTAATGGGCTTTGGACATCGTGTGTATAAAAACCACGATCCTCGAGCTACAGTTATGCGTGAAGCCTGTCATGATGTTCTGAAAGAACTTAACATCGAAGATCCTTTATTAGATGTTGCAATGGAACTTGAACGTATTGCACTTTCTGATGAGTACTTCATTGAGAAGAAATTGTATCCGAACGTTGATTTCTATTCAGGTATAATCCTAAAAGCAATTGGTATTCCTATTTCAATGTTTACCGTTATTTTTGCAATTTCTCGTACTATCGGCTGGATTGCTCACTGGAATGAAATGCACGATGATCCAACCAACCGTATTGGTCGTCCTCGTCAACTTTATACTGGTAAAGAGCAGCGTGAATTCCAACCAATTCATGAAAGAGAATAGTACTCGTTTCTAGTAAGGCATAAAAAAGCGAGTCACTCTAAAATAAAAGTGACTCGCTTTTCTTTTCTTTTCTTTTCTTTTCTTTTCTTTTCTTTTCTTGAGAAGATATTAAACCGGATTATCAATATCAATAAATTCAACATTAAAATCATTATGTTGTGATAACCACTCCCCTAATGCTTTAACCCCGTAACGCTCTGTTGCATGATGACCAGCTGCAAAATAGTGAATACCTAATTCTCGAGCTATATAAGTTGTTCTTTCTGAAATTTCACCTGAAATAAAAGCATCTAACCCATAATTTGCCGCCAGTTCTAAATAATCTTGGCCGCCTCCGGTACACCAACCAATTGTTTTTATTTTTTTATCTAATAGCGGTGGTTCTGGTGGAATATGCAAAGGCACACGATCCAAAACTGAAGTAATACGACTAACAAGTTCACTACCCATTAAAGCAGTCTCAAACTCCCCGTGCATAACAACTGATTGTGGCTGAGCCTCTAAGCCACCTAGCATTTTAATACCTAATAATGACGCTAATTGTGCGTTATTACCGAGTTTAGGATGAATATCGAGGGGCAAGTGATAAGCATATAAATTGATATCATTTTTGATCAAACTACGAATTCGGGATCCTTTCATACCTCGAAGAGCCTCAGATTCACCTTTCCAAAAATAACCATGATGAACAAGGATAGCATCTGCTTTTTTTGCAATAGCGACATCGATTAATGCTTGTGAGGCAGTAACACCAGTAATAATAACGGATACTTCTGGTTTACCTTCCACTTGTAATCCATTCGGACAATAGTCTTTTACCAGCTGCGGTGATAGAGTTTGATTTAAAAGTTGCTCTAGCTGTAAATTATTCATATGAGGTAGCCCTTTGTAATATGGTGATATCTTTTCAGGAAAATAGCACTTCGATTTATCACAACGAATAAATCAAAAGACTAAGAACCAAGCAAAGTAAGGATATACGTTACCATGCCAGAAATTAAGTACGAGATCAGCACTCAAGAGCAAGATAAACTTTTCAAACAAATTAGTAACTGGATTGCGCTTACTCCCCCACTAATCAAACCAGATGACTCACCTTTAGCCGAACTTCCTTTTATCAAGGCTCAAACCGCTATACCTCTTCCTTATTCT
This sequence comes from Vibrio sp. S17_S38, assembly GCF_014694375.1. GTDB lineage: Bacteria > Pseudomonadota > Gammaproteobacteria > Enterobacterales > Vibrionaceae > Vibrio. Next base: position 222,947 of record NZ_JAAUWW010000001.1, read on the forward strand.
GGTAATTATCGGCTTGGTTTTTGGTATCAGCATTTATGCTTACAACACTTCCAAGCTCATCCTGACTACAACGTCATTGCAGATGAAATACAGCTTAATCACAACGGGCGTACCATAGGAGCTATTGATTTCATTATTGAACACCTTCCAACCAAAACAACTGAACATTGGGAGGTAGCAATCAAGTTTTACCTATTATTTGACGGATTATGGTATGGGCCAAATAGCCAAGATCGCTTAGATTTAAAACTCCAACATATGCTGACTCATCAACTTGCCATGTCACAGCATGAATGTTTTAAAAATCAATATCCCGAGCTTGATATCCTTAGCCAAAAGCTACTATTACAGGGCAGACTATACACCAACCCTTTCCAACAACAGGAGATTCCTACAAAAGTATTGACTCATAAAATTGATACTAGCCAAATTAACGGTTACTGGTGTTTCTATAGCGAACGGCACTTAATCAATGAGCCTCTGTATATTTTAAGAAAAGGACAGTGGTTAACAGGAAAAGATGAATCAAGCACAATACTGACCGAATCAAGTAAACAATTTGTACACTGCCAAGCAGAGTCTGGTCAGTTTTGGTTTCTACTCCCTGATACTTGGCCACATGGTTAAAATAAAAAAGCTCGATACTTAAGAATCAGTATCAAGCTTTATTTTTTACTTTCGGCTCTATGCTTTGACTTTGATTTTTCGGCTCTTGAGCTCAGTAGCCTCAACTTTCTATTGTATTTTCTCTGTTACAAGCCTGCATTTTTAAACACTTGATTAACGATTTCTTGCGCTTCTTGCTCTATCAACTTCAAATGTTCTTTGCCTTTAAAGCTTTCGCAATAGATCTTGTAAATATCTTCAGTACCCGACGGGCGAGCAGCAAACCAACCATTTTCAGTCGTTACTTTCAAGCCACCAATTGCGGCACCATTACCTTGAGCATGGGTTAAGCGGGCAGTAATCGTTTCCCCTGCTAACTCATTAGCACTGATCATCTCAGCTGACATGTTTTTGAGTACTTCTTTTTGCGCTACATTGGCGATAGCTTGAATACGGTTATATTCTGATGCGCCATGTTTAGCAGCCAATTGGTTATAATACTGTTGCGGATTCATTCCTGTAACTGCAGTGATCTCTGCGCCTAATAGGCATAAAATAATCCCATCCTTGTCCGTTGACCAAGGAGTGCCATCTTTACGTAAAAATGAGGCTCCAGCACTTTCTTCACCGCCAAAACCAAAGCGCCCTTCATATAAGCCATCAACAAACCATTTGAACCCAACTGGTACTTCGCATAGCTCGCGGCCTAAATCGGCTACCACACGATCAATAATCGCACTTGAAACTAAGGTCTTACCCACTTGAACATTTTCACTCCAACCTTCGCGGTGACGGAATAAATAATCAATACATACAGCTAAATAATGATTTGGATCCATTAACCCTTCTGGCGTCACAATACCATGACGATCATAATCCGGATCATTGGCAAAGGCTAAGTCATAATCATCTTTTAACGACAGTAAACTTGCCATTGCATATGGAGAGGAACAATCCATACGAATCACTCCGTCTCTATCCAGAGTCATGAACTGAAATGATGGATCAACGGTTTTATTAACGAGAGTCATATCAAGCTGATAAGTGTTGGCAATTCGACGCCAGTACTCAATCCCCGCACCACCTAATGGATCGATACCAATCTTCAAACCTGACTTTTTAATTACATCCATATCAACAACATTAATTAAATCATCGACATATGGTTGAACTAAGTCTTTTTCTTCTATGGTATGGGAGGCACTAGTGATTAAACTGATGCGCTTAACACCTTGTAATCCATTCGCAATATATTGATTGGCGTCATCTTCAATCCGTTGCGTTATCTCCCCTTCAGCAGGACCACCATGGCTTGGATTATATTTAATGCCACCATCTTGAGGTGGGTTATGAGATGGCGTAATGACAATCCCATCAGCTTTATCAATATGAACTAAGTTATGAGTCAAAATCGCATGTGAAATACCAGGAGTTGGCGTGAAGCCATTGTCTGTCTGAACTATAACTTGAACACCATTTGCAACCAATACTTCCAACACTGTACGACAAGCAGGTTCGGATAAAGCATGGGTATCCTTCCCTACAAATAGAGGCCCAGTTAATCCAGCACGATTGCGCTCGTCTACCACTGCTTGCGCAATAGCTAAAATATGGATTTGATTAAACGTCGATTTTGATGAGGAACCTCGATGACCCGATGTGCCAAATTGAACGCGATGAGTATCATTCCCCGCTTCAGGTTCAATCATATAATAATCACATACTAAGGCTGAAATATTAATCAAATCTTCAGGTAGTGCTTTGGTACCAGCTCGAGGATGAATAGCCATGGAAACAATCCTTTTAAAGTTTAAATCAAAAAACGAAAAAACCTCATAATACGTGTTACCAATATTATGAGGTTTTTATTAATTCTATACTCTCGTAAAGCTAGATGGCGTTACAAGTTTTTTCAATTACGTCAGCCTGGAAGCCCATTTGAGTCATAAGCTGTTGCACCATCTGCCTTTTACGGTTGGTGTTATTGTTGGTAATAACCCAAAATGGCGTATCAGGAATCGATCGCGGCTTAGTCGTTTTACCACTTGCTAATAAAGTTTGCTCATTATCAGCAAAGTAAACTCGCGTGCGTCCCTTAACCTTTGCTGCTTCAGAAAAACTTTCTTTTTCAATATGATAAAGAGAAGATAAAATCAACATAAAGCGATCAATCGCTTTGTCTTTATTTGCAAACTCATCTGAAATGAGTAATGAACGCATGGTTTTTACTTTATCGATAACTTCTACAGCAACAGATGCTTTCTTAGTTTCGTTACCCGCCATTTTTTTAGCAACAACGTTTTGCGATCCTTGCTGATCACCGATTAAAAGTCGACGTAAAATATCCGAGGCACTCTCACCAATATGTTGGGTTTGACTCGCGATATAACGATATAGCTCTTCATCTACTTCAATGGTTTTCATGTGCTTTTCACAATCTCAATCAATTAACTCTGACATGATTATACCCTTATCTAGCTCGATTCTCTACGCCAATTAAGAACAAGACATAAGAAAAAGGATCGATTGGATCACTGTGCATTAGAATTTAAGCTTTAGAGTCTGACATTATCAGACTCTTTATTACATAACCGATACATTCAATAAGCTTTAGTGCCTAATATATGTTTATCTAATGGTGAAGGAAGCCCATATTGCGAACCTTTACCATGAAATTTTTTCGCCGTTTCGGCTACTGATTTAGTCATCCTTGGATCTTGTGGACGCTCATGGCTATTAATAAACATGGAGACATCCCAAGCTTGCTGATCAGTCAAGGTATTAGCTTTACTTAAAGGCATATTAGCTTTGATAAAGCTCGCAGCAGTATCAATTTTATGCATGCCAGCTCCCCAGTTATAACTGTCTTTCCCCCATAATGGTGGGAATACATAACGATCGGCAACCTTACGTCCTTCTCCATTGTCACCATGGCACATCGCACAGTTTTCGGCATACACTTCTTTACCGCGGTCAAAATCTGCCGGTTTTTGCGCTGCAACTAAAGCAGGAAAACCTCTCCCTGGTAGTTTAGGGTTAACTTTTGCATCCGTGGCAAGCCAATAAGAATAAGCCGTAATATCTCGAATGGTTTGGCTTACAGCCTCTGGTGCTTGGCCATCCATTGAATACGCAAAGCAACCTTGCAAACGATCTTCGTAAGTATTTACTTTATTATTTTTACCACGATAAGCTGGATAAGAAACATAAGCGGCCCACATTGGAGAAGAGTTAGCAATTCGACCTCCCTCTAAATGACAGTTAGTACAATTTAGCCCATTACCCACAAACCCTTGTTTTTTTACTTGTTGGGTATTCATAAAAATCGAATATCCACGTTTAACCGCTTCACCAAAATGGGCTTCAGGCAAAGCATTCCAATCAGGGGCTTTATGATATTCTTCACCTTGAGATAAAGTATTTCCTGGTTCAACATTGGCGAGGTCTTTATTGCTAGCCGCCCATGCTGAACTACTTAATACCGCAGAACCCAGCATTGAGACAATCAGAATGATGTGTTTCATTTTTTCACCTCCGCAGTCTTATTAACAGGCGTGCCTTGATGAGAGAAATACTCTGCTACTGCATTAATTTCATCATCAGTTAATCCTTTTGCAATCGGTCCCATAATCGCCATTTCACCCGGAGGACGAGCATCTGTCTTCCACGATTTCATTTGATTCACTAGATAGGCAAAGTTTTGTCCGCCAATTCTAGGTAGAAAAGGTTTAACCCCAACACCATTTGGTCCATGACAACTTACACAGGCTGGAATATTTGCTTCCTCTTTTCCAATATAAGCAATTTTCTCACCTAACTTCATGTCTCCAGGCCACTTATCACCACGCCATTGCAATTTAAAGGTATCAGCAGCTGGCAATGAAGAATAATGCTTCGTCACCTGCTCAATTTGCTCATCAGATATTTGATATATAAAGGCATCCATGAAAGTAGTATGGCGTTTTTTATCCCGGAAATTTTCAATCTGTTCACGTAAATACTGCTGAGATTGCCCCCATAAATTAGGGATATGGTCGAGAGTTGATACGCCGGTGACGCCATGGCACGTCGAACAAAATACCACGACGCTCTCTTTTTCTTTCGGTAGCGTCGTGGCTAAAGTCGATAGAGGTAACAACAATGCTACCATTGCTAATAATTTCGTTCGCATATAACGTCCTATCAATTAAGAGTATTATTATTCGATTTGTTGGTATTCTTAACGCTTCAAGATTATCTATAAATCTTTTTATTCTAATTTCAGTCTAGCCTATTTATCTGAATATTAATTCTCAGTTATATTAAGGGCAAAATAACACTCACATTAATTAATATATTCAACTATTACCAATAAAAACAAAATATTATAGTGTATTAATCATGCGACCACTCGCGGCATCAGTGTCACTTTCATTCTTTTCATCTCAATAGGTAAAGCACATGTCTACGACTTCAGCACCTTTATTGCATTACACAGTAGAAGGTCAAGGCCCATGTATCCTCCTTATCCATGGTTTATTTGGTAGCGCTGATAACTTAGGTGTATTAGCAAGAGATCTACGTAGCGATCACACGGTAATAAATATTGATTTACGTAACCACGGTCGATCGTTTCATTCAGAAGTAATGAATTATGACGCCATGGCCTCTGACATAGTGCAATTACTGGATCAGCTCAATATAAGTTCAGTTTCAGTTGTTGGTCATTCGATGGGAGGGAAAGCAGCCATGAAACTCGCAGCTATAATTCCAAATAAAATTAATCATCTTGTTATTCTTGATATGGCTCCAGTCACCTACCACCAACGTAGGCACGATAACGTACTTGCTGGCCTACAAGCGGTTATCGTTAAGAAACCAATCAACCGTAGGGAAGCTCTCTCCATTATGGAAAACCATATAGAGATCGAAGGTGTCCGCCAATTTTTAGCTAAATCTCTCTATTCTGTAGATGACCACATGCAGTGGCGGTTTAATGTTCAAGCTTTAACCAATCAATATGACAATATTCAAAATTGGATTTCTATTAAACCTTTTGAGAAACCAACATTATTTTTAAAAGGAGCCGATTCGGATTATATTACAGCCGAATATCAAAACGAAATCCGAATTCAATTCCCTAACAGTAAAGCGCATATCATCGCCAACACTGGGCACTGGTTACACGCAGAAAAACCGGCTGAAGTTTTACGTTCGATACGTCGATTTTTACTAAATAAATGAGATTTAGACGCATTGACAATTAGGGTCGGCTTATCTTTTAATACTAATAATGATATAGTTCAACAATAAATAAGAACAGTGACGCTACCTATGCTTTATGATCATATAGATACCATCGAATCACTTGGATTAGACTTCTTTTTTGCTGCACTTTTTTTATTAATTGGGTTAGCTATTAAAGATGTTCTTAAACAAGGTAATGTCCCTGTTTTTGGGCGTCGAATTGTATGGTTAGTTCTCTTCTTAGGTTGTGCAGGCTTCATAGCAAAAGGCTTGATACAAATGAGCTGGGAAGGGACAAGTTTAGGCTAAATTACTTTCTCAATATTCATTTTAAATTTGATAGATACCGGCTTTTCCGGTCATGATAGATAGGTAATATTCTATGGCAAGTGTAGGACTCTTCTTTGGTAGTGATACTGGCAATACTGAAGCTGTTGCGAAAATGATCCAAAAAGAACTGGGTAAGCAACTGGTTCATGTTCAAGATATAGCTAAAAGTAGCAAAGAAGACATTGATAATTTCGATCTATTACTGCTCGGCATTCCAACTTGGTATTACGGTGAATCTCAATGTGATTGGGATGATTTTTTTCCAGAGCTAGAAGGCATTGATTTCTCGACTAAACTCGTTGCTATCTTTGGTTGTGGCGATCAAGAAGATTACGCTGAGTATTTCTGTGATGCTATGGGAACTGTCCGCGATATCGTAGAAGCTAAATCAGGCACTATCATTGGTTACTGGCCAACAGAAGGCTATGAATTTGAAGCATCTAAAGCTTTAGTTGATGATGACAATTTCATTGGTTTATGTATTGATGAAGATCGCCAACCTGAATTAACAGATTCCCGAGTAAAAGCTTGGTCAAAACAAATATATGACGAAATGTGCCTTGCAGAACTTGAAGGCTAACTCTCACTCACAATAAAAACTGCGCCTCCACGTGAGGTGCTTTTTTTAGTTTATCTGAGTCTATCTACATAATTACAACATAAAACTTAACTCTTTGTACTAGGTGGTTTATTGTTAATGTTGACTCGCGTATCATTAATATATTCATGTCTTCTGCATAACAAGCAGAATCACACAGGAAAGTAGAATGTCCGATAACAATCAAGCACTAAAAGAAGCCGGCCTTAAAGTCACTTTGCCTCGTTTAAAAATACTCGAGTTATTACAACAACCAGATTGCCAACATATTAGCGCTGAAGATTTGTACAAAAAGCTTATTGATCTTGGTGAAGAAATCGGCCTTGCTACTGTGTACCGTGTATTAAACCAATTTGACGATGCAGGTATTGTTACCCGTCACCATTTTGAAGGCGGTAAATCAGTTTTTGAACTATCAACGCAGCATCATCACGATCATCTCGTTTGTTTAGATTGCGGGGAAGTAATTGAATTCTCAGATGATATGATTGAAGAGCGTCAAAAAGAAATTGCCACTTTACATAATGTAAAACTAACAAACCACAGCTTATACCTTTATGGACGCAGTGAAAATGGTAGCTGTAAAGGCAATCCTGATGCGCATAAAGCACGCAAATAATAATCTTAGCGAGAAAAAGTCCAATACAAATAAAAACGCACCGAGTTAGGTGCGTTTTTTATTGATGCTCAATAATAAAGCCATTAGTTGTAATAAAAGCCCCTAAGAAGAGGCATAATATTAATTTAACTAATGTGTATTATTCATTGTCTATTTTTGCCCAAGTATCACGTAAACCAACCGTGCGGTTGAATACAAGTTGATCGTCAGTAGAATCTTTCGCATCTACACAAAAATAACCTGTACGTTCAAACTGAAAACCTTGGCCTTCATTAGCATCAACCAAACTTGGTTCAACAAATGCTTTCTTCACAATCAAAGAGTCTGCATTTATCGTTGAAGCAAAGTCATCTTCAGCAGCAGGGTTAGGCACCGTAAATAGACGGTCATATAAACGAACATCCGCAGCGATACCTTTGTTCGCAGATACCCAATGAATAACGCCCTTCACTTTACGACCATCCGCAGGGTTTTTACCTAATGTATCAGGGTCATAAGAACAAAAAATTGTCGTGATATTGCCTTCACTATCTTTTTCTATACGATTAGCTTGAATAACATAAGCACCACGTAGACGAACTTCTTTGCCTAATACTAAACGTTTGTACTTTTTATTGGCTTCTTCTCGAAAGTCATCCGCTTCAATCCAAATATCACGCGTAAACGGAACTGCACGAGTTCCCATTTCAGGTTTATTCGGATGATTTGAAACTGTTAATATTTCTTCATCTTCAAAGTTCTCAATCACAATTTTAACAGGATCAAGTACTGCCATTGCACGAGGTGCATTTTCATTTAAATCTTCGCGAATACAAGCTTCAAGAGAACCAAATTCGATCATATTGTCTTGTTTAGTCACACCAATACGTGAACAAAACTCACGAATAGAACCGGGAGTGAAACCACGACGACGTAAACCCGAAATAGTCGGCATACGTGGATCATCCCAGCCATTAACTAAATTTTCCGTTACTAATTGATTTAGCTTGCGCTTAGACATCACGGTATATTCAAGATTTAGACGGCTAAACTCATACTGATGCGGCTGGCATTCAATCGTAATATTATCCAGAACCCAATCGTATAATCGGCGATTATCTTGAAATTCAAGTGTGCATAAAGAATGTGTAATCCCTTCTAATGCATCCGATATACAGTGAGTAAAATCGTACATTGGATAAATACACCACTTATTTCCTGTTTGATGATGTTCAATAAAACGAACACGATAGATAACAGGATCTCGCATTACAATGAATGAAGACGACATATCGATCTTAGCACGCAGGCATGCTTTGCCTTCTTCAAAACCACCAGCACGCATTTTCTCGAAGAGGGCTAAATTATCTTCAACACTACGAGAACGATATGGGCTATTTTTTCCTGGTTGCTTTAAGCTGCCACGATATTCGCGAATTTCATCAGGAGAAAGCTCATCAACATAAGCTAACCCTTTTTCAATCAACTCTACTGCATAAGAATATAAAGCATCAAAATAATTAGAAGAATAACAAATATCCCCATCCCAATTAAAGCCCAGCCATTTAACATCAGCTTTAATAGACTCAACGTATTCAATATCTTCTTTTGCAGGGTTAGTATCATCAAAGCGAAGGTTACACTGCCCCTGATAATCCTGAGCCAAACCAAAGTTCAAGCAAATGGATTTCGCATGGCCAATATGCAAATAGCCATTTGGTTCAGGAGGGAAACGGGTATGGATCCCTGTGTGTTTTCCATCGGCTAAATCCTTATCAATAATTTGACGGATAAAATTAGATGGACGAGCCTCGACTTCACTCATCGACAGTACCTCAGTAAAAATAATAGAGTGTTTTAATAGAGGCTAATGATCCACAATTCTGAGCCTTTACACAACAACAACCGTCATTTTCTTTCTAATTCCAACCAATTTAATGGATATTATAAAGTTCTAGACAATTCAAAGCTCATCTCAAATTCAAAGCATAAAAAAAGCCCCGGAGTTCGGGGCTTAGTTTAATGTATTTTAAAACAGACTATGGAAGAACGACATCTGATAAGTCATCAGAGACTGGAACTTCTTTCATTTCACCAGCAACAATCTCAGCCAATGGCCCAAGAATAATTTGAAGGTTATTTTCGCCTAGTTTCACTACACCTTTCGCACCAAGTCTTTTCAGTACCGCTTCATCAACAATTGAGCGATCTTCTAAGGTTAGTCGTAGTCGAGTGATACAAGCATCAATCGTCGTTACGTTACTGTGTCCACCTAACGCTTTTAGGTATTGACGAGCAACGGCACCTTTAGCTTTATCTGCACTAGAGCTTACCGGTGCTTGCTCTTCATCTTCACGGCCTGGTGTTTTCATATTGAACGCACGAATTAAGAAGCTGAAAGTAAAGAAGTACAATGCACCAAAACATAAGCCAATAATAAGTAGCGTCACTGGTTTCGTTGCTAAGCCCCAGTTCAATACGAAGTCAATAAGACCTGCAGAGAAACCAAACCCATGCAATGTACCAAACATGTTAGCTACCACTAACGATAGACCTGTAAATACGGCGTGAACAGCATACAAACCAGGTGCCAAGAACATGAACATAAATTCTAGAGGTTCTGTAATACCAGTCAGGAATGAGCAAAAAGCTACGGAGAACAATGCACCAGCAACTTGATTACGACGATCAGCAGGAGCAGCTAAGTACATAGCCAATGCACCACCAGGAAGACCAAACATCATGATTGGGAAGAAACCATTCATGAAGACCCCAGCAGATTTATCACCACCGAAGTAACGGTTTAAATCACCCGTTTTAATCGTATCGGTAACACTGTTTACCACTGCTGTGATTTCAGGTGTTACTGCATTTGCAAAAGTAAATGTGTGTTCTTGACCAATTACAAGTGACTTAGCAACCGTAGGGTCTACACACAATTGGTGAATATTAGAGAATGCACCAACACCCGTTACCATAATTTCTTGGCATGAACCCATACCAAACCAGAAGTAAGAGTTAAGAACATGATGTAGCCCAACCGGAATCAACGCACGGTTCAATGTACCGTAGATAAACTGACCGATAGCACCTGATGTAGAGATTGCATGAGCAAGGACATCAAGGCCATGTTGGACTGCAGGCCAAACCACACCGAAAATAGCACCTGCTACTAAAGCAACAAGGCCTGCCATAATAGGAACTAAACGGCGGCCCGAGAAAAACGCAAGCCATTCAGGTAAACGGGTAGCATAAAAAGAGTTGTAGCAATGGCCTGCAATAATACCTGCAAAGATACCGCCGAAAAACGACATATCGATATCTGCATTAATGTTTTTTGCTGTTGCTGTAAGAACAAAATAAGCAACTGCGCCAGCAAGACCAGCAGCACCTGCTCCATCTTTAGAAAGGCCAATCGCTATACCTAAACCAAATAGCAAAGGTAATTGACTGAAAATCGCATTACCTGCCGAGGCCATAAATGCGATATCTAATAGATCGGGTTGACCTAAACGTAATAAAAGAGCTGCAACCGGTAAAGTTGCAATAGGTAGCATCAGTGCTTTACCTAGTCTTTGAGCGTATCCAAGTATATTCACAGTAATTCCCCCCTAAGGATTTGATATGAACTCTATAACTTATTTTTAATAAAAAATTTAGTACAACGACAGTCTATGTAATTAATTTTAGTCCGCAAATTAAAGCGGTCTTATTTGTGATCTCAATCAAGAGTTATTTACGCCACCAGCCTAAATTGCGACTAATTTAGCTTATTTTGACTAGATAGTTTCCAAAACTTATTTTATCATTCAAAATAATGAACAATTTTCATCATTTGACTATTACAAATACCAATTAATGCAGCTAGTAAAGTCTGCTTAATGTATAAGTTTATCTTATTATCTCAATGAGAATAACTTCACCCTAAGTGCAATTCGAAACGTTGATAATAGTGTAGAGAGCCAGTTTTAATTCTCCGACGAATCTGTAATGACCGACCTCATTGCACATAAGAATAAACTGACAATAAAAAGATTTTAAATAAATTAAAGGGGTATTTCCCATGTACGCTCTGCTGAATGCAACAATTTATACAGGTCATGACATGCTTACTCAGCATGCAGTATTGATCGCAGCAGGAAAGATTCATTCTGTAGTAAAAATAGATGAACTTCCTAAAGACATCAAAACCATTGACTTAAATGGTGACATTTTAAGCCCAGGATTTATCGACTTACAACTAAACGGTTGTGGTGGAGTCATGTTTAATGACAAAATCACCGCTGACACCATGCAGATTATGCACCTCGCCAATTTAAAATCAGGCTGCACTAGTTTCTTACCAACCTTGATCACATCTTCCGACGAAGATATGAAACAAGCCATTCAAGCTGAGCGTGACTATCAACAACAATTCCAAAATCAATCATTAGGATTACACCTAGAAGGGCCTTATCTTAATGTATTAAAGAAAGGCATTCATCGCCCTGATTTCATTAGACAATCAGACAGTAATATGATTGACATAATCTGCGATAATAGTGATGTAATCGCTAAAGTAACATTAGCGCCTGAGCAGAATTCACCAGAACATATTAGACGTCTACGTGATGCAAATATTGTTGTGTCTATTGGTCATACTAATGCAACTTATGCCGAAGCTCGTCAAGGTTTTGCGAATGGGATCAGTTTCGCCACCCACCTATTTAACGCGATGACACCAATGGTGGGACGTGAACCTGGTGTTGTCGGTGCCATATACGATACACCCGAAGTTTATGCTGGTATCATTGCCGACGGCTTCCATGTCGACTATGCAAATATAAGAATTGCCCATAAAGTAAAAGGTGAAAAGTTAGTATTAGTGACGGATGCCACAGCTCCAGCAGGTGCCGAAATGGATTACTTTATTTTTGTTGGTAAGAAAGTGTACTATCGGGATGGTAAGTGTGTTGATGAAAACGGTACACTTGGCGGCTCAGCTTTAACCATGATCGAAGCTGTACAAAATACAGTTGAACATGTAGGGATCGCTTTAGACGAAGCACTACGAATGGCCACACTATATCCTGCGCGCGCAATCGGCGTGGATAATAAACTAGGCCAAATCAAACCTGAGATGGTGGCAAACCTAACGGTGTTTGATCGTAACTTCAAAGTCAAAGCGACAATAGTGAACGGACAATACGAGCAGACATGACATGAATGGCGGACAAATTGGCAACGTAGACTTAGTAAAACAACTCAATAGCGCAGCTGTTTATCGCTTAATTGACCAACAAGGTCCAATTTCGAGGATACAAGTTGCAGATGTTAGCCAACTTGCACCCGCCAGCGTCACTAAAATCACTCGCCAATTGATTGAGCAAGGGTTAATTAAAGAAGTTGCACAACAAGCTTCCACTGGTGGTCGACGTGCAATCTCTTTAACGACAGAAACCAGTCCTTTTCACTCTGTCGCGATTCGCTTAGGCCGTGATTACATTCAATTTAGCTTATATGATTTAAGTGGGCATGAATTAGCCCAGCAACATTCTCTTTTCAAATATGATAACCAACAGGACCTACTGAATGGTATCGTTCTATACACTCAAAACTTCATTGACCAAAATCGCCATACCATCGAACAATTCATCGCCATTGGCTTGATTCTCCCGGGGTTAGTTAATCCTGAAACTGGCGTTGTCGAATACATGCCCAATACGGATATCGATAACTTATCTCTCGGGAATCTACTCAGCGAAACTTTTGGTGTAAAAGCATTTGTCGGTAATGACATTCGAGGGTTAGCCTTAGCTGAACATTATTTTGGTGCCAGCAAGGATTGCCTAGATTCAATTTTAGTCAGTGTTTATCGTGGTACTGGCGCAGGTATTATCGTCAATGGCCAAGTATTTCTAGGAACAAATCGCAATGTAGGTGAAATTGGACATATACAAATTGAACCTTTGGGCGAGCAATGCCAATGTGGCAATTTTGGCTGTTTAGAAACCGTAGCTGCTAACCCAGCAATTATCTCACATATTCAATCGCGATTAGACCAAGGCTACCCATCTTCATTAACGAATACAAAGCCACTGGATATGACTGCTATTTGTGAGCATGCAAACCGAGGTGATGAATTAGCCACGCAAGCTCTAACCCGAGTGGGTAACCATCTAGGTAAAGCTATTGCGATGACTGTTAATTTATTTAATCCACAAAAAATCATTATTGCAGGTGAGATTGTAAAATCTAAAGAAATCATATTCCACGCAATTCAACGTAATATTGAAAACCATTCTTTAAAAACATTTCATAAAAATCTGCCGATTGTAGAATCAAAATTGTATACCCAACCAACCATGGGTGCTTTTGCTATGATAAAAAGAGCAATGTTAAATGGCGTATTATTACAAAAACTACTAGAAAATAATTAACAACAGCATAATGCATCTAAACATGTTATTTTTGCATAACATGTTTAGATGTCATCACTTCCAATACAAACTCGAACCTAACTAAGCTCATCAGTAATACCAATCTACGGTCATATATGAATATTATTTTAATCATCACTGCATTTGTGTCTGGTTTTATGGCCTTGCGGCTCAATCTTCCTCCTCTTGTTGGCTTTTTAATTGCAGGCTTTGTTCTGCAACATTACGGAATAGAAACAACGTCTGCACTCGAGACCTTATCTAACTTAGGTGTCACGTTATTACTATTTACCATTGGCCTAAAATTAGACATAAAAGTACTTCTCAACAAAGAGATTTGGGCAAGTTCAACTTTACATAACATTGCTTCAACTCTGTTTTTTACTGTCATTTTAATGGGCTTAAAAGTTATCGGCGTTAACCTACTCCATAGCATTCAAATGCCACAATTATTATTACTCGCGTTTGCTTTATCCTTTTCCAGTACAGTATTTGCAATTAAAACGTTAGAAGAAAAAGGTTCAATGAATTCAACATATGCCATGATTTCTATTGGTATATTAGTCATGCAAGATATCTTTGCCGTACTTTTCTTGACCATATCAACAGGTAAAATTCCAGAATGGTATGCCATTGGTCTATTCGCCCTTCCTTTCCTTCGTCCAATGTTTTACAAGCTACTAGACAAGTGTGGGCATGGTGAAATGCTTGTCTTATTTGGATTTTTCATGGCTCTAGTCATGGGGGCGGGTCTGTTTACCTTAGTTGGCATGAAAGCAGATCTAGGGGCCTTAATTCTGGGTATGTTACTTGCTGGACATAGTAAAGCTTCAGAGTTATCTAAATCTTTATTTAACATTAAAGAAGTATTCTTAGTTTGCTTCTTCTTAAATATCGGCTTATCAGGTGCTCCAACTTTAGATGCGGCGATCTTGGCACTCATATTTCTTCTGCTACTCCCAATCAAAGGCATCTTTTATTTCTTAATCATAAATTTATTCAAATTTCGTGTCCGAACCTCATTATTAACGACATTAACTCTTTTCAACTTTAGCGAATTTGCTCTAATTGTTTCCGCCCTTGCTTATAAACTCGGATGGTTACCCTCCGAAATGATGGCTGCCTTGGCCATTGCTGTATCACTCTCCTTTATCATTTCAGCGCCAATTAATAATATGGGGCATAAGATTTACCGTCATTGCTCTAGTTGGTTAAAAGAACAAACAGATGAAAAATTGAACTTACGAGATAAACGAATCAACCCAGGAAATGCTCAAGTCCTAATTCTAGGTATGGGTCGAATTGGGACCGGTGCTTATGATGAAATTCGTACCCGCTACGGTAAGATTTGTTTAGGTATAGAAACTCGCCAAGATATCGCACAAACCCACCGCAGCAGTGGACGTAATGTTATACAAGGTGACGCCACTGATTCTGACTTTTGGGAGCGCATTTTAGATATTGCTAACGTGCAACTCGTATTATTAGCCATGCCCCACCACCAAGCGAACCAGTTTGCATTAGAGCAACTCAAAGCTCGGAATTACCAAGGGCAAATCGCAGCCATTGCTGAATACTCAGATCAAGTAACCGAACTCTGTGAGAATGGTGTTGATGCTGCGTTTAATATTTATAACGAGGCAGGTGCTGGTTTTGCTCGTCACGTTTGCGAAAAGCTCAACCCACAATTTAAAGAGATGAATGTTGGTAACTGGGATAAAAGTGTAGACCTGCAAGAGCATTAAGTTGACGGCTCATATAACAGAAACCAAAACATAGATATAATTCACCAAAATGCACAATTTAAAAGATAAAAAATAAAGCCTCACATGTTTTATGATTTTTTTATTAACATTATATTGCTTTTTTTATTGATACTGGCAAATTGGAAACAACGAGAAAATATTATTTCAAATAGATTTAAGGATAAATTATGTGTTCAATTTTTGGCATCTTAGACATCAAATCAGATCCAACAGTGCTGCGCTCTACTGCGTTGGAAATGTCGAAAAAACTTCGCCACCGTGGACCTGATTGGTCTGGTATTTATGCCAATGACAATGCGATTTTAGCTCACGAACGTCTTTCTATTGTTGGTTTGAACAGTGGCGCTCAACCACTCTACAGCGACGATAAAAAACACATCCTTGCCGTCAATGGTGAAATTTATAACCATAAAGAAATCCGTGCTAAATACGCAGACAAATTTAACTTCCAAACAGATTCTGATTGCGAAGTTATCTTAGCTTTATACCAAGAATTAGGTGAAGAATTACTTGAAGAACTCAATGGTATTTTTGCTTTTGTTCTTTACGACGAAGAAAAAAACAAATACTTAATTGGCCGTGACCACATTGGTATCATCCCTCTTTACCAAGGTTATGACGAACATGGTAACTACTATGTAGCATCCGAAATGAAAGCTTTGGTGCCCGTTTGTAAAACGATCAGTGAATTCCCTCCTGGTAGTTACTATAGCTCAGATGATGCTGAACCTGTTCGTTACTATCAACGTGATTGGATGGAATATGCTGCAGTTCAAGGCAACTTAACGAGTAAAGAAGATCTAACGAAAGCTTTAGAAGATGCAGTTAAGCGTCAGTTAATGACTGATGTACCGTATGGTGTACTACTTTCAGGAGGCCTTGACTCTTCAATTACTTCAGCGGTAGCAAAACGTTTTGCGGCAATGCGTATTGAAGATGATGAGCAATCTCAAGCATGGTGGCCACAACTACACTCATTTGCGATTGGACTTGAAGGTGCACCGGATCTTATTGCTGCACGCTCTGTTGCCGATAAGCTGGGTACTGTTCACCATGAAATGACTTATACCGTTCAAGAAGGGTTAGATGCAATTCGTGATGTTATCTATCACATTGAAACCTATGATGTCACCACGATCAGAGCTTCAACCCCAATGTTCCTTTTAGCGCGTAAAATCAAAGCGATGGGAATTAAAATGGTGCTGTCTGGCGAAGGCGCAGATGAAATCTTTGGGGGTTACTTATACTTCCACAAAGCACCCAATGCGAAAGAATTTCATGAAGAGACCGTGCGTAAATTATTAGCACTTAATATGTTTGACTGTGCACGTGCTAACAAATCACTAGCGGCTTGGGGCGTTGAAGGAAGAGTACCTTTCCTTGATAAAGAGTTTATCGATGTGGCAATGCGCTTAAACCCAGCAGACAAAATGTGCGGTAATGGAAAGATGGAAAAACACGTACTACGTGAATGCTTTGAACATTACTTACCAGAATCTATTGCATGGCGTCAAAAAGAACAATTCTCTGATGGTGTAGGCTACAACTGGATTGATTCACTAAAAGAGCAAGCCGAACAAAAAGTAACTGCTCAACAGCTAGAAAACGCTGCATTTAAATTCCCATACAACACACCGACAACAAAAGAAGGTTTTGTGTATCGTGAAATTTTTGCTGAATTATTCCCATTAGAATCGGCAGCTCAATGTGTTCCTGGCGGACCATCTGTTGCTTGTTCATCTGCAACTGCGATTGAGTGGGACGAGTCATTTAAAAATAACGCAGATCCATCAGGTCGAGCAATTAAAGCGGTCCATAATAACGCTTATTAATCATAGCTAAACTGACGCTATAAAATTAAATGACCACGACAATTAAATAATTGTCGTGGTCATTTTTATTTCAACTAAAAATTCAGTGAAAAATCATATCCCCCATGAATATGTAACTTATTATTGGTTTCTGTCCCAAGTAATATCGCTGTTACTTATTTGGACTTTTACTTGTTGGTTTATCAAGGTAACAAGTAGAATTGAACGCTTTTCACCATCTGATTCTTTGTAAATCGCGTCAAAGCCAGAAAATTGTCCGCCACTAACCTGAACCACGTCCCCAGCTTTAGGTAAAGTGGAGACCACGTCATTATGATTTTCAATTTTTTTCAATTCAATAATTAGCGTATCTGGCACTTTTGTTGGCAGTCCTCCAAAACGAACAAAATCAACGACACCACGAGTTGAGCGAATGGTCGTAAAGCTTGGACCCACTTCTTCATCAAACTGGATAAAAACATAAGATGGAAACAAAGGTTCATTCAAAGTTTTACGTGAACCTCTCACAACTTTTTCAATTTCAACTTCAGGGTAATAGCAATTCAGACTCTGATTCTCTAAATGCAGTTTCGCTCTTTGTTGCTCACCTCGTTTACAATACAGCAAATACCAAGACTTCATGTTCTTCCCTTTTCAAATTTCTCCACATTCTACCAGTTGTTAGTTAGAAACCCACCTAGAACCATGAGTATTCTTAATCCCAACAAAATATAGAAATATTAACTTACCATTTACATATAACCGTAACAAATAACAGATAGATGTCTTTTTGTTCAGTTAACAGTCAGTTATTAAGTCTGATGATCGAAATCATTGTAGTTTTTTATTTGGGGGGGTATATATAACGCTTACATTAGATTCTGCAATCGTCTAGATTAGCAAAACTAATGTGAAAATATCGGATATATGTTCTCAAATGGATTTGGGCAGAATAATTATAGCTTTTAGAAAAAAGCATAAACACAACAAAATTTATGACTCATTGTACATAATGGAGTACGGGTCAATTATTTTAAATTTGGACATATCACATGACAACACAGCAAGTAAATGTGAGTAAAACCAAGTCATTTATGACTGTTTCACTTATCGAGCTCTGGGAACGTTTCGGCTATTACGGCATGCAAGCGTTAATTGTATATTTCATGATCCAGAGACTTGGTTTTGAAGATAGCCGCGCCAACCTAGTTTGGGGCGCTTGTGCTGCACTTATCTATGTATCACCGGCCATTGGTGGTTGGATTGGGGATAAAGTTTTAGGTACAAAACGTACCATGCTAATTGGTTCGGCCATTCTAGCCCTTGGCTATGCTTTAATGACCATCCCTTCTGATAATACTTGGGTCTTATTTTTTGCTTTAGGTGTTATCGTTGTAGGTAACGGTATGTTTAAGCCTAATGCGGGGAATTTAGTTCGTAAAATTTATGAAGGTGATGATTCAAAAATTGACAGTGCTTTCACTATTTACTACATGGCAGTAAATGTTGGTTCGACCTTTTCAATGCTATTAACACCATGGATCAAAGATTACGTAAACCAACACTATGGTAATCAATTTGGTTGGCATGCCGCCTTTGCGGTTTGTTGTGTGGGGTTATTAGTCGGAATGGCAAACTACTTCTTAATGCGCAATGCTTTAGCACAATACGGTTCTGAACCAGACACCAAACCTGTAAATAAAGGGAAACTTGCGTTAGTTTTAATGGGTTCAGTCGTTGCTGTTGGCCTTTCAGCATTAATTCTGGAATATCAAGATCTGGCTCGTCTATTCGTTTATATCGCGGGTATCGTAGTTCTAGCTATTTTTACTCACCTTATCCGTAATAGTGAAAAACATGAGCGTGCGGGGCTTATTGCTGCCCTAGTTTTGATTATACAAACCGTATTTTTCTTTATTTTCTACCAACAAATGTCAACTTCATTGGCTCTGTTTGCGTTGCGTAATGTTGATTTGAACTTCACAGTATTTGGAACCCATTTATTAACTTGGTCTCCTGCTCAGTTCCAAGCTTTAAACCCAATATTTATCATGATTTTAAGTCCTATTCTTGCTCTTATCTATACAAAAGCAGGTAAAAACAATAAAGACTTATCGATTGCAGGTAAATTTGCTTTAGGTTTTGCAGTAGTAGCTCTTGGTTTCTTCATTTATAGCTTCGCTGGTAATTTTGCCATCAATGGTAAAACTA
Organism: Vibrio sp. S17_S38; assembly: GCF_014694375.1. Lineage (GTDB taxonomy): Bacteria > Pseudomonadota > Gammaproteobacteria > Enterobacterales > Vibrionaceae > Vibrio. The sequence continues at coordinate 242,512 of NZ_JAAUWW010000001.1, forward strand.
GCTCTTGGGTGATGATTGCCGGTTATAGCGCCTACTCGCTAGGTGAGTTACTAGTAAGTGGTCTTGGGTTAGCCATGATTGCTCGCTATGTTCCTGAGCGTATGGGTGGCTTTATGATGGGGGCTTACTTTGTTGCTTCTGGTATTTCACAATACCTAGGTGGTGTCGTGGCAAACTTTGCCAGTATTCCACGCGATATGACCGATCCACTGCAAACGCTTGATATTTATACTAGCTTATTTAATAAGCTAGGAATGGCGGCCGTAGTGTGTACGCTTATTGCACTTGCTGTATTACCTTTAATGCGTAAATTAGATAAACAGCATCAAGGTATTCATTAAGCTTGAACTCTTTACTTTAAACTTAATACTTTAAGCTTGAGAACAAATTAAAACCGTAGATTGAATCGTCAATCTACGGTTTTAATTCTTAATACGGATATATATACCCAAAGTAATTGAGGTTAGTGGACGTAGCCGACTATTGTTGTAAAGAACACAACTTCAGCTTCAAGCAAGATGAGTATAAAGCTCATGAAGACATAATCAAAGATGCCATCATCTCAATATGCTCGGATGAGTCATTTAAACATTCAATATAACGGTATTCTTTACCACCCGCCTGCTGATAAATATCACGACATTCAATTGCAATCTCTTCTAGTGTTTCAATACAGTCAACAGAAAATGCTGGCGATATAATATCTAATTGCTTGATTTCCTTAGTTGCCAAGCTTCTTAAGGTTTTATCCGTATAGGGTTGTAGCCACGCTTCTCGCCCAAAACGAGATTGATAGCTCATCCCCATTTCTTGCTCGGTTAACCCCAACTCTTCTCGTAATAATGCCGTTGTTTGTTCGCAGTGTTGCGGATATATATCTCCGCCATCAGCAAGTCGTTGGGGGATACCATGATAAGAACAAAGCAGATAGTCACCCTGCCCGTGTTGTTGCCAGTAATTACGAACCTTTTGTGCTAACGCTTTAATATACAAAGGATGATCATGATAATCACGAATAAAACGATAGGCTGGGATCACCGACATCGTTTTGAAAGCTCGAATTAAAGCATCAGAGGCTGCCGCTGTCGTCGTTCCAGAGTATTGAGGATACAAGGGTAGGAGGATTATCTCCTCACATCCTTGTTGCATCAACGCATCCACACCACTTTGCAGGCTTGGATTACCATATGTCATTCCAAGTTCCACAGGCATATCTAATCTAGCTTTTAAAGCTTGAGCTTGGCGCTTAGAGTAAACCAATAAAGGTGAACCTTCTTCCATCCATACTTGCTGGTAGACCTTAGCAACCTTGGGAGCTCGAATCGGTAAAATGACACCATTAAGTAATGGATACCAGATTAAGCGAGTCATATTCACCACACGCTTATCACTTAAAAACTCTTTAAGAAAACGTTTAATTGCGACGGGAGTCGCCTCATCTGCAGTTCCTAAATTAACCAGTAAAACACCCTTTTGCTTATGTTGTATTTGGCTATTTTCCATAGTTAACATTCCTTTAGCTAAAAACGGGTATAAAAAAAGCGACTATTACTAGCCGCTTAATATATCAAATTCTCAACTCATTGAATTGAAATTATTTTGTTAATGCAGCTTCAAGCTCAGCACTGACTACATCCACCGCTTTAGTCCCATCAAACTTAAGATAAGTCGTATTACCTAGTGCAGCTTCATTACCGTAGTATTCGATAAGCGGCGCAGTTTGCTCATGATAAACACCTAAACGTGCCAATACGGTTTCTTCTTTGTCATCATCACGGACAACAAGCTCTTCACCCGTAACATCATCTTTACCTTCCACTTTAGGTGGATTATAAACCATGTGGTAAGTACGACCAGATGCAAGGTGTGCACGACGGCCAGCCATACGCTCAACAATAACACTGTCAGCGACGTCAAACTCAATCACATAATCCACAGCAACGTCTAGTGCTTTAAGACCATCAGCTTGTGGAATGGTACGCGGGAAGCCATCAAGTAAAAAACCTTTTTCACAATCATCTTGTGTAATACGTTCTTTGATTAAACCAAGAATAATATCGTCAGAAACTAATTGCCCTGCATCGATAACTGCTTTCGCTTGTTTACCCATTTCAGTGCCAGCTTTAATTGCGGCACGCAACATATCACCAGTGGAAATTTGTGGAATACCAAACTTTTCCATAATGAATTGAGCTTGAGTCCCTTTACCAGCACCCGGAGCACCTAAAAGAATGATGCGCATGACGATTCCTCTTAATTGTTATATTTTCATACCGAAGCTCACAGTAAAATGTGACACGATAAGTTTCGGTATAAGGATGAAGCAGAAAGTTCATAGTTAAACAAATCATTCTGTTCACTTAATGAAGGCCAGAATTCTATCACAAATTCTGGCCTTATTAGTGTTTATGGCGGGGAAATTAGCAAAAGCTGGCTCCTTTCACCTTATTTATTTGCCTAGTAGATCATTCATTGCAATTAAGAAGTGACTAGGATCATCCATTGAACCTCGTTCTGATAACATAGCTTGGCCCAATAAAACTTCAACCCAACGACCAAAAGCTTGCTCATCTGCTTCATCAGCCATACGTTTCACCATATCATGTTCAGGGTTAAGCTCTAAAATGTATTTCACATCTGGTACTTCTTGCCCCGCGGCGGCCAGTAACTTCGCCATCTGTGTGCCCATTTCATAATCATCTGTCACCACAACCGCTGGTGTCGTAGCTAATTTAAACGTGGTGCGAACATCTTTAACTCGATTTCCCAAGTAAGCTTTTGTACGTTCAACGACAGACTTAAACTCTTCTTCTGTTTCTTTGTGCTTTTCTTTCTCAGCTTCATTTTCAAATTTCGATAAATCCAAACCCGCTTTGGTGATTGATTGGAATTGCTTACCATCAAACTCGGTTAAGTAATTCATCAGCCATTCATCAATGCGATCGGTCATCAAAATAACTTCAAGGCCTTTAGACTTAAACTGCTCTAAGTGAGGGCTATTTTTAGCCGCGGCATAGCTGTCTGCAGTAAGATAGTAGATCTTATCTTGGCCTTCTTTCATACGCTCAATATAAGATGCAAGCCCCACGGTTTGATCTGAAGAATCAACATTACTTGATGTAAAGCGTAATAAGGCTGCAATTTTTTCCTTATTAGAGAAATCTTCTGCCGGACCTTCTTTTAATACCATGCCAAACTCTTTCCAGAACGCTTGATATTTCTCTTCATCACGAGAAGCCGTTTTCTCTAACATTCCTAATACGCGCTTAGTACAAGCATTACGTAGTGATTGAGTGACTTTGTTATCTTGCAGAATTTCACGTGATACGTTCAACGGTAAATCATTAGAGTCAATTAAACCGCGCACAAAACGCAAGTACGATGGCATGAATTGCTCAGCATCATCCATGATAAAAACACGTTGAACATATAACTTCAGACCACTTTTATGATCACGATTCATCATGTCCCATGGCGCTTTAGCTGGAATATATAACAAGCTGGTGTAATCACTTTTACCTTCAACTTTATTATGACTCCACGTCATCGGATCGCTAAAATCATGCGAAACATGTTTATAGAACTCAACATATTCTTCATCTGAAATATCAGACTTTGAACGAGTCCATAATGCTTGTGCTTTATTGATTTGCTCCCAACCACTTTCTTTTTTAGTTACCTTGGTGCCATCTTCATTTTCTTCGCCAGTTTCAACGTCTTTTTCAGTCCAAATTGAAACAGGAATACCAATATGGTCGGAGTATTTTCCAATCACATCACGTAAACGATATTCAGATAAAAACTCTTTACCTTCTTCACGCATGTGTAAAATAATTTCCGTACCACGAGATTCTTTGGTGATATCTTCGATGGTGTAATCACCTTCACCAGCAGAATGCCATTGAACTGCTTGATCAGCCGCTAGGCCTGCCGCGCGAGTACGGACAGTGACAGCATCTGCCACAATAAATGCAGAATAAAAACCAACACCAAACTGGCCAATCAGTTGAGAGTCTTTTGTTTGATCTTCTGATAATTTAGAAAAGAAATCTGCCGTACCTGATTTTGCAATAGTGCCTAAATGTTCAATGACATCATCACGAGACATACCGATGCCATTATCAATAATGGTTAATGTATTGGTATCAGTATTAAAAGACATCTTCACACTTAAATCTGCATCACCTTGGTATAAATCACCATTAGATAAGGCCTTAAAACGTAATTTATCTGCAGCATCTGAAGCGTTAGAAATCAATTCACGTAAAAAGATTTCTTTATTTGAATAGAGAGAATGGATCATTAGATGAAGCAGTTGCTTCACTTCTGACTGAAATCTACGAGTTTCTTTATTATGTGTCGCTGTATCGCTCATTAGAACTCCAATATCGATAATATTATTCAAATCGTTATTATCTAAATTGGGCTAACAAATATAAATTCAAGGTAAAAACTCATCAAAACCGTGTTTTTCTTATCAATTTTTATTATGATGATCACGAAAAATATCATAAAACCTAAATTTCGCGGAGTTGGCACTCAAAACTATAGATATTAAAAATTGAGTTCCACAGTGAAAAAAAGCGCTAACCACTCTATTGAGAATACCTAAATGACTAATATCGGCACTAAATATATTCTTGCCCAAAAGTTTATCTTTGATCCATACAGCAATATTTTGCTTGATCAGCTCAATGATAACGAAGTCATACGTTTAGGGAGTAACGAAAGCCGTATTCTATTAATTCTAATCGAACAATCTACCAACGTGGTAAGTCGAGATCAATTACATGAATATGTCTGGCGAGACCAAGGATTTCAGGTCGATGACTCAAGCTTAACTCAAGCAATATCTACATTAAGGAAACTGTTGAATGATTCAACAAAATCACCCCAATTTATTAAAACCATCCCTAAACGCGGATATCAATTAATTGCAACAGTTGAACAATACGCGAGCAACGACATATCAATTAAAAGAGAAGAAGATCAAGAAACAGAAACAGAAACAGACGATTCAACCATTGATGAACAATCGAAATCAACTCATCATCAATCTGAGAACAGTGGAGAGGATTTTTCAAAAGATATAAATCCGTCCTCTACTACAAACTGGATCTGGCGTGCTATTTGGGTCTTCATCATTCTATTACCTATCATGGCCCTAACGACAAAAGAGCCATATTCGACACAATTCAGACAAATAACGATAGTGGATAATATACCGTTACTACAACCAGAAAATCATCCTGAGATTAAATCTTGGTTACCTGCAATTGAGCGCTGTACTAACATTTATCTTAAACAAGTCAAAGGGTTATCAACATTAGAAAAAGTCATTGCAACTGGCAATCAAAATGGCCAAATGGCATTGAATTTTATTCACTCGGTTGAGCATTCGGGTCAAAATCAGTCAGTTATAATTTTTGCTGATCAGACTAATTTTTCTTCAGTTTGCCAGTAAGGGTACGATATGAAAAAGATCATCACCATCATCGCACTTGCAGGATCGATTCTCTTTAGTAGTTGGGCATATTGGCATAGCGACTTTAAATTAAAGCACTTACTAGAATCTCGAGAATGGCAAACAGCCTCTGTTACTCATATGTCAGAGTGGGAGAACTCAGGTAATATTGATAAAGCAAAAATCACCTCTAACGTAAAGTATTTAACTAATGGTACCTACTTAAAGATAACCGCCCTATCTTTGTACAGTAAGCAACTTAAAGAGCCTGCTGAATTAAGGATCGCTGAATCAGGGGAATGGGAATTAAGTGATGACTATATAATCATTACCCCAAAAGATTTTAAAGATGCTTCAGGTATAAGCCCAGCAGGGTTATCAAAAGAGCAACTCGATAAGATCAAAGAACTCTTTAAAATCAATTCTCAGCAAAGCCGAAAAATCGATATTATTAACGATAATACTTTACTCTTCACTACATTGGGTCATGGTTCAAACGTTTTATTTTCACAATAAGAACCTACGAACTTATCTGACGACCAATCTAGCTTAGCCCAAAAGAGGATCATCCCCCTAGGATGATCCTCTTTTTAATCATTTAAAGCTAAAAACCTTACATATCAGACATTAGTAGATAGCGAGAGACCGAGCCCCCATCATATAACCGATAAATTTCCGTCTTAGATAACATTAATTTAACTTACATACTTTATGCTCATTCATATCAATAAAATCAAAAAGTACTCTTACTATAAGATAAACCGATCAATAAGCACTATAATCACCTATGGTGGAAGGAGACATTATGCATATTTTACTTACTGGAGGGACGGGTTTTATTGGTTCGGAACTGATTAAACAATTAGTTGGTCATCAAATCACGGTTTTAACTCGCGCTCCCCACACTGCAAAAAACAAGCTAAAACATACCGATTTCTCTAATATAAATTACATTGACAATTTATCTGCATGGCAAGATCTCAATCATATTGACGCTGTCATAAATCTAGCTGGTGAGCCTATTGCGCAAAAGCGCTGGACTGCAATACAAAAACATAATATATGCCAGAGTCGCTGGGAAACAACCCAACGCATTGTATCTCTTATCAAAGCAAGCTCATCGCCTCCTAGCTGCTTTATTAGTGGTTCAGCAGTAGGATATTATGGTGACAAAAAACAGCATATTGTCACTGAGAAGACATCAACTGAGACGACTAATGACAGCTTTACCCACCACGTTTGCAAAACATGGGAAAGCATAGCCCAACAAGCTAGTTCATCAACTCGGATTTGTATTATACGTACTGGAATAGTGTTAGGAGTACAAGGTGGAGCTTTATCTGCCATGCTCCCTCCATTTCGTTTTGGTGTAGGAGGAAAGCTCAGTAACGGTAACCAATATATGCCATGGATTCATATTCAAGATGCAGTGAGAGCCATTCGATATCTATTAATACAACAAGAAGCACGAGGTATATTCAATCTATGCGCCCCTCACCCTGTACAAAATAAACGTTTTAGCCTTCTACTTGCAAAGACATTGCATCGACCATGCATCATTACCACACCCAAATGGTTGCTGAAACTTCTTATGGGTGAGTCTTCAAACATTTTGTTTGATAGCGTCAGAGCAAAACCCAAGCACCTAACTGAGATAGGTTTTACCTTCACCTTCTCGCATTTAGAGCCGGCCTTAAAGCAAATCTTATTGGTATCATCACGTTAACTCACTCCTAACTTTTCGATTAGTTGTCATTAATCCTTAATAATATAAGGTTATTCTATTCTCACTAACTGACCTTCTTCATTTCATGCTTTAGTGAGGAACTATGACACTAAATCGACTCAATTGGCTATGTATTGGAATTGCCATCGCACTTTTATGGCTCTACTGACAACTATCAAGCCTCAAGCTCTTGAAACTCAAAGATTCGCCCTTATTTCTTATTCAGACTCAGAGACCTATATCTCTAGATTAAGGAATATGACATGCAGACAAATACCATCATTGAGCTTGACGAACAAAATTTTAGAAACGTTATCGAAACCTCGAAACAAACACCTGTATTAATCCATTTTTGGGCCTCTTCCGTACCAGAAAGTACAACTATCCTTAATGAATTACAGGCATTAGCACAACAATATCAAGGTGTGTTACAAGTCGCATTATTAAATTGTGAACAACAGCCAGCATTAGCTGGACAATTTGGTGTTCAATCTCTCCCAACGGTAGCTTTATTTTCTAATGGGCAAGCCGTTGATGGTATGGGTGGGCCACAGACAATTGACGTTATAACTCAAATGCTGAACAAACATTTACCAAGCCAAGAAGATTTACAGTTAAAGCAAGCTATTGAATCAATGGAAAATAGCCAGCACACTGAGGCACTTTCCCTCCTGCAATCCTTACCGACTGAATTAATTCAGCGTGGTGATATCAAATTAGCCATCGCAGACTGTTTGCTCGAAACTCAACAATTTGATCTTGCACGCACACAGCTAGAATCGGTCCCTCTTGAATACAAAGATAACTATTACAAAGGATTAGTTGCTAAATTAGAGCTTCATAAACAAGCTGCCGATAGTCCTGAAATTCAACAATTAGAACGACAATATCAAGAGTCGCCAGAAGATCTTTCAACTCTTTGTGAATTAGCCTTGCAGTATCATCAAGTCAATCGTGATGAAGAAGCGCTTGACTTGTTAATGGGGATATTAAGAAAGGATTTACATGCGCTTGATGGTGAACTTAAGAAAGCTTGCATGGACATTTTAGCTGCGCTTGGGCAAGGCAACAGTCTGGCTAGCCGTTATCGCCGCCAACTTTATTCTCTACTTTATTAATAGAAATGATCGTGAATACTCAATGCGCCGAAAAGAGTGATCTTGGGTATTCACTGACTAACCGATTTACACTTTCCTTGTAAATTATCCATTATTGGGCAAGCAGAGCCTGAATCCCCTGGGCACTCATTAATCCAAGCGGTCAATTGCTGCTTAATATTATTGAGCTCTAATAATTTAACCTCAACTTCATCAAGCTTCTCTTGTGCTTTATGCTTGATCACTGCACTGGTTCGATTTGGATCTTGTGATAACTGCACAAAGCTTTTGCATTCCTCTAAGCTAAACCCTACCGCCTTCGCTCTAGCGACGAGTTTTAACTGCTCAATATGCTTTTCACTGTAAGCTCGATAACCATTCTCTGAACGTAAAGGCTCAGAGACTATTCCTTTGGATTCATAAAATCGAATGGATTTTGCAGAGAGGTTTGTGAGTTTTGCAACTAGGCTAATGTTCATTGAATTCACCGCATTGGGGTTCATAAAATACAAAACCGATCATAATAGAATTATATGATCGGTTTAAGTGTTTTTATCCAATTTTAACTGACAGCCAACAAGGATAAATCAAGTACAGGAAATCTCCACGCTACTCAGCTTTTAGTAACCACGTTAAAATTTCACTGCGTTGCTCTGGTGTTGCTTTTTTATACCAATAATCCAACATTTCGCTTGGCTTATCGCTGCCCTTCAACTCTCCAGATACTTGTTTACGATTTTGAAATGCCCAAGCAGAGAACGCTTGCTTTTGAGGTTCTGACGCTTCGTCATACCAGTATTCAACCATTTCTTGTGGTTTGCTCACTGTTGCGCCCCCAGCCACCTTTGGTGCCGTAGTAACGATCTCGCCAGCCAGCACAATTTGATTCTTTTTATTATAAGCAATAACTTCTTTCTCATAGTCTCGAGTCAGACCATTAGATGCCTCTAACATGCCTTGCTGAGTTGAAACCGGTTTTCCAGTTGTATCCTTAACTACTACTTTAGGCGCTTTATCGAATATCTTTGAGTCTTCAGTTGTTTTCAAAGTGCCATCAGGTGACACTGTGAGTTCGGTATTGGTTGCATTGAAAGTAATAACAATCGGTTTAGAATTAAATTTTTCATATTCGCCACGGCTTTCTACTAGTTTTGACACCTGTACCACGATTTGATTTTGACCATTATCAAACGTAAATTCATCTTTCTTCCCAAGACTAAATCCGATCTCCTCACCATTGATAACTAATGGTTTGATATCTTGATTAAGGTGTATCTTGACTTCTGCAGCGGCTTGAAATGAAGCTCCAATCAAACCCGCTAACAACAAAATTTTAAATGATTTCATATTTCATCCTTAATCTTAAATAAAACGGGCATCTACTAAAGTAGTGCCCGTTTACTATAACAAAATTAATGTGCTAACAAATGTAAATTAGAAATAGTATTCAGCACCAACTAAAACGTAGTTATTCCAATCGCCTGAGTTGTTCATTTCATAATTACGGGAATCAATGTATAGGTAAGTACTAGGTAGCAAATAGCCTAAACGAGCCGTTATTGCAGTATCTGAAGTATTCTGCCCTGTACCATCGGCCATGTCGGCATCATCCGTTCCTGCGTAGCCGACTTTAAATACCCATTTTTGATTTAATACATATTGAGCGGTTGTAGACCAAGCGTTTTGTGTATTACTACCAGCAGCAGAGTCTTGTTCCATTCTTTTATATGCAGCCGTTAAGGTTACATCACCTAAGAATAAGCTACCACCAACAATACCGTAGTTATTTTTATAATGCGTTATTTCAACACCATTCGCATCATAGTCTGGATTCAAAATCAAATTGCCGTTGTTATCGACAATATATTGTGGGTCAGCATCGTCGCCCATTGCTGTGTATTCGCCACGGCTATAATAACCCGCATGAATACTAAACATATCCATAGAATAAGAAGCCGCAACACTTGCTACTAATGCATCAACATTGTTTTCCATTCCGCTGACGGTTGCTTGTAATGCAAACCCGCCCCAGTTTGCTGAGTCATAACGAACTACGTTATCTGCACGATCTTGGAAACCTGCACCAATGTCATTGTTCCAATCAAATACGTTACCTAAACCAGGGTTTGAGTGTGGCCAATCGACATAGTTATATGTAGCAACTAACTGACGACCAAACTTAAATGAACCAACGCCATCAAAATCCAAACCAAGGTAAGTATCACGAGCACCTAGTTGACCTGATTTAGAACCATTGTCTGCGTTACCACCTTCAATTTGCCAGACGAAGTTTGGTGCAAAATCTTCAAATTCAACCGTACCGCGGAAACCTACGCGAGACTCAATAACAGTACCAAAGTTGCTGTCATCTTGGTCGTTACCGTAGATCATAAAGCCAGCCGCTTGGCCGTAAAATTGAACTGCATCACCTGCAAGAGGAATGGCCGCATTTGCTGTACCAGTTACTGCTGCAAGAGAAATTGCAGCGCCGAGTAGCGTACGATTAAATATTTTTTCCATGGAAAAGCTCCTAAAAAATGAACATAGCTGTTTTTTTGATTTCCTTACCGATTTAAGTGGCCGCCGAAAGCGATAAGGTTAATTTTTCAATTATTTCGCTTAGCAAACTAACCAAGCGGAAAATTCTCTTTCTTACTGTCTAATACACATTGTGCATTCACGCTATTAAGACTATCTTCGCAGCAAAAAACATCAACATTAACTTAATTCTTTAACAAAAAAATATGAGTGAGTGCAAACTTTCCCGCCTAAAGTGATATAAATCACACTATACCCCCCAGTCTCAAACTTAATTAATTATCACTTTAAAACAATAAGTTAAGCGATTTTAAACATAAAGATCACATTTTTTTATATTTATTGATATATTAGTAATTTATTGTTTTATTCAATTCATTTCCAATTCAAATTAATCGAAACTGACAGATAACAAAAAAGCACCCGCGAAGGTGCTTTCTTGTCATTGAGGTTTAAATAGGCTCTTTTTTAACACCTAAAAGTAAGTTCATTTAGATTATGGTAAACATCCATAAACCATTAAAATTGTATTCAAAAACCTCATCATAGTTTGTTCAGGCAGACAATTAACTGTTGCTCATCTTGAATTTCCACACCTAATTCCTGTGCCTTTGTTAATTTAGAACCAGCGGCTTCACCTGCAAATAGAATATCCGTCTTTTTAGAAACACTGCCAGCCACTTTTGCCCCTAATGCTTGTAAGGCGGCTTTCGCTTCATTACGATTCACATCATTAAATGTTCCTGTTATCACAACCGTTTTTCCAGCTAGAGGTAATTCATTCTCATTCGTTCTCGGCTCAATATCTGGCCAGTGAATACCTTGTTCTGTGAGCTGCTGTATAACTTTCACATTTTGTTGCTCTGCAAAAAAATGAACAATATGCTGCGAGACAATTTTACCGACATCGGGTACTTCAATTAACTCTTCTAGGGTTGCAGTTTGTATTTTATCAAGTTTAGAAAAATACATAGCTAAATTTAAAGCAGTTGCTTCTCCTACCTCACGGATCCCTAAAGAATAAAGAAAACGCGGCAAAGTCGTTTGTTTTGACTGCTCTAGCGCATTAACCACATTTTGTGCTGATTTAGATCCCATCCGATCCAATCTTGTCAATAAACCCGCACTTAATTTAAATAGATCAGCAGGTGTTTCTACCATCTCTTTTTCGACTAATTGTTCAAGCACTTTCACACCGAGGCCATCCACATCCATCGCCTTACGTGATACAAAGTGCTTTAGTGCTTCGATTCGCTGAGCTTTACAAATTAGCCCTCCAGTACAGCGAGTAATGGCTTCCCCTTCAACTCGTTCCAAATCAGAATTACATACAGGGCAATATTCTGGGTACAGAACAGATTTAGCATCACTAGGACGGCGTTCAGCTACCACACCTACTATTTTGGGGATCACATCACCAGCACGACGAACGATAACCGTATCCCCAATATGAATATCTAGCCGTTCGATTTCATCGGCATTATGTAAAGTAGCATTACTGACCGTCACCCCACCAACATAAACAGGCTCAAGTTTTGCGACCGGTGTAATCGCCCCAGTCCTTCCTACTTGAAATTCAACACCATTAAGAATGGTCATTTCTTCTTGAGCCGGAAATTTATAAGCGATAGCCCAACGAGGTGCCCTCGCCACAAAACCCAGTTCTTCTTGCAGCGCAATATCATCGACCTTAATGACCACACCATCAATTTCATACGCAAGTTGTGAACGGCGGCCAAGAATATCGTGATAGTAAAATTTCACTTGCTCTAAGCCTTCAACCACTTTGGTTTCTGGACACATAGGTAAGCCCCATGACTTAAGCTGTAGAAAACGTTGATAATGACTCTCCGGAAGTTCTCCTCCTTCCACTACGCCAACACTGTAGGCATAAAAGCTTAAAGGGCGAGTGGCGGTCACTTTAGAATCGAGTTGTCGTAAACTTCCCGCAGCTGCGTTACGAGGATTAGCAAAAGGTTTTGTGCCATTTTTTAATGCTTTCTCATTGAAGCGATTAAAACCGTCAAGCAGCATAAATACTTCTCCACGCACCTCTATTCTAGTTGGCCAGTCTTTACCTTGGAGCTTCAATGGAATAGCTTTAATCGTTTTTACGTTGGTAGTGATATTTTCCCCTGTTGAGCCATCACCTCGGGTTGCGGCTTGTATTAATACACCATTTTCATAGAGTAAACTTACCGCTAAACCATCAAGCTTTGGTTCACAGCAAAAAGTTTCTTTCCCTCTATTATCAATCCGAGCTTTGAGTCTTTTATCAAATGCTTCTAATTCTGCATCTTCAAATGCATTATCGAGAGAAAGCATCGGAATTTCATGCTGCACTTGGCTAAAGCTAGAGAGTGGTTGACCACCTACTCGCATCGTAGGTGAATCATCAGAGGCATATTCAGGGTATTGTTGCTCTAATGACGTTAACTCTTTCATTAAACGATCATATTCAGAGTCCGTTACTTCTGGTGTATCTTCAACGTAGTACCGTACACCGTGGTAATGAAGTGTCTCTCTCAATTGTTCAATTTTTTCTGCAATATCTTGTGTCATTATCTTTTCACCTGAGTGTTCCTATCACAATTACTCATAATAGATATCATTGACCTACAACCTAAACAAAAAAGGCTCCCCAAATAGGAAGCCCGATTTATTTAAATATTTATTTCTTAATTCGATACTCGAGCCATAAACTGGCGAACTTGCTGGCGATAAGCCGACAAGCGATCTGGCGTCATTAAATTGCGTTTATCATCCAATACATTGGCACCAAGATCATCCGCGATTTGCTGCGCAGTTCGTAACATCTCTTTAAAGGTTTGATCTGCATCACCATATCCTGGCAACGTCATAAAGAAAGACAAACCTTTAGTTTTAAAATCAGCAGGATCATCATGAGCTAAGGTTCCAGGGTTCATCATATTAGCAACACTAAATAAAACTTTACTATGTTCATCAGTGTCTATACGGCGGTGAAAAATATCCATGGGACCATAAGTAAGTCCATTTTTAACCATGCTAGCGAACAGTTGCGTACCAACAAACTCAGTAGTTCCAGCGGAATGAACGTGGAAAACAATAACCTCAAGATCATCACTTTGTGGTTGTTCATCCACATGACCTTGTTCAACACTCCGAGATGTTTCAAGCGTTTTTTCATTTTCAGCTGTATAACTTGGCTTTTCGTAAGGAGTTGATTCCGTAGATAACGTTGCTGTCGATTCAAATAACGGAGAATCTTCTTTTTTACTCACAATCGGCTCAGGCTCAGAGCGGGTTGGTGACACCTTTACTTGCTCTTCTGTTAAAGAAAAGCTTACATTATCAACCTTCAATTCATGGTTAGAAGTCGTATCAATTACTGGTATATCTTTATCTTCTAATCTCTCATCGCTTTCTTTTGCTGAAAATTTGTTACTACTTGCGAAAGATACATCTGAACTTCCGAATAATGGATCAGCTTCTTCAATAGGGTCGGATGAAGCAAATTCGGGTTCTTTTCTTTCTTTAGTGACAGGTTCAGAATCTAGAATAGGCTCTTTCGCACCTTTCAACTTTTTAAAAGGCTTATCTGAAAACTTTGCCTTACCTTCTTTTCTGTTTGTCCATATACCGTGCACTAACAGACCAGCGATAGCTAATCCGCCAACAATAATGAGTACTAGTCGCAATTCCTGCATTGGTCACTCTCAATTCTATAATGTGATAATTTTAAGCCGTCTTGATCTTAGAAAAAGATACCATGAGGCATAACAAAACGAATATGGCTACTTTACCAAAAGTTTATATCTTTTTTGAACCAATTAATGTCAGTATTCTGAATACTTTATCACGCATTTTGACTTTGAGCCCAATAACACCAGTCTAATTGAACTTTTTTATCCATTGAGTGTTGAATAATTAGACGACGAAAGCTCTTATATGGGTAGAATAGTAGTGCGACCTCTTTTTCACAATGAATTACATGGAGTTTTTATGTCTTCAACACCTTCATCTTCATTACAATATCCGCCAAGAAGTGGGTTTGGTTATTTCCGATATGGATTACAACTTTGCTTTCAGCCTGGAATACGACGTTTTGTTATTTTGCCTTTGCTTATTAATATTCTGCTATTTGGTGGATCATTATTCTATTTATATTCGAATCTAAGCGATTGGTTGGGTCATTGGATTGATTCAATTCCTGATATGCTGTCTTGGTTATCATATATCTTATTGCCCTTGCTTGGATTAACCATTATTGCCACTTTCAGCTATTTCTTTAGCACAGTGGCAAATTGGATCGCAGCGCCTTTTAATGGTTTGCTTGCAGAAAAATTAGAAATACAACTCACTGGGCAAACGCCAACCGACCAATCTCTTTTCTCGTTAGTAAAAGACACCCCAAGAATTATGCATCGTGAATGGATAAAACTGGTCTATTACGTACCTAAAGCATTGGGGTTACTCATTCTGCTCTTTATTCCTGCGCTAGGACAAACGGTCGGTCCTGTGCTGTGGTTTATTTTTTCCGCTTGGATGATTGCCATTCAATACTGTGATTATCCTTTTGATAACCATAAAGTGAGTTTTCCTAAAATGAAAGACGACTTACAATCCAATCAATTTCTAACCTATAGCTTTGGGAGTTTAGTCGCGATATGCACGATGATACCTATAGTCAACCTAATTGTTATGCCTGTCGCAGTCTGTGGTGCTACCGCTATGTGGGTTGAACGCTATCAACAACGAAATTAACCTAAACTTAGGAAATTACGTATTTTTATAATTAAAGAGGTATGGTTCAATTCTCCATATCTTATAACCATTAATTCCTTTTCCATCCCCTATGCAGGAATTATGATTTTTATATAGCCTAACTTTTGTTCGGCCACATTTATCACCCATACCGTGAATGAAGGAACATCCAAATGACAAAAATTTATGAAGACAATTCTCAAACCATAGGTAACACACCACTGGTTCGACTTAATCGAGTCAGTAAGGGTAATGTGTTAGTAAAGGTTGAATCGCGTAACCCAAGCTTTAGTGTCAAATGTCGTATTGGTGCCAACATGGTGTGGGAAGCAGAGAAATCAGGCCAATTAAAGCCAGGCGTTGAGCTTGTAGAGCCGACCTCAGGGAATACCGGCATTGCACTAGCCTTTGTTGCTGCTGCGCGTGGTTATAAACTTACACTAACAATGCCTGACTCAATGAGCATTGAACGCCGTAAGTTATTAAAAGCGTTAGGTGCTAACCTAGAATTAACAGAAGCAGCTAAAGGCATGAAAGGCGCTATTGCAAAAGCGGAAGAAATTGTTGCTAGCGATCCAAGCAAGTACCTATTATTGCAACAGTTTAATAACCCTGCCAACCCAGCGATCCATGAGGCTACTACTGGTCCTGAAATTTGGGAAGCAACCGATGGCCAAATTGATGTGTTCGTATCTGGTGTTGGTACTGGTGGTACTTTAACTGGTGTTAGCCGTTACATTAAAAATACCCAAGGAAAGGCGATCACCACGGTTGCCGTTGAGCCGACAGAGTCTCCTGTTATCTCACAAGCATTAGCAGGTCAAGAATTGACACCAGGACCACATAAGATCCAAGGTATCGGTGCTGGCTTTATTCCGGGCAACTTAGATTTAAGCTTAATTGATAAGACCGTAAGCGTCACTTCTGAAGAATCTATTGAAATGGCACGCCGTTTAATGGAAGAAGAAGGCATTTTAGCTGGGTTCTCATCTGGCGCAGCCGTTGTAGCGGCCAACAAAATAGCAGAACTACCTGAGTTTGAAGGGAAAACTATCGTCGCCATCCTTCCTAGCTCAGGTGAGCGTTACCTTAGTACCGCTCTATTTGCAGGTTTATTTACCGAAAAAGAGAATCAACAATAAGGGTTCAAATCAATTTTTTACCGAAAAAAGCTCCTTTATGGGGCTTTTTTGTTGATCCCTACCACGCCTTTAGTAATAATCGGGATGTTTTATTTTTCGCTTCAAAATAAAGAAGCTAAATTAATAGCAAAATGACTATTAAGAAATAGACAAGCGTCACTCATATAATTGAAACGAAGACAAACGGCGATAATTTTTATGTATAGCGAAGCAACACATAAGAAGGTAAGCTAAACTGTCTTTCAGTTTCTAAAACAAAGTAAATTAATCGGGGTAATACACATGTATCAGAAGCAAGTAGAAATCACCGCAGAAAATGGTCTTCACACTCGCCCAGCTGCTCAGTTCGTTAAAGAAGCAAAAGCATTTGATGCTGATATCACAGTGACTTCTAACGGCAAAAGCGCAAGTGCAAAAAGCCTTTTCAAACTACAAACTCTTGGCCTAGTAAAAGGTACTGTTGTCACTATTTCTGCAGAAGGCCCACAAGCTGAAGCAGCGGTTGACCACCTTGTAGCTCTTATGGATGAGTTACACTAATCACGCCTTGTGATTAGCAAAATATCTACTTTTTAAATTTGAACAAATTAAGGTAAGGCTATGATTTCTGGAATTCTAGCATCTCCTGGTATTGCTTTTGGTAAAGCACTACTTCTTCAAGAAGATGAAATTGTCCTAAATAAAAATCCTATTTCGGACAGTCAAGTTGAAGCAGAAGTAAAATGCTTCTTTGATGCTCGCAATAAATCTTCTGAGCAATTGGAAGGTATTAAACAAAAAGCACTTGAGACTTTTGGTGAAGAAAAAGAAGCCATCTTCGAGGGTCATATCATGCTTCTTGAAGATGAAGAGCTAGAAGAAGAAATTTTAGCCCTCATCAAAAAAGATAAAATGTCTGCTGATTTTGCTATTTACTCTGTAATTGAAGAGCAAGCAGTGGCACTTGAATCACTTGATGATGATTACCTAAAAGAACGTGCTACTGATATCCGTGATATCGGTAGCCGTTTCGTTAAAAATGCATTAGGTATTAATATCGTTTCTTTAAGTGCGATCAACGAAGAAGTTATCTTAGTTGCCAATGATTTAACACCTTCAGAAACCGCGCAAATCAATCTAGAGTTCGTTCTCGGTTTTGTTTGTGATATTGGTGGTCGTACATCTCACACCTCAATTATGGCACGTTCATTAGAACTTCCTGCGATTGTTGGTACTAACGACATTACCAAAGAAGTAAAAAATGGCGACACGTTGATCCTAGATGCGATCAATAACAAAGTTATTATTAACCCTTCTGAAGCAGAATTAGCTGAAGCGAAAAATATTCGCAATACATTCTTTGCTGAAAAAGAAGAGCTAGCGAAATTAAAAGACCTCCCAGCGATCACCACTGATGGTCACCACGTTGAAGTGTGCGGCAACATTGGTACAGTGAAAGACTGTGACGGTATCATTCGTAATGGTGGTGAAGGTGTCGGTCTATACCGTACTGAATTCCTATTTATGGATCGTGATTCTCTTCCAACTGAAGAAGAGCAATACAAAGCCTATAAAGAAGTTGCGAAGGCAATGGGTGATGAGTCAGTCATCATTCGTACAATGGATATCGGTGGTGATAAAGATCTTCCTTACATGGATCTGCCAAAAGAAATGAATCCATTCTTAGGCTGGCGTGCAATTCGCATCAGCCTAGACCGTCGTGATATTTTAAAAGACCAGTTACGTGGTATTTTGCGTGCCTCTGCACACGGTAAACTGCGTATCATGTTCCCAATGATTATTTCTGTTGAAGAAATTCGTGAGCTTAAAGCGGCAATTGAAGAGTACAAAGCAGAACTTCGTACTGAAAATCTAGCATTTGACGAAAGCATCGAAATCGGTGTGATGGTTGAAACACCAGCAGCAGCAGCAATTGCACATCACCTTGCGAAAGAAGTTTCATTCTTTAGTATTGGTACTAACGATTTAACTCAGTATACTCTTGCAGTTGACCGTGGTAATGAATTAATTTCTCACCTATACAACCCACTATCGCCAGCAGTACTGACCGTGATCAAGCAAGTTATCGACGCTTCTCACAAAGAAGGCAAATGGACTGGTATGTGTGGTGAGCTTGCTGGTGACGAACGTGCAACCTTACTTTTATTAGGTATGGGCTTAAACGAGTTCAGCATGAGTGGTATTTCTATCCCGCGCGTGAAGAAAATTATTCGTAATTCAAACTACGCAGAAGTAAAAGCAATGGCTGATGAAGCTCTTGCAATGGCGACTGCCGCAGAAATTGAAGCTTGCGTTGATAAATTTATCGCAGAAAAATCGAATTAATAATATAATCTTTAGACTAAAGATTAAAAATTAACTGCTTAGGAGCACAACATGGGTCTGTTTGACAAACTTAAGAAGCTAGTATCTGACGACACAGCTGATGCAGGCGCGATTGAAATCATCGCACCACTTTCTGGTGAAATTGTAAACATCGAAGATGTGCCTGATGTCGTTTTCGCAGAGAAAATCGTTGGTGACGGTATTGCTATTAAGCCAAACGGCGACAAAATGGTTGCACCAGTAAACGGTACAATTGGCAAAATCTTTGAAACTAACCACGCTTTTTCAATTGAATCTGATGACGGCATTGAACTATTTGTTCACTTCGGTATTGATACTGTTGAACTTAAAGGTCAAGGCTTTACTCGTATCGCTGAAGAAGGCCAATCTGTTAAAGCTGGTGATACTGTGATTGAATTTGATCTTGCTTACTTGCAAGAAAATGCAAAATCAACACTAACTCCTGTTGTTATTTCTAACATGGATGAAATCAAAGAGTTGCAAAAACTTTCTGGTAGCGTTGTTGTTGGTGAAACTCCAGTTATCCGTATCGTTAAGTAATCATTACTTTCTGATATGAAAAACGCTGCTCTTGAGCAGCGTTTTTTGTTTCTATCTATAGACTTTTTACTTGAAACTACCGTGAACTCTTTTACGTATTCCACGGCAACTCCCTTACAATACTACAATACCAATTAAGCTAATTTAAGATCCGCTAACATTGATTGTGATGGTGCATAAAAATACGCTCCAGTCACTGCGCTCGTAAAGCGTAATAACTGATCTGTTTTTCCATCTGTTACACCATACATGCTGTCTAGCATCACTTTAATGTTATGTAACCTATTACAATATGCGATAAACAATAAACCATGCTCTCCAGATACTGAACCATAAGGCAAGCTGTGGCGAACAAGTTTTAATCCCTTTCCATTTTCTTTAATATCAACTCTGCCGACATGTGATGCTGCTGGTACATCGTCTAATTCAATAGAATCAGGCTTAGTCCGCCCAATCACCTTCTCTTGAGCAGAAACCCCTAAACGATTCCAAGCAGGCAATTTATGAATAAAGCGTTGCACTAAAACATAGCTACCACCAGCGAATTCACCATCAGGGATAATCGCTACTTCATGACGCTGAGAACCTTCAGGATTTTCGGTACCGTCAATAAAGTCAGTCATATCACGACAGTCTAAATAGCGATAACCATAAGTCTCATCGACAATTTCAACATCAGCTGCAATTTTTTCCATAAGTTTACGTAAAAGATAAAAATGCAAATCATGACGTTGGGAGTGGCAATGAAGAAGTACGTCTACATCTGTAGTGGGTGCGGTAATATCACCACTGCCTAAAGGTGAAAAGGGTTCAAGTTCTGGGGGCATAGGTTGATTCAATTTCTGCCAAAAATCATGTGTAAAAGATAACGATAAGGTTAAATTAGTAGTTGAATCACCTTGACGAAATTGCTGCTGATTAAGCTCCTCAACCAACGCTGGCAAAGCTTGAAGTTGCTCTAAAACATAAGCATGATTTTGTTTAATTTTTAATTGACTATAAAGTGCAAAAGGACTCGCATCAGGCGTAATCGCCAATTGTGGTTGTGACATTTGTCATTCCTTCTATTTGAATCTTGATTAGGGAATCATGCCCCTAATAATTTTATTATTTTATATTTGGGATTAGAAAAGTGTCTTTGGCTCTGGATGATTGCAATAAGAAAAGTAAAAACCACATCAAACCAAGTAAAGTCAATGCATCACTCCAATTGAATACCCAGTATGTCAAACTTAGGTGGTATAGCGTCAGACCAAATTGGACCATAACGCTCAGAGCCGTAAGTTGCCAACCTTTACTCAAGAAAGTACTTAACCGCTTTCTTTCTGGTTTCCTTAGCCCCATACACCACGCAATTACCACGACAGGCAATCCAACTAACAATCCAACATATAAGCTATTATTAATAGGATAAATTAAGGTTAATAGTTTTACGCTTAAATCTCGGCTTGCACTCGCAACAATAAAGACAATCCACGCTTTCGCTAACAGTATCCAACCTAACCATAACCACAGCGTTGGTTTTAAAAAACCATTAATATCATAATCTTCAATCGCGTAACGCAAATTATATTCCTACCTGAAACAGTCATATTTAACAACTATACTCATAAATAAACAGCTTTATGGTAATCTAGCCTTCCACTGACCACCAGTGTCTTTCTCAAACTCTTATAGAATTAATCCTATGAAACCGAAAAATAATCAATCGTCACCACAAACTCAACAAGAAGCAATGAAAGCCGCTAAGTCGGTCCAAAAACCAAATCAGACTAAAGAACAAACAAAATTAATTGCACAAGGTATTGAGAAAGGGATCACTTTATATAAAAAGCAGCAAAAAGAAAAACAACGTGATGCCGACAAACTTAGAAAAAAACATATTAAAACTGGGGCTGAATTAGAGTCATCACAGAATGATAAGCAAAATGCCATTACAACCACTAAGCAACCCACCAACAACATAGCTTGGCTATTGCTCGCGCTCAGCTGGATTAGTTTTATTACTTATTTGTCGTTCCAATAAAGCCTTGTCACTTACACAGCATAGCCTGACCACTAAATAGCATCATCGCTAAATAGACTAACGAAGCTCCCTATCTCTAAGCACTATACCAATAATGGCGCTTAGAGTACTATCTTCAATTAAATTATATCGCTATCTAACCCCTAAATTATGCGCAATATCAGTCTTCCATATATGCAGCTTCTTATTATCAAAAGGCCCCCAGTCACTCACTGAATAATAACCATCATTGTGACGTCGCCCATCTTGCACAAATTCCAAATAAATACCAATGGTAGGTAAAGCCTTCAATGCATCTTGAATAGTTCGACGTGGCCATCCTGTGCGTTCAATTAACTTAGGGACATTTGGGCGTTCAATATCTTCAACTAACAAAGCAAGGTACAGTCGCTTTGCAAATACAGGGCTTAATTCCATCTGGGCTTTCCTCATAAACTATAAAGTAGCAATCCTTATCCACTTATCACTTTGCCCATTATGCGATATTGTGAGTAATGCATTTTTGCGTAGGATCAAAGCATGCCGTGTATTCCACCACTTTTAAGATGCCATTATCTTTTTTCTTCAAGATCAGTTCCACTAAGATGAGGAATTGTGTAGGATTCTGGCTTAACCAGATTATGTAAAAGGAAGCAATAAATGGTCATCATGTATGGAATTCCAAATTGTGACACTATAAAAAAAGCAAAGCATTGGCTAACGGAAGCTAAAGTAGAATTTGAATTTCATGACTATCGTAAGCAAGGTATTAATCAAGAGTTAGTTGCAGATTTCTGCCAACGTTTTGGGTGGGAGCAAGTGCTCAATAAACGTGGTACAACTTATCGTCAACTATCTGAAGAACAAAAAGCCAGCCTAGACGAAACAGCAGCAATCACTCTTTTAGTAGAGTACCCTGCCATGATAAAAAGACCAATATTGATCTCACCATCTTCTGCACTGATTGGTTTCAAAGCTGAACAATACTCTACATTTTTTCAATAAACTTTTTTAATCACCCTTTATATAAAGGAAATACACGGATGTCTGATACTGAAAGCCCAGTTCTCTCGCTGGCAAAAGATCTTCTACAACGTCAATCAGTTACACCAGAAGATGCCGGTTGCCAACAAGTAATGATCGAACGCCTAAAAGCATTGGGGTTTGAAATTGAAATTATGGTATTTGACGATACCACCAATTTCTGGGCACGCCGCGGAACAACAGCGCCTTTATTCGCTTTCGCAGGACACACTGATGTCGTGCCTTCAGGTCCGATTGAACAGTGGCACACACCACCATTTGAACCAACGATTATTGATGGATACCTTCATGCTAGGGGCGCCGCTGATATGAAAGGCTCTCTGGCTTGCATGATTGTCGCCGTTGAACGATTCTTAGCAGATCACCCTGATCATAATGGCTCTATTGCCTTTTTAATTACATCCGATGAAGAAGGTCCATTTATTAATGGTACCGTCCGTGTTGTGGATACTTTAATGGCGCGTAATGAAATTATCGATATGTGCATAGTTGGAGAGCCTTCAAGCACAAGTCAGGTTGGTGATGTTATTAAAAATGGCCGTCGTGGCTCAATAACAGGCGATCTCATCGTAAAAGGTATCCAAGGTCATGTTGCCTATCCTCACCTTGCTAGTAACCCAATACATCAAGCAATGCCAGCACTGTCAGAGTTAGCCGCAACCATTTGGGATAATGGTAATGAATATTTCCCTCCGACCAGTTTTCAAATCCCTAATATTACAGCAGGAACTGGCGCATCGAACGTGATCCCAGGTGAACTCCATGTACAGTTCAATTTACGTTTTAGTACTGAATTAACCGACACGGAAATTAAGCGCCGTATCCATTCAGTATTGGATGCCCATGGCTTAAACTATGATCTGAATTGGACTCTCAATGGTCTGCCATTTTTAACCGATCAAGGTCCATTAATAGATGCCGTTGTTGATGCAGTTCAAGCCGTGAACCGTCAACCCGCTCAGTTGCTGACTACTGGTGGTACATCGGATGGTCGATTCATTGCCCAAATGGGTAGCCAAGTAGTGGAATTGGGTCCAGTTAATGCAACCATCCATAAAGTAAATGAATGCGTTAAAATTGCTGATTTAGAGAAGCTGACTGATATGTACCAAAAGACGTTGGAGAACTGTTTAGCTTGATAACCTATTCCCTTGAGCAATTAACTGGATTAACCCAAACCCACCTTACTAATATAAAGGTTGGCCAGCGTGAGTTTTTGATCCATAAAGGCATAAAAGAACCGCTACAAGGTCTAATCCAGAATGCTCATAGGAATGGTTTCGAATTTTCAATTGCGAGTAGCTTTCGAGATTATCAACGCCAAGCCACTATCTGGAATAACAAGTTCAGTGGATTACGCCCTATTCTTGATAACGAAAGTAAAGCTTTAGATAGTTCAATCTTAACTGATATAGAAAAAATTCATGCCATCATGCGTTGGTCTGCACTACCTGGTGCTAGTCGTCATCATTGGGGATGTGAATTAGATGTCTATGCCCATAATTGCTTACCTGATAACACCTCACTACAACTTGAGCCTTGGGAGTATCAAACCGGGCACCAAGCTGAATTTTCAAGTTGGCTAAAAGAGGCCATGTTGCAGTATGGTTTTTATTTACCTTATCAACAAGACCTTGGCGGTGTTGCAATTGAGCCATGGCATATCAGTCATGGTAGAACGAGTCAAGAAATGCAGAAGCAACTAACACCACAAGGTCTACAACAAATATGGCAACAGTACCCATTTTTGGGCATTGGTGCGGTAGTCGAAAATTTAGATAGACTCTATACTCAATACATAATAAATACCTCACCATATCAAGCAACTGAATAAGGAGATGGCATGGATTTACTTCTTAATCCTTGGGTGATCAGCATTCTCATTATTGTCTTTATTATCGGTAATATCGCGTCCATAAAATATCTAGGTACAACTCACCTAGCGAGAAAGAATCCAAATAAAAAGACAGAGCTTGAAAAGTTGATTGAGACTTATAAGGTCAAAGATGAGGATGAGCAAGATAAAGCGAATAATGAGTCCTCACCTGAAAGTAATGATAAAGAAAACCACAAATAAAAATACCGCCCCACTCATACTATAAATTTAATATCATAGTAAACGAACATGGGGCGGTATTTTGCTATCCTAATGTCTAGCTTTAACAAGTAGACTATTTAAGCAAGCCTACTCGTTAATTAGACTTACTTGCTTTTAGAATCACTATTTTTATTCACCGAAGAGCTGTTGTCTAAATAAGCTTGTAACGCAGGTATAAAGGATGACAACTGATCCTCAGGGATCGGTTTGCCTTTACTGTCGGTTACATTGATTGATGTCCGGTTATCTAAATCACCAATCAAGAAAGTATATTTACCATTTTTAATAGTCAATGGCGTAACATCTAATTGAGCCCAAACGTCTTCATTCAACGCTGCATATTTAGTCTCAATTGAACCTTGTGACTGATTCTTATCTTCAATGGTAAAGCCCATTAATGGCATCACACCTTCAAGCTTGTTCCACATAACGTTATATGGAGCACGAGCAATAATTACAGGTAAACCACTACGATCTTTACCCATTGTAACGGGTACTTTATTCAGTAATTCAAGCGCTCGTATACGTGCTTCTTCCACAACTTGCTTATCATATTCATTGGTAATGTAATTCACCATATTACTGGAATAACGATCTTTAAGCTCAGGCGTTAAATCAAGCTCTTTGTTATCTTCGCGCCATTGAAGTATAGAAACTTGAAAAGCATAACGATTTCCTTGTTCAATACGATCAATCTTGTAACGAGCAGCAATAGGATAAGATTCATCTTCTGCGCTTAAATCCACCCAACCAGTTTCAAGTGAAGTTGGTGTATCTTGGCGAAGTTCGATTTTTTTATCATTAATAGTAGTATGGATTAACGTCCACACTTTATCTAATTCATCTTTACTAATTAGCCACAATATAACGCTATTATCTTTGCTCTCAACTCGGGCGCCAGGAATCAATTCAAGTATTTGTTGCGGCGGTCTAATATCCACTTTAGGTCCTAATTGACCTGAAAACTCCCCTTGAGGAATATTGTATTGAGGATAAAACTGCGGTTGAGCATCAGGTTGTAATACCCACTGTTGATCCAAAGTGGTATCTAAATACTTAAAATCATTTTTCGCTTGGCGACGTTCAGCAGGGTTGCCTGAGCAGGCAGACAATACCAACACCGCAAGCGAGCTGATGATAAGCGTGTGGGGTAACTTCATATTTTTTACAACTCCTGAAATACAGTTTGGCCAATGACATCCGCTAAAATAAAAATGCATTCATTTTGTGCAACATTGGCCTACGCCTATTATTGAATACCGGCGTCTTTTAATGCTTTAGCTACAATTGGTTGCAGGGAAGCACTTAACTCAGTTAATGGTAAACGTAAATCACCTTGGGCAATCAAACCAAGTTGATGTGCAGCCCACTTAACAGGGATAGGGCTAGATTCAACAAATAGTTTTTGGTGTAGTGGCATTAGTTTTTGGTTAATTTCTTCTGCCTCATCATACTTACCTTGAGCAGCAAGAGAGAGCATTCTGGCCATTTCGGCTGCGGCAATATTATTCGTCACAGAAATCACACCATTACCGCCTAGCTTAACAAAATCTAAGCCAGTCGCATCATCGCCGCTTAATAGGACAAAATCATCACCACATAGTTCACGGAATTTCGCAACGCGAGTTAAATCACCAGTCGCATCTTTAACACCGACAATTTTATCAAGCTTAGACAAACGACCAATTGTTTCTGGTAATAAATCGACACCGGTACGACCAGGAACATTATATAAAATAACAGGAACTTCGCTCACTTCAGCAATCGCTTTATAATGCTGATATAAACCTTCCTGAGTTGGCTTATTATAATAAGGAGTAACACTTAGGCAGCCCGCAACACCAGAAGTATTTAACAAGCGGCTAAACGTAACAGCTTCGTGAGTCGCATTGGCCCCAGTACCAGCAATAATAGGAATGCGTCCCGCTGCAAATTCAACAGCTTTATTGACAACTTTAACATGCTCTTCAACGGTTAAAGTGGCTGACTCACCAGTAGTGCCAACTGCCACAATTGCACTTGAGCCTGATTTAATGTGATATTCCACTAGTTGTTTAAGGCTATCATAATCAACTTCATCGCTATGATTAAAAGGCGTAACTAGTGCAACAATGCTTCCTGAGAACATGGTTTTCTCCTTATAATATTCTATTGGCATGTTACTTTAACCCCATCAATAAAGACAAGCACTCTGCCGAGCTTTCTCGACATTTACCTCGAAATAATGGCTCACCTATCAATTTAAAACCTAAAGCACTCATTATTAGCTAATGAAGCGCGAGGAAACTGGCTTAGGAGCAACCTAATTACGCAAAAAATAATGTGTGCTAATATAGCCCTATATTTTTAACAAGGACGATAAGGATCATCATGCATAACTTAGTTATAACGGCAATCGGCACGGATAGGCCTGGGATATGCAATCGAATCACCCAAGTCGTCACTCAAGCAAATTGCAATATTATTGATAGCCGTATTGCGATTTTTGGTAATGAGTTCTCTTTTATTATGCTGGTATCTGGCGAAGCATCTTCTATTACTCGTGTAGAAACACTATTACCAGTCATGAGTTCAGACCAAGATTTAATGATGGTAATGAAACGCACCACACCACATCAACCACCTAGCTACACTTATAAAATTGATATAAAAATTGAAGCTGAAGACAAAATAGGGTTAATTGATGCTTTTACTCACTTTTTCTCTAAAAGAAATATAAATATATCAGAGTTAAGTGCTGGGACTCAGTACAACACACCGGATACCCAAGATAATAATCAAAACCGTTTTATTATCGCCATGGCTGGCTTAAGTAAAGATTCCCCTGTACCAGATGATTTAGAAACCGATTTCGCTCAATTATGCCAAGACTTATCGGTAACTGGATCGATTGATATCACTTACCAAAACTAAAAAGGATAGATGATGAAAACATTGACTTCAGGCGCTCCCGCCCCTCAATTTTCACTACAAGATCAAGATGACAATACTGTTTCACTCTCCGATTTCACAGGCCGAAAAGTCTTATTCTATTTTTACCCAAAAGCCATGACACCAGGGTGTACAGTTCAAGCACAAGGTCTACGCGATATCAAAGCAGATCTTGATGAGCTAAACGTTTCTGTCTTAGGGGTCAGTATCGATGCCGTAAAACGCTTAGGAAAATTCATCGAGCGGGATAATTTAAACTTCACTCTACTCTCTGATGAAGATCATGCAGTTGCCGATCAATTCGGTGTCTGGGGCGAGAAAAAATTCATGGGGAAAACCTATGACGGATTACATCGAATCAGTTTTTTAATCGATGAAAATGGAATGATTGAACATGTCTTCGATAAGTTCAAAACCAAAGATCATCACCAAGTAGTATTGGATTACTTGCAAGCCAAGTAGTGCCCTATTGCTAGATATCATTAATCAACTAGAACTTATTAATCAGACTGTTCTTCTTGATCAACTAGTTCTTATGAATAAACACCAAAGTGCCCAATCTTAGATTGGGCACTTTTATAATGATAATAATCTTATAGGATTAACGTTATTCTACGGATTCTTCAACTGCATCCATGCTTGGTAATACCGTCCATACTGCTTTCACTAATGTGGCAAGAGGAATCGCAAAGAACACCCCCCAGAACCCCCATAAACCGCCAAATACCAACACCGCAACAATAATCGCAACAGGGTGAAGGTTGACCGCCTCAGAAAAGAGTACTGGAACCAGAATATTGCCATCCAGCATTTGTACAATACCGTAGGCAATAATTAGCCAATAGAAATCAGGCGTTAATCCCCACTGAAATAAAGCGACTAAAGCAACGGGAATCGTCACCGCTACCGCGCCAATATATGGAATCAACACCGATAATCCCACAGCAACTGCCAATAGAACGGGATAACGTAAACCACACAATAGAAAAACAAGGTAGGTCGCTACGCCAACAATCACAATTTCAACCACTTTCCCTCGGATATAATTTGAAATCTGATCATGCATTTCATCCCAAACTTTAGTCGTTAATCGGCGATTTTTTGGCAAAACCCCACTTAACGCAGCAATCATTTGATTCTTATCTTTCAACAAAAAGAAAATCAATAATGGTACTAATACTAAATAAACCCCAATGGTGGCAATACTCAATAAAGAGGTCATCGAGCCTCGCAGCACCGCCTCTCCCATGCCTAACACTTTTGTTTGAGTATTTTCAATAACCAAATCAATCACCTGTAAACTAGCAAGATCAGGATAACGTTCTGGTAAACTAGCAATATACATTTGTGATGTATTGTACATATTTGGCATATCATT
Organism: Vibrio sp. S17_S38; assembly: GCF_014694375.1. Lineage (GTDB taxonomy): Bacteria > Pseudomonadota > Gammaproteobacteria > Enterobacterales > Vibrionaceae > Vibrio. The sequence continues at coordinate 271,567 of NZ_JAAUWW010000001.1, forward strand.
TAATAAATTGGCCACCTGCTTCCATATGGTAGGAACGAGTCCAAAGAAAGCTAATAGCATCAGCCCAATAAACAACATAACCACAATAATCACACTCGGTAATCTTGGCAGACCAAATTTTCTTAAACGAGCAATTGGCCACTCCAACAAATACGCCAATACAATGGCAATCAGTAACGGTGCGATCAAATGCCCAAAGAAATAAATCACAATAAAACCAATGAACAAAGTTGCGACAAGACTTACTGCGTGCGGATCAGAAAAACGTCGTTTATACCAACGGGCGATCATTTCGAACATTATAACGTGTTCCTTTTGGTGATATATAAAGTAGTGACATTAGCGTCTGTATTCAGTTTTACTGTAAAGGGTGGTTGAGAAAAAAAACCAACCATGTCCTTTATAGATCCAAGATCATGAGACAGAATAGTTAGGGATTGATCAATAGTTAATTGCATTGCCGCTCTTTTGGCCAGCAATAACGCCATTGGACATCGCTGTAATCGGAGATCAAGATACTCAGCATTCATTATTTCATTTACACTTTATGGTAGAGTGAGATTCTGTTAATTCGAGAGTTAACTATTGTATATTAAAAAAGAAACCAAACAGATCACTTGGCGTCTTAAATTTATCCTAAATATTTAAATGGATCTTATATAGTCAATATGCAGCGATTTTTTCGAACCACTGTAAATATTATGCTTTCAGCCATACTTTGTTTACAACCCATGGCTTATGCAGACCAAAATTTACCGGATATTGGTACCACTGCCGCCGGTACTTTGACCATTGATAAAGAGCTAGAGTATGGCGATGCTTACATGCGTATTCTGCGTGCCAGTAGCCCTATCATTAGCGATCCCGTCATGGATGAATATATTTCTAACCTTGGCCATCAACTTGTCGCAAGTGCAAATGATGTAAAAACCCCTTTTCACTTTCACCTTATTCGAGATCGTAGCGTCAACGCCTTTGCTTTTTTTGGCGGCTACGTCGTGGCAAATACTGGGTTATTTTTACACGCTAACAATGAAAGTGAACTAGCCTCTGTTTTTGCTCACGAAATTTCGCATGTTACTCAACGCCATTTGGCAAGACACATGGAAGCCCAAGCTCGTAATACACCACTAACTATTGCAGCGTTGGTCGGCTCATTATTACTGGCGATAGCCTCACCAGAAGCAGGTATTGCGGCAATCAACGCTACCACCGCTGGGGCAATGCAAGCCAGTATTAACTATACTCGTTCAAATGAGCAAGAAGCGGATAGATTCGGGATTGCTACATTAGCCAGAGCAGGCTTTGACCCCGAAGGCATGCCTGATTTCTTTGGTCATCTCGCCGATCAATATCGCTATGCGAGCACGCCACCGCCCATGCTTTTAAGTCACCCGCTACCTGCGGCACGTTTAACCGAAGCAAGAGACCGCGCCAATAATTATCCTCGCGTATCGCTACCGATTTCATTGAATTTCCATTTGGCTCAAGCACGCGTTATTGCCCGCTATGCCAATATTGACTCTGATCGCGCACTGGATTGGTTTGCTCGTCATTTAAAAGAGGCTAATCCAATCGTCAAACCAACTCTTGAATATGGGAAAGCTTTGGTTTACATCGACACCAACAAACTTACGCAAGCAGAAACTATTCTAACGAAGCTGCTTGTAAACGACCCTTACAATAATTTTTATTTAGATGCCGTTTCTGATCTTTATATTAAGAAAAAACAATACGATAAAGCACTCACTTTGTTACAAAAAGCCTTACAAAGAAAACCCAATAACTCGGTACTGACCATAAACTATGCCAATGTTTTAATGGAAGCCCGACGCAGCAAAGAAGCAATAACGTTACTACAACGTTATACCCATGATAATCCAGACAATACTGTTGGATGGTCATTACTCGCTGACGCCAATGGCCAGATTGGCAATGAAAAAGAACAACTCGCAGATCAAGCTGAATTATTTGCACTACGAGCGGATTGGAATAAGGCCATTAAAAATTACACTCGAGCAAGCCAAATTGCCAAGCTAGGAAGCCTAGAACAGGCAAGATATGACGCAAGAATTGATCAACTTCGGTTCGAACAACAACGTTTTGCTGCTTTAAAATAATTCCCCCAAAAATTAGCCTAAAGGAAGAAATATGTCTGTCATCATTTATCATAACCCTCGCTGCTCTAAAAGTCGTCAAACACTTGACCTTCTAACCCAGAAAGGTATTCAACCTGACGTTATTAAATACCTAGAAGACACACCAAGCATCGAAACGCTAAAAACCATTTACCAACAGTTAGGCTTAACTAGCGTGCGCGATATGATGCGCACTAAAGAAGATGTTTATAAAGAATTAAATTTAGCGGATGATTCACTCAGTGATGATGCATTATTTAATGCCATGCAACAAAACCCAAAACTTATCGAACGTCCAATAGTAGTCACGAACAATAAAGCTCGACTTGGTCGCCCACCAGAACAAGTGCTTGAGATTTTATGAATCTCGCCGAAAGTCTAGAGAACGAGAAACTCACTCAAATTATCGTACTTTATTATAGTCGACACGGCACTACTAAGCAGCTCGCACGTCAGATCGCAAGAGGAATTGAGTCGGTTAAGAATTGCCAAGCAATATTACGTACTGTTTCAGAGATAAGCACGGTAGATAAAAACGAAAATCATCAAGGGCTGGATTCATTAAGCGATCCTGTGATCACGTTAGAAGAACTCAAACATTGTGATGGATTAGCTTTAGGAAGCCCGGTTTGGTTTGGTAACATGAGCGCCGCCATGAAGCACTTTTGGGATGGTACAACTTCACTGTGGATTGCAGGTCACTTAATCGATAAACCAGCATGCGTATTTACTTCATCTTCCACACCTCATGGTGGGCAAGAAACGACCCAACAATCGATGATGTTACCGCTATTTCATCATGGCATGATGGTAATGGGGTTGCCATATTCAGAACCTGAATTACATACCAGCTCAGAAGGAGGAACCCCTTATGGTTCAAGCTCGGTAGCAACCGGCAGTAAAGGGCTTAGTGCCCAAGTAAAATCACTCGCTCAGGCACAAGGTTTACGATTGGCAACCATTGCTAGTCAACTCAAAAAATAATTAATCCTTGCAATAATTAACCATTAGAATCAATTAACTATTAGCAACAAGGCAGCTATGACTCAATTACACCATTCACATTCATCTCGTTATTTAGCATTAATCAGCTACCTATTATTAGTGGCATGGGTGATCGCTTGGCATGCTTTTATCTCCCCGCATAAAGACATCAACTTTATTGGTATTACCCTCGGTTGGAGCATTCCCCTATTACTACCTCTACTTGGTATTTTAAAGGGGAAACCTTATACCCATGCATGGGCCAACTTCATCTTAATGTTCTATTTTCTTCATTCACTCACCATTTTGTATATCGATGAAGGTGAACGTTGGCTCGGCGCTGTAGAACTGGTTCTAACGTCTCTAAGCTTTGTGGCAAATATTCTATATGCGCGCGATAGAGGCAAAGAACTGGGTTTGAAACTGACGCGCCTTTCTGTCGTAGAAAAACAAGAAAAAGCGCGATTTGAAGACAAACATTAAAGAAATAAACCGAACCTCACTCCAAGCAATTTCCTTCCAAGCAACTTTGGGTGATCACTTGTTGCAGTTCTTGGCGTAACCAACGATGGGCAATATTGTTATGCTGCCTTGCATGCCAGACAAGATAATAAGTGAACGTTGGAATATCTAACGGTGGTGGGACAATCACCAAATCCAGCTCATTAGCCATGTGTCGAGCTAAACAGCCTGGTAATGTCAACAGTAAATCTGTTTTCGCTACTGCATGAGGGGCAGCGGTAAAATGCGGCATACGTAATACCACATTTCTTTTATGACCCAATTTAGCCAATGCAATATCAATCGTACCAAGATGGTCCCCTCCCATTGTAATCAGTGCATGCGATGCTTGACAATAACGCTCTAACGTCAATTCTTGTTGAGCTAACGGGTGATCTTTTCTCATAATGGTCACGAGCCTATCTTGACCTAATTTCTGTGCATAAATATCAGCAGAAACAGTACCCGATAAACTACTAAAACCTAAATCCGCTTCACCTAACGCCAGCATTTCCATCATATTCGGTTGATAATTTAAGCAACGGATTTTCATGCTTGGCGCTTGCTGAAATAATTCTTGATATACCGATGGCATAAAGACTTGTGAAAAGAAATCACTCATGACAAAAGTAAATTGAGTGCTAGCTTTTGATGGCTCAAATTCCGCAGGGCTCAACAAAGATTCAGCATCTTGTAATAAACAATCTAAACTTGTTGCTAGGCTTTGTGCTCGTTCTGTTGGTAATAACCCACCACGACTACGTACAAATAAAGGATCACCAAATTGATGACGTAATCTTTGTAAGGTCCGACTCATCGCAGATTGGGTGACATTCAGTTGAATCGCAGCTTTAGTCACACTTCGAGTTCGCAGCAAAGCTTGCAAGGCAACTAACAGATTTAAATCCACTTGGTTAAGTTTTGACATTTATGATCCTAAATCATTTCTATAATTAATTTAATGCATTAGGAATATAATACTTACCCATCTATTATATCAACTCAATTTCACTTCTTTATGCTCATAAGGAATCATTATGTCAAAGCAACCAATCACAAGTCGCGGCTACGCTCTCAAACAACGCCCCAACGGAATGCCAACACTTGACTGTTTTGAATTACAAACAGAGAACCTAGCGCCAATCTCTCAAGGTCAGTTTGTCATCAAGAACCTCTGGTTATCGGTTGACCCATATATGCGCGGTCGAATGAGTGATGCAGAAAGTTATGTGCCTCCATTTAAGTTAGGCGAACTAATGCAAGGCTCTGCCATTGGCGAAGTCATCGATTCACAACACCCAGACTTTAAAGTCGGAGATAAAGTCAACAGCATGCTAGGTTGGCGTGAATATGCGATTTCTAATGGTGATATGGTGCAAAAACTGCCTGAAACATCATTGCCAGAACAAAGCTTTCTTGGTGTCGCAGGCATGCCAGGTTTAACCGCTTGGGTTGGCTTAAATATTATTGGGGAAGTAAAAGAAGGCGATACCGTTTTAGTCTCTGCGGCGTCTGGCGCAGTAGGCAGCTTAGTGTGTCAATTTGCTAAGATTAAAGGCTGTCGCGTTGTTGGCAGTGCTGGTAGCACAGAAAAAGTTGAGTGGCTGAAGTCATTAGGTGTCGATGCCGTCATCAATTATAAAAATTATAACAATGCTGCAGAACTAGAAGCAGCGCTTGCAGAACATTGTCCAAATGGCGTGGATGTTTGCTATGAAAATGTCGGCGGTGATCACCTAGAAGCGGCGTTAAATCTACTCAATCGTTATGGACGCATGGCTGTATGCGGCATGATCGATCTGTACAACCTAGAAGATGCCCAAGCAGGTCCAAACAATCTTGCTAACATTGTAAAGAAAAGCTTAAAAATACAAGGTTTTATCGTATCAGATCATTGGGAGCACTACCCTAATTATGTGGCTCAGCTTAGCCAGTGGGCAGCAGAAGGTAAAATTAGTTGGAAAGAAACGACCCGCCAAGGCATTGAATCTATGCCTAAAGCCTTCCTAGGTTTATTTAAAGGCGAGAATATAGGAAAGATGTTGATCCAACTTTAATTATGCTTCGTATTTGAAGTTACAGCTTTGTTAGCCGCGTTCGTTCACCCCAATCACTTAGACAAGCTAAGCTCATGGGGCTTCACTTACTTGCTGCCTCACTGCAACATCAACTACTTTGCTTAATATTAATAAAAATTAATACACAGGAGCAATACATGAACAACTTTAGTTATGAAAACACCACTCGCATTCATTTCGGCCAAGGTCAAATCGCAGCCATTGCTAATGATATTCCAAAAGACAAAAAAATCTTGGTTACTTATGGTGGTGGTTCAATCAAAGGCAATGGGGTTTACGATCAAGTTGTTGCCGCTTTGAGCGAACATAACTGGGATGAATTTTCTGGCATTGAGCCAAACCCACAATACGACACATTAATGAAAGCAGTTGAACGTATTCGCGCAGAAGACTTTGATTACCTGCTTGCGGTTGGCGGTGGTTCTGTCGTCGATGGTACCAAATTTATTGCTGCGGCAGTAAATTTCGAAGGTGAAGAAGCATGGGATATTCTGGCAAAACACGCGCCAATCGAATCAGCTCTGCCTTTAGGCTGTATTTTAACACTGCCAGCAACGGGCTCAGAGACCAACGTTGGCGCGGTTGTGACTCGTGGTAAAGACAAACTGGCTTTCGGCAATCCGTTAGTTCGTCCTCAATTTGCGGTTTTAGACCCTCAAACCACATTAAGCCTTTCTGAGCGTCAAACCTCAAATGGTGTAGTCGATGCTTTTGTTCATGTCATGGAGCAATACTTAACTTACCCTGCTAATGCGAAAATCCAAGATCGCTTTGCTGAAGGTATCTTGCTTACACTTATCGAAGAAGGTCCAAAGCTTATCGATAATCTACAAGACATCGAAGCTCGAACCAACGTTATGTGGGCGGCAACTCAAGCACTTAGCGGTTTAATTGGTGTTGGTGTTCCTCAAGATTGGGCAACACACATGATTGGACATGAACTCACTGGTAACTTTGGAGTGGATCACGGTCGTAGTTTGACTATCGTTCTTCCGGCAATAATGCAAGTGTGTCGCGTGGAGAAAAAAGAGAAGTTACTTCAATATGCTGAACGCATTTGGAATATAACTGAAGGTTCGGACGATATACGTATCGATGCTGCAATTGAGAAAACTAAACAATTTTTCTCTCAAATGAAAACGCCTGTTTCTTTAGGTGAAATCGACCTTGGTCAAGCTGACGTTGATACCGCAATGAGCAGTTTAGAAGCTCACGGAATGACGAAACTTGGTGAAAATGGTTCAATCGATTTAGCTCGTTCTCGTCAAGTTTACGAAACCGCGCTTTAATCCAATAAGAAAAAATCTGTAATATACAAAAATTATTCGGGGTTTCTGATTCGCATCTAGGCTTTGAATAACTGCCCTCTTATGGTTAATGTGTTATCTACTGTCAACACATCCCCCAAGCCATAAGAGGGCACCTTTTATTCTTCATCAAATTCATCAACTTCACATTTGACAAGGATACCCAATGATCACATTACATCACTTAAACCAATCTCGTTCTAAGCGCATTATTTGGCTATTGGAAGAGTTAGATGTCCCGTATGAAATTAAAGCTTACCAGCGTGATAGCAAAACAAATCTTGCACCAGCAGAATTAAAAGCGATTCATCCTCTAGGAAAATCCCCTGTTATTCAAGAAGATGATTTAGTCCTCACAGAGTCTGGCGCAATCACGGAATATCTAGCTGAAAAATACGCGGCTAATTTACTTGTACCTGCAAAAAACACACCTGAATATGCTTATTATTTACAGTGGCTACACTTTGCTGAAAGTTCAGCAGCTCTGCCATTATTACTGCATTATTTCGTGTTAAAAGATGGCAGTAATCCTGCATTCTTAGCTGGCTATAGCTTAAAAGAGTTACACTTAATTTTGGGCTACCTCAACGACCATTTAAATAAAAACACTTGGTTGGTTGGTGAACAATTTACGGCGGCAGATATTTTGTTATCCTTCATTATTGAAATGGCTTATAAATTAGGGCAACTTGATGATTACCCTGCATTACAAAAATACTTAGCGGCGCTACACCAGCGTCCAGCAGCTCAAAAAGCGCAACAACTTGAAAAAGAGTACGACCACTCATAAGATAAATAATGAAATACTAGATAGCAAAAAGGGAGCCATTTTAGGCTCCCTTTTCTATCTGTGAAAATAGGTTTATCTCGTATCTGGACTTACTTCATCTCGAACCAAAGCTGATTTTTCGATTGGTCGTCATCTTGTTTTGGTGCGCTAACCGGCACATCGGTTGATTTAGCTTGCCCCTTTTGGGTAGAAGCGTCTACTTGTGTAGGATCGACTGACGCCACATCAGGTTTGGGAGCTTCCAACTTTACTAGTTGACGATTCTTGGCTGCTTCTTGTTTGAACTCATTGATATTAGACAATAGATCAATGTTAAAGATAACAGTATCACCTTGCATCTGGTGTACTTGTACTGCGGCAACACTCGCTAATCCCTTTAATAATCGCTCTAATGTAAAAAAGTCTTGTGCGGTTTTAATACCAGAAAAATTAGCCAATAAAGCATCATCAGTGGCTTGATTAACCGCAACTTTGTTTTGTTTTGCATAGTATGCACTTACTTGTTGAATTGCCTGTTCAATGCTGTCGCTTAACTTACCTTCTGTCGAGCCTGAAACTGGTTCACTCTGCGTATCCATTTTATTTGGTGCTATATCATGTAATACCCATTCAACCTGAGCACCATCACCTACTCGCGTTACTTTCAATAGCAATACACCATCGACAGGATAACGTTTACTTGCTTTCGCTAAAGGCTCGTCAAATCCACCCCATAAATCTGGAGCAGAGATTTGCGTCATATCATCCATATCACCTAAAGGTAGAGTAATAGGAAGTCCTGCTGCTTGAGCCGCATTTTGTAGAGGTACAATACTGTCTAGGCCCGATTGCTCCCAGCCAATTTGACGCTCAAAGTGGGCGTCTTCAACCACCCAAACGAGGACATTTTTACGTTCCTGTGGCCAAAAAACAGCGTGTACTTGAGACAGCAATGATTGTATTTGGACAGGATTAAACTCCATCACCATACTCGGTGCATTATCTAAACTGCCAGATTCAAATTGAGCTAAATAATCAGAAGGATCACTTAACGCCTTTTTCACGACAGCATTTTTTCCAACCTTGGTGTCACCCGATGCTCGAATCAACACTCTCTCTAAACCTTGGCTCCAAGCTGCTGTTTTAGGATTTTTAACATCCGTCATTGGTACTTCGACGTGATAAATATCCACTTTCGTTTTTGCATATGCTGCTGAACTAAAAGCCAATAAGCATAAAAAAGAAGTCACAAGATAACGCATAATAAACCTGTCTATAAGCATGATGCGAGTTGCAGTAACGCATACATCAATAAAAGAGAATCAAATACATCGGACAATATCGAACCGATAAAGTTCTTCCGTACCCTATTTTTCGCCATGCTTGACTTTAATAGCGTCGGAAAATTGAATATACATATTCTACCTGAAACCATTCAAGACCGCAGTGAAAGACATTAATTACCAATAAAAAAAGCGACTCTGGTGAGAGTCGCTCTATTGAACCGCCTAATTTTCATCAATGCATTACTTTCCCATTAATGAACTATTTTTTTATTTATATGCTATTGAGTGCCAAAAATTTTGTCGCCCGCATCGCCTAATCCAGGAACAATATAACCTTTATCATTTAATTTCTCGTCAATCGCTGCAGTATACAGTTCAATATCAGGGTGGGCTTTTTCTAATGCTTCTAAGCCTTCTGGTGCGGCAACCAATACTAATACTTTAATACTTTGACAACCATGTTCCTTTAACAAATCGATAGTTGCAATCATCGAACCGCCAGTGGCAAGCATAGGGTCAACCACGAGAGCAATACGCTCATCAATGTTAGACGTTAACTTATTAAAGTATGGGATTGGCTCAAGCGTCTCTTCATCGCGGTAAACACCAACAACCGAAATACGCGCACTTGGCATGTGCTCTAATACGCCATCCATCATGCCTAAACCAGCACGCAGAATTGGTACAACAGTTACTTTCTTACCTTTAATTTGATCGATTTCGACTGGGCCATTCCAGCCTTCAATCGTCACTTTCTCTGTTTCAAAATCAGCGGTGGCTTCATAGGTAAGCAAGCTGCCCACTTCTGTTGCTAATTCACGAAAACGCTTAGTGCTAATATCGTTCTCACGCATTAAGCCTAGCTTATGTTTAACCAGTGGGTGCATTACTTCTACAACTTTCATGTACGACTCCATGCTTAATTTTTTACAAACGGATAGATTATACTGCAAACCGACCAAATTGCATTATTCTATCTCGGTTTATTCGGCAAAAGACATTCACAAAAAAACTGACGCAAACGTTTTCCTTTTCGGTTCATCCCCTGTTAGAATAACGCCGTTTTTCACCTTAAACTTATTTTTAAAAATCGAGGATATCCCCGTGAGTGGTAACAATTCATCTCTAAGCTACAAAGACGCTGGTGTTGATATTGATGCAGGTAACGCATTAGTCGATAAAATTAAGGGTGTAGTGAAACGCACTCGTCGCCCAGAAGTGATGGGTGGCATTGGTGGTTTTGGCGCTTTATGCGAACTACCAACTAAATACAAACAACCTCTTCTTGTATCTGGTACTGATGGTGTAGGGACAAAACTGCGCCTTGCTCTGGATATGAAAAAGCATGACACCATTGGTATCGATCTTGTTGCAATGTGTGTAAACGATCTAATCGTTCAAGGTGCTGAGCCTCTATTTTTCCTCGATTACTATGCAACGGGTAAACTGGATGTTGATACCGCTGCCGAAGTCGTAACGGGTATTGGCGAAGGTTGTATTCAAGCAGGCTGCGCACTTATCGGTGGCGAGACGGCTGAAATGCCAGGAATGTATGAAGGCGAAGATTACGACGTTGCCGGTTTCTGCGTTGGCGTTGTTGAAAAAGCAGACGTGATTGATGGTTCTAAAGTCGCCGCTGGTGATGCTTTAATCGCGGTTGGTTCAAGCGGCCCTCACTCTAACGGTTATTCACTTATTCGTAAGATCCTTGAAGTATCTAAAGCTGATTTAGCGGAAGACTTAAATGGCCGTACCATTGGTGAGCACTTAATTGAACCAACTAAAATTTATATTAAGTCTGCACTTAAAATGATTGCTGAACACGATATTCACGCGATTTCACATATTACCGGTGGTGGTTTCTGGGAAAATATCCCACGCGTATTACCTGAAGGCACGAAAGCTGTTATCGATGGTAAAAGCTGGGAATGGCCTGCTATTTTCTCTTGGTTACAACAAAAAGGTAACGTTGAAACATTTGAAATGTACCGTACCTTTAACTGTGGTGTTGGCCTGATCGTGGCATTGCCGCAGGATCAAGCACAAGCTGCAGTTGATTTACTTAACGCTGAAGGTGAAAACGCTTGGGTTATCGGCGCTATTGCTTCATCCGAAGTAGGTGAAGAACAAGTGGTTATTAATCAGTAATCACTATCTTAGCGAGATCAATACGGCACGGTTCGTAAAGACAAGCCCTTACTTTACCCGTTATAATATGGATAAAGTCTAAGGGCTTAATTTTATCTGCAAGGTTATCAAATGAAAAATATTGTTGTTCTTATCTCTGGCTCTGGCAGTAATTTGCAAGCCATTATCGATATCTGTGAATCAGGGAAAATCCAAGCAAAAATCACCGCGGTATTTTCTAATAAACCCGATGCTTACGGACTAGAACGAGCAAAGACTCACGGTATTCCTGCTCATTCTCTTTCTGTTCAAGATTATTTAGGAGGCGAAGGCAAGCCAGACCGCCAAGCTTTTGATACTGAATTGATGGCCCAAATTGATACTTATCAACCTGACTTGATTATTCTTGCTGGCTATATGAGAATTTTAAGCCCGAATTTTGTACAGCATTATTTAGGTAAAATGCTCAACATCCATCCTTCTCTATTACCTAAGTATTCTGGTTTGCATACTCATCAGCGAGCTATTGATGCTGGTGACACTGAACATGGTACCAGCGTTCACTTTGTTACCGAAGAGCTAGACGGCGGCCCCGTTATTTTACAAGCGAAAGTGCCTGTGTTTGAAGATGATACCGCAGACGATTTGGCGCAAAGAGTTTTGGTGCAAGAGCATCATATTTATCCATTGGTGACCAAATGGTTTATCGAGGGTCGATTGAGTATGAAAGATCGCCAAGCCTACTTAGATGAGATAGCACTCGGATTACATGGCTACGCCGAAGATTAAAAAAATATATAAACGTACTATAAACAGCGCAAAGCACTAAAACAAAAAACTCGCCCAATTTAGGCGAGTTTTCTTTTAAAATAACACTATCTTTTGCATTAATTAACTGACTATAAATCAATATAATTAGTATTAAATATGCCCACCGGAGCATGGAGAACTTGGCTCTGAAAATGGAACATCGATCAGATCTAAGCTGTTATCCATAATCAACTCACCAAACTGAAATACACCATATTCACTCGGTTTCATTTTGTGCCAACGTTCGTTATCGGTCAGTGGTTGGGTTGCAATAATTGACACTACATCATTAGGCGTAGTTTCTTGTTGAAAATCGATCGATACTTCTTCGTCAATTAGTGTTGCCCTGCCAAATGGAGCCCGTCGTGTGATCCAATGTAAATTATTAGAGCAATACATCATCACAAATTCACCATCGCTCAATAGCATATTAAATACTCCCAATTGCTTTAATTCATCACAACATGACGCAATAAACTTAAACACTTCAGGCATAACACTAGAATGTGGTGGTTCGGGATATTTATCTTCTAATTGCTTTAATAGCCAACAAAATGATTTCTCACTGTCGGTTTCACCAATCGGACGATGTCGGCCTGTAAATAGATTATCGTAATCCGTTAATTGGCCATTATGGGCAAAAGTCCAATTCTTACCCCATAGCTCACGCGTAAAAGGATGAGTATTTTCTAAATTAACCTCACCACGATTAGCTTGTCGAATATGGCTGATCACTGCGCAACTTTTGATCGGATAACTTTGTACTAATTCAGCAATTTTTGAATGGCAACTCGGGTTAGGATCTTTAAAGTTACGACAGCCTTTGCCTTCATAAAAGGTGATCCCCCAGCCATCACGATGAGGGCCAGTTTTGCCCCCTCGCTGAATAAGTCCGGTAAAGCTAAAACAAATATCCGTTGGGACATTAGCACTCATGCCAAGTAGTTCACACATGGCAATATTCCTTATTTTTCCATCTCTTTCTCAATCAATTGGATCACAATATGAATGATTTTGATGTGAATTTCTTGAATGCGGTCAGCATAACCAAAGTGTGGAACTCGAATTTCAATATCCGCGATACCCGCCATTTTACCGCCATCTTTCCCGGTCAACGCAATTGTCTTCATGCCTTTTTCTTTCGCCGCTTCCATCGCTTTTAAAATATTACCCGAATTACCAGAAGTCGACAGACCAAAAACGACATCACCTTTAGAACCAACCGCTTCTAAATAGCGAGAAAAAACATATTCATAACCAAAATCATTACTCACACAAGACAGATGACTTGGATCTGAAATCGCAATGCCAGGATAACCAGGACGATTTTCACGATAACGCCCAGTTAACTCTTCCGCAAAATGCATCGCATCACAATGTGAGCCGCCATTACCACAAGACAATACCTTGCCACCTTGCTTAAATGAGTCTGCAATCATTTTTGCTGCCGCTTCAATTTGGTTTAGGTTATGGTCATCGCTTAAAAATTTATTTAATACATCAGCCGCTTCTGTCAATTCACTTCGGATTAAATCTTGATACATATTTATTATCCTTCTCTTAAATCTCTTTTAAAAAAGAGGAATGGCTCAGCTCAATCAGCTTATTTTCCTTAACTTGAGTGTACCTATAAAGCTAAAAGCCTGTCGACACAAAGCCACACTTTTTTACTTATAATGAACAAAAGTATTAGTAAAAAATTATTTTATGCTTGAGATCACTTTTCAACCACATTGCTATTTTACATTTTATCAACAAGACCATTACAATGAACAATCTGGTACGACCACTTAAAAGTTAAGCTTCCATTCATAGCTGAACTCATCACAATAAGGAATATAACCATGTTTATCCTGCTCTCTCTTCTCTTAGCCTTTATTGCACTTGGCATCTGTCTTTATCATCGCACTTCACAACTTATTACCTTAGCGATTGTTGGCGCTATTTTTGCGATAGCAACCCTGGTAACACAAACAACACCTATTTTATTTGGCTTATATATTATTGCTTGTGGGTTCATTGCGATTCCAAGCGTCCGTCGTCGTTTATTCAGTAAACCAACATTAACGGTATTTCGTAAGATATTACCCGCTATGTCACAAACTGAAAAAGAAGCCATTGATGCTGGCACCGTATGGTGGGAAGCCGAATTATTTAAAGGTAAACCAGATTGGAAAAAACTTAACGATATCAAAGCGCCGCAACTCAGTGTTGAAGAGCAAGCCTTCATTGATGGCCCAGTGAATGAAGTGTGTAAAATGGCCAATGACTTTGAGATCACACATGAATTAGCAGACTTACCACCAGAGATTTGGCAATACCTTAAAGATCATAAATTCTTCGCGATGATCATCAAGAAAAAATACGGCGGTTTAGAATTTTCAGCTTATGCACAATCGATCGTTTTGCAAAAACTGACTGGTGTCTCTGGCGTGTTGTCCTCAACTGTCGGCGTACCGAATTCTTTAGGCCCGGGTGAGTTATTGCAACATTACGGTACAAAGGAGCAACAAGATCACTACTTACCTCGCCTTGCTGAAGGCAAAGAAATTCCATGTTTTGCCTTAACTAGCCCAGAAGCAGGTTCTGATGCGGGCGCGATCCCAGATTACGGCATTGTGTGTAAAGGCCAATGGGAAGGCAAAGAAGTGTTGGGTATGAATCTAACATGGAATAAGCGTTACATTACTCTTGCCCCCGTGGCAACCGTATTAGGGCTAGCGTTTAAATTACAAGATCCTGATGGGTTACTCGGCATTAAAGACGATTCTGGTAATGATAAGAAAGATATAGGCATCACTTGCGCCTTAATCCCAACTAATATGGAAGGCGTTAAAATTGGTCGACGTCACTTCCCGCTGAACGTTCCTTTTCAAAATGGCCCTACTCAAGGAGACAATATTTTTGTGCCTCTAGATTTTATCATCGGTGGCCCAGCGATGGCAGGTCAAGGATGGCGCATGTTAGTGGAATGTTTATCTGTGGGTCGTGGCATCACTTTGCCTTCAAACTCGACAGGAGGAACCAAAACTGCAGCACTGGCAACGGGAGCTTACGCTCGAATTCGTCGCCAATTTAAACAACCGATTGGACATATGGAAGGCATTGAAGAACCATTAGCACGCCTAGCAGGTAACGCTTATATGATGGATGCGGCCAGCCAATTAACCGTTGCAGGTATTGATTTAGGCGAGAAGCCATCGGTTATTTCTGCCATTGTTAAATACCATTGTACTCATCGCGGTCAACGATGCTTAATTGATGCGATGGATATTGCGGGAGGTAAAGGCGTTTGCCTCGGCCCAGCTAACTTCTTAGCGCGTGGTTATCAAGGCTCACCCATTGCTGTGACGGTAGAAGGCGCGAATATTTTAACTCGATCAATGATCATTTATGGTCAAGGCGCGATCCGTTGTCATCCTTATGTGCTTGAAGAGATGGAAGCCGCTCATTCCACTGAACACAATGCATTAGCTCGTTTTGACAAAGCTTTATTTGGTCATGTTGGATTTAGCATGAGCAACGCAGTCCGCAGTTTGTGGCTTGGGATCACTGATGGTCGTGGTTCAAATGCACCGACCGATTCAAATATGACCGCACAGACGCGCGCTCAAATAAAACCGTATTACCAAAAACTGAACCGCTACAGTGCCAACATGGCGTTATTATCAGATGTTTCTATGGCGGTTCTAGGCGGTTCACTAAAACGTAAAGAGCGTCTATCAGCGCGTCTAGGTGACATACTCAGCCAGTTATATCTAAGCTCAGCGACATTAAAACGTTTCGAGATGGAAGGCTACCAAGAAGCTGATTTGCCTTTGGTACATTGGAGTGTGCAAGATAGCTTACGCCAAGCTGAAGAAGCGATTGCAGAACTACTGCGTAACTTCCCATCACGTAGCGCGGCAATGATGCTACGTATACTGATATTACCATTGGGAACAGTTCGCACCGCACCAAGCGACAAACTGGATAACCAAGTGGCACAGATATTACAAACGCCATCGGCTACTCGCTCTCGTATTGGGCGAAATCAATACCTTGCCCCAACTGAGCACAACCCTGCGGGTAAAATTGAACTCGCTTTAGAAACGATTCTGAGAGCTGAGCCAATTTTCGATGCTATTTGTAAAAAAGCAGAGAAACGCCGACCATTCACGCAGCTTGATAAAATCGCCGAACTTGGTTTAGGAAATAGCTGGATAACGGCAGAGGAAGCACAAATACTGCGCGATGCTGAAATCGTCCGTCTAGAAACCATCAATGTGGATGACTTTGACCCAAGCGAATTAATCGTAAAAAAGCAAAGTAAAGAAATGAGTCAAGTGGCGTAAAAGTTAAGCACCGTAAGGATCAGAAACATAAAGCACAGCGAATTGCCGCTGTGCTTTTCTATGAGGTGAACCGATTTATAAATTTAATTTTTAGAGTATGGTACCGACTAGTCACGCTTCCCATCAAACCAAGCCTTACCATTACCGACATTTGTTAGTTTATTGTTGGTCGCTAAATAGCAGATTAGCTCCAGATACAGCCAAAAAGATCGCACAAGTTCGATTAAAGCGCTTTGCCATTTTAGGCTTAGCAAACCACTGCCTTAGATATAAACCAAATGCAGCATAAATAGAAATCGCTACCATTTCCAATACTAGAAATGTACTACCCAATATGAAAAATTGTTCGCTGGCATTGGCAGAAGCATCGACAAACTGAGGGAGAAAAGCGGTAAATATTAAAATTGCTTTAGGATTACCAGCCGCTAGAACGAACTCTTGCTTTGCCAAACCAAAATGATTTCGGGTTCTGTCAATTTCGAATATTGGACTAGCTTCTGAACGCCAAAGATTAAACGCGATCCAAAGCAAATATGCGGCACCCAGTAGTTTTATCGTAAAAAATAGAGTCTCAGATGCATAAAGAACAACGGCCAAGCCTGAAGCAGTTAGAGTAATCATTGCTGAAAATGCGGTGACTCGGCCCAAACCAGCAATCAATGCAGACTGAAAGCCGTAACAACGTGCATTATTCATAGCAAGAAGATTATTGGGACCCGGTGTCATATTTAATGCGAAGCAAACCGGTATAAAAAAAATCAATTTCCAGATTTCCACTAAATCTCCTTAATAAACATTGTAAACACAACGGACAAATATAAACCTAACGCATCATTAGGGGGTGGCTGAATTCGTTACGATCTGTAAATCCTACATTGGATGCAACGAGCAAAACACTTTATTAATTTTTCACCACATGATGACATGAACGAAAGAAACTTACTTCGTCGTATATTTATGAACATCCAATATTTGAAGCATATTCTACAGGTGAAATGCCTACTCTACTTTTAAACATAGAACTAAATGAACTAGGACTTTCATATCCAACAGAAAGTGCAGCGTCTATCACATTGACACCTTGAGCCAATAATTCCATGCTTTCCAATAATCGCTTTCTTCGCAACCATTCCCCAAAACTTAGCCCAAGTTGTTGATGAAATTGACGAGATACTGTCTTGTCTGATATTTGTAATAATTTTGATGCATCCGAAGTTGACCAAGGATGGTCTAATCGTTTTGATATCTTGGTACATAGATCATAAAGGTGAGAGCTTTCTTTCGGCATAGGAACGTGAAAATCCAAAATATTAAGTATCCTTAACTCATCCAATATCAATTCAATAATTCGGCTTTCTCGACTTCCTTTAAGGAAAGGGTTTTTAATATTTACGGCTTGAATAATCAACGCTCTTAAAAGAGGAGTAACTTCGTATACTTGACATTGATTTGGTAAATCGGCTCTAGCAAGCGGATCAATAAATAATGTTTTTACGTCCACGGTACCAACAGTACGTAAACTATGGATCATCCCCTCTGGGATCCATAAACCTCTTCCGGGAGGAACAATCCAATCTCCTATTTCAGTCTCCACTTTAATCACACCACTCACAGTGTGAAGTAATTGAGTATTAGTATGAGAATGCGGAGGTTCGCAAGCATTATGAGAGTAATGATGAGCTATTGCCGTTACTGCTTGTTCCATCTGATCATTAACAAAATGCATATAACTCATCCCTTATCTATTTTTATACTTAACTCAAGGTGCTTTCTGGCATATCAGTTAATATGTGGGTTTTCTGCGTTGCTATTAGTAAATTACTAATAGCATTAAGTGTTGCCTGAAGAGAAGATCGAGTCGTATCGTTTTCTATAGAAACACCAAAAAAATGGTGATTGCCATCAGATTCACATTCAATATAAGAAATTGCTTTGCTGTGTGTCGAATCTCCTAATGTATGCTCAGAATAATTAACAATATTAATATCTATATCCAAGTATTCATTTAGCCCATTCAGTAAAGCACTCAATAAACCGTTACTTTTTCCTGATATTTTAAATATTTTATTCTTATATCCCACTTTAACAACAATACCTTGATCACTATTAGATGAGTCACTTTGGTAGTCAATCAACTTCAAGCTAACATAAGGATTAACGCCATAACTACGTCTGAATATATCCCACATTTCAGATAAACTGAGCTCTACCTCTGTTTTATCTAAAATATTCTGTACCTTTTTACTAAAATCTAATTGCAGCTTAGTTGGTAGTTTTAATCCATGATTTTGCTCTAACATCCAAGATGGACCACTTTTACCAGATTGGCTATTAACTTTGATAACTTCTTCATATGAGCAACCAACATCTTTAGGGTCTAAAGGTAAATATGGAATGTTCCATTTCTCTGATTGCCCAGAAGCATGCGCTTCAAATCCCTTCTTAATAGCATCTTGATGAGAACCAGAAAAAGCTGTGAATACAAGTTCACCGGAATAAGGATGCCGAGGGTGGATCGGAATATTAGTGCAAGACTCTATTATTTTGGCTGTTTTTCTAATATCAGAAAAATCTAATTTTGGATCGATACCTTGGGTATATAAGTTTAAAGCTAATATCGCAAGGTCTACATTTCCCGTTCTTTCCCCATTACCGAAAACACATCCTTCCACTCGTGTGGCCCCTGCAAGCTGAGCGAGTTCAGCGGCGGCAACACCAGTACCACGGTCGTTATGTGGATGGATGCTAATCGTGACACTTTCCATATCACTGAATGAGGTGCGAAATTTTTCAATTTGATCTGCATAAACGTTAGGAGTATTTACCTCCACAGTTGCAGGTAAATTTAATATTAAAGGACGGTCATTACTTGGCTGCCAAGCTTTTTTAACCGCTTCACAGATCTCCAATGAAAACTCAAGTTCTGTAAAACAAAAGGTTTCAGGAGAGTACTCCAAAGTCCATTGTGTCTGACATTGTTCATCACATAATCGTTTAATATGCAGTGTGCTTAACACCGCCATTTCAATAATTTCAGACTTACTTTTTTTAAACACCAACTCTCTAAATAATGGAGCGGTTGCATTATATAAATGAACAATCGCACGTGAAGCCCCTTGTAGAGATAGCAATGTTCTTTCGATTAGATCTGGTCTAGCTTGAGTAATAACTTGAATCCAAACATTATCGGGAATTTTATTCTGTTCAATTAAATATCGAACAAATTTGAAATCTGTTTGTGAAGCGGATGGAAAAGCGACTTCTATCTCTTTGAAACCACAGGTAATCAGATGGTCGAAAAGTAATGCCTTTTTTTCATGATTCATTGGTGTACTTAAAGCTTGATTTCCGTCTCGTAAATCAGTTGAGCACCAACGCGGCGCTTCCAATAATTGCTTTGATGGCCAAGTACGCTGTGGGTTGCTTACAACCGTAGCAGGATTATATTTTTTGGTTGGATTATTCATACTTTACTCCTATTAATTCTTATAGAGTAAAGACATGCGGAATAGAGTTCATATCGATTAAAGACACATAGCTGTCCAATTTAGACAAAAGGGAGTTAAAAACTCTGATGCTAAAATCCTTTTCCAGTATAAAAATAGTTTTAAGCCCTTCATATTGATTAGTTACACAAAGCATCTTTAATTTTCTGCTTATTTGTCCTGATATACGCTATGCCATTGCGATAAGCTTGAAAGATTACACCACTCTGAAATACTATAAACCAAGATCAAAAAAGGTCGTGAAAGGTGTTTTATTCAAACCCTGTCGCGACCATTAACTTAATTTTATGTAGATAGATTTACTTTTGTAGTTGTGCTTTCGCCGCTTCAACTTTTGAAAAATCTAACCCTAGCTCATCAACAGCTTCTTTAATCAAAGCAGGATTTTGCATCACCTGTCCCATCAATAATTGCAGTTGCTCTTGCGGTAGGCCTAACTGACTAATGGTTGCCATTGCAGCCAATGGATTTTGAGTCATAGTTTCAAATAACTCGCGGATCTGTGCATCACTAATATTGTTTTGTTTTAACAGGGCAATAATTGGGTTCATCATACTTACCTTATTTATTTTATTATTCAGTTACTAATTTTTAACGACTGTTTCGCGCCACAAACAAGCGCCTTTTTTAGCCACTAAATCTAAACGTTCTTCATGTTGTTTCTGTTCTTCATCACTCGCTTTTAATACTTTCAATACTCGCTCTGCAGAAACGCGACGAATGGTTTCACCCACGCCACCATCTTTAGACTGACCAGCATTAAATTGCATGCTAGTTTGTCCACCAGTCATCAGCAGATAAACATCGGCTAGAATCTCAGCATCGAGCAAAGCGCCGTGCAAGGTACGATGAGAATTATCAATACCGTAACGATCACATAAAATATCTAGATTATTTCGTTTGCCGGGGAAGATTTTTTTCGCCATTGCCAAGGTATCGGTAACCTTGCACAAGTCAGCAGTTTTTTCATTGCTACCATTGAGTTTGAATTCATAATCCATGAATCCCGTATCAAAGGGAGCGTTATGCGCGACCAGTTCAGCGCCACGAATAAAATCAATAAACTCTTGGTGAATCGCTTTATATTCTGGTTTCCCGACCAAGAATTCATCGGTAATACCGTGCACTCCAATCGCTTCAGGATCACTTAAGCGATCAGGCTTAATGTAGCAATGGAAATGCCTACCGGTCAGCTTACGATCAATAATTTCGACCGCACCAATCTCAATGATCCGGTGCCCCATATAAACTGGCCCACCTTCACGGTTCATACCTGTGGTTTCGGTATCCAGAACAATGATGCGGTCATGTGATGAATTGGTACTGGTATTCATAATAAACTCTATGTAAAACTATGAGGGTTTTAAGCCCCAGTAAAAAATTAAGGTAATCATACCAAATGATAACGAAACACGTTGAGATTTTCACAGATGGTTCTTGTTTAGGCAATCCTGGCCCAGGTGGTTACGGCATCGTTCTACGCTATAAAGAACAAGAAAAGTATTTATCGGAAGGATTTCAACAAACGACCAATAACCGCATGGAAATGATGGCAGCAGTGGTGGCATTAAAATCATTAAAAGAACCATGCAAGGTTACTTTAACCACTGATAGCCAATATGTTCGTCAAGGGATCACTCAATGGATCCATGGTTGGAAGAAAAAAAATTGGCAAACTTCAGCTAAGAAACCAGTAAAAAATGTCGATTTATGGAAAGCACTAGACACCGAAACCGCTCGCCATGAAGTTGAATGGAAATGGGTTAAAGGTCATGCGGGACATCGTGAAAATGAAATATGTGATGATTTAGCACGCACTGCAGCAGAGTCACCAACCCGCGCAGACGAAGGATTTCAGCCGAGTGAAAAATAATAAGAATTGAATGGCGAGAACGCTTCGCTTTTAGTTCTTATTTTTCGCTTTCAAAAGAATTTTTTCAACGATTTTCGCCACTGCCACAAATCCAAAGCTAGCGGTAACAACGGTTGCCGCGCCAAAGCCACTGGCACAATCCATACGTTTTGGTCCTTCAGCCGTCGATTTAACGCCACATACGCTACCATCCGGTTGTGGATATTTCAGTTGCTCGGTTGAGAACACACAATCAATACCAAACTTACGCTGTGGATTTTTACTAAAATTATGAAAACGACGTAAGGTATCTTTAAGCTTTTTAGCCAGTGGATCTTGCACGGTTTTCGATAAATCCGCGACTTTAATTTGGGTAGGATCCACTTGCCCACCCGCGCCGCCTATCGTGATCACTTTGATTTTATTACTGCGACAATAAGCTAATAATGCGGCTTTCGGCTTCAAACTATCAATCGCATCTAGCACGTAATCGAAGTCTTTTGAAATATAGTCAGCAATATTCTCTGGCGTAATAAAGTCATCAATTAATGCCACTTCACACTCTGGATTAATCAGCCTTACTCGTTCAGCCATCACTTCTATTTTGCTCTGCCCTACTGTGCCGGTCATCGCATGAATTTGGCGGTTAATATTGGTCACGCACACATCATCCATATCAACGAGGGTTAAATGCCCAACACCTGTACGCGCTAAGGCTTCCACCGCCCACGATCCCACACCACCAATCCCAATCACACACACATGTGCAGCACGCAGAATATCGACTTCACTATTGCCATATAAACGGCGAGTGCCACCAAATCGTTGGTTATAGCTGTCAGATGCTGGTTGCAGTGTTTTCATAATGGAGCCTTTATGTACTCGAACAAGAGGAAGCAGAGAATAAAAAAGAGCGCGCATTATACCTATCTTAAGGCTAATACACACTCTTTCATCGGTTCTGATATTTGAAGACTAGAGTTAACTATAAAACCTAACGATTAATCTTAGTTCGATGGGATCTGTAATGGTGGCGCGGTTAAATCCAACTTCCACACTCGACCGAAATGACGATAATGACCAGCAGCAATGCCTGCTCGAGCGCCCATTCCATGATACAAATCTAAATGACCACCTTTCACTGCGCCGCCAGTATCAAGCACGATCATCAGCTTCATAATATGCACACCTGTCCACTTCCCATTCGCATCCAATAATGGTATTTCGGCAAGGATAGGGGTTCCCATAGGAAAAATACTACGGTCACCAGCTACTGATGCCATTGGTAAGAGAGGAATACCTGCCGAACCCGCCACTTGCGCACCTGGTTGGCGATCAAAAAATACATACGATGGATTTTGTTCTAGCAATTCTTTCACTGTGGCAGGATCACTTTTCGCCACCCAGTCTTTTATCGCCTTCATCGACATTTTTTCTTTGGGAATAATGCCACGTTCAATCAACACTCGGCCAATGCTGACATAAGGATGGTTGTTTTTCCCACCATAGGCAAAATACTCAAGATCATCATTATCAGCATAATGAACAAAACCACTGCCCTGCACTTCCATCAAAAATGGATCAATCATATTGGATGCATAACCAAGCACTAGCCCTTTACCGTCTAATGCACCATCATAAATCTGTGCACGAGTTGGGCACACTGCGCCACATTCAGGCTTGCCATAAACGGGATATTTAAACAGATGATCGGGAGTATGACGCATCTCAATCACTGGTGAAAAATAACCAGTAAATAAAATATTACCTTTTTTATCAGCCCCACCTAATTGATCAAAATTAACCCCGTATTTCGCTAACTCATTAGGATCGCCACTTTCTTGCGCCCACACATTTAATTGTGCATACAAATTATGATACTTAGCTTTTAAAGAGGGGGATTTTTTTTCTACCTCCTCTGCTTGAGCGGCAAAGGTGGTGTAATCACGTGAAGCATCAGAGTCGACATTATCTTCCGAGGTTAAGGTTGACGGTAAATCACCATCTAGATACTGCTGGCCTCGGTCGGTTGGATTAGCACAACCGAACATAACAAAGACGGCACTACAAACTAAAGTCAATTTTGCATAACGCTTAGTTACAGACCAAGAAGACAATGAAAATGGGAAAACAGGAGAAAACGAAAAAAGTTTTAGCACAAAAATCACCGTAAATGAGTTAACTCAAGAGTTGGCACGCAGCATGACAAAATTACACTAGTGACACAATACTCTGAAATATTTATCAACATTTTATTTACTTTGTTAACTCATCTGTCATCACAATGTCATTGCCACAAAGTATTCATAAGTAATCAAAATCGACTCACTAACACCTCACATTAGTTAAAAATAATGATTGCAGAAAAATGAATTTTTAGTCATTATTTTAAAATAAATAGTCAACAAGGTTATATTGAAATGCGTAGTACTGCATTAGTGAAAGGATTCCGTCAGTCCGCCCCTTACGTTAACGCCCATCGTGGAAAAACCATGGTGATCATGCTTGGCGGTGAAGCATTTAGCGAAAGCAACTTTGATAACATCATCAATGATATTGCATTGCTGCACAGCTTGGGTGTCCGGATTGTTTTGGTGTACGGCGCTCGACCACAAATTAATCTCAACCTGTCTAAACATCATTGTGAATCCTCTTACCACAAAGGGATCCGCGTCACCAATGAAGACGCTCTTGGAATTGCGATGCAAGCGGCTGGTCAACTGCAACTCGCCATTACTGCACGACTTTCTATGAGCTTGCGAAATACGCCCATGCAAGGCACCCAACTCAATGTCGCCAGTGGTAATTTTATTATCGCCCAACCTCTTGGTGTCGACGATGGTGTCGATTATTGCCACAGTGGTAAGGTGCGCCGAATAGATCATGCCGCGATTAATCGCATGTTGGACATGGGATCGATTGTATTATTAGGTCCAATTGCCAGCTCTGTTACTGGTGAAAGTTTTAATCTGATGTACGAAGATGTGGCAACCCAAGTCGCAATTCGACTCAAGGCTGATAAGTTGATTGGGTTTTGTTCCGAGCAAGGCATCATCGATGAACATAACCGAGTCATCCCTGAACTATTTCCAAGTAGCGCAGAAAAAATCGTACAAAATATGGAAGCGCAACCGGACATAGAAAATGGTCACTCTAGTGGCACATTTCGTTTTTTACGCGGGGCGATTACAGCTTGCCGTGCGGGAGTGCCTCGTTGTCACCTCGTCAGTTACAAAGAAGATGGCGCACTACTACAAGAATTATTTTCATTTGATGGGATTGGTACACAAATCGTTATGGCAAGTGCCGAACAAACCAGAAATGCAGAGATCAATGACATTGGTGGCATTTTAGATTTAATCCAGCCATTAGAAGAGCAAGGCATTCTCGTTCGCCGTTCAAGAGAACAATTAGAGCAAGAGATCCATCAATTCACGATTATAGAAAAAGACAGCCTGATCATTGGCTGCGCAGCACTTTATCCTTATGTTGATGATAAAATGGCAGAAATGGCGTGTGTCGCAATTCATCCTGATTATCGAGATGGTGATCGTGGGGCATTATTGCTTAATCACATGCGCCAACAAACCAAGCAAAAAGGGATTGATAAACTTTTTGTTCTCACCACACACAGCTTGCATTGGTTCAGAGAACAAGGTTTTGTGGAAGTGGGGGTAGAATCTCTGCCGATGGCAAAACAAGGTTTGTATAACTATCAGCGAAAATCGAAAATATTAGTGCTGAAAGTATAAAATCCGAAATATAACTCAAAACAAAAAATGCTTCGTATAGCCTCATCACGAAGCATTTTATTCTCTGTCGAGCGAATCTAAATCATGCTCTTATGCACTTTAACTACAATTTTACGCAACGCCATCGGTTCACGCGTCGCACATTGAGGACGATGCGATTCACCCGGATAGAAAATAATAAAATCACCTGAACGCAGTGAAATAAAACTCTCATTACTCACTTCATTAAACAGCAATACATCATTAGTGTAATCAGGCTTATCTAATAAAGCTTGCGGGGTTTCGATCGAATATCCAAAGGTTTCCTCCCCTTCTAGCAGAAGTTGAATATCCAGATGATCGCGATGAATTTCCGTTTTTCGATCTTCCCTAGGCTCGGTTTCTGGTGTCATTAAAACACAAAATACCTTATCGCCATCAATATCATAACGGCCGTTTTCTTCATTTTCTGCAGCAATTTTCACTGCTTTCTCAAGGTAACTTAAAAAATGAGCAGGAAGAAAAGTGCTCCACTCCAACCGATTTACATTTCCGAAAAACATACGCTACCTGTCCATTACTTATAATTAGTTAACTTCTCGCTCAAGCCACTGGTGCGCTTGGTTTTTATTGAAATACCTTGCGCTAGCACTTGAGGATTGGCAAATAAATCTAAACGCGATTTTGCTCGAGTAACACCAGTATAAATCAACTCCTTAGTTAAGATAGGGTTTAATTTAGCTGGTAGCAGCAATATTGTGTGATCAAATTCACTTCCTTGAGATTTATGAATGGTCATTGCAAAAGCGAGTTCATGAACAGGAATACGGCTAGGAAGAATACCCTTGATGCGGCCATCTGGCATTTCGAAATATACTCGCAATCTTGGATTGTTTTCCGACTCATCAAGTAGACACATACCGATATCGCCATTATGTAAACCTAATGCCGAATCATTTTGACTGATCATTATCGGTTTACCCACATACCATTTCTCGCTTTCAACCGGTTGAATTAAACATTGTTGGGATAACGCCTTCTCGATCTCGCTGTTCATTCCAACTACGCCATATTCTCCTTCCCGTACCGCACACAATAATCGAGTCCTTGAAAAAGCATTGAGCACATGGCGAGCTTTTTTCTCCATTAAGGTTTTCAGCGCCACTTCAGATTGACGATTGCTCACGATAGGAAGAGATAAACCCGTGCAATAAGCTTGATAACCTTTCACTAAAAGGGACAACAAATGGGGTTGAATTTGTTTTTGAGTCAGCCTTTCATTATCACCAACAGCCGTAGCTAAAGTGCTATCAACAGAAAGATCTTGCTCACGATAAAATGGGTATAAGGCAATATCTTCAAAGCCTTGTTGCCAAGTCAGCTGCATTTTTTGTGCATCACCTGCATTTATCGCTTGAGCAAGTTGACCGATCCCTGAACGAGCATGGAAGCGATAGCTCTTTTGCAACATGCATAAACTATCCGCAATCGCACTGCCTTGGGCCGCAACAGGCAAAGATTCAAACCCAGTTAACCTAGAGAGTGTTTGTAGATAATTGGTTTGATAACCAATGGAGGAAAACTGACATATATCGCCAAGAATTGCGCCCGCTTCCACCGAAGACAGCTGATCTTTATCGCCCAATAAAATCAATCTCGCCTGCTTAGGTAGCGCTTCAAGCAATCGGAACATCATAGGCAAATCTATCATCGACGCTTCATCCACCACTAAAATATCCACATGCAGCGGGTTATTGCGATTGTATTGATAAGCGACTGTATTAGGGCGTGCCCCCAAAAGACGGTGAATAGTGCTAGATTGAGAAGGTAATAGTGCTTTTATGTTAGGTGCAATCGGAAGCTGCTCTATTGCACTACCAATCGATTCAGTTAAACGCGCAGCCGCTTTACCCGTTGGTGCCACCAGCTTAATCGTAGGTACACAAGCAGTCGATGAACTTGACTCCCCTAACGATTGCTCAATCAAAGCGGCCAGTAATTTCACCACCGTTGTCGTTTTGCCCGTTCCTGGACCACCAGAAATCACCGCAAACCGACGAGATAACGCCACGGCTGCCGCCACCTTTTGCCAATTTAAACAGACCGATGTTGGTACTAAAGAATCTAAAGCTTGTAGATCACTGACCGATGTCGCTTGCGTCAAAACGCTATCAATTGCGCTCCAATCTAGTACTTGAGAGGCGTTTGTTTTTTTCAGAACATCAGATTCAAATTGTACATCCAACATTTCACACACCCATCGCTGGCGCTGAACTTGGTTCGATTCTCGTGGCGAAATAGCTTGCCATAAATAGGAATAATCTCGCTCAAATAGGCGATTCAATGTCTGCGCTATATTTTCAATATCGCGTGTGCTTAATGCTAATGGTTCTGCACGTTGGCGCAACTGATCTGCTACTTGCGTTTCATATTGCCAATAGCGATGTAAGTAAATACGGCGATTTTCCAACACTAAAGGCTTCGGGGATATTTGCCCTAACGTAGTTAATGACGGCGCAGATTCCACTAATGATGATGCAAGGCAAAGTGACTGCCAATCAATGTGAACTAGGCTCTCAACCCATTCACCATATTGTTGCTGTAACTCAGGTTGACGCTTGAATAAAAACCTCAGCGATAAGCTCTGCACGAGATCCCACTCATCTAAATTTAAACAGATATGACCTCGACCAAATTCATAACTCACCATACAAGTAAGTAATGCCATTGAATCTGCGTTTAGCTTTTGTTGATCAGAAAGTAAAAATTGTTGATCGGTGTTCACCACTTTCTGATCAGCGAGTAACGATTGTTGGTGTACCCAAGTGGCTAACTGCACATCGATCGCTCTAAATACACCGTGTTGTTGTAGTAATTTCATAAAGGTGAGCGCACGATTACTGCTATTTTCACAATGACTTTGAACCGTCGTATTCATCAAAAAAGCTCTCCTTGTTGCTGAGTATCATTACTTATTTTTCGGTTTTTTTTGACGACGGGAGGTGTATCTGCGATCAGATTATCCAACTCATCTAATAACTCAAAACTTGGCCTGGTATGAAAAACACCATTCGGCAAAGCATTTGATTGTGTCAACTCTGCTGGATTTGAAAAACCACGCAAGAATAAATAATACACACCACCAAAATGCGTCTCGTAATCATAATTTGCTAAACGACTGCGTAAAAATCGATGTAAGGCTAATGAATAGAGCTGATATTGCAGATCATATCGATGTTCAAGCATCGCTTGTTGTAATTGATTTGGTTGATAGTCTTGATAGTGATCGCCCAGATGATTCGATTTCCAATCCAAAACGTAATATTGGCCTTGATGCTCAAACACCAAGTCAATAAAACCTTTCAGCATCCCTTGTAGTGGTCGATCGTTTAGAGAAAAACCACCTAAGTCTGGTGCTTGAGCGGACAGTTCATCATACTTATGAGTCACCCGATTAATCGCCGCTGCCGAGAGCGTTTCGATTGGCAATAAAAATTCCATCTCCACCAAACGCTGTGCCTGGCCTTTACTCGATAAACATAAATCTTTCCCATCTAATCGGGTATTAAGCACATTATCAACCATGACTTGCAGTGTTGGTAACCATTCAAGTGGGTAATCTTCTTGCTGCAATAAACGCTCAATAACCGCCGTATTCTCAATGCTCGTTGCCGCTTGAGTAAATTCAATTTGTTCAAAAACAGTATGCAAAAACGTTCCCGGCCTAGCGCCACGTGGAAAGGCAAACATCGACCACAGATCCACTTCAGCCAAAGCTTGAGGATCATCATGTTCCTCAAGCTCCCCAGATACCAAAGAGACGATATCGCTTGATGTTACTTGATCAGAAAAATCAATTGCCGCGTCGCTGTCTATGGGCTTTTCTAAATCAACAGACGCATCAAAATCTGATCGCAATGCTAGTTCATCTCCAACATGAAGATGAGACTGTTTAATCAAACTTGAATAGCTAGTCATACGCCAACGACGATCAATACGAGCTTGTAATTGCAGAGCTTTATAATCGGTTAACTCATTGGTTGCGGGAAGATAAGCACTATCTGGTCTTTCAGGTAAAACCTGACAAATATGAATCGCTGGCACTTTTTCCGCCAACTGTTCACAAGCTTGCGTCAACTCACTCGCCTCCACTTGCTGATGATGCTGCAATAAATATCCCATTGCACTTAAGTGCGCCGTCGATTTTTTACCATTGCCTTTTTTAAGAGACGTAATACCAATAAATATCCCATAAACCGCACGCGTTAAACCGACATATAGCAGGCGTAAATCTTCAGCTAAACGTTCTTTTTCTGCCAGTTCCATCCCGTCTTCTGGTTTAGATAAATCGAGGACGGTTTTTTGATCTTCATGGCGGTAAAATTTCGCCACCTTACTTTCGCGATAATTCATCACAAATGGCATGAACACCAAATCATATTCCAGCCCTTTGGATTTATGAATCGTGATGATCTGCACTAGATTTCGCTCTGATTCCAAACGCTGAATTTGATCGCCCGCATCACCATCATGTTGCTCAATATTATCGGCCAGCCAACGGATCAAAGCACTTTCACCATCCAAAGATAAACTGGCTTGCTGGATCAATTCGGCCAAGTGCAATAAATCGGTCAGTTTGCGCTCGCCTTCATGATCTAAATCCGCATCATGATGAGCGCGACCCAATAAACGCTCCGCAATTTCACGTTGAGTGAGAACCGCACGGATCATCGGTAATACGCCGCGTGTTAACCAAACATGCTGGTAGCGTTCAAATTCATTAACGACATTTTCCCACGCATTTTCATCGTTATTAAAATTGTCTAATTCACTGAGACTCAAAGCAAATAAGTCACTGGCTAGCATCGCGCGCAACGATCTTGCATCACTTGGATTGAGCGCTGCGGTTAATAAACGCAACACATCTTTTGCCACCACGCTATCAAATACACTGTCTCGATTGGATAAGTAAACGCTGGCAATCCCTTGTTGAGATAACGCTTGCTTCACTTGTTTAGCCTCACGCCCTGTTCTTACAAGTACTGCAATGTTATTGGCTTGGATTTGATGTGCCTGTCCTTTTTTATCGCTAAATATGGCGTTGCCTTGTTGGGCTGAAGACAGAATTTCATTAATCTTATAAGCGGTAGAATTAGCCATCATTGAGGTATAAGCATCACTTGAAACAGGCGCGCCATCATCACTTTTTTGCAGCCACACATTAAAAGCTGCTTGTGGTTTTTCATTAAGTGACCACTGCATATTCTCGGCGTTAGGACTGGCGTTGACGGGTAGAAATGGAATATCGTCGTCATAAACAAATGGGCGGTCATCAAATTCAAAAATGCCATTAACACCACTAATCACCGCTTGGCTTGAACGCCAGTTAGTATCTAAGGTGTAATGATCTGCCACTTCGTTTCTTGCTTGAATATAGGTAAAAATATCCGCACCACGGAATCCATAAATAGCTTGTTTAGGATCGCCAATCATGAATAAACCACATTGTGGATGCTCAAGATAAATCCGGCTAAAAATACGATATTGCAATGGATCGGTATCTTGGAATTCATCGATCATCGCCACCGGAAATAACTGACGAATACGCTCAGTCAGCAAACCTTGTTTATCGTTTTCAATCGCACCGCCAAGCTGACTCAATAAATCATCAAACGACAACCAACTGTGTGCTTGCTTTGCTTGTAGTAGCATGGCTCGGCACTGAGTAATCGCGCGATATTTAAACTGCAACCCAAAGTCTGGTTGGTTATCAATGAGCTCATCAATAGCAGAAAATACCGCATGACTGGCTGGCTGACCTTTCTTCGTTTTACTATTAATGACGCTTTGTGCGAAACGCTCGACATTGTCTGGCACAAATCCAGAAACATCATGGCGCTGCGCCCAATCAGAAATTTGTTCAATCCAATTAGGTAAATGGCGTGAACTGTAAGAACGTTTATCAACACCGGAATTACTGATCACATCAAAAAAATTGACCTCAGCATTGCGCCATAGCTGCTTTACGTTATCAATCCGATCAATATGCTTTTGCTGTAATGCTTCTAAATCCGCGTCGAGATCCACTTTAGGAAAACTTAATGCTTCACCTGATAAATAGTTAGAAATCTCATGCAATAAATCTTGAGGAGAAGACCACAATTGGCTGACTTTCGCGGCTAAACTGGCGGACATTGGGTAAAAATTACGACGCCAATAATCACTCACCACTTGCAGTTTCAATTGGCTTTCATCGGTCAATAATTCATTTTGAAAACGGCTACCCGATTCAAACGCATTTTGAGTGAGCATGCGCTGACAAAAACCATGAATGGTAAAGATTGCCGCTTCATCCATTTGACGTTCGGCCTGCAATAAAATAGGCACCGCGGTTTGATGATCAGGAAAATCAAGCAATAGCTGGTTAATAATAGGATCATTACTTTGACCGCGACGAAATGCGATTCGAGCTTCATGAATACGGCTACGAATACGCCCACGTAATTCCATTGTTGCCGCTTCGGTAAAGGTCACCACCAAAATTTGGTCAACGGTTAATGGTTGGCAATGGGCCGAACCTTCCAGCCCATCGATAGGATTACTTCCATGCCCAAGTAATAGGCGTAAATATAAGGCGGCAATCGTGAACGTTTTCCCTGTTCCCGCCGACGCTTCAATAAGACGTGCGCCATGCAGGGGAAAAGTCATGCTATTAAGAGATTGAGCCATATTATTGCTGTCCTATTTCTATACACAAATGAGCGCAAGTGTGATCTGGTGCTTAATTTATAATGATGATTTATCGATAAATTCATCAATTTTAGAGAGTGAGAATAGCCTCACGTTTTTTATACTCCGGCGCGATTAGTATCGCACCCTAGAAAATCCAATAATGATCTATCGATTAAAGCCGCACTCTCTTATTTTTCTTCTAGTTGAAGATGAAGATGATTGAGTTCTTTAATCACTAAGATAGACAAAACAAAAGTCGCTCAATAAAACGAAAATAGAACATATAAAATACCTCGTTTCTTGCCGCCAGCCGTACCCTACAGTGCGCTGGCGGTTTTTATTTTATACTTGTATTTTTCTAACTTGATCAAGCATCGGCTTTAAAACATCCACGCCTAATTCTAACAATTCATCCGCAAGCTCTGGTGTCCACTGCTTCCAAATACGTTGGATATAGTCATCGCTTCCTTCACCGGCAAAGGTATAACCATCTTGGAAGGTTTTTTCCATCACTTTAGTTGCTATCTCTTGTGCCTCAGGTGAATCCAATCCAACCCAAGTCGAATCTGCGCTGCCCCAATTGGATTTTAAAAATCCATTTTCAACTCCAGCCATGGCCGTTTTAGGAACAAACCATAATGGAGAGTTCAGACCTTGATAATATAAACCGACTAAATGAGTTAATTGATTAAGGGCCTCATTTTTATCCATCGCTTTAAATTGAATATGTTGTAAGCCATCCTTATTAGACAGCCCCAATAAATCACTGATTTGTGGATAACCACTGGCGTTCATACATAAATGCTCTAACCAACAACTCATCATGGTCACGCAGTGTAATGAACCAGTACGATAACGCACCAAACTTGGTTGACCTGCTGAAGCATAAAGACCATTTAACCAGCCAACAATTTTATGTGGGTAAGACACGCCATCAAGCTCGATATCAATCGCCAGGTCAATTTCAATATCTTCTAATGGTTTCTCGATCAATTGCGCTAAAGATTGGGTTAATGGTTCCACTTTATTTATTAATTGTTGTGACGCTAACTGACCAAACTCCGCTAAAGGCAGTTTTCCTTGTGCTTTGTTCTCAGCAATAAATCGCTCAGCTACAGAATTAAAGTCAGTATTTAAACCACAATGATTAGGTGAGGATTGAACTTCCAACCAAGATTGAAGTAAGTGCTCGCTTAGCTGGTAAGATTCTAAACCATTAAAACTAAATGGCTCATCATCTAAAGAGTTAGACCACGCGGCACTGCCATCAAAATAA
The DNA here is from genome assembly GCF_014694375.1 of Vibrio sp. S17_S38. GTDB lineage: Bacteria > Pseudomonadota > Gammaproteobacteria > Enterobacterales > Vibrionaceae > Vibrio. The sequence goes on from NZ_JAAUWW010000001.1 coordinate 304,998, forward strand.
CTTTTCAGACGATGATTAAAAAAATAACGCACAGGTAAACGCCAAAAACGCTGCAAGGATTGTAAGTCTAATGAATACACACCTAAATGGTTAGGTTCAAGTTGAGATATGTAAGAATCGAGTTCAACCTCATTGCGTCTATTTTCCGCTTTAGAACCCTGTAACTGTTGAGATTTTGCCACCGGCAGCCATTCTTTAGCATAGCTCGCAATGTCCGCATTTTTTCCATCGAATGAAGCAGTAAAGGCACTTGGACTAAATGGCACTAACGGATGCTGATGTCGAATGGCATTGATAGCCGCCAATCCAGATTCATCACTGGGTAAGTGTTCACTACCAGAAAGTGCGTAGTTTTGCTGGCAGTATTCGAGTAATTCTGCCACCAACACCGACGGTTCTTTATCGCTGTTATCTTGAATAGAACGTCCGACATAGCTGATGTATAAAATTTGTTGGGCCGATTGCAGCGCCTCTAAAAATAAGTAACGGTCATCATCTCGGCGTGAACGATCCCCGGGGCGAGCTCGTCCTGCAATTAAATCAAAACTTTCAGGGCTAACGCTGCGAGGATACAAACCATCATTCATTCCGAGTAAACAAACTGTTTTAAATGGAATAGAGCGCATTGGCATTAAGGTACAAAAGTTAACTTGTCCAGCTAAAAATCGCTGACTCACTTTCGAGCTAGATAAATGATTCATCAAATATTGTTCTAATACTTGAGGCGAAATGTCATCGCTCACACCAGCATCTTCGAGCTGCTGTTGTAATTGCTGCAAACAATGGCGAATCGAAGTAAGGACACTCTCTCCTTCTAAATCCACCAAGAAAAAATCATCTAGCAACGTAAATAAGCAATGCTGCCAATCCGCAAAAGATTGAGTTTGGATCAACCGATCACGATAGTGCTGTAAACGTGAGACAAATTCCGCTAGCTTTCCGGCAAGCTCTGCATCCATACCTTGCACTTCATCAAATGGGGCAATACTTCCTTCTGAATCTAAAAACAAACCCGCTTGTTCCGATATCGCATAACCAAGCAACATGCGTTCAATACCAAATAACCAAGTATTATTTTTTTGGTTCGGCAACTCAAATTGTTGTGCGGTGCTCTCATCCAATCCCCAGCGAATACCGACTTGTTCAACCCAAGATGTCACACGTTCAAACTCTTCAGGTTTAATACCAAATCTCGCCATCACAGCAGGAACCTCAAGCAGTTCAAGCAATTCAGACGCTTGGCAACGCAACTTCGGCAATGCCAGTAAATTCATAAAAGCTTGCAGAATCGGGTTTTCTTGGTCGACGCTACGATCGGAAATGGAATACGGAATAAAACGCTCGTTGGGCGCATTACCAAACACCGCCTGAATCGCGTGGCTATACGCATTAATGTCCGCCACCATCACAATAATATCGCGTGGCTTTATGCTCGGATCTGCATCAAACATCGCCAGTAATCGGTCATGCAGCACTTCCACTTCACGCATTGGACTATGACAAACATGCAGCTGAAATGATGCATCATTTGGCTCGACCACAGGTTTATGGATACTAGTTTCTAGCTTCTCGTCATCTTGATGCTCGTGCAGTTCCAAAATATCGGCTTGAATATGTTGCAACAAATTTGTGGTCTTAATATCAACAAAAGCATCGATTTCATTGGCTTCAAGTTGTGATAATAAATACAAATTATCACGCCCTAACTTTCCCATCGACGCCAATAAACTATTACCAACCGCATCTTCCGTATGCAATTGCTGCCATTCTTGTTGCGCATTTTGTTCAATACTGCCTTTAAGTTGTGGTACTAATTCGCCCAGTTCAGATCTATCTTGCAACCAATGCATTTTTTGACGGTTTTTGGCCTCAAGTTTAGCCAAATACTTACGATCTTTGATATCCCCCCAATAAAAACGGCAAGGGTTGGTAAACATTAAGTGCACATCAATGTGCTTACCCAGCTCATGTAAAGCGTCCATATAACGTGGCGGAAGAGCAGTAATACCAAACACAAATAGCCGAGGTGGTAACCCTTGTGGGCATTCCAACATAGTGTCGAGTGTTTCAATAAAATGGTCATAAAGATTGGCACGATGATAAGGTGATTGACCCAAAGCAACGGTTTGATCATACAAAGCTTGCCACAATAATGGTTGCCACGGATGCTCACCATTGAGTTCATCTACAACTTCCCCAGCTTCCCACGTTGCAATCCATTCCGGGCGATAAACTAAGTATCCATCAAAGGTATCCGCAATTTTTTCAGCTAATTGATAGCACTTAGATTGGTCATTATCATCTTGTAAATACTGTTTTAACGGCGCGAATTCCGGCTGTTCTAATTGCAATGGCAACAGCTGCATCAGTTTCCATGTCATCGCCTCTTTGTTAAAAGCGCTGCGTTTAGGCACATCCGTAAGAACTCTGGTAAACATGTCCCAGATAAACGTAGCAGGAAGAGGAAAGGTTAAATTGGCGGCAACACCAAACTCTTGCGCCATTTCCATCTTTAACCATTGTGACATTCCTGGACTTTGCACCAAAATTTGCTCTGAATCGAATGGATTTTGCAGAGGATTTAAGCGGATAAGTTCCACTAATAATGATTTAAGAACATCAACTTGATTGGAATGGTAAATGGTAAACACAAGGCACCTGACAACAATTTCTGTGGGATAACAAAAGACTACCATAAAATTGTTTTTTATCCCTATACGCTTCATACTTTCGGCTTCAGATATGAAGGATGTCTATGAATATCACACTCAAGCAGATCAAAGTATTTGCGACCATCACCAAGCACAAAACGCTAACGGTTTCGGCTGAAAAGTTATTTTTATCCAAAGCAGCGGTCAGCTTGTCTTTAGCGGAATTAGAAAAGCAGTTAGGACATCCTTTATTTGATCGTGTAAATAATCGTTTGGTCCTCAATCAAGAAGGTAAGCGCTTACTACCTCTTGCTGATGAATTGCTCCACAGAACAGAAGATATTGGCGATCTTTTTCAACGAAGCAATACGCTTAATGGTGAATTAAAACTCGGTGCTAGCGATACTATTGGCAATCACCTTGCCCCTTACCTTCTACGAGATTTTCGCCAACAAACACAACATAAACAACAGAGCTTATTCATTTCGAATACGGCGTTAATTTGCCAAAAATTGATCGATTATCAGCTCGATATTGGTTTGATCGAAGGGAAAATTCAGTCGGAACAAATCTTAGCCAAAGAATGGGGCCAAGATGAAATGTGCGTGGTGTGCTCACCCGACCACCCACTATCTCAGAAACCAGAAATATTAATGCGTGATTTAGAGTCAACCACATGGCTACTACGAGAAGCTGGTTCAGGGACTCGAGAGTTTTTCTTGCGCACCATCGCGCCAAGACTAGAAAACTGGCACGAGGCTTTTCAGCTTAATACTACTGAGGCTATTTTAAATGCCACCACTGCCAATCTTGGCCTTGCGTGTTTATCTCGCTTGGCTGCGCATTCCGCGATTGAAAGCAAACGAGTGGTAGAACTCCCCTTGCCACTCGATATGACACGCCGATTCTGGTTACTGGTACATACAGAAAAATACCAAAGCCCACTGTTGAAAAGCTTTATTGATTTTAGTTCTGAATGGAAACAGCCTAAGCATGATTAGTTATATCCACTTAATCTAATTAGACAATTCACACACCTTAACCGAACAATTTACTCCAGATGCTTGGGTTGCGCTTGCCATGATATTCAATACGAAGTTTGTCGACTTGGCGTAGCTCTTGCTGTGCTTGAGCAAGCTCCCCAGCTTCCAGATCTGCCTCTACATTATTCAGTGCGACCGTTAGTTTATTGAACCCTTCTAAATACAAATCTTGTTTTTCTGGCGGATAAGTACCTAATTTTGCTTTATTGATCAAGTTTGTCAGGTTGGTAACTGGTACTTGCATCTCACTAATACTCTTCGCTTCAGCCGCATGCTTAAATTCGAGTTTCATTTCTTTCATGGTGGCTTTCAGATCCGATCCAGCAGCATACACATTTGCGGTAATCAATAAGGCAATAAATGGAATTAATTTTTTCATAGCACAACTTTCTTTGGTATTTGAATGAGGATGGGAGTGTAACGAAAGCTGCTAATTGGACACAAGCAGAACTTGTATTAAGGTGTTACAGCATGAACTGATATGGTTCTTTTGCGTAAAGTAATTGAAGTTGCAGTAAAATGGCAAGCAAGGATCTATCCCATCAAACTGCAACGGCTATTTTAAGTAAGGCGAGCACTTTTATTACGCTGCTCTCTCAACCAATACCTGTTTAAAAGCAAACATCCCATTTAAGGCGGCTGGAAAACCGGCATAAACCGACATCTGCAATATGACTTCTTTTATTTCATCCTCACTGCAACCAACATTAAGCGCTGCATTCAAATGAACTTTAAGTTGAGGAGTACAATTTCCTAGTGCCGTTAATGCAGCAACCGTGGCGATTTCTCGAGATTTTAAATCCAACCCAGAACGGGAGTAAATATCCCCAAAGGGAAATTCAATTATATATTTGGCTAAATCGGGGCAAATATCTTGCAAGCTTTCGATGACACTTGTACCAGCCTCACTATCAATACTAGTGAGTAATTCTAAACCTGAATCAAAACGTGATTTTGTCATTGGTGTGTTCCTGTTTTATGAGTACAGGCACACCATACAAGTTAGAGTGAACTCTAAGTCAATCGACTTTTCCACTTTTATAAAGATTTATCTTATCTTCTAAAGCATGCAGATGTTTTTGTTGTTGATCGATATGAGCCCTCAAATTTTCTTTATGTTGCTCCAATAATATTTGGCGCAACATGACAGATTCAGATCCAACCTCCCTCAACTTTGCATACTCCAAAATCTCTTCAAGAGGCATTGCTGTTTCTTTTAAACGCTTGATAAAACTGATCCACTTAAAATCCATCGAACTATATACTCGATGCCCACTGCTATTTCTCTGAACATTTTTAAGCAAACCGATTTTTTCGTAATACCGTAAAGTATGAGGAGACAACTCCACCAAACTAGAAAATTCACTCATGTTCATAATCTTGCCTCTGAGTTTTGTTTATTTAAAGCTGGGTGTTTTAGTTTTTGTACAAAAGTATTTAGACAACGCATTAAATTATCAAGTCAATTAGTCCATGTATAAAAAATTCACGACCTGTTATAGCGCAACTACAGTTAATTAGCATAAAGATCTGATAAACCCGAACTGACTTTATACACGATCGCAGATCATCAATTAGTTTATGAGGATAATAAACCTTAACTATCGATTTTTTGAAGCGTGTAATCGGTTTAATGTGATAAAGAAAGCGAGAAACCAAAATACTAGTCACCCTATACATGAGCATAGGCAAAGAAAAATAGTAGATCTCTCGCAGCTATTTAAGCCCTAACCGACGGCTAGAGATCCTGAATCACGTTCGCCCATCTCGGTTCATGATTACCATTTCGTAACCATCAATAAGACTTTCCCCAACTAGACAAACACACAAAAAAACTGTATAAAAAACCAGTTCAAATAAACTTATATAATACGGGGATAACCATGGCTGTAATCGTCAAGTACGTGGTGGAACGCAACGGAGAAGAGAAGATGACTTTTACTTCTAAAGCTGAAGCAGACGCTTATGACAAAATGCTCGATATCGCGGATGAGCTTTTTACTTTGCTAGAAACCAGTAAGCTGATTGAAGATGATGCGAAGAAAGAAGAATTATCTCTTTATCTTGCTCAAAACAAAGAAGAAGTACTTTATGCGCTCGGTGCTAAACGTAAACCTGCACCGAAAAAAGCCAAAAAAGAAACCGTAGAAGAACCAGCTTCTAACGATGATGAGCAAGTGGCTTAATATCCATCCCATTTTTTGCTCTCATTAATCAAAAGGCAATAACAGCACACGCCGTTATTGCCTTTATTGTTTATGATGAACGCACTTTATAGTTTCAATTCACAGTATTAACGGTCCTATTTTTCAGTTGGCTTTTCACTGCAAATAAGATATTGTATACAATTGATTGCAAAATTGTTTACAAAACTCCATTTCAATGATATTAGTATTCGTATGTTCAATTACTAATCATCCCGCAAACTATGAAAAACGCCTCCATTGATTACACTCCACTTGGCCTATTCGGTTTTAGCATTACCAGTATTTTAATTAATTTACATGGCTTAGGCGTATTTCCATTGAATGCATTAGTGATTTCGATGGCACTCGTTTTTGGTGGCGCAACGCAATTACTGGTAGGCATGCAAGCGTATAAGCATGGTTACAGCTTTGCAGGGATCACTTTCAGTGCGTATGGTCTTTATTGGCTATCTTATGTGGGGATCTTATTGCTTCCTGCTCTTAATATCGTCCCGACACCACCCGCAGCTTTAGTGGGATCTTATTTCATTTTATGGGGCATTTTCACCAGCACGATGACCATCATTGCTCATCGTTTAACTCGACTGGATTTTGTGGTTTTTCTCAGCTTAGCCATGGTTTATTTCTTACTCGCTCTGTATCAATTTCTACCATTTTCCAGCATTAATATTTTAGCCAGTATTATGGGAATCGTTTGTGGTTGCTGTGCATTTTATTTAGCGATGACTAAAGTACTTCAACAGGAATTAGTTTTTCTGCCTTTGCCTGCCCAAATTGTTTTGCCTTCAAAAAATACTGACGTTCAACAAGAACATTTATAAGAAACCGTCATCAATTGTGATTATTTTCACTTCAAGCCTTTCCACTCAGGCAAGCAATCATTATGATTGGCTTAACAACATTACATTCAATGGGCAACCTGATTGATCATACCAGCCCACTATTTTGACATGGAGAGACATCTTAAATGGCTAATTTCGCACTTGCCTTCGGCACCGCAACCAAAAACCGTGACGGTAAAATCATTGAAGCATTCTTCCCTCACCCAGTATTAAACCCATCTGATGCTTTAGTTGCTGCCGTTTCTCAAGTTACTGGCTACAAACAAGGTAACCAAGCTATTGAGATAACATCTGAAATTGCTGCTGAGCTATCAACTGCATTTGCAGCTCAAGGTGATGTTGCCAATGCTGACTTTGCAGAAAGAGCAACTCAGGCGTCAGCGGCATTAGTGTTAGTTATTTTAGCGACTGATGAGCAACCAACCTCTGTTGCTGAAGGTTTCTTGAAGCTACAATTAATCTCCCACCGTCTAGCCAAACCACACGGTATTGTGCTTGATGGTATCTTTGGTTTACTGCATAACATTGCTTGGACAAACCAAGGTCCAATCGATTTACCTGAACTTGCAAGTCGTCAAATTGAAGCTCGTCTTAATGGTGAAGTGATCACTGTCGATTGCGTCGATAAATTCCCTAAAATGGTGGATTACATTGTTCCAACGGGTGTGCGTATTGCAGATACTTCACGCGTTCGTCTTGGTGCTCATGTGGGTGAAGGCACAACGGTTATGCATGAAGGCTTTATTAACTTCAACGCTGGTACAACAGGTGTAAGCATGGTTGAAGGACGTATCTCAGCTGGCGTTATGGTTGGTGAAGGTTCGGATATCGGTGGCGGTGCCTCTATTATGGGTACTCTTTCTGGCGGTGGTAAGGTTGTTATTAAGATTGGCGAAAACAGCCTACTTGGTGCCAATGCAGGCCTTGGTTTCCCATTAGGTGATCGCTGTACGATTGAGTCTGGCCTTTACATCACAGCCGGTACTAAAGTAACCATGCTTGATGCTTCTGGTAATGAAGTTGAAGTAGCAAAAGCACGCGACCTTGCGGGTACACCGGATCTTCTATTCCGCCGTAACTCTGTGACGGGAAAAATTGAATGCTTAACCAATAAATCTGCGGTTGAGCTAAACAGTGAGTTGCACAGCAATAACTAAATTCAAGTTATTAGGCGTAAAGATCACCATAGACTAAAAGCTAGTTAATTTATTTAATCTGTACAAGTTAATCAATTGAAACCCCAGACTTATTCTGGGGTTTTTTATATAAAAAATAAGGAAGGAATACGATAATATAAAAGCTTTTAGATCATCGTAGGCCAATTGACTTTAAGATTAAATACGATTTCAAACTGACAATTTTTCCTATTTACAAATAGGTAGGGTAAAATGTTCAGATTATTGTAATTTGAAGATACTCATGACCCACTCTAATTCTTCGCTTCAATCCACATTGATTGATTTACCAATCATTGATTCTTTGCTCGACACCGATGCTTATAAACTGCACATGCAACAAGCGGTCTTTCATCAATATCCCAATGTCGATGTCGTCGCTGAATTTCATTGTCGTAGCCAAGAAGATCTCACCAATCTCATTGAACCATTAAAAGTGCAAATTAAAGCCTTATGCCAATTGCACTTTACGCGACCAGAAATTGACTACTTAACATCATTATCTTTCTACCAAGCCGATTACTTGGAGTATTTAACTCAATTTCAATTAAATGAAGAGACGATTGAAGTGAGTAACCAAGATGGGCAGTTAGCCGTGAAGCTGACAGGTAAATGGTTGGATGTAATTTTATGGGAAGTGCCACTGCTCGCCATCATCAGTGAATTACGATCAAAGATAAAATATCCGAACGTCAAAGTAGAAGATGCCATTCAACATCTTCAACATAAGCTCGCCATATTTAATCAAGAACAAAACACGGCTGATTTTAATTTAATTGATTTTGGTACTCGCCGTCGCTTTTCAAAAGCAGTACAAACTAAAATTGTGAGTAATCTCATTGAGTCTTGCCCACAATTGAAAGGCACGTCAAATTACGCATTGGCGTTTAAATATAATATTGCGCCTGTGGGCACTCAAGCACATGAATGGTTTCAAGCTCACCAACAGCTTTCACCAACCTTAGCTGGCTCACAAAAAATGGCACTCAATGCATGGTTGAAAGAATACCCAGAAACGCTCGGTATCGCGTTAACCGATTGCATCAATATGGATGCCTTCTTGCGTGATTTTAATGCCGATCTTTCACATCAATTTATTGGCTTACGTCATGACAGTGGCGATCCGATTGCATGGGGAGAAAAAGCCATTAACCATTATTTAAAGCTTGGTATCGATCCTCAAAGCAAACTGATCGTTTTCTCTGATGGTTTATCGCTAGAGAAAGCCGCTTCTATTTACCATCATTTTAATGGCCGAATTCAAACCAGTTTTGGAATTGGTACTAAGCTTAGCTGTGACATTCCCCATGTAGAGAGCTTAAATATCGTGTTAAAGCTGACAGCATGCCAAGGTAAACCAGTAGCAAAAATTTCTGATGAACCGGGTAAAAGCATGTGTAAAGATGAAGACTACTTACAGCAGTTAAGGCAAGCGTTTCAGTTGGCCTCATAAATCTTACGATCAAAAACCACACAATAACTGTGCAAAGTCACAATTGAACATACAAATGCTGGCAACTTCATCCTACTAAGATAATCTCAATAAACGTTATCTTAGTAAGGTCAGCCCACATGCTTCTCGACACTCAATTAGCCCAACAAATTGTTGATCGCACCATGGCGATTATTGAAACCAATATTAATGTAATGGATCAATACGGCATCATTATCAGCAGTGGCGACCCGAAACGTATTGGACAGATCCATGATGGAGCCTTATTAGCTATCAATCATGGTGATACCGTTGAAATCACAGAGCAAAGTAGCTATGGCCTCAAAGGTGTAAAACCTGGCATCAACTTATTACTTAAATTCAACCAAAACATTATTGGTGTTGTGGGAATTACCGGTCCCCCTGAAGACATTCGAAATTATGCTGCTCTAGTCAAAATGACATCGGAAATGATCATTGAACGCTCTCTGTTAATAGAACAGCTACAGTGGGATAAAAGACATGTAGAGGAGTTCATTTCATCTTGGATCAATGGCGAGTTGGATCAAAATGAAATTAATAACTGGGCACAAAGGTTAAGTCTAGATCTATCTAAACCAAGAGTTGCGGTGGTGATTGAGGTAGAACAAAATACACAAGCTAATCACTTATCAACCATTAGGCAGATTGTCGAGCTATTAGAGTTCCCTAAAAGGAACAATTTAGTTGCCGTTATTGCTATGAATGAAATCGTAGTACTTAAACCCTGTAAAGTAAGCGATCATCAGTGGGACCATAGTCATGAAAGTCAACGTATTGATGAGTTACTCGCTACATTAGATAAACATGGAATAAACAATGTTCAAATTGCTCTGGGGCAGTTTTATTCTAACCTTGCTCAACTTCCTCTCTCTTATCAAAGTGCCAAACAAGTGCTTGCCCTAGGTAAATTACACTCACCTCAAAGCAAGAAATTCCTTTTTGACGATTTACGCATTCCTGTGCTGCTCACGCCTTTAAGTAATAGTTGGCAAGGAGAACAGCTGAGACAATCTATCATAAAACTGAAAATCCACGATAAATCAGGCCAATTGATGAAAACCTTATATGCATTATTTGAGCATCAAGGCAATTTAAAACATTGCTCTGAAAGCCTCTTCATTCATCGTAACACTTTGCGCTATCGGCTTAACAAAATTGAAAATATCACTCAAATATCACCACATAATTTTAGTGGTTTAGTTGAGCTATATATTGCGTCCCAGATCACAAAGTAAATTAGACTTTGTACAAATGCACAATATTAATTATTTTTCCTCTCTAAAATTTGGAGATGCGACTAAAGCTATTTATTGGCTTATCAACAATAATATTAACTCCAATAACAACTCATCGAAATCCCAATAAGAGCGTAGTTAAAATGCTTATTTTCAATGAGAATTATAATAACGATACGGAGTTAATAAGCTTGGCGCGGGAGCAATGACCGTATCACATGCTAATGACAGTTTTTTCTGGGTTGTATCGCAATTTAGTCGTATGAGTGTTGGCTTAGCGTATCGCGCTCAAACAATGGCTACACTCGTTCAAGGAATAACATCAATGGTACTGGTTTATATTTTAAGCCTGATTTTACTGTAAACATTTAATAAGGTTCATTATGAAAATAGTTATCGCCCCTGATTCATTCAAAGAAAGCTTAACCTCTAAGCAAGTTTGCCAAGCAATCGAAGACGGTCTGCGCCGTGTCTGGCCACACGCTGAATACGTTCAAGTTCCCGTTGCCGATGGTGGAGAAGGAACGGTTCAGTCATTAATTGATGCCACTCAAGGTGAATTAATAGAGATAAGTGTAGCAGGCCCTCTCAAGACGCCTGTCAATGCTTTCTATGGACGACTAGGAGGCGATAACCGCTCTACTGCCATTATTGAAATGGCTGCGGCAAGTGGTTTGCATCATGTTAAGCCTGAACAACGAGATCCAAAACAAACCTCTAGCTTTGGCACCGGCGAATTAATCTTACATGCTTTGGATAATGGCGCTACGAAACTGATTTTAGGTTTGGGTGGCAGTGCAACCAATGATGGTGGCATGGGAATGCTAGAAGCTCTCGGGGTTCGTTTTTTAGATAATGAGCAAAATCTAATTAATAGTAACGGCCTTGGTTTAGCTAAAATACAAACCATCGATATCAGTAAACTTGATCCACGATTAGCCGATTGCGAAATCGAGATCGCGTGTGATGTTGATAATCCGCTATGCGGTGAGCATGGAGCAACGGCAACTTTTGGTAAACAAAAAGGAGCAACGATTGAAGATACTCAATTACTCGATCAAGCGCTCAATCACTATGCCAGTTTAATCGAGAGTCAACTGGGGAAATCAGTTAAAAATATTCCAGGGGCTGGCGCTGCTGGGGGATTAGGTGCTGCATTTTTAGGCTTTACTTCTGCCACCTTAAAGCCGGGTATTGAAATAGTGCTAGAGACATTAGAAATGGAGAAGCATTTAATAGGCGCTAATCTAGTCATAACAGGAGAAGGTCGAATTGACTGGCAAAGCGCCCATGGCAAAACACCTGTAGGGGTGGCTAAAGTCGCTAAACAGTACGGTATTCCGGTTATTGCTCTCGCAGGCTGCCTTGGTGACAATTATCAAGAAGTGTATAAATATGGTATCGATGCCGTTTTTGCCGCTATTCCTCGCCCCTTTGATCTCGCCACCGCTTTTGCCGAAGCTGAGATAAACATGAGTAACTTGGCTGAAAATGTCGCACGAGTTTGGCAAGTTAGCTGATATTAATCCCCTACATCAAGCATATTCTCTTTACCCCCTTTAATTAAGGGGCAGGGTAAGTATATCACCTGGTATCTTACCCATTGAGAATATTGTTTTAGTGTATTATCAGTAACTTCATTATCAAAAACCACAAGCCTCATAACTCTTCCCTTCACGATAACCCTCAACGATAACCCTCTTATCAAGACCATCATTGTATTCACTGAATCACCACTAATTTCCTAGACGCATCTTATTTAATAAAATTATCAATAAAACGTCACATACTATCATTATGGTGTTTGCACACTATTATTGAGGAAAAACCATGCCTTACAAGTTATTCATATTAGTCTTTGCAAATCTTTTATTACTTACTGCTTGTAACGACAATTCAGCAGATCAAGGTGGTGGTGATATCTCGCCAAACCCATCAGAACTTCACTGCCCACCGTCACAATCCAATGAGTAAATAATTATGAATAAAACGAGCCAACAACGACGTCAATTTTTAAAGGCATCATCTTTGACTGCTATAAGTGCAGGATTAACTACGTCTTCTTTTATACCTGCATCTATAGCAAAAGCATTAGAGATCCCCGCCAACAATGTTCATGGGAATATTAATGATATTGAACATATTGTCATTTTAATGCAGGAAAACCGTTCATTTAATCATTATTTTGGAACATTAAAAGGCGTAAGAGGGTTTGGTGACCGTCACCCTATTCCTACCGTTAATGGGAATGTTTGGCAGCAAAAATATCAGAAGTTAGGTGAAAACCGTATCCTTACCCCTTACCACCTTAATGCAAATGACGGGAATGCTCAGCGGGTAAATGGTACACCTCACACCTATCCAAATGCACAACAGGCATGGGATCTTGGGCGAATGAGCGATTGGCCAACTTATAAAGAAAAACAATCGATGGGTTATTACACTGAACAAGAACTCCCTTTTCAGTTTGCTCTCGCAAATGCATTTACGATTTGTGATGAGTATTATTGTTCTTTTCATGGCGGAACGAACCCAAATCGCCTCTTCCATTGGAGTGGTACTAATAACTCTATCAATGATGAAAACCCTCCTGCAATTACTAATAATTTCGCTTCTGTAGGCTCTTCCAATGAAGGGTATTCCTGGACAACGTATCCTGAAAGACTAGAGATTGCAGGAATAACTTGGAAGGTATATCAAAACTTACCTGATAATTTCACCGACAATCCATTAGCAGGATTTAGAGCTTACCGAGAGGCAAATGAAGAGCGAGGTAATAACTCAAACGGTTCTCCATACCCAGAATGGCATCTAGCCGACAATACTATTAATCCTTTATTGAAAGGTGTGTCGAACACAATGAACGACAAAGGATTTCTTGACTCTATCAAGGCCGATATCGCCCAAGGAATACTTCCTCAAGTGTCATGGATCATCGCTCCTGCTGAGTATTCTGAGCATCCTGGCCCTTCAAGCCCAGTACAAGGCGGTTGGTATACACAAGCCCTACTCGATATATTAACCGATTCCCCCGAAATATGGAGTAAGACAGCGTTAATCATTAACTTCGATGAAAATGACGGTTTTTTTGATCACCTTCCTCCTCCTTGTGCACCAAGCATTCAAATTAATGGGGAAATCAAAGGCAGATGCACCATTGATACGGCAGGAGAGTATCACGATCAAGATAATCCAGGGCAGCCAGCAGATAACTTGCCTTATGGTCCTGGGCCTAGAGTTCCCTGTTATGTTATTTCGCCATGGAGTCGAGGTGGATGGGTTAACTCACAAGTATTCGATCATACTTCCGTCTTACAATTTATTGAAAAACGTTTTGGTGTGGTTGAAGAGAATATCTCCCCATATCGTAGGGCAATTTGTGGTGATCTTACCTCGGCTTTTAATTTTACAACTCCCAATTCTGAATCATTACCTGAACTACCAAAAATAGATCAAGCATTAGCAAAAGAAATTAGAACATCACAAGAAGCATTACCTCAGATTAATCCACCCAGCGAAGATGAACAAACAATACCAAATCAAGAAATAGGTTACCGACCATCTCGAGCCTTACCTTATGAATTTCATGTCAATGGACGAGTTAACTCTGAAACAAGAAAAATAGAATTATCGATGAGTAATACCGGGGGAAAAGCTGCCGTTTTGCATATTTATAACATGCTTGATTTGATCAGCGGACCAAATCGGTATGCCATTAATATTGATGAAACCTTCACGGAAAATTGGCAGTCGCTTGATGACACTGATTCATACCACCTCTGGGTCTTAGGTCCGAACGGATTTCATCGTGAGTTTAAAGGTCGATATTCTGAGATCTGCAATCCCGAAGTCAGTATTTGTTATGATGTAAATATAGAATCACCGGCAGTCGTTATTGACTTAAATAATCCCTCAGAAAAGAAAGTACAACTTCAATTAGATCTATCCGTTTACGATAAAAACAAAATCATTACAATTGACTTAGAACCAAATACAAAGCAACAATATATTCAAGCTGTTGGCGGACATGCAAATTGGTACGATTTTACCGTAACAAATGAAGATCTTAATTTTAAACGTCGATACAGTGGCAGACTCGAAAATGGGCAGCACACATTTTCTGACCCGATGTTAGCAACTGGCCTTTAATATTTTATACATTTAATTAATCCCATAGCGTCATTGTTAAATCAAAATGGTATGAATGGATTAACTATAATTCCCCCTAAACTTGTTGTAATAGATTAGCTGTCATAGACAATTACTTCAGTTTAGGGTGCTTATTTATTAACATCCTCATCTTAATGTATTAGCCTAGGCAAGCTTTCTAGCCCTAACACACCTCACACCGACATAAATAGTTACACTGAAAGTAACGACTTAGCTCACACATCTAAACTGGTTGGACCTTAGTCTTCTTGTTATTTAATATCGGACAAGCTACAAATGTTAATAGCATGTAAATTCATCCAGTAAGGTGTGACTATGACTTCAAACTTAGATATAGATTTCAATACATTAATCATGCCTCATGAAAAGCTTCTTAAATGGGCAAAAGATCGACCAAATGAAATCTATTTATCTCAGCCTATTGATAGAGAAATAAAGGAATTTACATACTTTGAAGTCGTCGACCAAGCACAACGCTTAGTGACTGCATTACAAGGTTTAGGGCTAGAACCACGAGATAAAGTCGCTTTACTCTCTAAAAACTGCGCTGAATGGTTCATTTGTGATTTAGCCTTAATGCTGGGCAATTATGTTAGCGTCCCTATTTTCCCAACCGCAGGAAGCGATACGATTGAACACTGCTTAACTCATAGTGAATCCAAAGCAGTCATTGTAGGTAAGCTTGATGATAACCAAGCGACTATTGAGATATTAGCTGCTCATCCGGATATTATTTCTATTAGCTTGCCTTATCAAAATGTCCCTACTTGTAAACAAGAGTACTCAATCTTAGTCGAAAGTCATGAGGCGAGCACCGATACACCTGAGCATAAAAACGACACATTAATGTCTCTGGTTTACACCTCAGGAACGTCAGGCCTGCCGAAAGGTGCGATGCTAAATTACGGTGGTTTTGCTTGGTGCGCACAAAATATAGTGAACCATATTGGTATCGAAGAGGATGATAAATTACTATCCTATCTTCCACTTGCCCATATTACGGAGCGCGTTTATATTTTAGGTTCTTCTATGATCGGCGGAGTTCCAACTGGTTTTGTTGAAAGCTTGGATACTTTTGTTGATGACGTGAAAATTCAGCAGCCTACACTCTTTATCTCTGTCCCTCGCTTATGGACTTTATTCCAGCAGAGGATCTTAGAAAAAATGCCGCAACGTAAACTCAATATTTTGTTAGCCATTCCTTTTATTAATAGTCTAGTAAAAAAGAAAATTGCATCAGGTCTGGGACTCAATAAAGCTCGTGTACTAGGGTCTGGTTCTGCGCCAATATCTCCTTCTTTATTAAAGTGGTATCACTCGGTTGGTTTAAATATTACCGAAGCATGGGGCATGACCGAAACTTTTGCCTACAACACCATTAATTACCCATTTAGAGCCGATAAAATTGGCACCATCGGCCCTGCAGGCCCTGGTGTTGAGATTAAGATCTCAGAAGATAAAGAAATTATGGTTCGTGGCCATGGTCTCTTTGCTGGTTATTACAAGAATGACGAGTCCACTAAAGAAGCATTTAATAGTGAAGGCTGGTTGTACACTGGTGATATTGGCAGCCTAGATGATGAAGGTTATTTATCCATTGAAGGACGTAAAAAAGATACCTTTAAAACCGCTAAAGGGAAATTTGTCTCACCTGTTCCTATAGAAAAAACAATCTTTGAACATTCACGTGTCGAAATGATGTGTTTGATTGGCCTAGGATTACCTGCGCCTATTTTACTTGTGATCCCGCATGCTTTTAAAAACTTCGATAGGGCTCGTTATGAACGTAAAACAAAAAAAATCATTACCCAAATCAATCAAAACCTTGAATCTCACGCCAAAATAAAAGGTGTGTTAATGATCAAAGAACCTTGGTCAATTGAAAATAATATTTTAACGCCGACATTAAAAATCAAACGTCATGTATTAGAGAAAAAGTACCATGACATTGGTGAAAACTGGCCATCAGATCAATTGGTCGTATGGGAAGAATAAGGTCTTATATATAACTGATAAAATGAAAAAAATAGAATGTCCAAATAATATAGCCTGACTGCTATAATCATCTGCATTCTATTTTGATTAGGTTTACTCATGTCTCAAACAAATAATCCGCTACACGGTATTACGCTAGAAAAGCTCTTAACAGAACTGGTTGAGCACTACGGCTGGGAACAGCTAGGACAAATAATCAATATCCGCTGCTTTCAATCCGACCCTAGCATTAAGTCCAGTTTGAAGTTTTTACGCAAGACGGAGTGGGCTCGCACGAAAGTTGAACAGCTCTATATCACCTTAAAGCACTAGTCTCAGTCTCAAGTGTCGAAAATATAAGACATAAAAAAACCCGCCATCACTGGCGGGTTTTTATTTAAAGCTAAATCAGCTTAAAAAAGAATTACTTCTTCTCTGCTTCTTTACGTGCTTTAACGTCAGCAATTACTTGCTCTGATACGTTCATAGGACAAGGTGCGTAGTGTGCGAACTCCATAGAGAACTGACCACGACCTGAAGTCATTGTACGTAGAGAACCGATGTAGCCGAACATTTCAGAAAGTGGTACGTCAGCTTTGATACGAACGCCTGTAACGCCAGCTTCTTGGTCTTTGATCATGCCACGACGACGGTTAAGGTCACCAATAACATCACCAACGTGATCATCAGGAGTAAATACATCCACTGCCATGATAGGTTCAAGAAGTTGAGCGCCTGCTTTAGGCATAGTTTGACGGAATGCACCTTTCGCTGCGATTTCAAATGCTACTGCAGATGAATCGACTGCGTGGAAACCACCATCGAATAATTCAACTTCAACGTCAAGTACTGGGAATCCTGCAAGAACACCTGTATTCATCATAGACTTAAAACCTTTTTCGATAGCAGGCCAGAATTCTTTAGGCACATTACCACCAACAACCACTGATTTGAATGTAAAGCCAGTGTTTTGCTCGCCTGGTTTGATACGGTAATCAATTTTACCAAATTGACCAGAACCACCAGATTGTTTCTTATGAGTGTAGCTATCTTCAACCGCTTTAGTGATCGTTTCACGGTAAGCAACTTGTGGTTGACCAACAATAAGATCAACGCCGTAAGTACGCTTCAAGATATCTACTTTGATGTCTAAGTGAAGCTCACCCATACCTTTAAGGATGGTTTCGCCAGTCTCTTCATCAGTTTCAACTTGGAACGTTGGATCTTCTGCAACCATTTTACCAATCGCAATGCCCATTTTCTCAGAACCGCCTTTATCTTTAGGCTGTACAGCAATCGAGATTACTGGATTTGGGAATACCATTGGCTCAAGTGTTACTTGGTCTTTAGGATCACATAGAGTATGACCTGTTTGAACGTTCTTCATACCAACGATAGCGATGATATCGCCCGCTTGTGCAAAAGTAAGTTCTTTACGCTCATCAGCTTGCATCTCAACCATACGGCCTACACGCTCAGTTTTGCCTGTGAACGAGTTCATGATGGTGTCACCTTTGTTCAATTTACCAGAGTAAATACGAACGAAAGTTAATGCACCAAAGCGGTCATCCATGATCTTAAATGCTAGAGCTTTAAAAGTTTCATCAGCAGAAACAATTGCATGCTTACCATTTTCGTTGCCTTCTTCATCCATAAGAGGTTGAGGATCAACTTCTGTTGGAGAAGGTAGGTAATCAACAACAGCGTCTAATACTAATTGCATACCTTTGTTCTTAAACGCAGAACCACAGTATGTTGGGAAGAACGCTAGGTCACGAGTACCTTTACGGATACAACGTTTAATGTCTTCTACAGAAGGCTCTTCACCTTCCATGTAAGCCATTAGTAATTCGTCATCTTGCTCAACAGCCGTTTCGATCATTTCTTCACGGTATTGCTCTACATCGTCAACCATGTCCGCAGGAACATCTTCAACAGTGTAGTTTTCTGGAAGACCAGTTTCGTCCCAGATGTAAGCTTTACGAGAAAGAACGTCTACAACGCCTTTAAAGTCATCTTCGATACCGATTGGTAGAGTCATGATAAGTGGAGTAGCACCTAGTACTTTCTTCACTTGCTCTGTAACACGGTAAAAATCTGCACCCATACGGTCCAGTTTGTTTACGAAGATAATACGTGCAACTTCTGAGTCATTCGCATAACGCCAGTTAGTTTCTGATTGAGGTTCAACACCACCAGAACCACAGAATACACCGATACCACCATCAAGAACTTTAAGAGAACGATATACTTCTACTGTAAAGTCAACGTGTCCAGGGGTGTCGATTACGTTGAAACGGTGGTCTTTCCAGAAACAACTTACTGCAGCAGATTGGATAGTAATCCCGCGCTCAGCTTCCTGTTCCATGAAGTCAGTCGTTGATTCGCCATCATGTACTTCACCAGTTTTGTGAATAGTACCAGTTAGCTTTAGGATACGCTCAGTTGTGGTTGTTTTACCCGCATCAACGTGGGCAAAAATACCAATGTTTCTGTATTTTGATAAATCAGTCATTGTCTTACTCTATTAATAGGATATAAAGTTCGCGCAGAGTATAACACAATCTGTCAAGACTGATATCCCCTGCGCACATTTGAATAAAAAATCTTTCGGCCTACCACTTTTAAGCTGGTAAGCCACTGTTGTTGAGGTTTAGCTCTATAGTATATTCGAGCTATTACGGCTAAATTATGGTCCATCAGCAATGTCTGCTATGGTCTCATTTTGCCAAATAATGGATATTGTGGCGGCATTTTAAGCAAAAATAAAAAAAGTGAAAGGATTAGCATGAGAAAATGGATAAAAAAATGGCTATTACGCTTAATTATTACTTTCATCGGATTATCTATTCTCATAACTCTCCCTTTAAGATGGGTAAATCCTGTGATTTGGAGCTGGAAATTGCAACGTGAATTGTCACCACCAAGCCAATACCAACAGCGCACAGCCGCAAAATGGGCGACGTTAGATAAAATATCACCTAATATGCAACTTGCGGTTATTGCATCAGAAGATCAGCGATACCCAAATCATCATGGTATTGATTTGATTTCTACCAGCGAAGCTGTTGAAGATATTATTTCTGGCGAGCGACGTAGAGGTGCCAGCACAATAACTCAACAAACCGTGAAAAATCTATTTTTATGGCCCGGTGAAAGTTTAGTCAGGAAAGCAATCGAGGCATGGCTAAGTGTTATCGTTGAATTGGAGTGGGGAAAGCATCGTATTCTTGAAATTTATTTAAATCTCGTGGAATTTGGTCCCGGTATCTTTGGTGTCGAAGCTGCCAGCAAGCATTTTTTCGGAATTAATGCTAGCCAGCTTTCAATGTCACAAGCAGCACAATTGGCGGCTGTTTTACCCAATCCTTATTTATTTAAAGTAAACAGACCTACTCAATATCAATGGCAAAGAATTGATTGGATAGAAACTCAAATGAATCAATTAGGATTTGGCTATTTAAAGGAAATGGATTGAAAGATAACTTAAAGTTCATCAAACGCATCAATCGCTTCCGATAGCTTCTTCACACCGTGAATTTGCATCCCTGCAATGCCACCTTTGGGCATATTCGCAGCAGGAACAATGGCACGCTTAAAGCCGTGTTTGTACGCTTCCATTAAACGCTCTTGACCACTAGGTACGGGGCGAATCTCCCCAGCTAAACCCACCTCTCCAAACACCACTACATCTTTCGGTAATGGTCGATCTTTAAAGCTCGATAGCAGAGCCATTAACAAGGAAAGATCGGCGCTAGTTTCCGCCACTTTTACCCCACCAACAACGTTAACAAATACATCTTGGTCGGCCATTTGCAAACCGCCATGTTTATGTAATACCGCTAATAACATGGACAAGCGATTTTGATCCAAACCAACGGCAACACGGCGTGGATTAGAAAGCTGTGAGTAATCCACCAGCGCCTGAATTTCGACCAGCAACGGCCTTGTTCCTTCCCACACCACCATCACAGAGCTGCCAGATGTTTCTTCATCACCACGAGACAAGAAGATAGCAGAAGGATTACTCACCTCTTTCAATCCTTGTCCTGTCATGGCAAATACGCCGAGCTCATTGACGGCACCAAAACGGTTTTTATGGCTACGCAAGGTTCTAAAACGACTATCTGCACTACCATCTAATAAAACAGAACAGTCAATAATATGCTCCAGGACTTTAGGTCCTGCCAAGGTGCCATCTTTAGTCACATGGCCAACCAAGAAAACAGCTACATTATTTTTTTTTGCATAACGAGTCAGAGTGGTCGCGGACTCCCTAACTTGAGAAACACTACCGGGAGAGGATTGAACGTCCGCTACATGCATAACTTGGATTGAATCTATTACGATGATCTTCGGCTGTTCTTTTTCAGCTATTTGACAAATTTTATCGACATTGGTTTCCGATAACATTTTCAAATGATCCTTGGGTAAACCTAAACGAGAGGCACGCATAGCGACCTGCTGTAGTGATTCTTCCCCCGTAACATAAAGGGTCGACATCTGCGCCGCGAGTCGACATACAGTTTGGAGTAATAAGGTACTTTTACCTGCGCCGGGATTACCACCGATTAACACCGCTGATCCCGGAACAATTCCGCCCCCCAAAACACGATCAAATTCTTTAAAACCGGTTGAAAAGCGTGGGACTTCTTGCAAATCAATTTCAGAAAGATTTTGAACTTGGGATTCTGATCCGCTACCTGCATAACCCGATAAACGCTCATTACGCGCCACTTGAGGAGAAGCGGCAAGGCGAACTTCTGTAATGGTATTCCATGCACCACAAGCATTACACTGCCCTTGCCAACGTGGAAAATCTGCTCCGCAATCATTGCAGACATAAGCTCGTTTTGCTTTGCTTACCATGGTTTTCTCTCAAGTAATTTAAACGTTATACCTTACGACATTAAGTTTATAAGGATCTAAAAGCTTAAGTGTATAAAATAGGAAAAGCAGAACTACTAAGCTCTGCTTCTTGTTCTAAGTTTCAGGTTTAGGCTACGGGATAGCCTTCCAACTCACGCGCTTTTGTTTAATCAAAGCGGCAGATAAAATACAAATCACACCACCAAGTCCGGCATATCTAACTACGGTTTGTGCTTGTTGCTCAACTTTCGGTTTAGCATGATAAGCAACACCCAATCCAGCAGCTGCCATCATAACCAAATCATTCGCCCCATCACCTACTGCAATCGTATTGTGTTGCTCTACATCGTACTCATCGGCTAAACTCACCAAGATATCCGCTTTAGTTTGAGCGGAAACGATATCCCCTAAAACGTTACCCGTCAGTTTCCCATCAATAATTTCAAGCGTATTAGACTGAGCATGATCAAGCCCAAGTACTGATTTTAGATGATCCGAGAAATAAGTGAAGCCACCAGATGCAATCGCCGTTTTCCAACCTAACAAGGTTAAAGTATTCACCAGTTCTTCAAGCTCTGGCATAAAAGGTAAATGAGTTCGAACTTTCTCAAGAATAGACTCATCCGCTCCGGCTAAAGCCCCAACTCGTTCACGTAAACTAGCTTCAAAGTCTAATTCACCTTGCATTGCCCGTTCTGTAATCGCCGACACTTGCTCTCCAACGCCGGCTAATTTCGCAATTTCATCAATACATTCAATTTGAATCGCAGTGGAATCCATATCCATCACAATTAAGCCCGGTTTGTGTAATTCAGGCAAAACATTAATGGGAGCACAATCAAGATGCATACCATGAACAAATTCCATTAATTCTGGTGACAATGAACCTGACATCAACGCCACTTCATAACGACCAACCTTCCACGCATCTAAAACAGCATGAAGTTCACCAGTAAACGTCTCAATTGCATCAAAATATTCGGGAGGTAAATATTCCCCAAAGACGATCCATTGAGCATTTATTTTGGTTAAACAACTGTGAGTCTTCGTTTCAGGAAATCTCTTTAAGAGCGACATATTACGCTGTATTTTCAATTTTTTTGCTACATCCATGTTTCTTATCCTCATCTAATCTGATCCAAGTTACCTTATTGCAAATTAGTTATGCAAGCCTTTCACTCTTTCATATACAAAATGCTCACTTGATAAGCAAATTTATACCCATGATCAAATGAATTGAGACTGAGAGTGGCGTTAATAGCGAGGGAAGGCATATTATTTTCAGAAACATCTACACTTCAGTTATACTGGATCGCATTGTTCTGGCTTAAATATCCATAGTACAGGTTAAGTAATTTATGCAAACGTCTTTATTTTCTTGGCGAGGTTTTTTACGTTTAATCGCAATAGCTCTATTAGCTGGCATATTTATTTACACCATCATTAATAGCTTTGTCATTAGCAGAGATAATGAACGTATTCAAAACTCCCAACTAAATACTCTAACTAGCTTGTTAGTCTCGCAAGCCGCTATGTCTGCCAGTAATTTCATAATGAATGACGATCAAGATGACCTACTGAATTTAGCAAATCAAATAGCAGCAGAAACGTTAGTACAAGATGCCACGATTTATAATACAGAAGGGATTCACTTGGCTTCCAGTGATAAGGCTAAACCAGCCCGTGAAACCCTCGGCTTTGATACTCCACTCGCTAGTGCGAGTATTGGTTTAGAGCAGTTAGTAAAACCTATTTTTAACGATAATAGTGTGATTGGCTTTATTCGCATTACTTTTGAAAAAGGTGAAGTCACCGCGGTATCAGATCACCGCTATAGAAACAGTGATCATCTGATGTACATCATGCTGATCTTAAGCTTTTTAAGTGGCGTATTATTGTGCTTACTTCTGCTTTATAAGCCAAAAGACAATATTGAAAATATCTTACTTAAAGACCTATAAGTTCTAAGTTCTAAGTTCTAAGTTCTAAGTTCTAAACTTTAAAATACTTCCAACAAAAAAGCGCCCTAATCTTATCAATTAGGGCGCTTTTATATATCAGTTTATAAAGGAAATGATTACTCTTTATCACCCAGTAAAACGGAGTCTAATGCAATATAAATCATTTCGTTAAACGTAGTTGCACGTTCATCTGATGTAGTTTGCTCACCAGATTTAATATGATCAGATACAGTACAAATCGCCACCGCTTTTGCGCCATATTCAGCCGCTGCACCATAAATGCCCGCCGCTTCCATTTCCACACCTAGAATATCGTATTTATCCATAACGGTGAACATATCTGGATCAGGCGTATAGAACAAATCAGCGGAGAAAAGGTTACCGACTTTCACTTTAATGCCACGTGCTTTAGCTGCTTCTTCAGCATTTTTAACCATGTGATAATCTGCAATCGCAGCAAAATCGTGATCTTTAAAGCGCATGCGGTTTACTTTAGAATCGGTACATGCACCCATTCCAATAACGACATCACGCAATTTAATATCGTCACTTACTGCGCCACAACTGCCCACACGAATGATTTTCTTGACGCCAAAATCTTTGAAAAGCTCAGTAACATAAATAGAACAAGAAGCAATACCCATGCCATGACCCATTACTGAAACTTTACGGCCTTGATAAGTACCTGTGTAGCCAAACATGTTGCGTACGTTACAAACTTGTACCGCATCATCTAAAAAGTTCTCTGCAATATATTGCGCACGAAGTGGATCACCCGGCATCAATACTACGTCTGCAAAGTCACCCATTTCAGCATTAATATGTGGAGTTGCCATGTTTATTTCCTTGTTAGTGTTGATGCACCGCTTAGATTCAAGTGGTGACTAAGATAAATGATTGTATATTTATAGAAACGACTTACCGTAATCCATATCTGAAGTACCAAAATACTCCGCTAAACTTTGACCAATATCAGCAAAAGTATCACGACGACCTAATGAACCAGCAGGTACTTTAGGGCCAGAAACTAAGACTGGAATGTGCTCGCGAGTATGATCGCTCCCCGGCCATGTTGGATCACAACCATGATCAGCAGTTAAAATCAGAACATCATCAGGTTGTAAAATCGCTTGAATTTCAGGTAAGCGTTTATCGAAATACTCCAGAGCTGCAGCGTAACCAGCAACATCACGGCGATGCCCATAAGATGAATCAAAATCGACAAAGTTAGTAAAGACGATGGTGTTATCACCAGATCGTTTTACTTGCTCAAGTGTCGCATCGAATAATGCTTCTAGGCCGGTAGCTTTGAATTTTTGAGTAATACCACAACCTGCGTAAATATCAGATATTTTACCGATTGAAACCACTTCACCATTTTTTTCATCGACTAGTTTTTGCAACACAGTCGCCGCTGGTGGCTCAAGCGATAAATCATGGCGATTACCAGTACGCGCAAATTCGCCAGCTTTCGCTCCGATAAATGGACGCGCAATAACGCGACCAATGTTATACGGCTCAAGCTCCTCACGGACAATTTCACATAATTCAAGTAAGTTATCCAAGCCATAAGTTTCTTCATGGCATGCGATTTGAAAGACTGAATCAGCAGAAGTATAGAAAATCGGCCAGCCCGTCTTCATGTGTTCTTCACCCAGCTCGTCAAGAATAACCGTACCCGATGAATGACAGTTACCAAGATAGCCAGGAAGATTTGCTCGTTTAACTATGCTGTCTAGCAGCTCTTGAGGGAAACTATTTTTCTCATCACTGAAATACCCCCAATCAAACAACACTGGCACACCTGCAATTTCCCAGTGTCCAGATGGCGTATCTTTACCAGATGACAACTCGGCAGCATGACCGTAAGCGCCTGTAATAACAGCATCTTCATCAAGACCAATCGGGAACTTTCCTGTCGATTCTTGCGCCGCTTTACCCAAGCCTAATTTGGATAGATTTGGCAAACGTAATGGTCCAGTACGCTTATCATTATCAGCTAAACCTTGGCTACATTGCTCAGCAATATGTCCTAAAGTATCAGCGCCTACATCACCAAATTTCACTGCATCTTCTGATGCGCCGACTCCAAAAGAATCGAGTACTAAAATAATTGCACGTTTCATCATTTATTCTCCTTCCAAGCTTGCTGGATCGCTTTATAGATCTTGAGCTCGGATTTGACGATAAATAGTTGGAGTTGCTTGATAGCTATTGCGATTATCTGCAATAGTTATCGCTCGTTGTAACTCATCAGCGGCCTGCTGCCATTGCGTTTCTGTTCGAGCATGGATCATCGCAAGTGGTGTCATGTTATCCGCTGTTTCCCCTAAACGAATAAACTGATCAAACCCAACTGCATAATCAATTTTATCTGTTGCAACTTTACGACCACCGCCCATTGATACCACGGCCATACCAATGGCTCGAGTATCCATTGCGGTTACTGTTCCTGATTTTGGGGCATAAACTGGTTTGATTACCTCAGCTTCAGGCAAATAATCATGGTAATTTTCCATGAAATCTTTCGGACCGCCAAGGCCGGCTACCATTTTACCAAAGCATTCCGCCGCACTGCCGTTATCTAACACGGTTTGCAATTTTTGTTGAGCATCATCAGCATCCGTTGCCAGATTTCCGAGCAACAACATTTCTGTGCACAAAGCCATGGTAACTTCGAATAAACGAGGATTGCGAATCTCACTTCGAGAATTCATTTCACCATTTAAAAACTGTACTGCTTCACGAACTTCTACGGCATTACCAGCAGATGAGGCTAACACCTGATTCATATCCGTTAAAATTGCCGTAGTTTGAGTCCCAGCACCATTAGCTACCGCAACGATTGATTGCGCTAGCTCTTCAGACGCTTCATAGGTTGGCATAAACGCGCCAGAACCTACTTTGACATCCATGACTAATGAATCCAGCCCAGCAGCCAATTTTTTAGATAAAATCGATGCCGTGATCAGTGAAATATTATCCACTGTTGCCGTAATATCACGCGTGGCGTAAACCCGTTTATCTGCTGGTGCTAAATTGCCGGTTTGGCCAATGATCGCAATACCAGCTTCTTTGGTTACTTCGCCAAATAATTCATTAGTTGGCATAATATTATAACCCGGGATCGACTCTAGCTTGTCCAATGTGCCGCCAGTATGACCAAGACCACGCCCTGAAATCATAGGAACAAAGCCACCACATGCTGCCACCATTGCGCCAAGCATTAATGAGGTCACATCGCCCACACCACCCGTTGAATGTTTATCAACTATCGGGCCAGAGAAATTCATGTGAGACCAATCGATCACCATACCTGAATCTCGCATTGCACAAGTGAGCGCAATTCGTTCTGGCATCGTCATTTCATTAAAAAAAATGGTCATCGCAAAAGCAGCGATTTGACCTTCAGAAACCGTATCATTAGCAACGCCTTGGATGAAAAAATTAATTTCTGCATCCGTTAACACTTCGCCATCACGTTTTTTTCGAATAATTTCTTGAGGTAAAAACATCACAACCTGCCTGCTTATGTATCTGAACGACATATCTTCTCTATTTACCATGAGGAACCCATGAAAAAGAGTAAGAGATAACCTAACCTTAATGCTCAGGTTATCCATACCGACAAATAAGACTCTCAAAATAGAGAGATTAGTAACCGCCTTCCGCTGCTTTTTCGCCTTTACCTAACGTGTTAAGTAAGTTAGCAAGTAAGCTTGAAGCACCAAAACGGTAATGCATATTATCGGCCCAATCAGCACCTAAAATACGGTCAGCCATAGCAAGGTAAGCTTGTGCATCTTCTGCGGTACGAACGCCACCAGCTGGTTTGAAACCCACAGTTTTAGCAACGCCCATGTCTTTAATAACATTAAGCATAATTTCGGCAGATTCTGGTGTCGCATTAACAGGTACTTTACCTGTTGAGGTTTTAATGAAGTTGGCACCTGCTTCAATAGAAAGCTGTGAAGCACGCTTGATTAACGCTTCTTCTTTTAACTCGCCGGTTTCAATAATCACTTTTAGTAAAACATCACCACACGCGGCTTTACATTGTTTCACCAGTTCAAAACCAGTTTTCTCATCACCCGCAATAAGTGTGCGATATGGGAAAACCACATCCACTTCATCTGCACCGTAAGCAATAGCTGCTCTGGTTTCAGCAACCGCGATATCAATATCTTCATTACCGTGTGGAAAGTTAGTTACAGTAGCAATTCTGATTTCTGGAGTGCCTTGTTCACGCAACGTTTTCTTCGCTATAGGAATAAAACGTGGGTAAATACAGATGGCAGCCGTGTTGCCTGCTAGTGATTTTGCATCTTTGCATAAGGCAATCACCTTCTCATCCGTATCGTCTTCATTCAACGTGGTGAGATCCATTAATTTTAGTGCACGTAAAGCAGCTGCTTGTAAATCGCTCATTTCTATCTCCGATGTTTAAATTATATCGATGAAGCTTTGATCAATGTTGTTGTTTAAAGTTTAGCCCATTAACCAAAACTGATGGACGTTGGTCCTAATAAATAGTATGAAATGAACGGACTTGGTTCCTTGAAGACTTAACGCTAAATAAAAAATTCAGCACTAATTGCAATCCTTGTCACCGCACAACCCAAAGTCTATAGGTTGTATACATAGTGATTATACTGATAAACATTTTGTTATCAGTTTTTGTCTTTAACGCAAACGGTTTGTATCTCAAAAAAAATGTTAGATCAATCACATTATTTCGGTGATGAAAACAAATCTATGACCTTCAATCTAACTATTTCAGATTAACAGCTCATATAACAGAAAATACAAAACAAAAAGCCGTAGCAAAATCTGCTACGGCTTTAATATTTTTCAATTGCGTCTATATATATAAACTCAAATTACATAGTTTGTAGCGTAATGAAGAAACCTGCGATAGCTGCTGCCATTAAGTTAGATAATGTACCAGCAAGAACCGCTTTCATCCCCATTTGTGCAATCTCTGAACGACGTTCTGGTGCAAGACCACCAAGACCACCCAGTAAAATTGCAATAGAAGAAAGGTTAGCGAAACCACATAAAGCAAAAGAAATAATCGCTTTAGTTTTTTCAGAAAGAATAACGGATGCACCTTCAGCAAGGTATGGGGCAAAGTTAGAATAAGCTACAAATTCATTCAAGATAGTCTTTTGACCAATGAAAGAACCCGCAATCGTTGCTTCACTCCAAGGTACACCGATTAACCAAGCAACAGGAGCAAATACATAACCTAAAATAAGCTCTAACGTTAACCCCTCAAGGCCAAACCAACCACCAATACCACCTAAAATACCATTAAGTAAAGCAATCAAACCAATGAACGCTAATAACATTGCACCAACGTTTAGCGCAAGAGCAAGACCAGAAGATGCACCGACAGCAGCTGCGTCAATTACGTTTGCTGGTTTATCAGGATCATCATTTAGTGTGCCATCGATTTGATCAATTGGCTCTTCCGTTTCAGGCTTAATGATTTTAGCAAATAACAGGCCACCAGGCGCCGCCATGAATGACGCTGCGATTAGGTAAGACAACGGTACACCCATTGCTGCGTAACCTGCCATAACACCACCAGCAACAGAAGCTAAACCACCACACATTACTGCGAATAATTCAGATTGTGTCATTTTCGGCACAAAAGGGCGAACCACTAATGGCGCTTCTGTTTGACCAACGAAAATATTCGCTGTTGCAGACATAGATTCAGCTCGAGACGTTCCTAATGCTTTTTGTAAACCGCCACCTAAAACTTTAATAACAATCTGCATAATGCCAATGTTATATAACACAGAGATTAATGCAGAGAAGAAGATAATGGTAGGCAGAACTTTAAAAGCAAAAATGAAGCCGACACCGTCAACAGAAAAGTTAACTAGATTGCCGAAAAGGAATCCAATACCCTCATTACCGAAATCATAAACGTGCTGAACACCGTTTGTCATCGACGCTAAAACATCTCTTCCCCAAGGAACATATAGTACAAATGCACCTAGGCAGAATTGAATGGCAAAAGCGCCACCGACTGTTCTTAAATTAATTGCTTTGCGGTTGTCAGAAAAAAGGACTGCTACTGCTAGCAGAAAGATCATTCCAACAATGCTCATAACCAGGCTCATGGTATATGGCTTCCTTATTTTAAGTTAAAGTTTATTTAAAGTGGAGTTCAAAAATCGAGGTGATTATACTCTGACATCCTGTAACAAAGTAATACCCGAATCACATTAGTTAATGTAAAAATAATGAAAAGAACAAATCATCGTGATGCGGATCACATTCACAAGTAATGAATCATCAATGAAAACGAGCAAACGGTTGCTTTTTATTGATAATTGTAATCAGTCTAATGAAAACAATTGATGACTATTCAACCACACTTGCTTGGCGATCACTTCTCGGCTTTCTTCTCTTACCTCCCCTCTTAGGTGGAAAAGAGCATCAAAAACCAAGCTAATTTTTGCAGGATGATTATCTTCACCTTGAAATCCATTCAAAGGCATGTCTGGTGCATCTGTTTCAAGGACTACCGAATTAAGCGGAATGCGTAATATTGTCTCACGTGTTTTTTTCGCTCTTGGGTAAGTAATAATCCCGCCCACTCCAATATAAAAACCCAATTTAATGTATTCCATCGCTTGTTGATAGCTCCCCGAAAAGGCATGAATAACACCACCTTTTTGGGGCTTATACAGGCGAAGAATTTTTAGCACTTGATCGTGTGCTTTACGGGAATGCAAAATAAGGGGCAAATGAAGCTCTGCGGCAAGTGCTACTTGCGCTTCAAATAATAGAGATTGTTTTTGGATCATATCTGGCGTAAGAAGTAATGGTTCTAGCATGAAATCCAAGCCGCATTCACCAATCGCAACACACTGCTTTGAGCGAGAAGAAAGCGCTTGCTTGAGGTTTTCTAAAGCATCATCTTCATGATGTTTTATAAAGTAGGGATGTAAGCCTAACGAGTAGTATAGAGGAGAAAATTGATCGCATAATGTCTTAATCTCCAACCAGTTAGACTCCCCTACTGACGGAATAATTATTTTACTCACCCCTGCATCATTGGCAATATTTAGGTGTTTTTGCGTCTGTTTAAAGGCCGGGAAATCAAAATGACAATGCGTATCGACAAATGAATAAGAAAAGGTCATCGCATTATACTTTGAAGTTAGAATCTGGCTTCGATGTTTCTTTCAATACTGAATCTTGCGATGCAGATTCTGCTTTATAGGCACAACAACTGCGTTTATGTTCAGGAGTGAGGCCTAACTCTTTACACCAAGCATCATAGCGAGCTAAGTAGGAACGGCATCTATCTTTTATCTTATGAAAAATGTGCACTACATGACGTGTTTTGAATTTATATAACGATTTAAATTGAGAAAACCACATGTAAAACCCCTTTCCATCAATCTTAATGATTTGAGTATACATGTGGTTTCGATAAACTCGCAACTCGCTGCAAAGTTTGATGCGACTTAAATTTTAGTGCTCACGTGTTGCTCTGAACTCTACGTCAGGAAAACGCTCTTTAGCGAGGTTTAAGTTCACCATCGTTGGTGCAACATAGGATAAGTTATTACCACCATCTAGCGATAAATTAGCTTGGTTTTTGCGCTTAAACTCTTCCAACATTTTCTCATCAGAACATTCAATCCAACGAGCGGTTGCCACATTAACACCTTCATAAATAGCTTCAACGTTATATTCCGATTTCAAACGCGCCACAACCACATCAAACTGAAGAACACCGACCGCGCCAACAATCAGATCATTGTTTTGCAAGGGACGGAAAACTTGCACCGCTCCTTCTTCAGAAAGTTGGACTAAGCCTTTTAGGAGCTGTTTTTGTTTTAGTGGATCACGCAGACGAATACGGCGGAACAACTCTGGTGCAAAGTTAGGAATACCAGCAAATTTTAACGCTTCACCTTGAGTGAATGTATCACCAATTTGGATCGTTCCATGGTTATGTAAA
Organism: Vibrio sp. S17_S38; assembly: GCF_014694375.1. GTDB lineage: Bacteria > Pseudomonadota > Gammaproteobacteria > Enterobacterales > Vibrionaceae > Vibrio. The sequence goes on from NZ_JAAUWW010000001.1 coordinate 336,589, forward strand.
CCAATAATATCCCCCGCATAAGCATGCTCAGCGCGAGTACGATCACCTGCCATAAAGGTTACCGCATCCGAGATGTTTACATTCTTACCAGTACGAACGTGATTCATCTTCATACCTTGCGTATACGTTCCTGACACAACACGCATAAATGCAATGCGATCGCGGTGTTTTGGATCCATATTGGCTTGAATTTTAAACACGAAACCTGAGAACTTTTCTTCTGTCGACTCAACTTTACGTTCATTAGCTTCACGAGCAAGCGGCGATGGTGCCCATTCAGTTAAGCCTGTAAGCATGTGATCGACACCGAAGTTACCCAATGCGGTACCAAAAAATACCGGAGTCAATTCTCCGCTTAAAAATAACTCACGATCGAATTCATGTGCCGCGCCAATCACCAATTCTAAATCTTCACGCAACTGAGCGGCGACTTCTACACCAACAGCGACATCAAGATCTGGGTTATCTAATCCTTTGATCGTTCGTACTTCTTGAATGGTACTGCCTTGACCTGTGGCGTATAAAATCGTTTCATCACGATGAATGTGATACACACCTTTAAATTCTTTACCACTGCCAATCGGCCATGAAATAGGTGCGCACGCCATTTTCAGCTCGCTTTCAACTTCATCCAGTAAGTCCATAGGATCGCGAGTATCACGGTCGCATTTGTTCATAAAAGTCACGATTGGAGTATCACGCAAACGAGTCACTTCCATCAGTTTACGTGTACGATCTTCGACACCTTTAGCTGCATCAATCACCATTAAACATGAATCAACAGCGGTTAATGTACGGTAAGTATCTTCAGAAAAGTCTTCGTGTCCCGGTGTATCCAATAGGTTCACTAAGCAATTATTATAAGGAAACTGCATTACAGAAGTGGTTACCGAGATACCACGTTCTTTTTCCATTTCCATCCAGTCGGATTTGGCATGTTGATTCGAACCACGACCTTTTACCGTACCCGCTTTTTGTAAAGCGTTTCCGAATAACAATACTTTTTCAGTAATGGTGGTTTTACCCGCATCCGGGTGAGAGATGATCGCAAACGTACGACGCTTGCCAACTTCAGAAAGGAAAGACATAAGTGCTGTAAACCTTATAAACAGTTTGTCTGCTGCCGTATTCACAGCAACAAAAATAATAGGACCGCTAAGATGTATCGGGAAGACTGAATTCGCTCTTGAAAACAAACCTAGCTAGATGGGGCGAATTATACGCAAAAATGGTGATAACTCTAGCTGAAAGGATTAAATCCACTATCTAATAGTAGGTTCATGATAATCGCATCTTCTTTACCATGCTTAGCGGTGGCCGATGGGTAATAATTGATACGGCGATCCATCTCATTAAAACCAAGCGCTTCATAAAGATGATAGGCACCTTTGTTGCTCGCGCGGACTTCAAGCCAAATACTTTCAGCTTCTTGTTGTTCGCTGTATTCAATCAAATGCTCAACTAAGGCTCGCCCGTATCCCTTGCCTTGCTGATTAGGATCAACCGCAATGGTCAACAATGTGACCTCTCCAACTATATTTTGACAATAAAGGTAACCGACTAATTGTTTATCTACCCACAAGCCAAATTGATATTTAGAAGAGTTTGGGGTGTTCTTATGTGATAAGTCTCGGATCATAGTTTCAGACCACGGATGACTATGCGCTTGTTGTTCAATTACCCATACACTATCAAGATGAGAAGTAATAAGAGGAAGAATGGTCATAAGATCACTTTTGATAAGAACAAATTTGTTGCCATAGTTGGCGACGGTGTTGAATATCGGTTGGAATATCGCTAAGAGAAACTGAATTTAATACTTGTAACCCATCAACTTCAAAAGGTATTGCCGATTCACTTTGTTCCGCATCAGATAACGATGTACCTGCAAACCAAATCCACACTAACTGATGATGCGTGATCTGTGATAATTGTGCAGGTGTAACATGCAAGGCTTGCTCCAGATTCAACTTCATACTGGCAAGCACTTTAGCAAACAACACCGCTTCATCACCAACAGGAATAGAATCAGCCACCAACAATAAAGCACAGGATTCTGGTAAAGAAAATCTACGTTGTTCTACACCTTGCAATCGTTCTGGATGAGCAACTTCCCAGACATCTACGCCTATTTCTTGCAATTTTTGTCTTTCGATCAACCTTTGACTACCGAGCAATGACTCATTAGGTTTTGACATGGTATTCACATCCACACTCGTATTCTGTTAGGTAAAAAATGAGAACAACAATTACTCGCTGAATTCAGGGCTATATTCTACCAAACCCGCTTTACCTACAAAAGTATCATCTATTAATGGTAATACTTGAAATGCACCGCGTTGATATTCAGGTCTAGAGTTGTAGAGAGAAACTAACCCCATCGATTCACCATCTTGAAATCCAAAACGAGAATAATAATGAGATTCGCCAAGCACCACGCACGCCGAGTAGCCAAATTCATATAAAGAATCGAGACCATATTTTATCAAAGCTTCCGCTATACCTTGTTTGCGATATTCTTCATGAACAGAAACTGGCGCTAGACCTTGCCAACCGAAATCCTCACCATCCAACGTCACAGGAGTAAACAACGCATGACCGATCACTTCACCTTCATCGGTACAAGCCACAATAGACAAAGTAAAACGGCTATTCTCGCGCAATGCACGCACCAATTTAGCTTCATTTTTGGTTGGGAAAGTACTTTTTAATAATGAGTCAATCGTCAGGATATCGGCTGGAGCTTCGGTTCTAATTTGCATAATCACCTCTAATTTGAGAACGAGATTGTACCCTTAAATCAGCCAATAGTCGTAATTTAATCAATCGCCACAATTTAACACCAAAGCCTACAACTCAACACTAAGCCCTACAAAACTTTATGCCACCGAGGCCACTTGATGATTATCGGTTGACTGTGATCCTTTGTGCACAAATTCAGCCAATTGCATTAACGCATAAGTTAGCGGCTTAGGCAGTGAATCAAGATCGATACTATCCATTAGGTTTTTAACTTCAAGTCCCAATTCAGTATCACCTTCAATCTTCAAGCGACGCTGAAAAAATAACGTATCCGGATCCTCTTTACGACTAGCAATTAAAACCAGATCGTTTAAACAACCAGAAAAACTCACATCTTCCGTCTGTTCTTTATCGGAAACCACAAGTTGATCGTGTTGAAAGCTGATCATCCAAGAAACGTTAAGATCATTGATCGAGACTTTCAGCCATCGATCTTGCAAAAATTCAAAATCGCCATCTTCAAGTGCTTCATGAAATACTTGTTTTAACGCCTCCAATAACGCTTTTTCTTGTAAGCCCTTTGGTAATAACTGTATCGGTGTTTTGAGTATGCGGGCTGCATTAGCAACCATGTGAGAACGTATAGATGAAAACATAACTACTCCTAAAATTAATATTCACACTTTAAGTTATTAAAAAAAACCTTCTCTGAGATGAATCAAAGAATGAGCATCTAATTGCTAAAATACCCATAAATGTCAACCCTCCTACCTCTTTATGATATTTATGTACAAAATGTGCTGACTCACAGAAGTTGATCGCAATAAACCTGCCTTATATCAATTCCCTACCAATCAAACTGAATAAAATACCGGATAAATTCAGAATAAAAGGTTTAATGGATGGAACTTCTTTGTCCCGCTGGCAATTTACCAGCGCTCAAAACCGCCATAGATTGTGGCGCAGATGCGGTTTATATCGGCTTTAAAGATGACACCAATGCTCGCCATTTTGCTGGGCTTAATTTTAGCGGCAAAAAACTCGATAAAGCGGTGGAGTACGTGCATAACCACGGCAAAAAAATCCATATTGCACTCAATACTTTTGCTCATCCAAATGGTTTTCATCGATGGACTAACGCAGTAGACCAAGCAGCTCAACTCGGAGTTGATGCCTTGATTGTCGCTGATTGTCACCACCAGTGCAAAAATGATCCACTAACACCAATTGAAAATTGATCCACTTGGTATCATTCAGTTTTAACAAAACTGGATGGTGATTATGTTAACCAA
>NZ_JAAUWW010000002.1 GCF_014694375.1 Vibrio sp. S17_S38
CTTGGTTAACATAATCACCATCCAGTTTTGTTAAAACTGAATGATACCAAGTGGATCAATTTTCAATTGGTGTTAGTGGATCATTTTTGCACTGGTGGTGACATCAAGAAAAACGTGTTTTAAAAAGTGCTATGAAAAAAGCCATTATCCGACGAGAATTCATTCCATACTCTCAGGCTGTCGTAAACCAGAATGGGGCAGTTTCCGGATGTGAAATTTTAATGAGATGGAAGTATCATACGAAACTGATTCGGCCAGATGCTTTTATTCCAACGGCTGAACAAACAGGAATGATTATCCCTATGACATTAAATTTGATCGATGATGTTTATAAGCTATGTAAACAGAGCGCCCAATTTTTTACTGATGGGTTTCACTTAAGTATTAATATTTGCCCGACCCAGCTATCTAAAGCTCACTCCCATCAACTAGTAGAACATTGCCGGCAGTTTTCAGAAGATCCTGATCTTAAGCATATTAGCCTTGTATTAGAGGTCACCGAAAGACAAATTATAAACCATGATCAAGATACTATTGATACCATTGAGGAACTCCATAAGATCGGAGTAGGAATTTCAATTGATGATTTTGGAACCGGTTATTCAAGCCTTGAAAATATCCGTGATTTCCAAATAGATGGCATCAAAATTGATAAAAGTTTTATTGATGGGTTTCCTCATCGAGCATTAAGTGGCGACATTATTGATAATATGCTCGATTTAGCAAATAGATTAAAAATTCCAGTGACAGCTGAAGGGATAGAAACACAAACTCAAGCGAATTATTTAATTGAACGTGGTGTGAAGCACTTGCAAGGCTATCTATATCACAAGCCGGAACCATTAAAGTCCTTTCTTCATAACAAGAAGAATAAATGAGGTTTATACTGAGGCTGCAGGTGAGCAACATTTTATAAGCTTATAAATTTCTAAGCTAAGGTGGCCCACAAAAAACTGCAGCTTCAAGTGATACTGGTAGATTAGTTAATTTCTTTCCAACACATCACAACGAACAACAGAAACCGCTTCGACTATATCACCCAAATATTTACGACTTTCAATATAATGCGGTGCTACTTTATGTTCCGCAAATGCGGTTTCGTTGCTGTAAATTTCATATAAATAAAAATGATGATCGTTCGTTTGGTCATTTAACACATCAAAAACTATACAACCTTCTTCATTTTCGACTGAGGCCTTCGCGTTCTCTTTCATAATTGACAAATATTGTTCACGGCATCCAGCTTTAACTTCATTCTTTACAAAAATACAAAACATATTCTTTCCTTCTTTTCGACTGTGAATACTAGCTATCTTGCCTGAGTTTAATAATCTAAACAAAGTGGAATTTCATTGAAATACACCTATAATTGTACACAATAAAAAACACAGTACATTTTAATAGGTGAGATTATGAATAGACCGAAGCCATTCAATGGATTGAGACATCTTGCGTTAACCGTACACCCTTTTGAGGAATGCGTGCATTTTTACCATAAAATAATGGGGATGGATATTTCAAGGAAAGCTAACGACAACTTAATTTACCTGAGTTGTGGTAACGATAATTTATCGCTTGGACGAGCACATCATGCTCAAGAAAATCAGAAACAATCACTTGATCATTTCGGATTCATTGTCGATTCAAAGGAAGATCTGCAAAATTGGTTTAAATTTTTACAGTCCCAAGGTGTCCCTTTACTCGATACACCGCATGACCATGGTGATGGAGCACGCAGCTTCCATTGTACTGATCCAGCAGGGAATGTTGTACAACCGCTTTATCATCCTGATATATCAGGGCAAACCTTCCGCTAGCTTTTAAATTTGCACATAAACCCTCTATTTCCGATGATTTATGTGCAAAAAAAGTCACTTATTAGTTAATAAATATTCTAATACTTCAACTACTTGGCTAGTATTCGTGGCCCATGCGTGTGCGCTAGCATCCACTTCTTTTAATGGGTGAATGATATCTTCAGCATGGAAAGTAATATAAGGCTTATCAAGCGCTGCACAATAGCCGGCATCAAAGGCAGCATTCCATTGTTTATATTTTTCACCAAAACGAATAATCGCTAAATCACATTGCTTAATTTGGTTTTGAATTCGAATAGCATTAATTTTAGCGGACTTATGATCTCGCCAAAATGATTGCTCCTCTACACCTAAAGTATCACCTGCCGCATCACTGCTCTCATGGTCGGTCACAGCCGAACTAAAGGTAACATCAAGACCTTTACTCTCACAACCTTGAATGATCTGTGTACGCCAATCAGTATGAATCTCACCAGACAAATAGACATTCCATGCCATTATTTACACTCCTCAGTATTATTATTCTCATTAACTCATCATCAATAAATTGTACACAATAAATAGGTTAATTGCATTTTCAATGCTAAATTGTAATTCAGTAAATACATACTAGAAGGAATGGATACAACGTGATTTAAACGCATCCACAACATTCATTAAAGTCATGCCAATTCACTATCGCTTCGGGCCCGTTAACTGTATGTTATTAAGATTCATCCTAATACGGGAATCTTTTATGTCCTCACTATCATCCATCCCTTTTTCGCTATTAGAACTTGCTCCAATGCGCCCAAATTCAAGCGTAGGCGAAACTCTAAAAAACAGTTTGGAATATGCACAAACGGCTGAAAAATTAGGCTTTAATCGATTTTGGTTTGCTGAGCACCACAATATGGAAGGTATTGCCAGTTCAGCCACCTCTGTATTAATTGGCTATATTGCGGCCAACACTCAACATATTCGAGTTGGCGCAGGTGGGATCATGCTGCCTAACCACCCACCTTTAGTGGTAGCGGAACAATTTGGTACTTTAGAAAGCTTATATCCTAATCGAATCGATCTTGGTTTAGGGCGAGCACCTGGCAGCGATCCCACCACTAGCCGAGCTTTAAATCGAGATGAACGCCGCGCCGATCGTTTTCCAGACGAAGTCGCGCAACTGCAAAATTATCTCGGTCCATACAATAAAAAACGTGCTGTACGGGCAATTCCGGGTGAAAACACCAACGTGCCGATTTGGTTATTAGGATCGAGTTTATTCAGCGCACAGCTTGCCGCGCAGCGAGGATTGCCTTATGTGTTTGCTGGTCATTTCGCACCTCGATTTTTACACGAAGCATTGACCATTTATCGTGACCAATTCCAACCATCTGAAGTGTTAGATAAACCGTATGTGATGCTGGCACTGCCTTTAGTTGCGGCAGATACAGATGAAGAAGCTAAGTTTTTAAGTACCACGTCTAAGCAAAGAATTTTGGCATTGATTCGCGGTGAAGCATTATGGCTACAACCACCGATAGACAGTATGGAAGGACTTTGGAGTGAACAAGAAGAAGCGTATGTCGATAACTTTTTGAGTCTCTCGATTATGGGAAGCCCGACAACCATCCAACATCGCTTGGAAATGTTAGTCAAACAACTGGGTGTCGATGAATTTATTTTTACCAATGATGTCTACGCTCAAGACAAACGCTGCCATGCGTTAGAAATTTTATCTAAACTTAAATAGCTCTCCTTCCCATCAAAAATCTCCGCGAGGCTAATTTATCTAGCCTCGCAATTGCAGCCACCAGTACTTCAGCTTTTGCTAAAACGGTAAGGGTTAACTTAAGTGAGAATATCTAACCACATTAATCATCAGGATTATTATCTATAATGACCTGCCCATTGCGAGAGTCATAATAGATCGAGATCGTTGGAAGTAAGTTGTATTTATATAAACATTAAGCATTTTTAATATAAGTTGCTTGGTAAACTGATTTACTGCTGTCAGCATAATTAGAAACCATTGGAGCATCATCAAGTATAGCGTTCCAAACCGCTTTACAGTCAGGCACGTTATTTAATTGTGGATTTTCTTCATCACGAAAATATTGTTGAACAGGAAATCCATTAGCATTGATATCTAATTGACCAGAAGAATCATTACCAAATATCTGTAAATCATTAGCAGCTCTTCCACTACTTAATATCATCGCTTTAGAGTGCACCAATTGAATAGCACTTTTAAACGCGGCTCCAGTAGCATTGTTTTTAGCCACATGCGCATCAGTTGTGATATTCAAAAATTTAGGAGCAACAGTCACTGCTAATACTCCGAGAATGACAATAACAACGACCAATTCAATAATAGTAAAACCACTTATTTTCATAAACAACCTTAGCGGAATTTATCCAAAAACTGGCAACTCAACCATTATAACTAAGTTATTACACATTCACTAAGTTATGAGTCACATGTTAAATCTCTTTGTAATATTTAGCAGATAAACGTGGCTTTTTTACGTAATCCGATAGAACTAAATGTATAAATGACGATCAAGACAAACGCTGCCATGCGTTAGAAATATTATCTAAACTTAAAAGCCCTCCTCCCATCAAAAATCTCCGCTAGGCTAATTTATCTAGCCTCGCAATTTCTATCTCGTCAGTCTTTTTCTCTATTTTCATGATTTCTATCAATATTTTCATATCTTTACATTTGAAAGATTGATTTGTTCACCAAAAACAATATAGTAATCGCAACAATAATTATTCTCATTACTATATGGAGAAACAATGAACCGCCCAATGCTTATGAAATTACTTTCCGTGCTCGCAATCACAGTCGCCAGTACTTCGGCTTTTGCTAAAACAATTACTCTTGAACATTTAATGGGGAAAACCACGCTTGAAACCGATCCACAACGTGTGGTTGTCATTGGTGTAGGTGCAATTGATGCGGTTGATGCCTTAGGAATAAAGCCTGTCGCGGTATCCAAAATAGCGGCGTTTCCTGATTACTTAACCCAATACGGCAGTAAAGATTACCCATCAGTTGGGACGATTTTCGAACCTGATTTTGAAGCCATTTATAGCCAAAAACCAGATTTAATCATTGTTGGTCCACGCAGTTCTAAACATTTTGATGAACTTTCTAAAATTGCGCCGACTTATGTTTTTGCAGTTCAAAATGGCGCTGACTATTGGCAAGGCACGCAAAAAATTTGGCATGACCTCGGTGCTATTTTTGATAAAGACCAACTCGTGAACGAAAAAATCACCGCCTATAATCAGCGTTTCAATACGATTAAAGCTTACAACCAAAGCCATGATGTTGATGCACTAATGCTAATGAGCTCTGGTGGCAATATCACCTCTTTTGGGGAAGGATCTCGCTTTGCTGTGCTTTATCAAGATTTTGGATTTAAGCCAACCATGGCAATCGCGCCTAAAAAAGAAACTAAACCTTCTGAAAAAGCCAAAAAATCTGGTCGCACTGGTGGGCATGGTAACCTGGTTTCTTACGAGTTAGTCGCACAAGAAAATCCTTCAACTCTATTGATCCTTGATCGCGATAAACTGGTTAACAAAGAAAAAAGCACCACGCGCCAAGACTTCGAAAACGATTTAGTCAAATCTACTGACGCTTATAAAAACCAGCGTATGGTGTATCTCGATATTCCGGCTTGGTATGTAGCTGGCTCAGGTATTACCGCAACTGGCACTATGATCCAAGATATTGAAGCGTTAACCAAAACTAACTAATGCTCGCTGAATCATCATAAAAATGGCCAACCGATAGAAGCTACAGCAACCATGCTGTGGCTTTTCATCGTTCAAACTGAACAACATAAAATCATACCCAACATGATGAAAGCCTCAATTTCATTCAATATGGGTTTAGAGGTTGATTTGACTCGATTACTCACAAAACATCACTTACAAAAAAGTGGTTGGTTAATACATTGCTTACGAAAACATAGCCTGCTGATCACGTTAATCCTACTGAGCTTAGCATCACTCTTTGTTGGTGTAGGCAATGTATCACTTGCAACCTTAATGCAGGGCGATGTCACCACTTGGCAACTTTTTATGACCAGCAGGATTCCTCGCTTACTCGCTATTTTATTGGCTGGTGGTGGCTTGAGTATTGCGGGCTTAATTATGCAGCAGATTAGTCAGAACCGATTTGCCGCGCCTTCAACCTCCGGCACTATAGAGTGTGCCATGCTCGGATTTGTGTTGAGCTTGGTGATTTTTGGCAATGGCGATCAGCTGTGGTTAATCTTCGCCATCGCAATGCTCGGAACTTGGTGTTTTGTGCAATTAATTCAACGTGTTCAATTTAAGAATGTGGTTTTTGTACCATTAATTGGCATTATTTTTGGTAATATTGTGTCTTCTATGGCGATGTTTATTGCCTACAAATACGATGCAGTGCAAAACCTTTCAGGTTGGAGTGTCGCCAATTTCGCCAACATTTTAGCCGGTAATTATGAGCTGCTTTATATTGCACTACCGGTGATGGTCATCAGTTTTCTCTACGCCGCTCGTATCTCCGCAGTCGGTATGGGCAAAGACTTTGCGGTGAATTTAGGCTTGAATTATCAGCACGTTTTAACGCTTGGAGTCGCATTGGTGTCGATCATGTCCGCCTCGGTGGTGATGATTGTCGGACAACTACCCTTTCTTGGCTTAATCGTCCCTAATCTTGTCAATCGCTTCTATGGTGACAACTTACGCAAAAATATCCCTCGTACCGCCATGCTAGGTGGCATTTTAGTACTGCTCTGTGATTTAGCGGGTAGATTAATCATCTTCCCATACGAAGTGCCTATTTCAATGGTGATCAGTTTATTAGGCGGTGGTGTGTTTATTTTTCTGATTTTAAAAGGAATGAAGCGTGACGGATAAAACCAAGATCCTGATGATGGTCGCTCTCTCATTACTGTTTGCAGGCTTATTTATTGGTTATGGTTTAACCACCGATAATTATGAATATTTCTTATCTCGCCGGATCCCAAAAGTGGCCGCGATAATCATTGGTGGCTTTGCGATTGGGATGTCGTCATTTTGCTTTCAAACCATCACCAATAATCGTATTTTAACTCCGAGTATTATGGGCTTTGATTCTTTGTACTTACTGGTGCAAGTGTTAGTGGTTGCTCTGTTTGGTAGTTTTAGCATTTTCATTATGAATGCTTTTGTGAATTTCTCTGTTTCCGTACTATTCATGTTGGCATTTTCACTGTTATTATTTGTGATGTATTTTCGTTATTCATCCAACAATATCATTTCATTGTTACTGCTGGGCGTGATCTTCGGGCAACTGTTTCAAAGCCTATCTTCCTTTTTCATAATGCTGATGGATCCCGATGAGTTCGCCACGGTACAAGCCAATATGTTTGCCAGTTTTAATAATATTCATACCGATTTAGTCTATTGGACCATTCCAATATTAGTTGTCGTTACTATTTATCTATTTCGATTGCACCGCACTTTAGATGTGTATTTGCTTGATCAAGATAATGCCACCAGCTTAGGCGTTGATATTAAGCGCACCACCCGAACAGTGCTGCTGTTGTCTTCTGTGTTAATTGCAATTTCAACAGCACTCATTGGCCCAATCATGTTCTTTGGCCTTTTGATCACCAACTTAACCCGTGAGTGGTTTTGCTCATATCAGCACCGATATTTATTGATTGGCTGCTCGCTGATGTCGGTATGTACGCTACTTAGTGGGCAATGGTTGGTAGAAAAAGCTTTCGGATTTGAAACGACCTTAAGCGTTATCATCAATTTCGTCGGCGGTCTTTATTTCTTAACCTTACTCCTGCGTAATAAAGTAACTTAATGGTGTATTCACAATGATTGAACTGAAAAATTTAACCAAAAAATTTGGTCAACAGTTAGTGGTTGAGCAAGCCAGTGCCCAATTCCAAAAAGGCCAAGTCACGGCAATTATTGGCCCTAATGGCGCGGGGAAAAGTACCTTATTATCGATGGCGGGACGATTACTCAATCGAGATGAAGGCGAAGTATGGATTGATGGACAAGAATTAGTCGATTGGGATACCAAAGCACTGGCAAAACGTTTATCGGTTCTACGCCAAGCTAATGGATTTACACTGCGTTTTACCGTGCGTGAATTGGTGTCTTTTGGGCGTTTTCCTTATTGCCAAGGAAACTTAACCGCTGACGATAATCACGTCATCGATCAAGCAATTTCTTATTTGGATCTCGCGACAATTGAACATAAATATTTGGATGAACTCAGCGGTGGTCAGCGTCAATTGGCTTTTATCGCCATGGTGATCGCGCAAGATACAGGTTATGTCTTTTTAGATGAACCGTTGAATAATCTCGATATTAAGCATTCATTACAGATCATGGCCACCATTAAGCGATTGGCGCACGAGCTCAATAAAGCGGTGGTGATTGTGATCCATGATATTAATTTTGCTTCTTGCTACGCTGATACCATTATTGCGCTCAAAAAAGGCAAGATTGTCGCTAAAGGTCAAGTTGAGCAAGTAATTGATGCCAAAGTGCTGGGAGAAATATACGAAACGCCATTTAATGTGATTGAAGTAGATAACAAGCGCGTATGCCTGTATTACGCTTAACATCAAAAGCGAGTGAGTTCACTTCATCAATCTAAAGCGATCTCACTCTATCTTGTTGTTAAGCCATTCAATATTTGTTGGTAGCTCGGCAACGGTGTCACTTTATTAAAATCCGAACTTGGCTTCCATTCCATTGGAACGTTCTGTTGCAGTATTTCAAGTAAACGCTGAACTCGTAATGGCAAAACCCCCACCGCGCAATAACATACAATCAACATAGGTTTCCCTTGCCATTGTGGTAAACATGCTTGAATTTGCCCCGGATGAGCATTGCCGTATTTTTTTGCGGTCCATTTAGGCAAAAGACCTACGCCTAAACCTTGAGCTATTGAATCAATTTGCAGCGGTAAACTATCACTGATTAAGCGGCAGGTTCTGGGGATCACATCATAACTTTCCGAACCTTTATTCAATGTGATTTTATTATCCCATGTGGATTCAGATGGCACCCACGCATGTTGAGTCAATTGCCATGGATGCTCAAGAACAGTAAACCGTTTTAAGTAACTTGGCGCAGCGTAAATACCATATTGCCATTCACCCAACACTAACTTGTGCCACGATCCAGTCAACGCCAATTCCCCAACACTGAGAATTAAATCGGGTGGCTGAGAGTAATGATCTTCCCGTTGTTCAGATTGTAAGTGAATGCTTACTTCTTGATTGTCGTTCAAAAAATCATTTAGTTGTGAACCGAGCCAACTCCGAATAAGACTAGGAGAACACATCAGTTTGATATCTCCAGCAACCGTTTGGTTAAGAGCCTGTAGCGCATTTTTACTTTCTTCTGCTAAATACAAAAATTGTAAGCAATAGTTTGCAAACACTTCTCCTGCTCGAGTAATGACTAATTTGTTGCCTTTTTTAATAAATAATGTCTGGCCTAAATCATCTTCTAACTGAGCTAAACGTCGACTGACTGTAGATTTTGGCTGATTTAATGATAATGCGGCAGCGGTCACGCTATGGTGCTGACACAATGCATTAAATGCCTTGATGCTGTGTAAGTCATTCATTTTCAATTCAAATCCCATTTTTGGAACGCTCTGTTCCGCTTATTTAGCTAGTCAATCATTCAAATATATGAATAATCGCAAATGATTTTAAGAATTATTATCATTTAAGGAAAGGGAAATGTCTACTTCGACTTACCGTCTTTCATTTTTGACGGGTTCATTACTCATCGCGTTCTCTGGTGTTAGTTTTGCCGAAGAGAAAACTGCAACCGATCAAAGCACTACCGGAAAAATCGATTCACAAGCTGCAAGTTTAGAAACCATGGTGGTTACCGCCTCAGGTCATGCACAATCAGAAATCACCGCGCCAGCTAGTATTAGCGTAGTGACAAGAGAGCAACTCGAAAACCGATATTATCGAGATGTAACCGATGCTTTGCGTAGTGTTCCGGGTGTAACCATCACGGGTGGCGGTGATACCACGGATATCAGTATTCGTGGCATGGGTTCAGCTTATACTTTGATTTTAGTGGATGGAAAACGCCAATCTTCACGCGAAACTCGACCTAATAGTGATGGACCGGGTATCGAACAAGGTTGGCTACCACCAATTGAAGCGATTGAGCGTATTGAAGTTATCCGTGGCCCAATGTCTACGCTCTATGGTTCGGATGCGATTGGCGGCGTCATTAACGTCATTACACGTAAAGATGCCAAACAATGGACAGGGAATGTTCAACTTGGTACCACTATTCAAGAAAACCGTGACTCTGGTGATGAACGTACTGCTAATTTCTTTGTAACAGGCCCATTAAGTGATAATTTGGCTTTACAACTTAATGGTCAAACCGTGGTTCGAGATGAGGATAAAATTCCCAATGGTTACGAAAATAAAGAACTAAACAGCGTTAACTCTAAGCTGATTTATAGTATCAATGATGATCATCAGGTTTCGCTTGAAGCGGGAATTTCGGAGCAATCTCGATCAGGAAAAGTCGGAATGTCGGTCCCAGATGTTGATAGCCGAGGAAACCCTGGAGTTGATAGCCTAGATGAATATAGCCGTAAAAATTATGCCTTAACTTATGATGGGAATTGGGGAGTTCTGGGGCAATCAAACACTTATGTTCAATATGAAAATTCTGATAATACCTCACGTAAAATTGATAGCCAAAATACCGTATTTAAAACCAGCTTAGTCACCCCTATTGCTTCACATACTTTAACATCTGGTTTCGAATATCAATACGCACGTCTGGTCGATGATACAACCAATAGTGCCTCCGATCTCAACACTCTCAGTAATAATCGTTACGCCTTCTTCTTAGAAGATCAGTGGGACATTGTAGACAGCTTTAGCTTAACCGTAGGTGCACGTTTAGATGATGATGAAAACTATGGCACTCATGTTAGCCCACGCGCATACGGTGTGTGGAGCTTAACCTCAAACTTAGTATTAAAAGGTGGCGTCTCAACGGGTTATCACGCGCCATCATTACGCGAAACTTCGGCTGATTGGGCTCAAGGCAGCCGCGGTGGAGATATCTACGGTAACCCTGATTTGAAACCGGAAACCTCCGTCAATACCGAGATCAGCTTAAACTACCAATCTGATTTTGGTTTAAGTTCAAGCTTAACTTTATTTAACAATGACTTTAAAGATAAGATCACTCGCGTAGCTTGCCCAACCTGCGGACCAGTCAATAGTTCAGGTAGCGACGCAACGAAAAAAGTAAACGTTGATGAAGCGACGACTCGAGGAGTGGAAGCTACTCTTGGTTTACCTTTAGGAGATGATTGGTTCTTCAATGCCAGTTACACCTTCAATGACTCTGAGCAAAAAAGTGGTGCTTACAAAGGTCAACCTTTAGTGCAACTGCCTAAGCACCTATTTAGTAGTGACTTATCATGGCAAGCAACACAAGATATGGAAGCTTGGACCAAAGTGACTTACCACGGTGAAGAAATGAACCCAACCACAGGTCCATCATCAAGTAGCCTAATCGCTCCTGATTATACTTTTGTTGATATGGGAGTGAGTTATCATTTAACCACTAACGTTTCGGTTAATGCAGCTATTTACAACATTCTAGATAAAAACGTTAGTTACGATGATTATGGATACGTTGAAGATGGGCGCCGTTATTGGGTTGGCATGAACGTAGGATTTTAAAAAACGCACCTCACCTCATTAATCTAATGAAAATGCAATGTTGCTATTTAGGATTGATTAGAAAATTAAAAATCCTGCCATAAAAAGCAGGATTTTTAATGTCACCTAACAATAACGTATTGACTTGAATTAACGTCAGCTTTACTCGATATTACCAAGTGTCTAATTCAGTGATTTTAAAAATGAGTAACTGTTTTTTCCATTGCTGCTTATCAATACCTTCCACCCAAATAACTTTTGATTGGCGCTGTTCACCTTTACGTAGATAAGTTTCTGGCATTCTCTTGATTGCTTGCCAGATAGGTAACTCTTGTTCGTTTAACTTAACACCTTGATCATTATAAAAAGTGGCATCAATCAATACGGTTACCATGCTGTCACTATTTGAGCTTTCTAGGGTAAATATTAATCCCAGTTTATCGCCATCCCACTTGGCTTGTGCCAAAGAAACCGCAATACCATTCTTTGCTGTTTTACCGAGTAATTCTGTCGAGCTCATCGCTTTGGTCGTTAATGTTTCAGTTTCCGTGGAACTAGAACTCTTTATAGCTGCAACAGTACTAGTCATTGCGGCAGGCTGAGTTAACGCGGCTTGTTTTGAAACTTCTGATACCGAATTAGTCTTAGCTGGCACATTTTGAGTCAGAACATACTCCCAAGTGAAATCATCATTTAACACAACTTGAGTACCATTATCCAAAGTAAACGTACCCACTTTCGTCGTGGCTGCCATGGTAGATACTGGCATCAATAATAAGCCGACTATAAACGGTGCAATAACTCGTATAGGCTTTAGCATAAGAAAAATAGGTCCAGTAAATTGAAACGACATCAATATTGTTTAAGATATATCAATGGCGAAAAACGATTAATTTAACTCGAATTTTAAGGGTGATAATATTTGATATCAAGTATTAACCAACCGCATTCACTTGAGTGCAATAATCAATAATAACTTGATTGCCCTCTACTTGAACGCGCTGAATATCACCATCAATGATGATACGGTTTTGTAAATACACTAGTTGCGGGGCTTGGCCGGCTTGAAACTTCAAGGAAGGAACTACGTTGTGAGGTTCAAGCTCAAGAACTTGGCAAAATTTAGCGATAAAACTTAATGTTAACGGTGCTTTCGCTCGTAGTAAGTTGGAAAATTCAACAACGCTGATCCCAACTTTCTTAGACATATCCATTTGAGTGAGGTGACGCTTCGCTTTATGTGACATCCAGACTTGATATAACGCCTCTCTATCATTTTCAGTAAACTCCATTTTAGCTCCATTTCGCTGTAAGATTTCAACTACAGACAAAATGACAAATTAGGGTGAATACCATGTCATTCAAACGTCAGATTTTCTTCAAAGCATTTACAAACCAATGTAAGTGAACAAAAATGCAGCGCATACAAAACAAAACTAAAAGTCTTTATTAAAAAAGATATATTAACGCACCTGCGTCGCCACTAACTTTGTTTGACTCCTTGCTTGTAACCATAACCCGCTTGCTTTCATCAAATAACCAAATACTCCACCAATGATTAAAGACGGTACAACTAGATGCCAATCACCACCAGCGGCAAACGTGGCACATGCACCAATAAAGGTTCCTGGAATAAAATTCAGCCAATATTGTTTTGCTTGAATGCACATAAAAAAGGACACGAGTCCCGTCAATATATAACCGATAATCTCGCTACCGAACCATTGTGAACCATGAATAATAATCAATGCCCACACTACACCAGCAACATTTGTTGCTAAACTCACACCAAGTCCTTTGATACCTTGTAACGGGGATGCAAAATAGCTAGTGCACCCCAAGAACCCAGCCCAAGCAAGCAAACCTAAAGACATGGCCACCCAGCCCCACACGCCAGAAAGCAAACCGGTAGTTAATGAAATAGCGAGTAATGTCGACATAAAGAGCCTCATATCGATAGATGCCGAAACAAAGATATCGACCTAGGTTGCATAGAAGCTGCATATTAAAGAGACGAAGGTAGAAAATAAAAGATATTAATCACAGAAATAATGAAAGAAAGTTAGGTATTACATGGAAATGATAACGCAAGCGATTAACTCAAACCACTTGCTCTGAATGTGAAAATATTAATTAAGCTTACGCCGCTCCCACTGAGTAATAAATACGATCGATGCCATCATGATCGCTGCGCCAATCCATAAATTACCGGTAGGGATCCAACCAAAAACTAGCCAACCTAAAAATACATTAAATGGCAATTTTGCTAAATCAAAAGGCTGAACAAAAGAAGCATCAGCAACGGCATAAGCTTTAACAATTGCCCACTGCGCTAACGCTGTCATTACCCCTGCACCAATCAACAACAGCCATACATCCCAGCCCGTTGGCGTTGACCATTCTGGTAATGCAAGAAAGAGGTTAAATGGCGTAAGCAACACCAAAAGATACACCACCATAGTCGATGGAGAATCGTTCACCGACATTTTCTTGACCATTAATGAATAACAAGCCCAGAAGAAAGCCGCGCCAACAGGCAGTAATGTCGCCCAGCTAAAACCATCCGACCAAGGCTCTAGAATGATCATCGCGCCCAAAAAACCCGCTAAAGTCGCAATCCAACGCGCCCAGCCAACTCTTTCTTTTAATATCAAGCCTGAGCCTACGGTTGCAAATAAAGGTGACGTCATCAACAGCGCGATACCTTGCCAAATCGGCACAGGGTAAGCCAATGCCCAGAACCAAAGCTGAATACCTATTACAGATAAAAATACCCGAAAAGCATGCCAACCAAAATGCCTAGTGTACAAAGACTTTCGGATACCTAAAGTTTTTAAATACGGAAGAATCGCCACCAGTGCAATCGCATATTGGATCAAAGCAACGGTTGTGGATGGCAATGAAAAAGTAATACTGATGTATTGCGCAATACTATTTACTATTGCAAAAGATAAACCTGCAATCAGCATCCAAGAAGCGCCGAGAGCAGGAGAGTGATTAGACATCGTTAGACTTATCTCATGAAAAGGGAATACAAAAATGGTTTGAATCATAAATCGGTAACATTTTAATTACTACCGAAATCCTATCGTTATACAAATCCATTAATCACTCACTAAAAAGCACATATCCGTATTTCCATGCCTTATAAATGACCCATTTTATTCTTCTACTATTGATTATTAAACCACGTTGGCACCATGACATTCAGCGATCTTGGTTGAACCCGAATCGTCAGTTTATCGGTTTCATATAACTCGCCATCAATCACGTACTTAAACTTCTCATTACTTGAAACGAGGATCTGTTTCGCTTGTTTATGCACAAACCCCATAGGCTCAGAAGTTGGCAACAAGCCTGATAATGCAAGCTCGGATAATGATAATAAGCGACCTGTGACGCTTTCATGGCTTGGCATATAGGTGATATCCATAATGCCATCTTGTAGATCGGGCTCCCCACCGCCTTGAGCCAGTAAGGTGGTAAATGGAGCGGCATTAGCAATAACTAAACTGCTAACTTCTAGCTCTTTTGCCTCACCATCATCTAATTTTAGCGTAATCGTAATGGTGTGATTATTGGCTATCGCGCCCCACAATCCTTTTAAGTATGCGATTTGACCATCATTATTTTTCTCTTCACGTTCCGCGTATTCAATCATTTGTTGCTCAAAACCAATTCCGGCCACCAGCAACATTAAATCTTGATTACAAAGAGCCGTATCAATTTGAGTAATTTCACCATTTAAAATTGCGCCACAAGCCGTTTCAATCGGGATGATTTTATTTTCAATACCATAAAGCACATGACACAAAGCATTAGCAGTACCAAGAGGGAGAATACCCAATACAATATCAGTATGAATAATTTGACTCGCCACTTCTGTCACCGTCCATCGCCACCGCCCGCGATGATCATGTGAGCATTCGCTTGGATAGCTTCTTTAGTCAGATCAGTTGCCGAAATATCGGGCGTCGTCTCTCTTACTTCTACTTTATATTTCTCTTTTATCTTCTCTAATATTTCGTCTTTAAATCTCCCCCACTTCCCACCACCAGAAACAGGATTAACGATCACCCACACTGTTTGCTCGGAAACTAATGCTTTTTCTTTATAGAGTTCTTGTAACATACCCATTTGCTCCTTATTAAGGTTAGCGGTGCTACGGATAGATTGAATTTTTTTCATCACATCAACAATATTCATCTGTGGGTAACGACGTAATAAATAAGCGGCTAATACGAAGACAGAGCGCCCACGACCAAGCGCACAATGCACCACCACTTTTTTAGAGTCCGCCAATTGCACATCAATCCAATCTAATGCTTTTAATAACTGCCGTTTTGAAGGTACTTTATGATCAAGCACTGGCAAGTTGAAATACTGAAACTCTCGCTTCGCTTTACTGCTTTCTAAACCATGAAACTCAGCCGTCATATCTAAAATACTGCCGATACCTTGTGCCTTTAATTCTTCTAAATCTTTGGTAAACAAACGTCGTGCAAGATACAACTGAGGATCAATCCGTTGGATCGGTGCCACAGAATCGTGGTGACGCGCCCAATAATTATAATAATGGGCCCCTATAAGGAAAGGCGCCAAAATAAGTTGAATACCATTTGGGATCACACCATTCGGTTTTTTGCGAAATAGGTGAGGAAAATTACATAAATAGGCAATACTGACAACCGATAATGATAATGCAATCCAAGCCAATGGAATCGATAGCCAAAAATTAGGACAAAGCAGCGCCAGAAGATAAAAAAAGAGACTTCCTACAATATAGTATTTAGTGACAAACATTCATTTTCCTTTTTAAGACTGATCATTTATTCAAGGCAAACAACCTATTAACACTACAACACATTTATCCATGAACATCCAATAAGTGCATTATTCTCATTCACCTCTTGTCCATCAAAAACAATAAAAAAGTTTTATCGAAACCATAAATTTATTCTGATTTACTATTTGAATTTTCAATTTATTATCGCGTTGTTCTTCGCAAGAAAGTACCAACCACCGCACTCAAGTTACTGACTTTAGCTCTTTATTAGTGCTTTAGTCACAAATCATTTAAGTGCCGCTAATCGTTAACGCAAGGTTAATGGGCGTAGGTTGCAAATCTAAGAGTATGGGTGAATATTCCCTTCATGCACCCCACTCAGAAAACGTCATATTGAATCTTCAATTTTTTAGGATTTGTTTATACTGCATAAATAAATCTTAGTTTAATTTATGTTCAACCTGACCCAAATCAGTTATCCCCCACCAGAAGGAATGCTGGCGTTAAGTTAGAGGTTGGTGTGCTTTGCAACCCGATCTTTTTGATCGCTTTTTAGGGTAAAACCATGTCTTTGAAAAAAACACTTTTAACCGCATCCATGGCGGTGACAACATTATTCACCTCTACTGTATTATTAACGTCAACAAAAGCTTTCGCTCAAGATGACCAAGTCCTTCATGTTTATAACTGGAGTAGTTATATCGCTGAAGACACCATTGCCAACTTCGAAAAAGAAAGTGGTATTAAAGTGGTGTATGACGTATTCGATAGCAACGAAGTCTTAGAAGCGAAACTTCTGGCTGGTCGTTCTGGGTATGATGTTGTTGTGCCATCAAACAACTTTTTAGCTAAACAAATTCGCGCAGGTGTTTTCCAAAAGTTAGATCGTTCTCAATTGCCTAACTGGAAAAACTTAAACCCTGAGCTATTAAATGCATTGGCACCAAGTGACCCAGGTAATTTATATGCTATACCATATCTATGGGGCACAATTGGTTTTGCTTACAATGTAGATAAAGTAAAAAAAGTTCTGGGTGACGCAGCGCCTGTTGATTCTTGGGATTTAGTCTTTAAACCAGAAAACATGGAAAAATTAAAGTCATGTGGTGTTTCATTCTTAGACTCACCAACAGAAATGTTACCAGCGGCATTAAATTACTTGAATTTAGATACCAGTACGCAAAAGCCAGATGACATTAAACAAGCTGAAGCACTGTTTTTATCGATTCGCCCGAACGTAAGTTATTTCCATTCATCTAAATATATTTCAGATTTAGCCAATGGTGATATCTGTGTTGCGGTTGGTTATTCTAATGACCTATTTATAGCTCAAGCTCGTGCTAATGAAGCCAATAACGGTAATCATATTGAATATGTGATCCCTAAAGAAGGTGCAGGCAGTTACTTTGACATGATGGCTATTCCGGCCGACGCGGCAAACGTAAAAGCAGCGCATATGTTTTTGAATTATCTAATGAAGCCTGAAGTAATTGCTAATATTACCAATGAAGTCAGTGCAGCCAATGGAAACCAAGCGGCGACACCGTTTGTAAAAGATGAACTGCGTAATAATTTGGGTGTTTATCCAAATGACGCGACACTCAAAAATATTTATACCATTAGCGATTTGCCATCCAAGACCCAACGTGTAATGACACGTACTTGGACTAAGATAAAGACAGGTCGATAAAGCCTAAAGCATTTACCCAACAATTTGGGTAACAGCGAATAAGGCGTCCGACAGTGGGCGCCTTTTTTATTAAACATATTCCCAAATAATTGAAGTTATAGTGAGAGTTACGCATGGTTATCTCCAGCGCCTATAAAAAAGCCCTTGAACGTCAGTCAAAACCAAAAGAAATCCTAGTTAAGATTGATCGTGTTAGTAAACAATTTGACGATACATTAGCTGTCGATAATGTCTCTATTAGTATTAATAAGGGTGAAATATTTGCTCTGCTAGGCGGATCAGGCTCGGGTAAATCGACCTTATTACGCATGCTAGCGGGCTTTGAGAAACCAACCGAAGGTCGAATTATTCTAGATGGTGTCGATATCACCGACATGGCGCCCTATGATCGTCCGATTAATATGATGTTCCAATCATACGCTTTGTTTCCACACATGAACGTAGAGCAAAATATTGCCTTTGGCTTGAAGCAAGATTCACTACCAAAAGATGAAATTAAAGCACGTGTTGATGAGATGCTAAAACTGGTTCATATGACTCAATACGCTAAACGTAAACCACACCAACTATCAGGTGGTCAACGTCAGCGTGTGGCTTTGGCTCGCTCTTTAGCCAAGCGTCCAAAGCTGTTGTTGTTAGATGAACCAATGGGCGCACTCGATAAAAAACTGCGCTCTCAAATGCAATTAGAGCTGGTCGAAATCATCGAGCGTGTGGGAGTAACGTGTGTCATGGTCACACATGATCAAGAAGAAGCAATGACGATGGCACAGCGTGTAGCAATCATGCATTTAGGCTGTATTGAGCAGATTGGTAGCCCGATGGATATTTATGAAACCCCTGTGAACCGTTTAGTGTGTGAGTTCATCGGCAACGTCAATTTATTTGATGGCATGTTAGTAGAAGATGCACAAGATCACGCCACGATTGCTTGTGTCGATTTATCACAACCGATTTATGTGGGACACGGGATCAGCTCGCAAGCTGAAAACAAGAAAGTCGCTTATGCATTACGCCCTGAAAAGTTGTTAATGAGTACTCGCTTACCTGACGATCTAGAGCATCCAGACTTTAACTGGACAACTGGAACAGTATACGACATTGCCTATCTTGGTGGTTCATCGGTGTACCACATTCAGTTACCGTCGGGGAAAATTGTGCAAGCCTTTATCGCCAACGCTGAACGCCACGGTAAACGCCCAACATGGGAAGATAAGGTCTATTTATATTGGGAAGATGACAGCGGTGTGGTACTGCAATGACAATTCTAAATCTAAAGCAGCTTGATAAAAAAATTGGCCGTAAACTTGTCATTGGAATGCCCTTCTTTTGGCTGTTTATCTTCTTTTTATTGCCATTTATTATCGTACTGAAAATCAGTTTTTCTGAAGCAGATGTTGCTATTCCACCCTATACAGAGTTGGTGAGTTGGGCTGATGAACAGCTCACCATTTTGCTAAATATGGGGAATTATTTGCTACTGAGCGATGATGGATTATATCTTGCTGCTTATTTAAGTTCTTTGAAAATGGCACTGATCAGCACCATTGCTTGTTTGCTGATCGGCTACCCAATGGCGTATTCAATTTCAAAAGCAAAAAAAGAAACCCAGACCATTTTATTATTGTTAATCATGATGCCAACATGGACAGCAATTTTAATCCGGGTTTACGCTTGGATGGGAATTTTAAGCAATAACGGTTTATTAAATGGTTTTTTACAACATATAGGTTTGATTAGTGAACCTTTACATATCCTCAATACCGATTTAGCAGTGTATATAGGGATTGTATATTCGTATTTACCCTTTATGGTGCTGCCGCTTTATGCCAACTTAGCCAAGCACGATCAAAGCTTATTAGAAGCGGCATCTGACTTAGGTTGCCGTAATATTTCAACCTTTTGGCAAATAACCGTTCCGTTATCTAAAGGAGGGATTATTGCAGGTTGTATGCTGGTATTTATTCCTGTGGTGGGTGAGTTTGTGATCCCTGAGCTGCTTGGTGGTCCGGATACATTAATGATAGGTAAAGTGTTATGGCAAGAATTCTTTAACAACCGAGACTGGCCAGTTGCCGCAGCACTAGCCGTGGTCATGCTAGTCGTATTAATGATCCCAATTATTTTCTTTAATCGTACTCAAGCAAAAGAGCTTGAGGGTTAAGCATTTCGTATTTAAAGGAACCGCAATGAAACGTTTTGGTTTTGCCAATATCATGTTGATTTTAGGCTTAGTCTTCATCTATTTGCCTTTAGTGATCATGGTTATTTACTCATTTAATTCATCCAAATTGGTAACAGTTTGGGGTGGATGGTCAATAAAATGGTACGGCTCACTTTGGGAAAATACTCAATTAATGAGCGCGGTATTTCGCTCACTTGAGATTGCCTTTTATACCGCAATCTCAGCAGTGGCATTAGGCACGATGGCGGCATTTGTACTGACTCGCATTCCACGCTTTTATGGTAAGACTTTATTTGGTGGATTAGTAACCGCTCCGTTAGTGATGCCAGAAGTGATCACCGGTTTATCTTTGCTATTGCTCTTTGTGGCCATGAATAATCTTATCGGTTGGCCAATTGAACGAGGAATGATGACCATTTGGATTGCTCACACTACGTTTACTAGTTCGTATGTGGCCATTTTGGTATCTTCTCGCTTGCGTGAACTTGATATTTCGATGGAAGAAGCGGCTATGGATTTAGGCGCTAAGCCTTGGAAAGTATTTTTTCAAATTACCATTCCAATGATCACGCCATCTTTGGTTGCTGGTGGCATGATGGCCTTTGCACTATCGTTAGATGATTTAGTCCTCGCCAGTTTTGTATCCGGACCAGGAGCGACCACACTACCAATGGAAATATTTTCGTCCGTACGGTTAGGAGTAAAGCCTGAGATAAATGCTATCGCGAGCATTATTTTACTGTGTGTGTCTTTATTTACGTTTACCACTTGGTTCATTATGGCAAGAGCTGAAAAACGCCGTAAGAAAGAAATCTATCAAAGTAAAAAAGTATTATCGGCACATTAAGTTACAAAGATTTAAAAATATATAATAAAGAGACGGCTATCAGCTCACAATAGCTGTTTTCTCTTGTTATATACTCTTTCTTTGAGCAACTAAAAACCAATTGTTGCTCAAAGAAAAAGCAAAGCAGTTTATTTATCACTAAACTCATTATATGGCTTTGCTTAACAGAAAAAATTTTGTTAGGTTGGAAATAGAGATTGATCTAGAACATCGCCATAAATTATTTAAGGCGTTCAACAGAAGGTATTGCATATGAAAGTAAATATTCAAACTCACCATGTATCCATCAGTGATGATTCTCGTGCGGAAATCGAAAATAAATTCGAAAAAATAGCTTCTCACTTTCCTGATTTAATCAGCTGCGACATTATTATTACCAAGCAGCATAATGAGCATCATGTCGAAACGTTCTCAAACTATGAAGGTGTACGAATTTCAGCAAAAGCTGAAGATAAAGTGATGTACCCAGCCATTGCAGCAGCCGTTAAAAAATTAGAAACCGGACTGAAAAACCGTAAAGGTCAATTAAAAGCAGAACTGCATGCAACGCCAACCAGCACCAAACCAGAAATTGCTTCTGATATTATCCAAGAAATGAAATTAGTCGATTAATACTATTTCAAATACAACAAACGAGCTCAAGTAGCTCGTTTTTTATTGGGTAATTTTTAGGTTAATCTACTAACATCAAGCTTGCGCTAAGTCACTGGATCTTTATTTTTTCAATAAATCTTTCAAGTTCGCGAATGGATTATGAGTCGCGCTAACATGGTCATCTCGTCCTGGTGTAATTTCCGCACCATAACGGTCATGATCGCTGTATTTTGAATGTTCATGGTCATGACAATACAAACACAGTAGCTCCCAATTACTGCCATCTTCTGGATTATTGGTATGATCGTGATCTTTATGATGAACGGTTAATTCACGAAGGTTTGAGTACACAAACTCACGGGCACAATTGCCACACACCCACGGATAAATTTTGAGTGCTTTTTCGCGATAGCCACTTTCTTGGCGAGCATAAGCCGCACTACTTCCATAAAAATCTGATGCCATATTACGTTCCTAATTAAATATATTCTTGTTACCGAAGTATAACGCTTACTTTAAATGAAATTCTATCTCTGCTTTCAATACACTTATGCGTTATCCGATACCACTACTAATCCTAAATTACTCAGCAATTGCTCTTGTTGCCATTGACAAATAATCACGCCAGTTAAGGTAATGCGTCGAATATCCAAACCGTTCAAATCAACATGTGACAAGTTTGCATCATTCCACTGCGCCTGTTCCCATTGTTCAGCAGTAAACTCACCACGAGATAAATCGGAACCTTTAAAAGACGAACCAGAAAGGTTAGCCCCACCCCAACGGTTTTCAAATAAATCACATTTCTCTAATTTTTGACGTTCTAAATTGGCATAAGAAAGATCGCAGTTAGTAATGTACGCTGAACAAAAATAAGTATTATGAGTTATATGGTTTGCAAAGTTTGTACGAAAAAAGCTCCCCCCTTTCAGATGACAATGGCGCATTTCAATACCAAAGGCATCTGCACCGTCAAAAATAGCCATACTCAAATTACAATTTTTAAAGCTAGCTTCCTTCAGTTTCGCATGGCTAAAATCACATCCCAAAATATTGCCACTTTCTATAAAAACACAATCAATAAATTTTGTTTCAGTCAAATCTGAACGAGAGAAATTGCAGCCATAAAATTGGCACTTATCAAATACCAAATCTTGTAGATCTTGCTTAGAAAAATCATGATCTCGATACAGAGTTTGGTGAGTTTTAAGCAATGTAGACATACGAAACCTTTGAGCCCTAAGGAATAGGTGATAACAGTAAAAATAGAGGTTAAGGAAAACAAAAAAGCCGCAGCGAGTGCGGCTTTTTTAAATTCTTTTCAGTACTAGATTAGAGTACTTCAACGTTTGCAGCTTGAGGGCCTTTCTGACCTTGCTCAACTTCAAACGCCACTTTTTGCCCTTCAGCTAAAGTACGGAAACCTTCACCAGTAATAGAACGGAAGTGAACAAATACGTCTGCCCCACCATTTTCTTGAGTGATGAATCCGAAACCTTTCTCTTCGTTAAACCACTTAACGATACCAGTTGTCTTAGACATGGGTAAATCCTATATATTTTACTAATCAATTACGCATGTAGCGTGGTTATAGCCATTGGTAAAATATCTATTGAATAATCCGCACAGGACATAAGAAACTTAGAAAGGAAACACTTCATGACACGACTGGTATAGCAGGTGTTGCGAAGACTTTTAAAGTATCTTTCAAATAAATAATCTACTAAAGACTAAGTTTAAAGATACTCGGGTTTATTTGAGATGTATAGGGCTATTTAGAAAAATTTGAAGTCGGTTAGATTTTTACTAATCTTTAAAAACTCAATGATTTGAGCCTCTAAAACGAATGCTTTAGAGGCCCATATTTTATAGCTATCGATCAATTATCTTTAATCAAGATCGATCAATTGTTGTTTAAATTTCTTATGCTGTTGAGATACTTCATCACTTGGGCCGCCGGTTAATAGACTCACGGCAATAACCGAAATAGTAGAGAAGATAACACCCGGTACGATTTCATAAACATCAAAAATACCACCTGTTAATTGTTTCCACACTACGATGGTAATACCACCAACAAGAATACCCACTAAAGCGCCATTACGGTTCATTTTAGACCAATACAAGCTAAGCACAATCGTAGGACCAAAGGCCGCGCCAAATCCAGCCCAAGCATAAGATACTAAGCTCAATACTGAACTGTCTGGATTCATGGCAAGCATTAACGCTAATACCGATAATCCGACCACTGCAAAGCGACCAACTTTAACCACTTCATCTGAAGTCGCCTCTTGCTTAAAGACTTGCTTATAGAAATCTTCGGCAAGCGCAGAAGAGGAAACTAGTAGCTGAGAATCCGCCGTACTCATAATAGCAGCAAGAATAGCCGCCAATAAAATACCCGCCATAACTGGGTGGAAAATAGCATTCACAAGGATCATGAATATTTTTTCTCCATCAGCTAATACAAACGACGGATTTCCGGTTACGTAAACTAAGCCAGTCAGGCCAACTAAAATAGCACCTACCATTGAAAGTGCAGTCCAAATAACCGCAATTCGACGCGCTGCCGTTAAATCTTTATTACTACGAGTGGCTTTAAAACGCGCCAAAATATGTGGTTGACCAAAGTAGCCTAATCCCCATGCCACTAGCGATATAATCGCGATCGCCGTCATAGGTTCACCTTTCGCATTGGTCCACATATCAAGCAGCTCAGGATTGATCGACGTAACATCCATATCTAATTGAGAAAAGCCACCATTCATGGCTGCAATTGGTACAATTAGCAGCGCCGCCGACATCAATAAACCTTGAACAAGGTCAGTCCATGCTACTGCTAAGAAACCACCAAATAACGTGTATGAAATAACGCATACAGCGCCAATTACTACGGCAATGTGATAATCCAAACCAAATACGGTTTCAAACAACTTCCCGCCTGCCACTAAACCAGAACTGGTATAGAACAAGAAAAATAACAAAATGAAAAAAGCAGAAATGGTTTGAATCAGTTTCGATTTATCTAAAAATCGGCGTGATAAAAAGTCAGGAATGGTAATCGCATCCGTCGTAATACTGTAAGTTCTAAGACGTTTAGCACTCACAAGCCAGTTAAGCCATGTCCCAATGAGCAACCCACCACAAATCCACGTAGCTTCAAGCCCTGATGCATACGCATAACCTGGAACACCAAGCAATAACCAGCCACTCATATCAGAAGCACCAGCAGATAATGCTGCAGGCCAAGGACCTAAAGTCCGCCCTCCAAGAAAGTAATCGGTTGAGTTTGATGTTCGTTTATAAGCGTAATAACCAATGGCAAGCATCAGGATTAAATACGCAATAAATGTACCGCTAATAGCCCAGCTATTGTCGATCATAGGTTTTCCCCTTTATATAAAAAAGCCCTTCTATCCTGAAGGGTTAAACAGTGCTAGTTCGAACTATTCTTACCAGCACAGATGAATTTATGGTTAATGTTCACTGCCTAATTCTAACAAGGTCGCATTGCCACCAACAGCAGTAATGTTAATTGTTCGTGTTCGCTCGGTAATAAAGCGCAGTACCAAAGCAGGATCAAACGATAACGCGATGTTTTGCGGATCTTCTACAATCAAAGGAACAATCGCTCCCGTTCTTTGTGCTAATAAACGATTCATCTCAATTTGAGTCTGTAGATCGACCACCACAGCAGCAATGCTGATATTACTTTCTATCAATTTAGCGTAAGAATCATAAGCCACAATTTGAACCAAATGAGCAGGTAACGAATCCCCAAATGCTTGCTGAAGTGTGTGATTAAAAGCTTCGTCATCACAACAAATCACGACGCTATTTCCTGCAATAAGTGCCGTTGTTAATAAACGGATCGCCGCTTTTTGAACATCCTCTTTTGGCTCGGATAATGACGTCACAATCAAAGCGCAGACACCACGCCCAGCGCAGTACAATTCATTCGTTTCACCCGTAGGTCCGGGCATCAACTTAGGCTCACCAATAAAAGTTTGGGCTTGTTGAATATGATGAACCATAACACTACTAAGCGTAGCATCGATTTGATTAAGTGATTTAGATACCGAAAGTAAGCACTCACTTTTAAATGAGTACTCAGTTAAGTTCCATTGTTCCCATGCTGTTCTAGCATCAAAAACCGTCACTTCTGAAAAACGCGTTATTGTTTGCATAATGACACTCCTAAGCCTGAGTTGAATTGGTTTCTGAATCACTTAAAGGTTGAGTTAAGGCGAATTGAGTAAACCGATATAAATAATGTGGTCCACCTGCTTTTGGTCCTGTACCCGATAACCCCTGCCCACCAAACGGTTGAACCCCAACGACGGCGCCAACTTGATCGCGATTGATATAACAGTTACCTACTCGTGCGTGTTTTTCTATCCAACGATACGTAGTTTCATTACGGCTATGCACGCCCATAGTCAGGCCAAAACCTGTTTGATTTATATCTTGTACAACTTTAGGTAACTCATCAGCTTTAAAACGAATCACATGCAAAATCGGACCAAATTTTTCTTCAGTCAAAACGTTGATATCACTAATCTCAATGGCTGTTGGCGAGATAAAATCACCTTGTTGGCACTCATCATTTAAAGCTAATTCGGCAATCACGTTATGAGATTTACGCATTAACTCAATGTGAGTCATTAATTTATCTTTTGCAGCCGTATCAATCACAGGACCAACATCGGTACTGTGCAGGTAAGGCAAGCCGACCGACAACTCCTGCATGCCACCTTTGATTAAACTCACGATACGATCAGCAATGTCGTGCTGCACATATAATACGCGCAATGCGGAACAACGCTGCCCTGCTGATGCAAATGCGGAGCGTAACACATCACGCACCACTTGCTCAGGCAACGCTGTACTGTCCACAATCATAGCATTTTGACCACCCGTTTCAGCAATGAAAGGGACAGGACTTGCTTCACGCTCAGCCAAAGTCGCATTAATACGTTGCGCGGTTGGGGTTGAACCAGTAAAAGCAACGCCTGCAATAGCGGGATGAGAAGTCAGAGCTTGCCCAACCAGTGCGCCATTACCCGGTAGTAATTGAATTGAACCAGTAGGAAAACCCGCTTCTATCATCAACTCCACTGCACGTGCAGCAATTAAGCTGGTTTGCTCGGCAGGTTTGGCGATTACAGTATTGCCACTGACTAAAGCGGCTGATATTTGACCTAAGAAAATGGCTAATGGGAAGTTCCACGGGCTAATACAAACAAATACCCCCCTTCCCTCACGAGTCATATCTCGTTCGTTACCATCAAAATCAACCGTAGATTGCAACGTAAAGATACTGTCTTGTTTGGCATAAAATCGACAGAAATCGACCGCTTCACGAACTTCATCAATACTGTCATGAATGGTTTTACCCGCTTCCTTGTGACATAAAGCCACAAACTCAGCCAAGTGATCTTCCAAAAGATCGGCTAAACGGTCTAATTTCTCCGCTCGAGCATGATAGCCAAGCCTGTTCCACTCACGGAAGCATGATTGCGCCCCCTCAATTGCAGCGGAAACATGATCAAGGTTTGAAAACTGCACAGATCCAACTTGGATCCTTCTATCATAAGGTGCAGTCACTATTTGGATCTGTGTATCTAACAAATTATCATCCTTGATCATGCTTTCGTCTTTTACTTGATCTTGTCGATGATTATCATTGGAATACAGCTGCTTACCATTAATGATTGGGCCTGATTGCCATGTTTTTTCTAACCATTGATTCACTTTGACTTCAAATGGTTCCGCTTCACTTAGAATATCGACATTCACGCCTAATGAATTCTTTCTATCAGCAAAGATAGCGCGAGGCAGCGGGATCGCTGGATTATAAAAATGCTCATGAGCGAGTAAGCTATCAACCGGATGTTGGTTTAAATCTTCAATCGGACAACGCGCATCCACTAAACGATGCACAAACGAGCTATTAGCGCCATTTTCCAGTAATCGACGGACTAAATACGGCAGTAAGTCTTTATGACTTCCGACTGGCGCATAGATACGCACAGATTGACGATAAGCTGCCATGACATGGTGATAAAGCGAGTCACCCATGCCATGCAAACGTTGAAATTCAAATTCTTTGTGAGTCGCCATTGTCGCAATAGCGGTTACGGTATGGGCATTATGGCTGGCAAATTGAGGGAAGATATTGCCGCGAACATGATCGCTTAATAAAAAACGAGCACACGCTAAGTAAGCCACATCTGTCGATTCTTTACGCGTATAAACAGGGTAATTATTATAACCGGCTTGCTGTGACCATTTGATTTCACTGTCCCAATAAGCACCTTTTACTAAGCGAAGTGGGATCATATCCCCTTGCTCTTTGGCTAAAGCGTTAAGCCAAGCTAATACAGGCAGAGCTCGCTTAGAATACGCTTGAATAACTAAACCAAACTTACCCCACCCTTGCGCCACTTCACTACGATAAAGTTTTTCAAACAACTCTAGAGATATTTCTAAGCGATCCGCTTCTTCTGCATCAATGGTTAATGCTACGTCCAGTTGCCTGGCATGAACGATTAATTGCTCAACCGTGGCATACAATTGCGTCATCACGCGATGTTTATTCGCGACTTCATAGCGAGGGTGTAAAGCAGATAACTTAATAGACACCGAAGGTGCGGGGCTAACATCGTGATTAAACTTATCATTGCCTACTGCGCTGATTGCCATTAAGTAATCGTTAAAATATTTCTTAGCATCATCAGTAGTAAGCGCCGCTTCACCAAGCATATCGTAAGAATAGGTATATCCTTTCTCTCGCATGCTCTTACCATTTTTTTGTGCTTCAATAATAGTACGGCCAAGCACAAACTGATGCCCCATGATCTTCATCGCTTGATGCATAGCTTTACGAATAACTGGTTCAGAGAATTTATTCACCAAACGGCTCAAGCCTTGTGATGGACTTTGAGTTTGAGATTCGTGCAGACCAATCACTTTGCCAGTAAACATCAGCCCCCAAGTTGAGGCATTAACAAAGACCGAATCAGAATTTTTCAAATGAGATTTCCAATCTGCCACGCTTAATTTATCACGGATTAAAGCATCGGCAGTCGCTGCATCAGGTATGCGCATCAAGGCTTCAGCTAAACACATCAATAAAATACCTTCATGCGTGTCTAGGCTGTATTCCAACAATAAAGCATCGATCATTTGCACCGATTTTTTATCCGCACGGATGGCTTGGATAAGTTGTGTCGTTTTATCTTGAATGGTTTGTTTTTCTTGCTCACTGGGTGTGGCAAGAGGAAGCAGCTGATTGAGCCAAGTAGATTCATCCACCATGTATAAAGGCGAAATTAAAGCCCAAAGATCGGATAATGGTTGCTGATTAAATTCTTTTGATAATACATCCGTTGCAGTAAACATGCACAGTTCTCACTCTATGAACCTATTAATGAGGTGAGTGTAGTGCCATTTAAACAACATAAATTGATAAAAACTCCGTTTTATTTGATTAAAACTCAGTTTGTTCACAAAAAACCAACATGATCACATATTTTAAGTAACTAATATTTTTCAGAATTATACGACATTTTTCTATATAGCGACGGAGAAACCCCTACCATACGGCGAAAGTTATGAGTGAAAACACTTTGGTCGGAGAAGCCAACTAATTGAGAAATATGACCAAGATTATATTGTCCTTCTCTTATTAAAGTTTTTGACAGCTCAATTCTTTTTTGTAGAACATATTGATGTGGTGTGCAGCCAACCTGTGATTTGAAAGATAGATGAAAATGACTTTCACCTAAAAATGCACATGCCGCTAAATCGGATACTGATATCTTATTGGTTAAATGCTGATGAATATAACGATCAATCAGATCCATATTCAAGCGGTTGCCTTTTTTGAGTGTTTCAAACGGTTTAGTGTGACGGTGTAATAAGGCAATGATAGTGTCTTGGCAGGCTTGGCATAACCATTGATCATCGGGATTTGATTCTATTTCCTGTACTAATAATTTAACCAATTGCTGAATAGGTAAATCGAGTTGAAAATACACCTCTTTTTCTAATAAGGCATTTACCAGAGCACGAACTTGAGATTGATTTTTATCCCGATGTATTACGTCATCAAGCTCTTCTTTATTTAGTCGTTTATCGTCGAAAAAGTGATCTTCATCGAAGACGAAATTCAGCACTAAAATATCCGATAAACCAATACCGCCAAAACGATGTTCACAAGCAGCACGAACAATACAACCTTGCCCAGGTCCAATCAGCCGAACTTCCCCATCGACTTCAAATTCCGCACGACCTTTTAATCCTATAACGATCTGAGTGTAATCATGTTGATGCCTTTCCATATAGCTAGGAAGCGTGATCAACTGTGCGGTTTTAGGTGGCGTATTGATATCAAATTCAGCCATAAAAAGTTACTTCCTGAGCATTCATTAAGATCTTACTTGATCATAGTTCCAGAACGATGATCAAGACATATCAAACTACGGAGATGGTAATTCCAATAACTCTTTATAAATCAAATTAATAATTAGCAAATTTATATCAGATTTTAATTTACAGTGTAAATCTAGGTGATCTTTAATTCACCCAATCGATAATTTAAGGTGCTAAACGAGAAATATCCCATTCTTTTTGATCTTGTTCTGACTTCATATAAATAAAACGGTCATGCAAGCGACGTTCACCACCTTGCCAAAATTCCATACTGTCTACTTTAATTCGGTAGCCTCCCCAAAAACTAGGTACTGGGATCTTACCATCTGCAAACTTTTCTTTTAGTTCAAGGTACTTCCCTTCAAGCACGCCGCGAGCTGAAATTCGATTACTTTGCTTACTAGCCCACGCTGCAAGTTGGCTTTCTTTCGGGCGAGAAGTGAAGTACTTCATATTTTCCATAGCCGAAAGTTTTTCTACCGTACCAGTAATATGAACTTGGCGCTCCATCGCATACCATGGGAAATGTAAGCTAATTTTATTGTTGTGTTGTAGGTGTTGAGCTTTACGGCTACCAAGATTGGTATAAAAAACGAAGCCTTGGTCATCGACATTTTTAAGTAACACAATCCGTTGAAAGGGCTGTCCATGTTCATCGACAGTCGCAACTGTCATGGCCGTTGGATCTTTTAAATCAAACTCAATCGCTTGTTGTAACCATAGATTAAATTGGTCAACTGGATTTATCGCTAAGTCTTTACGCTTTAATGCACTCAAAGCATATTCACGTCGCATATCAGAAAGTTTCATAACAAGTCCTTAAGTTTATGTTGCTTAATTTTGCGCTTAACTCAATAGCAAGACAAGTCTAAAATTAAAAAGCGTATGACAAAAAATGTCCTGTTCTTCCTTAAAAATAGAGAGCTAAAAATACATATCATAGGAGTCATGAAATATACCTATTATCTAATGGCAGATTAACTGAGATGAACATAATTAGATGTGTCATATATAAAGATTAGAAATGGTAATTTACAGTGTAAATCAATACCCCAAATATTAACGACAGATGGATTTACACTGTAAATTGAAGGTTTATAACAATGCTATTATTTGTTTGATCTGCTGCTCAATCATTTTTCGGCCTGACAAATGGCATAACTCCCCTACTTCTTTCCATGATTGTTGCTGCAATACACGGGACACGAGGCAGTCGAGTCCAACCATATCTGAAAATGAATAGCTTCCACATAATCGCTGCCAAACAAAATCGTCTAACTCAAAATGGACAGATTCAAAACTATTGCCACCTTGAAGATAGTTTTCAACTAAAGGTGACTTATCTATAACCGATGGCTTAGAAATTTGCTCAGTCAAGATTCCCATCACCACATCAACTTCTAAATATTGAAAAACGTTAGACAGCAAAAATTTAAATTCTTGTCCAAAGCGGTCATGTGTACTTTCAAGCCAAGTCTGGGCATCAAAAGATAGAGGGGCAATCATCACTGCAGAATAACAACCACTCGCTTGATCTCGGTGACTGCCTAACTTAACTAAACTAAATTGCTCAGACCAAAATCGGATTAAATCCGATGTCGCTCCAAAGCTGGTGGAAAGAAAATCAACTTTATCGATAAGTTCTAATTGCAGTAAGTTCAACGCTTGCTGCCCAATACCTTGGCGTTGACATTCTGGATGCACCGCAATTCTCATGATTCGTGCGCTAGTTTGAATCGCCGCTTGCTCAATGGATAAATGATTAGATAGATAAGAGGCGACTAAATACCCTTTAGGTCGTCGCTTTCCTTGTTGGATTTCTGTCACCAACTCAGGCGATAAACCACCTTCTAGATTAATCACAATACAGCCCAATAATGAATCTTGAGATTGAATAATGTATAAACTCATTGCTTGGTCATCGAGTAATTGGAACAAATCATTAGGCGTCGTTTGATAATGCGCATTCACCAATAATTCAAACACAGAATGTAAGAGGGCGGGTTGATTTAGCAATTGCTCTTTATCGATAAGCTGTAATTGAATATCAATGTGCGATGTTGGGGCAGGTGTGATATCACTCGCTAGCAGGAAAGTATCAAATAGCCATAATTCTAATGGATCATTTTGCTGCCAACGTATTGGTTGAAGTAATTCTTGATGCTTCCAACCATCGCGGTTTTCATCTAACCACTGCATAAATTTAAGCGTAAATCCACGCCCACAACCTTCATAGCCATGTACCGTTGAGCTAAACACCATACGATGATAATGCTGGGTCATTCGTTTCAACATTGATAAAGGTAAAGCGGCAGCTTCATCAACCAACAATAAATCACATTCAGGCTTATTTAACAGCAGTTTATCTGGCGCGATAAACAACAAGCGAGAGCCGTTATCTAATTCCAGAGACATTCGATTTTGTTGCTTTATATTTTGCTCGAATTTAGCGTATATTAATTCAGTAATAGCATGGTCAAATACGCTTGATAATGATTTGATTGAAGCCGCGGTAATTATTATCGTACGTGGATGTTCAGACATAAGTTGAGCGGCAGCCATTCCTAAACAAGCCGATTTACCTCGTCCACGATGAGCCGTTAATACTAAAGGTCGCTTTCGATGCCCCGATAATACCTTCCTAATTCCTTCAATTGCAGCAAGCTGATCTTGAGTTTTACCTTCAATAAAAACCGTCGGTAAATTTGATTTCACAATCTGATTGTCATCGGAAGAAAAAAGTAAAGGTGAATCTAGCTCTTCAACTCGTGGCCATTGAGTTAGATGCTGTTGTAACCACATTTTACTATGCGATGATACAAGCTGATCACTATTAATAATGAATAGCAAACCTCCTGCTTTTAATGCACCACATGCAGCAGTGAAACTATTGGCATCAAAACCGGCTCTTAGGTCAAAAATCAATAGCTCAGCTTCCTGCCCTAAAATTTGTGCGCCTTGCTTATAATCAAAACATCTATGCTTAAAATCACCAATAATATCTTCTTTCTTTCCAAAGCAAGCGATTTGGGAACCAGATAAACCCGCATGGTGAATATACTGTTGAATAAGATATTCTGAATCTGCATCATCAAGATTGAAACAAACGGCAGAGCGATGTCCATTCTGAGTTAATTGAGTCTGGAATTGCAGTAAAGAAGAGAGGGCGTTCATACTATCACACGGTTAAAATCGAATAAGGTAAGCATACCATAGGCGTAAAAAAGCCGCACATCGATGAAATGCGCGGCTTATAGATACATCACATTAATTAATCAATCTTACTTTGGACAAAATCCAAAATGGCTTGCATGGTTTCATCATCTATTTTTTTAAGTGACAAAGATAAGCTAGACCCTTTACGCAAATAGCTGATGCGACCTTTGACCAAATCCACTTTATCTACGCTTTTTTTCGTCTCTGTCGGGTGGAGCTCTTCAATCCAATCTTCTAACTGAGTAGAAACATCTTTAGTTAAGCGGGCAACACCTTGCGAGCCTGATTGCTTCCAAATATCACCTTGTTGTGAACGACATTTTTCCAACAATAATGTTTGTGATTTTTTAGGTAATGAGTGATATAACTTGTGCAACTTCACGATAGTTGGACGACCGACATCACTAACATTTGGATAGGTCGTCAATATCTCAATTGGTAAAGCCGCCGCTTTCAATGCGCCACTCACTAAAGCTTCGCTGCATTGGAATATTTGCGCTAGAGATTTTTGATCCGTTGCTTGGCCAGAATCCAACTTAAGCTGCATTTCACGCCCACGCTCATACAAAGATAACGGCTTATGAGTATTCGCAACATCCGATAAAAACTTAGCATGCTCAGCTTCGATATCATCTGCCACATAAATTAAGAAGTCTTTTTGTGCCAAAATACATGACATACGACGACGACTGCCATCAAGAACTTCAATTTTACCATCTTTATTACGTCGACCAACCGCTGGATATTGCTGACCACGTTCCTTTAATGTCACTAAAATATCGGATAAAGCATGCTCATTTAAGAACGATTGTTCACGAGAGTTTTGAGCAAACACGACCGTTTTATTTTCAATGTCAGCCGCAGGGATCGACATCAGTTCAAAAGCAACAAGCTCTTTCCCTGCAATCGCTAATTCAATCACTTGGGCTTTTTCTTTGACAGCAGCTTGCGCTTCAACAGGTGAAGTTGCTCGACGCTTATTCGCTTTGCCAAATAATTTTGCGTTTAGTTCAGACGTTTTAATCGCCATTATTCATTCCCCTGGTTTAATGATGCCCAGTGACTATGCATCACTCGCTCAAGTTCTAATGCACTTTTATGAATCGCATCTTGCGCGACGGCTAGCGTTTTTTTGCCACCTTCAAAATCACTCGCGGTTAAATCAAACACGGTACTGTAAGTATCGGCGCAGGTTTCAAAAGCACGACTTCTTGGGATCGTCGCCATCATGACTTGTTCTGCCAATAAATAATTCATCTCCGTTAATACAGAAACTTGTTTTTTATTATCATCTTCAAACATCGTAGGCATTAACCGAACGAATTCCAAGCCTTGCCAATCATCAGGAAACATTTCATATACAGTAGGTAAATGTTGGAAAAAGTTAACCGTCGATGCCCAATCTAAACGTTTTGCAGCACAAGGGATCAAAAGAGCATTAGAGGCATACATTGCATTCCATACCAATGGATCAACATGAGGTCCGGTATCCATCATGATAATATCGAAGTCATCAGCAATTTTATCAATTAACTTTTCTTTCAATAACTTAACAATATCAAGAGACTGGTTTTGTGAAAGGTGCTGCCAAGCTTCCGCATTAAACATCGCATCTTCTGGAAAGGCAGAAATCGTCTTTAAGTTAGGATATTGAGTAGGTAACAGCACATTTCTGCGTAAAAATTCCGCATCAACATCGACACCTTCAGGCACATTATCGAGCATCACATCAACAGCAGAATAGATTTCATCACGGTCTTCCACACTAATTTGTGGATTCAAAAATAAACGCAAAGAGCCCTGTGGATCTAAATCGATTAAACAAATACGGTAACGTTTATCAAGGTTTAACGCCAAACAAGCAGCTACATGAACGGCTGACATCGATTTCCCTGTGCCACCTTTTTGGTTCTGCACATTTACAATCCAAGGTTTATTCGATGTATTCTTCTTTTGTTGATAAAACATTGGTGCGCCGGCTGCATCCATTAATTGATGAGCTTCGCTTAATGTAATGGAATAATGATTAGCATTATTTTTAGTAAACTGGTGGCCATTTGCTTCCATTTTTGCGATAGCTTCATCGAGTTTACGACGAGTTAGACCAGAACGAGTTTCCATTAATGCCTTCGACATTGGAGGAAAATGTTCTTCTTTACGCTCTTCTAAAACAATCTCGATACGATCCGCTTGAACTTGCTTCGTCAGTTCAGCTAGACGTTCCAGATTTTTAATTGTCTGTTCTCTTTTCATCAGTAATTCCAATCATTCGACCGAGATAAAGAGTGTACAACAAAAAACCAAAATTCAGCAATAAGCTGAACGGTTATTTATTAATTATTTTTCATTAAAATAGGTAACTTCATTCATAAAACTGTAAATACTCTGTAAAGCGCTATTTTAATACTATTTTTTACATGATAAATCCCTTGATAATATCAAAACCAAAAAAGTGTTACAGCGTCACAAATTTACAATGTAAATATCCCATCCAGATAGGAATATAATAACTTAGACCATCAATTATATACGGAACGATTATCTTAATTGGCTAAACTACAGCCAATGTAGTTTCAAATAAGCGATAACGAAAAATTCTAATGTTTAATATAGAAAGCACATTTAAAAAGAGTATAGATAAAGAAGTCTCGGACAATTTATTCCTATAACCTATATTACTGGCTCAGAAATCACGTAGAAAAATATAAAAATGAATAAAAGCTATAACTTCTAGCATGATTAAAAAGGGAAATTCCATAAAAAATACAGAAATTGAAGATAATTAATTAAGAATATCAGCCCTATAAACTTATAAGATCTGAATAATAGCGGAAAGATGATCAAGGAATACTAAGTGAATAAGGGGAAAATATAGATTCCTTCTTGATCATGCTTCTAGATAGCAAAGCGAGCACCAAACAGAACCATGATCAAGGATAGCCCATGAAAATAGAAATAATACGAAGGCGGGGGGATTAGGATCAATGATCAAGGCTTAATCTAAAGTGGAAGCATGTAAAGCCTTATCTAGATTACGATGGATGTAATTTGAATTAACAATATATTATTATTAAATAATCAGGAAACACCGCCGAACTCTTGATCATCGTTCCTAAAAAGCATCATTAACATAAAAATGAATAAAAAAGAGATGCCTTAGTTTATCTTATCGATAATCAGCTCAACATATGGCCACAAAAAATGAAAAATCCTGTGGATAACATGTCTATTTTTATTGATCATAGTTTCGATCTTACATTGATCATGCTTCTATTAATTAATGATCATGCTTCTAAATGAAATTGATCATACTTCCGATCTTACATTGATCATGCTTCTAATTAATCAATGATCATGCTTTCCAAATCTAAAAAAATAATCTATTTAAATACAATTAATTACAATGAAATCGCCAGCCAGATCATTAGATCATATAAACAATATAGATCATATAAACAAAAGATCAGTTATATAAATCAAGAGCATTTTTTTCTTTCTTTTTTGATCTTTTTTCTTTATTCTCTTGGAACTATGTACTCATTACGATAAATGCGAAATGGAATTGTTATGTCAAGCCAAGAAAAGATCTTAATTGAATTACCTCGAACACACAAAGACGGTCATTTATTTAAGATCTCAGATCAAATTATTAATTGGATTGAACAATATCAACATTTCAAAGGTGTCACGCGAAGTATTATTGAACTTCTTAATCTCATTTCACTCCGTGGTTTATCAAGCAAAGATGGTCTGGTCTCTACCACTGAATTAATTGAAGCAACTGATGGCCAATTAACTCGAGCCGCAATTCAACAACGATTACGGGCAGCCGTTTCTATCGGTTTATTCCAACAAATTCCTGTCCGATTTGAAGAAGGATTAGCAGGAAAATCGATGCTGCATACGTTTGTTAACCCAAATCAATTAATATCATTGTTGGGATCAAGCAGCTTAAAAACTGAATTTACTAGACAAACTGAAATCCAAAAGCGCTCAAAAGCATTAGCACAAACCCAAGTTAATCGACAGCTACTCAACGAGCATGGTTTATATACACCACCAGCAATGAGAAATGAAGCGGATCAATTCATTGTCTCTCCGACTAATTGGGCAGGGATCATAGATCAAGCATTAGCCCCGCCAAGAACAAGAAAAAGTTACCAAAAATCAATGGTTACTATTTCTGGAACACGCGCAATCATTGAAACAAGATCATCAAAAAATATTATGACCGTTGATGATCTGATGACTCTGTTTGCCTTGTTTACACTCACCGTTCAATACC
Source organism: Vibrio sp. S17_S38 (assembly GCF_014694375.1). Lineage (GTDB taxonomy): Bacteria > Pseudomonadota > Gammaproteobacteria > Enterobacterales > Vibrionaceae > Vibrio. The sequence continues at coordinate 37,573 of NZ_JAAUWW010000002.1, forward strand.
ATGAACACCATCAAGATGATTTTCATGTTGATGCGAAACAAATGCCAAACAAGACACCGTTGTATATTACCGATATCCTATCTTTACGCGGTAAAAAAGACAGTGGCCCAGCTCGAGATTCCATTCGCGACAGTATCGACCGTATTGAATTTACCGATTTTCAATTGCATGAGTTAACGGGTCGCTGGCTAAGCGAAAACATGCCAGAAGGATTTAAAAGTGATCGTTTCCGATTTATTGCTCGAACGATCACGGCGTCCGATGAAGCACCAACTGAAAACTCAGCCGGTGAAATCAGGATCAAACCTAATCTGTACATTCTGGTCTGGGAACCTTCCTTTTTTGAAGAATTATTGACTAAAGATTACTTTTTCTTATTCCCTCCAGAGATTTTGAAGCAACATACCTTGGTTTTCCAGCTGTATACCTTCTTTAGAAGCCGTCTAGTACGTCGTTTGACTGAATCTATGCTACTCAGTGAAATTAATCAGAAACTCTCTAGGAACATCGAATGGCGTCGATTTTCAATGGATCTTATTCGGGAGTTGAAGAAACTTTCGGAAGGTAAATCTACAAAAGATCTTTTTGTCGTTAATTTGTGGGGGTATCACTTAACGATCACCAATATTATGGAAAAAGAGAAGATCATTGATTATCAGATGGATATTCGTTGCGATGCTGAAGAAGTTCTCCGTTTCTCTCGTGCAAGGACCACCAATGCTGGTAAGAGAAATATGGCACCTACATTGCCAAACCCACTGCGCCATGAATTAGTATCAAAGCAGAAACTGCAAGAATTGGCTGAAATCATTGATGGTGAGTTTGAGCCTATCCAACGTAAAGCTCCGTCACCACGTGGGCGATTAGGTCGCCGCGTGAAACAGAAAAAACACCTAGTTGAAATTAATGCTGATGAGTTGATCATTACTCTATCTAAATATACTTCACCAGAAGCGCTAGAACGCAGTTTAACGGCTCTTTCGGCTATGACAGGGCATCCATATGCTTCTATCAAAGAAGAATGCGATGAGCTCATTGACAAGCTCGATTGGCTACGAGTCGGTGAAACCATCGTACCGTATGAAACATTGAGTAAAACGGTTGAATTATTTAATCAAGAATCAAAAGATAAGCATTTATCAATAGAGCGTGTGATTGCTGGTTTGGCGGTTAGGCGAAAAGTTTGCAAGCAAGTCTATGGAGGTCATTTAGACGAAACGGTTATTCGTGCATTAAATGAAATGGCAGCAGACAGTTAAGCGCTAATTTAATGATTTTATTATAAAATTCATCAAACCCAACGATATTATCTTTGGGTTTTTTTGGAAGCATGATCAAGGTTAACCTTGATCATGCTTCCTTAGTTAGTTGGATGTTAGAATATTTGGCGTGAACATTTTTATTACTTTGATGAATGCTTTTCGCCGATAACGAATAGCAAAATTATAAATAGATACTTGCTAGAAATAAAAATTTATCTAAAATGCGCGCGATCTGCTATTTATTATTATGGAAGACAAAATAGTTGGTGATGAAAGGGCGATATGGTTGTCCGATTAAGAGGTGCTTTTTTATGGACATTTTTTGCTACAGCACTCAATTTATATGCAAAGGGAAACTGCATTGTTTTGCTTAATTGGCTGTGTTGTAAGTTAAGTCTGATTGAAGTCACAATCTCTATATTATTCACTTAACAAGGTGATCATTTCTTGCTTAATATTCATCTTGTTTCTACATGCTTTTCTGGAGGTATTTATGTCAATTAACTCAATCAATCATGATGACATGACCGATATCACGACATCTTGGGACAAAAAAGATGACTCAATTGCTCAAGCGGATTCAAAACAAATGAAGAGTGCTGAGGCAAGACGCAGAATCGAAACATTACGAGAAATTCGTGAAAGCGGATTAACGTTGGAAGAAGCAAGAGAATTAGGTTTGATCCATTAATCAATACTAAATCTTAAGATAAGTTATGGGCAGGGTGAGCCATTCACCCTGTTTTATTAATTTACACTGTAAAATCCCGCAATATCTTTTATTTTTCGTTTACGCCTATGGTATATTTCGGGGTATTACGACTCCAAAATACAGGCCATCTTATGTCGATTAATCTATCTTTGCTGCCACCAGCAGAAAAAAACAAGATCGAATTGGATAAACAAGCTTCATATTTTGTATGGCAATTAAAGCAAGCGAAAGCTGGACCGGAATTGTTGTTCAATGAAGCCGAAAAAATCCGCGACCCTAATGAGCGAACTTTTTTTGAGCAAGCAATACAAAAATACAAACGGATTATGGGAGTAGCATAGCTTTCATTAGTATGGCGGTCGTGGTCCGAAATCATAAGTTTGCATAGAAACTTGTGGTCACATTCAGCATAAAATTAAAATCAGAGAGAATATTCCCATGGGAAGAAGTTTTGAAGTGCGCAAGGCCTCAATGGCAAAAACAGCAGGCGCAAAAATTAAAGTTTATTCAAAGTACGGTAAAGAAATTTACGTTGCTGCTAAAAATGGCGGCTCTGATCCAGATATGAATTTATCACTTAAACATCTTATTACTAAAGCCAAACGAGATAATGTGCCTGTGCATGTTATTGATAAAGCGCTAGACAAAGCTAATGGCGGAGGTGGTGAAGACTTCCAACCTGCACGTTATGAAGGCTTTTCTCCGGGCGGCGCAAGTGTGATTGTCGATTGCTTAACCGATAACGGTAACCGTACTTTCCAAGATGTTCGCCAATGCTTCGTTAAAACGGGTGCGAAAATTGGTAGCCCTGGTACCGTTGCGCATATGTTCGACCACCAAGCGGTGTTCCAATTTGCTGGCGAAGATGAAGATTCGATTCTTGAAGCACTTATGATGCAAGATGTTGATGTCACTGATATTGAACTTGAAGATGGCATGATCACTGTATTTGCACCACATACTGAGTTCTTTAAAGTAAAAACAGCATTAAGTGCTGAGTATCCAGATCTTGTTGTGGACGTTGAGGAAATTACTTTTGTTCCTCAAACGCACACTCCAGTCACGGGTGACGATTTAGTTAAATTCCAAAAATTCTTAGACTTACTCGACGATTGTGATGATGTTCAACAGGTTTACCACAACGCAGAAATTGAAGAATAATATTGTGATTTGTTAGTATGAATATCTTGAACACCGAGCCCATAAACTCGGTGTTTTTCTTTCGATACTGTTATATTTTACAAGTGTTTATCTTAAGTAACTAACTAACTAACTAACACTGCTTTTAACTTGTTGATTTTAAATTCTTAGTTTTCTATTTGAGCTGCGGTAATTAAATCGTTACTCGTATTATTTTAAATACATATAAAAAATGGTCTTCTGGTAGACTATTAAATTGTCACATAAAACTATCCTAGATCATTATCTATCTAGGACAGCCCCTTAAGTTCATCTACGCTCGATTAGACTTTAATCCGCAAAAATTTGTTTCCAATCTTGCTTCATATCAACCACGTTCCAGTTGTCTTTTTTAGCCAGTGGAAGCGCTTTTTCTAAATGACCAACGGAAGAGTTTTTATCATAAGCCCATTCACGCTTTTCATCGGTATGGTGAATGAGTAGTGCAAAGCTTGAATACGATGAACTTTTTGTCCACTGCAACATTTCTAAATCACCATCAGAATTACCCGCTGCGAAAACCGGTTTTTTTCCAATGTAGGTTTGAATTGATAATGGCTTTTGTGCTTTATCATTATTCACATTAATTTCAGCTAAACGCATGATAGTTGGTTTACCATCGATGACTTTATATTCTTGTTTGAGCGAAGACCCTAAAATCTGTTCTTTAGGGATACCGTAGACTTCAGATGCCCAAGCGCGCATAAAGTCCACTCCTCCCCCTGAAACAATATAGGTTTTAAAATCATTGTCTTGTAAGTAGTGTAATAGTTCTATCATCGGTTGATAGACCATTTCAGTAAACGGACGTTTGGTATTAGGGTGACGAGCGGTTTTTATCCATGCTTGTACTGCGGCATCAAAGTCATCACTGCTCATGCCTGCGTGGCTCGCCATTACAATTTTCATTAAGCCTTCCATGCCTGACTTTTTGATTCCTTCTAAATCCCCTTTTAATACTGATGCAAAAGGTTCTTCTGTCTTCCATTCTGGGTGTTGGTTCGCTTTCTCTTTTATTTGTTCTAAGGCGAAATAAAGTTGGAAATACACCGGCTTCTCTGCCCATAAAGTCCCATCATTATCAAAGGTCGCAATACGATCGGATACGGGAATAAATTGTTTTGAGTCGGGAGTGGTAGTTTGTTGAACATATTGAATAATACTTTTTTTAGCCGCGGTATCATTCCATGATGGTAGGGGATCTACCTCCGTACTGGCGAGTACTTGATGACTGATTACAGTGACTAGCACCACACTTAATATCCGTAAAAATTTCATAATGTGCCCTTAATCAATACGAGTAATACGCTATTTTTTGTCTAATTTGATAAAAATAAGGCCTGCAATTAGTGGCAGGCCCTATATGACTTTACTTCGAATAAGCTCAATTAATTACTTAGTGGTGGGTGCTTCAGAAAGTTTCTTCATCACGTCATCTAAGTTAAATGTTGCTGGTGTTTGGCTTGGTGGGAACTCTTTGAATGTTTCCAAGAACTTTCCTACGTAAGCTTGTGCTGGTACATAGAGATAAACATGGTCCATTACCCAATCCCAATAGGTATTAGATGTGATATCTGCTTCTTCATATGGATCTGAACGTAAGTTAAATAGCTTAGGAGTACGCAGTGGTGTGAATGGGTCTGCCCATAAAGCTAACGTCCCTTTCGTACGTTGCTCCATAAAGACGATTTTCCAACTTTCATAACGAAGACCAACTAATTGACCATCATCATTGAAGTAGAAGAATTCTTTACGTGGTGACTCTTTTACTTTGCCTGTTAGGTAAGGTAATTGGTTATAACCATCTAGGTGAACTTTGAAAGTTTTATCCCCAACTTTTTTACCTTTAAGCAGCTCTTCTTTCACTTTTGTTTCACCAGCGGCCGCTGTTAACGTTGGTAACCAATCAAGACCACTGACAATACCATTGGCAATGCTGCCTGGTTTGATGTGGCCAGGCCAACGGATCATAGCAGGAACACGGTAAGCACCTTCCCAGTTGGTGACTTTTTCACTACGGAATGGACTATTACCTGCATCTGGCCATGTGTTTTTATGTGGGCCATTATCGGTGGTATATAACACAATGGTATTATCCGCTACACCTAGATCATCAAGTTTTTTAAGAATAGCGCCGACTTGATTATCATGCTCAATCATACCATCAGCATATTCAGTGCGTGAGTTAAGACCAGGCTTATCACGATGCTCTTCTTTCACATGGGTACGGAAGTGCATACGAGTTGCGTTCCACCAAACAAAGAATGGCTTATCCGCTTTAACTTGTTTTTCCATGAAATCCATTGCCGCAGATGAGGTTTCTTCATCAATGGTTTCCATACGTTTACGAGTCAGTGGACCTGTATCTTCAATTTTTCCGTCAGAATAAGAGTGAATAACACCACGTGGACCAAATTTCTTTCTAAATTCAGGGTCAGTCGGGTAGTTACGTTGTTCCGGTTCTTCTTCGGCATTTAAATGGTAAAGGTTACCAAAAAACTCATCAAAACCATGTTGGGTAGGTAGGAACTCATCGCGGTCACCTAAATGGTTTTTACCAAATTGGCCAGTTGCATAACCAAGTGGTTTTAAGAGTTGAGCAATAGTGACATCACGAGCTTGTAAACCAACATCAGCTCCAGGTAAGCCTACTTTGGCCAAACCAGTACGCAGCGTTGATTGTCCTGTAATGAAGGTAGATCGACCTGCGGTACAGCTTTGTTCTGCATAATAATCAGTGAAAATAACACCATCGTTAGCAATTTTATCAATATTAGGGGTGTGGTAGCCAACAAGACCCATTGAATAGGCGGAAATATTGGTTTGACCGATATCATCACCCATGATGACTAAAACATTTGGTTTATCCGATGCGGCAAAGCTACTAAATGAAGCTAATGCCCCACTTATCACTATTGCCGTTTTAAAAAAATTACGCATGAAATCCTCCAGCGCGATAGTCCATGAAAAGGTCGGTATGTACCACTCCCTTCGTTTGCGTCACTTGCTGATATTTTATCGCCAATCTGATGATGAAATATCTAACGTTTTACAAGTTTAAACCATTTTCTTGAAAAGTCAGGGGATATATGTGAAGTGATTGTTAATGAAGTTGTTTTCTTGGAGCAATCCCCCGTTGGTATTGGTTTAATTGTTAATTATAAGTATTATAACCGGAAGTTATTTTTTATACGTATATACTGCAATAAAGGATCTTTTTTGTGTGATTATATGAGGTGAACATGACAATCAATCGTGATTCTATTAAATATTTAGTCGAACATGTTGAACAGTCCGTGATTGGGCAATCTCATGTGGTTAATGCTTTAGTTATAGGTTTATTAACTGGCGGACACATTTTATTGGAGGGTTTACCGGGTACGGCGAAAACTCGTTCAGTAAAGGCGTTAGCTAATGCTTTGCACACTCAATTTGGTCGCATCCAATTTACTCCTGACTTATTACCTTCTGATGTGACAGGAGCAGAGCTATATCAAGAAGTTGACGGTCACCACCAGTTACATTTTCAAGCTGGACCTATTTTCAATAACCTAGTGTTAGCTGATGAAATCAACCGTGCGCCAGCAAAAGTTCAAGCTGCACTACTTGAAGCCATGGCAGAAGGAACGATTACCGTTGGAGATAAAACACATCAATTACCAGAATTATTTATGGTATTGGCGACTCAAAACCCGATAGAACAGGAAGGGACTTATCCTTTACCCGAAGCGCAAATGGATCGCTTTTTATTGAAAGTGAATGTCGATTATCCGCAGCGCAATGCAGAGAAAGATATTATCCGTTTAGTGCGTAGTGAAGAACAAGGTAGCTTACAATCTCGGGCCACCGATGAATCTACTTTTCAATTTGATATTCAAACGGTTTTTGATGCGCGCAAAGAAATCGCAGCGATTGAAGTTTCTGATATGGCTGAAGATTACATCGTTAACCTAGTGATGGCGACTCGTACACCAAGTGATTACCCTGATTCATCGTTACATCAGTGGATTCAAGTTGGTTCAAGCCCTCGTGCTTCGATTGCTCTGGATAAATGCTCCCGTGCTCATGCTTGGCTCAATGGCCGAGATCATGTAACACCTGACGATATAAGAGCCATGGTGCCGATGGTGATGGGCCATCGCTTTATTCTTTCCTATGATGCACTTGCCGATGGAGTGACCCACCAGCGAGTGATTGATGAGTTATTGAGTTGTGTAGCAATCGGTTAGGAGAGGCATTATGGCAACTCAAAACCTTGACCCTAGAGTGTATTGCGGGTTTTCTCGTTTAGTTCGTCTTCAATCACAATCTCACGCTTTTAGTTTTTTACCGCAAATGAATGCAGGAACGGCTTTGGCGGGGCGACATAATTCTCGCTTTCGAGGAAGAGGACTTAATTTTGAAGAGCTTCGCCATTACCAACTAGGTGATGATATTCGTAATTTAGATTGGAAGGTAACGATCCGTACCGGAAAACCTCATGTGAGAACCTACACCGAAGAGAAAGATCGGCATGTATTAATTGCCGTTGATCAGCGTAGTGGGATGTTTTTTTCCTCGCAAGATACGATGAAATCTGTAGTCGCAGTCGAAATTGCCGCGTTAACCGCCTGGAGAGTCCTCAAGGATAATGATCGAGTCGGCTTTAGCTTTATCACTCCACAACGCATTATTCATCATAAAGCCCAGCGTTCTCAAAATGGTTTATTACGAGATCTCAATGAAATGGCTCGGCATAACCAAGCATTAAATATTGAATCTAAGAATGCCAACCATGTGCACTTTAGTGATTGGGTTAAAAGTATTGCCCAGTTAAAACTAAAAGGGGCAACCATTGTGATGATTAGTGATTGGAGTGATACGACTGAGCTGGATATTAAAAGGCTTCAACACCTACAGCAACATAATGACATTTTGAGTCTAATGATCTCAGATCCTATGGAGCAGTGGCTACCTGATCAGGTAATAAATAGCCGTTGGGTGATTGGGGATGGTCACTATCAGCTTAGTTTGGATACAGCATCAAAGCTTGACACTGCCAATGAAACTCTCCGCGCCACGAGTCATATAAAACGAGATCAATTAGCCAAAATTATGGCGATCAACAATTTACCTTTCATTGATTTAGATACTCGTGGTGACCATATCAAGCAATACAAACGTTCGGTTGGAGGTTGATATGAGTACGAACCCCACCCCGCCTTCGAGTTACATTCTGAAAGGGTTACAGGAAGTTGGCTTGCCTGAACCTGTGAGTTGGTGGCCACAAACCATGGGATGGAAAATACTAGCCGGAGTAGGCTTAGTATTACTTATCCTCTGGCTTTACCGGCGAGGACAACGTTGGTGGGGAGATCGCTATCGACGTGAGGCTATCGAGGTCATTAACACACTAGATATCAATAATTCTCAATTTGAGTATCAAGCTTTTGTGATCATCAAGCGTGTGATGGGTTATCTTAACCCTGCAGATCAAGCTTTGTATGGTGAAGAATTTCAGACAGCTTTGAATGCGTATATTCCTAGTGATAGCTCTAAGATTGAAGCCGAACTGCTTAGACGGTGGATGCTGTCACTTAACAGCCGTAAAGAAGCGCTGAATATGGAAGATAAACAGCGAATTCATCAGCATTGCTTATTTTGGATAAGAGAACATCAACCACAAGGAGCTAGAGTATCATGATGTCATCGCTTGAATTTGCTAGCCCTCATTGGTTTTGGATTTTGCCTTTGCCGATATTGGTTTATTTCTTACTGCCAGCTTATCGAACGAAACAAACTGCAACCAAAGTACCCTTCTTCAACTTACTGATAGAAGCAATAGGGGAGGAGCCCTCTGAAGGTGCCACACAGCTTAAGGCTAGTTGGTGGCAACGTATTGCGCTGGTTCTCTCCTGGGGATGCTTAGTGGTTGCTTTAGCTCAGCCCAAGATATTGGGGGAGCCTCAAACTCGTGAAAGTATGGGGCGAGATGTCATGGTAGCTGTGGATTTATCCGGCTCGATGTCTGAACAAGACTTTACCGACCAACAAGGTAACAAAGTTAATCGTTTGGATGCAGCAAAAGCCGTATTGCAAGATTTTGTGGCAGAGCGTAAGGGCGATCGTCTAGGGCTGATTTTGTTTGGTGATGCCGCTTTTATTCAAACTCCTTTTACGGCGGATCATAATGCTTGGTTAACCCTGTTAGAGCAAACCGATGTGTCGATGGCGGGAGAGAGTACTCACCTTGGTGATGCGATTGGTTTAGCAATTAAAACTTTTGAGCAAACCACACCAGGCTCAGAACGCCAAAAAGTGACAATAGTGCTCACCGACGGTAATGATACTGGCAGTTTTGTTGAACCTATTGATGCAGCGAAAGTTGCTGCCGCCAAAGGCGTTCGTATTCATGTGATTGCCATGGGAGATCCAAGCACCGTTGGTGAACAAGCCATGGATATGGATATCATCAATCATATTGCTAGCACGACAGGTGGAAAGGCTTATCAAGCAAAAGACAGTGATGGATTAAAGCAAGCTTATGCCAGTATTAATGATTTAGAGCCTCAGCTGTATGAAAGCACGACTTATCGCCCTAAAGTTTCTTTGCAGCATTACTTTGTGATGGTGGTGATTGTTTTATATTCAAGTCTATTTCTTATCGCGACAGTTAGGAGGAGGCGTTCAGTAAGTTCCTCTCAGCCTACCAATGATATAAACACACAGGAGAGCAAGCATGTTTGATTCTCTCATGTGGCAACAAATGTTGACTCAATTTCATTTTATTCGTCCTTGGTGGCTAGTGGGCTTTATCCCTTTAGGCGCTTTATGGTTTTTACGGTGGCGCGTTGAAGATCATCCACAATGGGCTGATGTGCTACCTGAGCATTTACACAAAGTGTTAACTATTGGTGAGCATGGCTGGAAAAAACAATTACCGTTAAAGGTCTTAGCGTTATGCATCACTATTGGGTTATTGATTTGTGCTGGTCCTACTTGGCAAAGAGAGGCTTCGCCATTTGGAGAAGACAAAGCTGAAATGGTAGTGGTTCTAGATAACTCTGAGTCAATGTTAGAAACCGATCTACCTCCAAGCCGACTTGAACGCGCTAAACAAAAAATACGTGATCTATTAGCCTTACGTGCTGGTGGAAAAACCGGTTTAGTGGTCTATGCGGGTTCAGCTCACACCGCAATGCCACTGACTCAAGATAGCGCGGTATTCACACCATTTTTAACCGCTATTAGTCCCAATATTATGCCGGAAGCGGGAAAGTTCGCAGATAAGGCGCTACCGATTATTGACCAACTATTAAAAGGCAAATTAGGTGGAACTGTCTTGCTCGTTACCGATGGTGTAACTCCTCAAGCTATTGATGCTTATACACAATTTTTTCAAGATAAACCTTATCAGTTATTAATTTTAGCCGCCGGTAACCCTGATCTTGTGGTCAATAACCCTATTGATATGAATTCGCTTAAAGCCTTAGCAAGTGAAACGAATGGTCGATTAGTCATGGCTTCAGTGGACGACAGTGATCTAAAAACGCTAAATAATGCAATTAAACGCAATATGCAAATAAATGGTGAATCAGCCATGCCTTGGAAAGACATGAGTCACTTTCTTATTATTGTGTTAACTATCCTGACGTTATTGTGGTTTAGAAAAGGCTGGTTGGTGCAATGGTGCCTAATTGGTGCATTATCGTTGTCATTTTTACCATTACCTGCTCAAGCTTCCGTTTACTTACAAGCGCAAAAGCCGGCAGCGACCCAAAAGATCACAACTTGGCAACGGGTTTCACAATGGTGGGTGGACCTATGGCTCACCCCAGACCAGCAAGGTCAATGGCTTTTTAATGATTTGAAGTACCTTGAAGCGGCGAAACATTTTAACGATCCTATGCGTAAAGGCATTGCTTATTATTATGCGAGTGAATTTAAACTGGCACAGACTGAGTTTATTGAAGCTAACTCCGATGTGAGCTTATATTACGCGGCAAGTGCTCTCGCTCATCAAAGAGAATATGTGGCAGCTCGTAATTTACTTCGACAGCTTGCAGCAAAAGAAGATATTGCTCCTCGCTTGCTAAAAGATATTCAGAATAACTTACAAGTGATCGACAATATTGTTGAAGATGTGAATCGCATGAGCCAAAGCCAAGCGGGATCAGCAGAAGGGCCGGAAGCCAGTAAAGAGCTTGGCGATCAACCTCAAACTGGCGAAGGGGCGGAAGAGCAAGTTTCTGCCCAAGTCATGGAAAAAGAAACGTTGAACGCAGAACAAATTTTGGGGAGCGATGAATTAGCAGATAAATGGCTCAAAAAAGTCGATGCCGATCCTAAAAGTTTCTTAGCTCGTAAGTTTATGCTGCAACTGCAACAACCTAGTGTGTCGTCAGAAAACGAAGAGGTGCCAGAATGAAGCGATTAAGCTTAATGCTGACTTTTTGGTGGTTAGTTTGGCTAGGTATTGTTCCTATTGCGCAAGCTGATGAAGTGTCGCCTTCTTCAAGCCCATATTCTGTTTCTGTGAAAACCTGGATTGGCCCTGAACATACAACACAAGCAAGAGACTCAGAAAAAGTTTACGCAGTGAATGAGCAAATTGTACTGACGATTGATGTTAGTACACCACGCTGGTTCTTGGGGCCTACGACGATTGGTAAAATTGATATCCCTAATTTGATCGTTAAGCAAAGAAACCAGCTTGCGACGAATTATACCGACCGTAAAGGAGGGGTTACATGGTCTCATCAACGTTGGGAAATTACATTGTATCCTCAATCTTCAGGGACTTTTACGATTCCTCAAATCCCCGTGACAGCAACGATTGCCGGAGAAAGCGGTAAAAAAACACAAGGTACGGTCACGACACATGAGTTCAGTTTTAAAGCCGCCTTACCAGATGCTCAATTGACCGATAAGAAGCAGTGGTTTGCCGCAAGTAAGGTCAGCGTTACACAAAACTGGCAAAGCAGTCATGATCAATTAAAAGTGGGAGATACTATTACCCGCATTCTCACAATCACCGCGGATGATTCACTTTCCATTTTATTACCACAATGGTTAGAAGGACAAAGCACTCCTCATTATCAGGCTTATTCTGATCCCGCTAAATTAGTGGATAAAAGTGTTCGCGGAGATTATCAATCGACCCGTGAAGACAAAGTGGTTTATGTGATGCAACAAGGGGGGGAAGTGAGTTTCCCTGCGTTTAATGTGACATGGTGGAACACAACAAATCACACCGTTGAAACCATTCACATTGAAGGTCAGTCTTTTCAAATTACACATACTTTGCATTCTTTTATTCAAACCTATTGGGTTTGGTTGGCATCATTAATCATGACGGTCATAGCGATCACAATATTGTTGTATTTGGCCGTTCGCTATTATCGTCATCACCCTTTACCACTGGTTATTCAATTTTATCAATCTGTGATGAAAAAAGAGCTTAAAACCGCTCGCTTGTTGTTGTATATCAAACTAAAAAAAGCACGTAATAAAAATGCTTTTTTTCAAGTCGATGACTTACAAGATTTAACGGAAGGAATAGTTCAACATAGTCGTGATAGTAAAAAGATGAAAGGTTACTGGAAGAAGATTAGGGCCAATAAAGCGCCTTTAAATCATTGGCTTCAACCACTTAAATTGAAAAGTGCGTTAGAGAAAACGATGAATAAAACCCACTGATTTGTTAAACGTTTGGTTGTTATTCTGTTAACTTATTGTGTTCGTTATACGATGAAATCTCACTTGTTTTAGTTGGTATAGTATGAAGTCAGCAGATTTAAACCTTATTCCAATATTTATTGTTATCTATGAAGAGTTAAGCTTGTCGAAAGCCGCTAAACGTCTTGGAATTAGCCAACCTGCGGTAAGTAAAGCCTTGAAGCGTTTACGTGATGTTTATGATGACCCATTATTTCATCGTTCAAGCAAAGGGGTGGAACCAACCTCATTTGCGCTGGATGTTTATCCTGCTTTGCTTGCAGCGTTAAATAATTTCAACGCCACTTTACTGGCTTCTAGTGAATTTGACCCTAAAGTTTCAAAGAAAACCTTCTCAATTGCGTGTGTTTCAGCCGTTGAACTTGAGTGGTTTAATCGCTTAATTCAATTAGTACAAAAGAGCGCCCCCAATATAGATTTTGAAATCCATCCACTCTTTACTAAAGATTATGAAACGGATCTTCGACTACAGCGGTATGATCTTATTATTGATATTACGCCATCGTTTCATTCCAACCTTAAACATGAAGTGCTCTTTACTGAAAAGGGCTATGTGATCTGTCGAAAAGAACATCCAAGATTAATGGGTGACACATTAACGTACGAGGCCTTTTTTGCTGAAGAACATGTGGCTTTTTCTCAGTGGCAGGTGAGGGGAAGCATATTGAGTGATCAGCACATGAAGTGTATTGAAATGAGAAAAATACGCCACCGTATACCAGGTGCTGCGGAAATGTTATCGCTGATATCAACCACCGACTTTATCGGTATATTACCTCTCTCGACAGTTGAATCGTTTCAAGCTTTATATCCGGTGAAATTATTGCCACTTCCTTTTGAAAGTGCAGAAATGGGGGTTAGCGTTATCTGGCACCCAAGCCGAACACAAGATGCAGGGCATAAATGGTTACGAGAGCAACTTCATAAGGCACTGGAATACAAAAAGAAGAACATAAAATATCGGGCTGGAAAAGTAGAGAATCATACTATCTGTACTTTACTTTAATGCTCGTAACGACTTAGTTTGAACAGCAAGGCGATGATATCAAGATAAGGTTATCGTCGTTATTTGAAGAAACTCATCAATGAGGTTTGTGTGAAATTTATAACGAGTTTGTGTTTCATGATTGGTTTGGGCTGGATCAGCCTTTTTAACGTGGCGAATGCACTTAGCCTCGCTAATGCCACTAACGATATTAATCCTAATCAAGCCTCAGAGTCTTGTGGCAGTTGTCACCAGCAGCAAGTCGAAGATTGGAAAAGGTCTGATCACTTTCATGCCATGGAAAAAGCGACACAAAAAAACAGTTTAGGACAATTTGATGGCCGCAGTATTCAATATTTAGGTAAGCCAGCGACGTTTTCTCAAGATGATGATGGCAAGCTATGGGTGGATTTTTTTGATGAACAAGGCGAACAGCATCATTTAAATATTATCTATACCTTTGGTTATAAACCGTTACAACAGTATTTATTCGATGCGGATAAGGGGAAATGGCAGTTTATTCCTTTTGCTTGGGATTCTCGATCTCAGCAAAAAGGTGGGCAACGTTGGTTTGTGCTTCACCCTGATGAAACGCCCAATGATACGTTCCATTGGACTCAAAAGGGACAAAATTGGAATCAGATGTGTGCAGATTGTCATGTAACTGATTATAAAAAGAATTATGATACCGCGACCAAAACCTATAAACCTGAATTTTCAGCGATTAATGTCAGTTGCAATGCTTGTCATGGTGATGATGCGAAACATATAAAATGGGCAAATGGTGATAAGAATATTGCGAACAAAGGGTATGACGTCAATATCAAAATGCGCACCCCTATGTTCCATAAAAATGAAAATGGGAAAATGGTTTCTGTTCAACCTCTGGTGAATAGCCAGCAAGTGGAGACGTGTGCCAGTTGCCATGCTCGCAGAGCTCAATTACAAGACCGTAGCTCTCCCCAAGATATTGTGAATGCGTTTACTCCTTCGTTATTGTCTTCCGATCTATATTATCCTGATGGTCAAATTGCGGATGAGGTGTATGTTTGGGGCTCTTTTATGCAAAGTAAAATGCATGAGAAAGGCGTGACTTGTACCAATTGTCATAATCCGCATTCTGGTAAGCTAAAACTGCAAGGCAATGATACTTGTACTCAATGCCACACTAAGACGGAATATGATACGGATTCTCATCATAAGCACGCTAAGTTTAAGCAAGGCAATCAGTGTGTTGATTGTCACATGCCTGCCACAACCTATATGCAAGTGGATCCAAGGCGCGATCATAGCTTTAAAGTGCCAAGACCCGATTTAAGTATTTCGACAGGCTCTCCGAATGCGTGTACCCAATGTCATACCGATAAAGATAATTGTTGGGCTGAACAATCTCTTAAAACATGGTACCCGAATAGTCAGTATCAAGGCCGTTCCCATTATGGCAATATTTTCTATCAAGCCGACACCGGTGCGCTGACGGTGAGTACTGAGCTGTCTAAAATCTCTCAAGATGCGAATTACACAGATATAGTGAGAGCTTCCGCATTGACTCGAATGGCGACCTTGCCTGATGCGAATGCAATGGTTGCGATTGCTCGAGCTGTAAAAAGTGATGAAGTATTGAAAAAACAAGGAGCGATTGACGCTGCAGAAGGGCTTCCAATTGCACAGCGCTGGCGTTTATTAAGCCCATTATTATCTGACTCTGCTTTATCTATTAGGACGGAAGCGGCGCGTGTTCTGGCGCCTATCGTGCCTGATCTTGCTCAGTCTGCAACATTGTCGGCTGAAGAACGAGATAAGTTGAATGAAGTGCTTGATGAGTACCGTAAAGTTCAGGCTTACCAAAGCGATCGTGGTTTTTCTTATGTCGCGCTAGGCAATTTGGCGATTAACTTAAATCGTTTGGATAAAGCGAAAAATAATTTTAATCAAGCGATAGAAGTCGAACCGAACTTTGTACCCGCCTATGTGAATTTAGCCGATGTGTATCGTCGTCAGAACAATGAAATAGAAGCGCAAAAAGTTTTATTAAAAGGTTTGGAGATAGCGCCAGATAACGCCTCTTTATATTATTCTTTAGCCATGAGTTATGTTCGTAGCCAAAGTAAATCTAAAGCGTTAACAGAGTTAGAACAAGCAACCTTAAAAGCGCCGGATAATGTTCAATATCACTATACTTATTCGATATTATTAAAAGACCAAGGCCAACCGAAAAAAGCAATCGAAGCCTTAACTCGCGCGTATCAGCTATCACCATCTAGGCCGGATCTAACGTATGCTTTAGCTCAAGGATATGCTGAGATTGGTGAGTATTTTTCTGCATTACAATATGCACAAAAATTGAAAGTGTTAGCGCCGAATAATCCTCAAGTTGATGCCTTTATTCAGCAACTTAAGGCATTAGCAAATCAATAGACTCAGATTCGGATAATGGAGGAAGTCCGAATGCAAATTACTACGGCATTCGGACTTTTATATCCTTTGTACCATCTAACGTTAAGTAACTAGTACTCATGGTTAGATGGTTTGAATAGTTAGGTTATTCAGCCATTTACGTTTTAAATAACGGGTGAAGCATAAACTGAGTTTAACGACTTCCTCTCCTAGCATAAGCAAATATACCCAATAGAAGCTTAGATCGGCAATAAATGCACCGTAAGCCGTGAGTGGGATCCCAATCAGCCACATGGCGATAAAATCCATACGCAAACAAAAATGATTTTCACCACCTGCGCGTAAAATACCATTGATGATCAGCATATTGAGCATGCGAATAATAATGGCAAAACTCATGATCACAAAAGTAGGCTCTGCCAATTCAAATAAGTCGGGAGAATCCAGATCTAAAAATCCAATCACACTCCCTCGATTAAAAAACAACACCCCACAAACCATGATCCCCATGATAAAAATAAATCGAATAAAGAATCTCGCCATCGCTTGTGCTTGCAAATATTCATCTCGCCCAAGAGACTGACCCAGTAATACCGAGCAAGCCACTGAAATACCCATAAAAATGGCATAACACAAACCTTCAAAAGGGCCAACCATACTGTATACAGCCAGTTCAGTCGTTCCCATATGCCCAAAAATGGTTTGGTAGGTTAAGGTTCCAAAAGCCCATAGCACAGCATTAGCCGCATTTGGGATCGCTAAGCGTTTGTATGACATCCATAAGCGATCATTTTTCTTTTCATAATCACTGCTTATCAGCCAATGGTTTTGCCATTTTAATACGGCTAAGATCAGTAAAACTTGAACGGCTCGTGCAATGGTAGTGGATAACGCCGCTCCCGCAACGCCTAAAGCTGGAACGCCAAAACCGCCGTGGATCAGCCATAAATTTAACCCAATATTTAACGCTATCGTAATGGCTGCAAGGATTAGCGGTAGAACAGCATTACCACTTGAACGTAAGCTAGCTTCTGCTGTGATGACCCAATGGGTGAGCATGAGCAATGGCAAGCTGTACAAAAGATAATCTGCACCTTGGGTAATCACTTGTATATCGTTGGTTTGTACTCGCATGATTTGAGACGAAAAACTGACTAATAAAATAGTGACAGGAACCATAATGATCGAGCCAAACTTCAAAGACATTAAGGTGACGGTTTTAGCGGTCGTCTTATCATTTTTCCCCCAATATTGAGAAACTAAACTGCCGGTAGCAGTCGCCAATGCTGCCATGATCATGATGGCAACAAAATGCCAGCGAGAGGCGATACCTACTGCAGCCGTAGCGCTTTGACCAAAGTCGCTCACCATCAATACATCTGCTAGTGCTAATATAGCAACCAGCGCACTTTGCAATGCAACAGGCAGCGCTAACTTCGCCATTCTTGAAAAAAGATGAGGCGGTAAGTGTGCATGTGAAACGTTGGTTTGATCGTAAGATTGTGGTTGAATGGACATTGGCAGTTTTCCTCATCATGAGGCTGCAAATATAGAAGAGCTTTGGGTAAATCAACATGTTTGAATTCAGAGAAAACCTGTGTGGATCCGTCATTGAACAAAACCTTACTCAGCGTGACTGGCAAGATAAGATTTATCTTGCTGATAGTTGCAAGGAACGGTTTATTGTCCAATCTGAGCTGTCAGAGCTTGGAACTGAAGGCATCACCATGGCAGGATTAGCTGAGTTATCTGATGGATACATTGTTGAGCGTAAACACCCAGAAATTCATACTCTCCTGTTTACTCAAGAAGGGGGAGGGCGACTGCTCACTGAGCAAGGTATTTATGCCATTACGCCAAACACCGTTACCGTTTTACCTGAAAATATCCCGTTTCGTTTTGAGTTGTCGGATAGTCCAAGTTGGAAAATGGCTTGGATTTTATTGCCACCAACAGTCAAGTGGCAGCAAATTGAGAATAGCCTGCAACGAGTTGAGCCAACCCATTTGTGTGAATCTGTGTGGTCTTTACTGAATTTACTTCATCAAGATGGTGTCGATAGAGACGCGCATGGTCGTTCCACTTTTAGGCAATTATTATTGAGTGAATTGACTCGTATTTTATTAGGTTCGACTGACAGCCAGCCTTCTAATGCATCACTTCGAGTGCAAAGCGTGTTTAATCAAGTGGAAGCTCAACTGCATTTACCATGGACAGTGAAAGAGATCGCAAAGCGCAGTTATTTGAGTGAAGAGCAATTGAATCGAATTTCAAAGCTGCTGTACCAGCATTCACCGAGTCAGCAGTTGATCCGTTTAAGAATGGAGAAAGCCGCCGATCTTCTGCATCACCGAGATTGGACGATCGCCATGATCGCCCATCGACTTGGTTACCCTGATCCTTTCAATTTTACCCATAGATTCCGAAAATTCTATGGTCGATCACCAAGAAATTTTCGAAAAAACTTGGCAACCATTCAGGATCTTAACGAGAGTCACTAAGCTAAATTATTGACCACAACATTTTTTGTATTTTTTGCCACTACCACAAAGGCAAGCATCGTTGCGGTTTGGTGTTTTTTCAAAAGTCGTTGGTTTTGGTTTGTTTAAAATGGTCTCTAATTCAATCATATTTTCTTCTTGTTCAGCATCAAGCGTGATATTTGCAATCAATTGATGTTGAGCCAGGATCGCTTCAATTTCAGTTTGGCGATCTTGGCTATTTACCACAATAGACAATGGCGCTTCTTCACTACCAAGTTTGATCTCACGGTTTACGTTATAGCCCGATTTAACATGGTTTTGACGCGTATCGATACGGCCTTTAAAGAATAGTTTTGACATGATCGTTTCCAAATAGAGTTGAGCAATTTGCTTGGCGGCGAGTATACGCACTTTTAAATTTACTTGCTCAAGTTTCGACATTACTCGCTTACATGGTGAAAAATCACGCCTGAAATGCCTTATTAGGTTTTATGTATTAACCGTTCGGTTTCCTATTTAGAGTTAATGCCAGAGTGTAGAACAGAAATTTTCCGTCTATTTCTTGGTAAAGATATTAAGAGAGTAGCAAGATCTTGTTTTTAAAACGAAACGGTTGCCAAATATAAGGAAGCTAGTAAATATAGATATATGGGATAGACAGAAGCATTCCGTCTATTAAGCGTTATGTTTTTAAGAGGAAATCATGTTTACATTGGATGTTGATACCGATCTGAAACTGGCTTTGGTTACTCCCAAGTTTGCTTCGGCCTATCTTGGAATTGTCAGTCGAGAGAGGGAGTACTTGAGTCAATGGTTAGCTTGGCCTCCTCATGCAAGCAATGAAGAGTTTTTTCTTAGCTTTATCAAAAGTTCATTGCATGATTATGCTGATGGAAAATCCTTAGTTTGTGGGATGATTTACCAAGATAAGTTGGTTGGAAATATCAGTTTTAACAGTATTAACCGTCAACTGAAAAAAGTAGAGATTGGCTACTGGTTAAGCTCTGAATACCAAGGTAAAGGTATCGTGAGTAAGTCAGTTTTAAAACTGACCGACTTGGCTTTTACTGAATTTGATATGGAAAAGGTTCAGATATCAGCAGCGAGCGAAAATATTCCAAGTCGTAATGTATGTGAACGTTTAGGTTTCTCGCTTGAGGGCATAATCAGTTGCGCAGAAAATTTGAATGGCCGAGTTGTAGATCATGCTGTTTATGGTCTAAATCGTACCCATTGGCCCAAAACATAACAAACGCTTCAAGAGGGACAGCCAACGCGCGGCATTTTTACTATGCGTTGGTTTTTGTGATTACGGTGTTATGCGGAAGCTTGGCAGTAGCGTTGGCTGCCCCTTAAGCGGGCGTTAGATTTTCAAGAGAGAACTATGGATATTCTTAATAATGCGTGGGTGGTAGGTATTGGAGGGGGCCTTTTGAGTGGTCTTCTTGTAACTTTAATTACCCGATACATCTTTTCGAAGAAAGATGACAAGGAGTATGTGCAAAAACTCGCTACGGTGAATAAGGAAGTTGTGTATGCACTTCGACCTGGGATTTCTGAGGGGCACATTCCTGATGAAGAAGTACTGTCTTCTTTAATTAACGCAACAGCGAGAAAATACAAAGTGGCTCGTGATGATGTGTTTAGGCCAAAACAGATTGCCGAAGAATTAATTAAAGAAATATTGGACTCAAGTTTTATCTCATCAGAAACGAAAAAAAACTATTGTGAAACTTTGGCTCACTTAATAAAAGAAAGAGAGCAAGCCTCTCAGGCACTAGACCTAAAAACCGTAGAAGAAGTAGAACGTAAAATTTCGGAATCCGACTATAGAAGTCGTCTGGTTACAAGAATGAGTGCTATTCTCGGTTTAACCGCTGCGATGGGGACGATGTCTGTTACTCTAATTAAAGACTTGGGTATTTCTTCTGGCGGCGGAATTTCTAAAATATTCGATCTTGCTGCTCCAAGTTTTACTGTTGTATTGGCAACTATGGTAGCAATGATTTCGATGGTTCTTGCCATGAAATTGAAAACATTGAAAGATGATGACTTGGAAGATGCCAGTGATAAATCTAACAAGTAAATCTACCGGAAAACATTTGCTTCGTTCGCTGCGCTCACTACACAAATATTTCCGGTAATTTAGGCGTTATACGATAGGAGTAAAATGAAACTACCAATATTTTTATCATCAGCACTTGTTGTGCTAGGTGTTGTATTTGGCGGATGGCTAATCTGTCAAGATTTAACGCTAAATGAAAAACTAACTCTAATTGTCTATATAGTTACGGCTATAGGCGGTCTAGTTTCCGCGATATTCATTGTTTACGGATATTTTGTAAACTTGAGCGTTTTTAAAGAGTCTCAAAAGCCTAAGCTGATGATTCAGGTTCATAATGGCTCGTGCATCATAGATGTGAATAGCGTTCAGAAAGAGGTACATCAAACAATAATTAGGTATGCAAACCTTAGTGATAACGAATGTAGATCTTTAAGTATTACAGCAGCTTTAGAGACTGAAGGTGAGAAAATACTAATTCCAAGGTTATTCTCTGAAACTATGAATTTGTCTCCCGGTGATGATAGGTATAGGGATTTCCCTACTTTGAAGTATTTGGCAGACAATGGCGTTGCCCAAGCGGTTTTAGATAACCTATACAGATATAAGCTCAAGGTGTCATATAGCTATACGTTAATGGGAGAGTCGACATCTAGTGATTACTATTACTCTTGGAACGTTCAGACTCAAAGTTGGCAAATCGTATAACAAGGCGTTCAAGAGTGACTCCGCAACGTGTGCCGGTTTTCGTTTCGCTTAAGATTATGGCACACGCGGCTGCGCACCTTAACGCGGCGTTATGTTCAGGATGAAGTATGCAGGACGAAATTAATCAATATCATGAATTAGCTAAAGATGCAGGAAATCGACTAAGATCTTACATTCTATCGGTTTCATCAGGTGCAACTGGTGTTTTCTTCTTGGCTCTGACTAAAGATGATCAGAAATACTCAGATCTAGAGCAAATCTTACTTTCTGCCGCTTTAATCAGTTTTGTTATTACTGTTGTGCTATGCCTCTATGAGCTTCGTGTGGATGCGAAGCGATTCTTCGCACTTACACAAGAGTTGAGAAAGCCGGAAGAGGAACAGTGTTGGAAAGCTAATGAAAAATACAAGAAAAAGCGTTATTGGCTAATCCATAGCTCGTACGTAACTCTTGGTGTTGCTATGACTGCTACAAGTGCA
This sequence comes from Vibrio sp. S17_S38, assembly GCF_014694375.1. Taxonomy (GTDB): domain Bacteria; phylum Pseudomonadota; class Gammaproteobacteria; order Enterobacterales; family Vibrionaceae; genus Vibrio. The sequence continues at coordinate 59,557 of NZ_JAAUWW010000002.1, forward strand.
TTTTTAGTTCTGCGAATAATTTGCACATAATAAACATTTAAGGTTTCAAGATACTTTTACTAATCTGATATCTATCAAGGGGAAGTGCTAGTTTTTATCTCTTGTAGTTTCAATATCTACCCAATATCCACCGCACATTATCAGTGCGTCATTCCAGCCGAGCCTAAGCGAGAGCAGGAATCTACTTATCACGCGCTGAATATTTACAGTGTTTTTTTACGCTAATACCATTACACAACAAGCGATCACAAATAACTCCCTCTCTTAACCAATGAAAAATACTTGGCATCAAGATTTACAGCCAAGGGAGGGCAGGGTTGATGTGAGTGATTTATTTATTCCCAAAACAGCGTTAGCCAGTAACCTTGCAACTGCTATAATGATTACCCTTTTCCATATATTTTCTCATGTTAAATGTTGTCAAATCTGAGTGGTTTGGAATTGGAACAATTGGACTTTTAGTCAGAAAAGTTAGGTATGTATGAATCAAAGGTATAGCTCTGGTTTTCGGTTAGTTCTAGCTACTGAGTAAATCCACAGTTCTTTACTATGAGTTAACTTTGGTGAACTATACGGATTGTTTCCGCATTTTATGATGAATAAATATGAGGTGAATTCATATTTTATGAATCAATTTAGTTGTTTAGCTTGCTGTTTAAAAAAGTGATTGAGAAGATAGACGGAAAGACTATACGGATTTTTCCGTCTATTAAATTGTTAGCTTTCAAAGAAACCCCAAAACCAGATGAATAGAATTTTATATGCATATCTCAATATTGACCACCCAATGGTAGCTTGGGAGGTAGCGATAGGTCGAATTAAATCAAGTTGTCATGACCATAATTTGGGAGTTTCAATATGGTTCTATTCTCAGATGCAAAAGTATATTGCAAATCCTAATTCAAAACTAGTCATAGACGAGTTTAAACTTGAATTGGTTAGGCAGGCTTCCTTCCCTAAAAAAGTCTCTCGTTTAAAAGGGGTTTATTTCTTTGAATCTTTTGAAATGGCTAATATGGCTCTAGATCGTTGGAATCTGACTAAACATAAAAAATATATAACAAAAGTATTTTTTTCGGCTGACACTTATACCAATGTAGATTCAGAATGGATTACAACTTTCCTAGGTTCTGATAATGATGATGAATGGATGCAACAATATTGGTCAGGAAAAACATTAGGTGTCAAACCATTAACAGAAATTATAGCCAGTGGCATTGGAATGATTCATGATGAGAAAATAAAAATGCAGGCATATCAAAAAGTAATAGATAGAGATCCTTACACATCTATTTTTTTAAATATGTGTATAGCTGGTTTTAGAGAGAAACGAATGCTAAATATCGGTCAAATATTCCCTTCTATCTCACATGAGTCGGGAGTTTTAAAAGGCGGATATTTTGTACATATGGAAGATATGAATAAAAGAGAGCAAGAAGTGGGAGAGGCGTTTCAAATGGCGAGAGCTAAAGGTCTAAATTTACCTATGTTTCGACATAGTGATCCAGATGTATTTTTCACACTTCCTGATTTGAAAATCTTAGATTTTGAATTTAGCCAAAAAGAAGCTATGACACTATTTGACCAAATACACACGTCAATAAGCTAACAAATTGCTTAAGAGTGATTCGTAACGTGTGGCATTTTTAGTTTGCGGTAGCTTTTGTATTGCGTTACTCACACCTTAGCAAAGCGTTATACGCAAAATCCAGTACATCAAAAATTGGGAATTAGATGTTAGAAAAAGAAAAGATAGTCCTCTTTTTAGGGAATGCAGATCGTGAGGGGGTTACTGCCAAGCTAAAAGCGGTGGGAACACTTTATAAAAGAAAGATGCTTGAATCGAGCCCTGAAAACTGGCAAACAATTATAGATATTTTTAATGAGTACGAAGTCACTTCAGTAGTCGTTAAATTAACCAACTCGTCCTTTGATATTCTATGCGAAGAGGAATATAAGGGCTTGAGAGAAGAGCTATTAGGGCTTATATCGACAAAGCCCAATGTATTTTTGTCTCATGAGTCGCTCCTAACTGGAGAAAAAGGTAACGATCATGGCGAATATATTGCGAAATTAAATGACTATGATCCTGAGCTTGATGAAGACTATCAGTTTTTGAGGTCCCATTATGACGATTTATTTCAACCTCCAAACTCGGAAGTTGTTGGTGAGGTACTTTCGCTTTTTGAACATCATGAAATATCAATAATACCCTATCAGAAGAATGTTGAGATGACCCTGATAGCATCTTCATTCATAGACAAAAATGAAAGCAACTTAATTTTTAGGATCTATGTTCCCTCAGAAAGAATGTGGGCAAATGAAGCTGAAAAGCTATTGCAGTTATTTAGAGAGTATCTACACAAAGTATCCGGACTAAATGTTAGGCAGGATCAATATAGAACAAATCAAGGGGTTGTTTACGAATTCTTTGGCGGTGATGGTGTGGAACCAAATTCACTCCCTCAGAAATTCGATGAATTTTCCAGTTTTATGGAGTCATGCGTTTCCAATCCAGAAACTGCTCAGGCGTTATTGGAATCGAAAGACCTCAATAAGAGTGAAGTATTTAACCTCGTTGAACGGTATAGCAAAGAAGCTAGAAGGTTACATATAGACATTAAGCAAGAAAGAGAAAGAAAAATTCTTGCTATTAGGCATGGTTTAGAAAGCGAGCTTTCAGAGCATGTTAGAACTGATCACGACTGGGAAGTTATTGAAAGAGTTGTTGAAGCAAGCGTACCTTCTGCAAGTGGTATTTCTTCCGCGCTAACAATTGATAGGAAAATTCAACCTGCGCCAAACAATAGCTTAACGGTTAACATAAACCCGCAAGTCATTGAGTCTGTAAATGGCGTGGTTGCGCAACAAATCATAGGAGATCAACACCTAGGAACTGATGCAAAGACGTTACTGGAACTTATTGACCAATATGCTGGCAAAGATAAGGCTATTCTTGCATCTTCAGTACATGAGCTTTCTGATGAAAGCGCCAAAACTGAAGACCGAATAACAGCAAAACACAGGCTGAAAGGTTTTCTTGTTTCGGCCGGTAGCAAAATTGGTGATGTGGCAACAGGTGTTCTTCAGTCATTTATTGAAAATCAAATTGGCCTGTGAAGAGCGTATAACAAGGTGCTGCTACGGAAAATTTACTCGCTGTCGCTCCCAAATTTCCGCAGAGCACGGCGTTATATTTTTTAGGCAAGTTCGTGTCAACAATCAATGGAGTCATATGAATCAAGATAGCAATCAATTTGCATTCGACCTAGACCAAAGGCACATCATTATTCAGCGTAGATATGAAGCATTGGGTGCGATAAATGATTTTCTAATAGCGTTGTGGTTTTTGATTGGCAGTTTTTTCTTTCTCACCAGTTCACTCGTTGAAAGTGGTACTTGGTTGTTCGTGGTCGGCAGTGCTCAACTGCTTATCAAGCCAACATTAAAGCTGATAAGTCTAGTACACGTAAGCCGATCTTATCACTCAAAAATGAGTGATTGAATGCTATTACTTGAGCTTTAATAGCTAAATATAACAAGTTAATTAGAAGGGCAAAATATGGCTGGCTATCTCGATTTGCTCATAGATATATAATTTAGTCAATTAAAACACGGGATATGGTCCCTGTTGCTGATAGATATTTAAAGACGTTGGAAAAAGTTAGGTTAATAGAGCATTAACTAAACAGTGGTAATGATAGCTGGCTCCGGGTTTGGAACCAGCGGTATCTATTGACATTTTTGCGTTGATAAACGCTTTGCCAATGTTCTTATGATATTACACTAGACCTTGCTCAATCATGGCTTCGGCTACACGTTTGAAACCTGCAATATTGGCACCTAAAACTAGGTTGCCAGGTTGGCCAAATTCAATAGAAGTATCGTTAGCGGCGTCAAAAATATTTTTCATAATTTCTTTTAGCCTTTCGTCTACTTGCTCAAAGGTCCAACTTTGCATGCTGGCATTTTGCGACATTTCTAGTTGGCTTGTCGCCACACCGCCAGCGTTAGCTGCTTTACCTGGGCCATAAGCGATTTTTGCATCAATAAATGCATCAATAGCCGCTTGGGTTGATGGCATGTTCGCGCCTTCACTAACCGCAATACAGCCGTTGGCTAGTAATGCCTTGGCATCTTCGCCAGTTAATTCGTTTTGTGTGGCGCAAGGGAATGCGGCATCTGCTTTAAAGCGCCATACTGCATGGCCGTCTTCTGGATAGTCGCTAGTAGGCACATATTGAGCATCACTATGAGTTTGCAAATACTCGTCTAAGCTTTTGCGGCGAACTTCTTTGATGTCTTTTAATAGGTTAAGGTCGATGCCTTTCTCGTGATAAATAGTACCACGTGAATCTGAACAGCTAACCGGTATTGCACCTAGCTGGTACAGCTTTTCTATAGCATAAATGGCTACGTTACCGGCACCTGAAATAAGGCATTTTTTGCCTTTTAATGAATCGTTGCGATCTTCTAACATGTATTGGGCAAAATAAACGGCGCCATAACCTGTCGCCTCTTTACGCGCTAAAGAGCCGCCCCATAATAGGCTTTTGCCAGTTAATACGCCTTCGTAGCGACCGGTCAAACGCTTGTATTGGCCAAACATATAACCAATTTCACGTGCGCCAACACCAATGTCACCCGCAGGTACGTCGGTTGTTGGGCCAATATGACGATAAAGCTCGGTCATAAATGATTGACAAAAACGCATGATCTCAGCATCTGAGCGACCTTTAGGATCAAAGTTTGCACCGCCTTTACCGCCGCCAATAGCAAGCCCGGTTAAAGCGTTTTTAAACATTTGCTCAAAACCTAAAAACTTAATAATACTGGCGTTAACACTTGGGTGAAAACGTAAGCCGCCTTTATAAGGGCCTAAGGCCGAGTTAAACTCAACGCGGTAACCTTTATTAACTTGAATGTCTCCGTTGTCATCCATCCATGGTACACGGAACATGATTTGGCGCTCAGGCTCAATCATACGCTGGATGATGGCTTGTTTTTGGTAACGGTCACCGTCTTCTAATAAAGGCTCAAGAGAGTCTAATACTTCTTCTACTGCTTGGTAAAATTCTGATTGTGCAGGACTTGTTTTTTTCAAATCTGAAATCGTTTGATGAGTATAAGTCATAGGGTATATCGCCTTCGTTAATAAATAGGGCCTTCCTGTGTCTGATCAATAATCAAAACAAAAAATATTTGGGCGAGAGATTGTATGTGTTTTTGTGGTGATTTTCAGAAATTTTGTTTAGTTTATATGCAAGTGTCTCGCAATAGTGCAGAATTTCGTCGCTTTGAGGAAAGATAAAAAACTGGTGACAGGAAAAAGGGCCGCAAAACGAGCATTACGTTTGGTGTTTGTGGCGTTATAACTTAGGGGAAATGAATAAAATGCGCGTATCTTTAAGAGATAAAATCATCACGGTTTGCACTAAAAAAATTGAACAAAAAGGTGAAAATGTTGGTGTCTCATTTTATGCCTTTTTTGCAAATAAGAATTCTGATCCGGAGTTATTAATGGAAGCCGCGACTTGGTGGATTCAAGAGCATAAGCTTGATCATTTTGAAAAAGCGAAGAAAATTATCGAGATGGTCAAGTCAGAGGGTTGATTGGTTTTTCGCCCTAAACAACGTACTCCAAATACTTTTCAACATGTTATTAAAAAGCCCAGAGCGATGACGTTCTGGGCTAATCTATATCGTTATTATTCTTAATAAATAGTCGTTGCCGATTAAGCTTCGTTTAAAAGCTAGTCTCAACCCAACGAGTTACTTGGTACTCATCATCACAAACTGCAATGTAGCGCCATTTATCAAAGGTTAAACAAGGATGTGAGGTTGAAAAGGCAATCATATCGCCGACTTGTAAATCGCATCCTTCTGCTACCGTCACAAAAGTATGCTGATCCATTACCGCAATGGATGTTAAGCCTTCAATGGAAATAGTTTTGCCATTGCGGTAACCATGTTCGGCGATCGGCAATCCTGCATCAAAGGCAACATCACGTTTACCCATACCTACAATTGCTGTACCTGGTTCTGGTCTTGAAATGACATAGGCCCACACTTCTAACGCCGAGCTTAAATCGCCGCCTAATTCACATGCAAATCCAGAATTGTTTTTCGCGCGATTAATCACTGCATTTTGTGCATCTTGATAGATACCGGTGTCATGAATTAAGTAGCAACCAGGGCGAATAATTGGTGTTAGATCTTGATGCGCACTGAATGTTTCCGCTACGATGTCATACCATGCAGAGCCTGCACCCGTGATGATAGGCGATGCTTGCTGGATAAGGTTTTGCTGTTTAAAAGCTTTAACGAGATCAATCGCAACGGTTAAAAATTCGCGGATCTTCTGCTCAGCGTTATCGCCATGAATAACGCCTTCGTAAACTTCAATACCCTGCAATGTTAGCGCTGGAGTATTGGCAATCACTTGAGCGAGTCTCTCAACTTCTTCTGGTGTTCGACAACCACAACGACCGCCGGTCACGCCCATTTCAATTAATACATTTAACTTGATGTTACGAGCTTCAAAAAAAGTGTTGAGCTGTTGTACATTGGCAACGGAATCCACGCAGCACAAGTAGTTCACGTGTTGTTCTTCAATTAAATTTGCAATGATAGCCATGTTGGCTTTGCCGACTAATTGGTTTGCCATAATGATATTTTTAGCACCAGCCTTTGCGGCGATTTGCGCTTGAGCGGGAGTGGCAATTGTGATCCCCCACGCACCTGCATTTAATTGCTCGGTGAAGAAATCTGCAGTCATCGTGGTCTTGCCGTGAGGAGACAGTTTTACTTGATGATGATCAGCAAATTTTTGCATCCAATTTAAATTGTTGCTGAGTGCGGATTGCTTGATCACAGCAGTTGGTAAACTGATTTCTTCATTAATAAGACTATAAATACCTTGTGGGTTTTCTTGTGCCCATACACCTTTGGTTCCGACATTGTTCATTGACTCAACCCTTCTAATATTGGTGATGAATTTATCTCCTATGATAATAACTAACATTTTTTATGATTGTTAGTTTTCTGTTTTTATTGAGTAACATGATATAAGTCATTAATTTAATACGACTTACTCTTAGTTGTTGTGGTTTCGTGTTAGAAACTATCATACATAATCTGACAGTTTGTGTGGTTTCTCACTTTTTAGCTTAGCGACACACACTAGTATTCTCATCATCAAGAGGGTGGCAACATGACCATTGAAGTAGACATTGTTTCTAAAATTACGGAATGTTTTCCACAGTTACGTGAAGCTGAAAAAAAAGTTGCACGGCTTGTTGTGGATGATTTGGAAGCATCAGCAAAGGCGAGTATTACCGAGCTTGCTAAAGAAGCGAGCGTGAGTGAAGCAACAATCACGCGTTTTGCGAAAGCGGTAGGCTGCATCAATGTTCGAGATCTTAAAATAAAGTTAGCTCAGTCTTTAGCCGTTGGGCAGAGATTTATTATAGAGCCACCAGAAACGACAGGTTTTCAAGGCATTTATGAATCGATTAAGAGCATGGCTGATGTGAATCGAAAGTTGGTGAATGAAGCTGATGTGAATAAAGCGGTCGAATATCTACTTGGGGCGCGACAGATTATTTCGATTGGTATGGGTGGTGGCTCAACGGTTATGAGTCAAGAGTTTCAATATCGCTTAGTACGTTTAGGCTTTGCGACAGTGGCTTATAACGATGGCTTATTAGCGCGTATGGTTGCTTCAACTGCAGACAGTAATGATGTGCTGGTGGTGATTTCAGCGACTGGGTATACGCCGGAAGTGGTTGAGCCAGCATCGATAGCCAAGCAATACGGTTTAAAGATTATTTCTATTACACCAACTGGTTCGCCTTTAGCCCAGCTTAGTGATGTGACATTGCCGATTATCAATAACGAAGGTGATTTCATTTATAAACCTTCAGCATCACGTTACGCGATGATGGCTTTAATCGATGTGATTGCAATGGAGGTCGCGATTCGTCAGAAAAGTCGTTCACGAGATAAATTACGCCGCTTGAAACTTGCATTAGATAGCCACCGTGGTGGTGATGACCGCCAGCCATTAGGTGACTGAATCTGCCGAATACAAAGCGCGACATTATTTTAAATTGAAGAGGTAAACATGCAGTTCGATACACTTTTTAGACATGTTCAAGTTGTTGATGGAACAGGAAAAGATGCTTACTTTGCTGATGTCGCAGTAAAGCATGATCGAGTTGTGGCGATTGGTGATCTAGCCAATACAGAAATAGTAGGCAATGGGCGAGTGATCGATGGTAACGGCTTAGTATTAGCGCCGGGTTTTATTGATGTTCATACGCATGATGATACTAATGTTATTCGTCTTCCTGACTGTTTACCCAAAATAAGTCAAGGTGTCACTACGGTGATAGTCGGTAACTGTGGCATTAGCGCTTCACCAGCAGTACTGGTTGGCGATCCACCGGATCCTATGAATTTATTAGGTAAGCGCGCAGATTTTAAGTATCCAAGTTTTGAGTCGTACGCGAAGGCGGTTCAGGCGGCTCAACCAGCGGTTAATGTGGCAGGTTTAGTTGGGCATACGACATTGCGAAATAACGTGATGGATGATTTATATCGAGCGGCTTCAAGTGATGAGATTGCTCAAATGAAATCTCGATTACGTGAAGCGATGCAGCAAGGAGCATTAGGTTTGAGCTCCGGTTTGGCTTATTCCAGTGCGAATTCGGCCCCGACAGAAGAAGTCATGCAACTTGCCGAAGAGCTTGCAGAATTTGACGGTATTTATACCACTCATATGCGTACAGAGTTCGAGCAAATTTTAGAAGCGATGGATGAAGCATTTCGCACTGGAAAGCATGCCAAAGTACCTGTAGTGATTTCACATTTAAAATGTGCAGGAGCCGGAAACTGGGGGCGAACGGCTGAAACTATTGAGTTAATGGAAAAAACTGCCAAGCATCAAGATGTGTCATGCGATTGTTATCCGTATTCGGCCAGTTCATCCACGCTTGATTTAAAGCAAGTCACTGAAGACATTGATATTTTTATTACTTGGTCAGATGCAAAACCTGAGTATGCAGGAAAAATGTTGAAGGACATTGCTTGCGATATGGATCTACCCCTTATGGAAGCGGCAAAAGCGATGCAGCCCGCTGGAGCGGTGTATCACTGTATGGATGAAGCCGATGTAGAGCGCGTATTGAAATATCGTTTAACTATGGTGGGTTCGGATGGTTTGCCTAATGACCCGCATCCACATCCTCGTTTATGGGGCGCGTTTCCAAGGGTTTTGTCTCATTACACGCGTGATCGAAAAATTTTCAGCCTCGAACAAGCGGTACATAAAATGACGGGTATGTCAGCCAAACGATATTGCCTAGCAGATCGGGGGGAAATAAAAGTGGGTGGCTACGCTGATTTGGTGTTGTTTGATGCACAAGAGATTAAAGATGAAGCCACATTCGAAAATCCAATTGCTGCCGCAAAAGGTATTTATTGCGTGATGGTGAATGGGCAAGTCAGTTATTCAAACGGCAAGGTTGATAGTCATCGACATGGTCGTTTTTTATATCGTCATCAGCAGTAATGATGGCAAATGAAAAGAGTTAGCCGCAAGGCTTAATGTATTTATTGAATGTTCTAAAAAATGGAGAAGATTATGTCTATCAAACGTTACGGTGTTGAAGGCGGTACTGGTACGGGTGGCCAACATTTACCGTTTGCACGTGCAACAGAAGCAGGTGGTTTTTTGTACGTTTCAGGCCAGACGCCAATGACTGATGGTGAAGTGGTTGAAGGTGGCATTGTTGATCAATCTCGTCTTGCGATTCAAAACTGTGTCGACATTATGAAAGAAGCCGGTTACGGCCTTGAAGATGTCGTACATGTGAAAGTGGTTCTGACGGACTCTCGTTATTTCCAATCGTTTAACAAAGTTTTTAAAGAATTCTTTGGCGCAAACCCACCAGCACGTATTTGTATGGTGTGTGATTTGGTGGTGGATGTAAAAGTTGAAGTTGATGTGACGTGTTATCGCAAAGATCGCGTTTAGTTTCATTTAATTGAAACAAAGAAGAAAGTGAAATAAAAAAGAAAGGCTGGCAATGAACCAGCCTGCTAATAAAGCAAAAAAGACTGTATAAACAGTCAATCACTGAACAGCACTGGCTAAGTCAAAAGAAGACAGTGGATGTCCAATAATCAAGCGAATCAGTATAAGGGGTGCGTTATGCACAGTACACTGTTTCTCACCGGTTTCGGTGCGTATGTATTATTTTTAATCTGGTTAGGGTGGTTTGTTTCCCGTAATCAGAAATCAGGCGATGACTTTCTGTTGGGTGGCCGTAGCTTGCCGTTATTCTTAGTTTTAGGGACAACAGTTGCTACTATGGTCGGTACTGGCTCAAGTATGGGCGCGGTTGGTTTTGGTTACACCAATGGTTGGGCGGGAACGCTTTACGGTATTGGGGGAGCTATTGGCATCATTTTATTAGCACTTTGGTTTGCTCCTATGCGCAAATTAAACTTCATGACGATGAGTGAAGAGCTCGCCTATTATGTTGGCGCGAATAAAGTGGTCAAAAATTTAGTGGGTGTCTTGATTTTTGTTGCCTCAATTGGTTGGTTAGGGGCGCACATTTTAGGCGGAGGTTTATACCTTGCATGGATTGCTGATATTGACCTTACGACGGCAAAAATTATTATTGCTGCGGCATTTACCATCTATGTTGTGATTGGTGGTTATACGGCAGTGGTATGGACTGATACTATTCAAGCCATTATCTTATTTGCGGGCTTTATTTTAATGGCCGTGATGTCGGTAAATTATATTGGCGGCTTAGATCACCTATATGATGGTATGGATGCCGCGGCAACCAGTTTCCTTGCGATTGATAAACTCGGTTGGATCCCTGCGCTCTCACTGGCTACTGTGGTTGGCGTTGGTGTATTGGCTACACCATCATTTCGTCAGCGTATTTATTCAGGAAAAGATGTCAAAACGATCCGTCGCTCATTTTTTGCGTCGGGTATTTTATACCTTTTCTTTTCCATTATTCCTGCAGTAATTGGCATGTCAGCTCATGCGATTAACCCAGACTTGAATAACGCTAACTATTCATTTCCATTTATAGCCGCGACGGTTTTACCGGTTGGTTTGGGTTTGATTGTTTTGATTGCCGGCCTTTCTGCCACGATGTCGAGTGCCAGTTCTGATGCGATTGCTGGGGTGTCGATCTTACTTCGTGATATATACATCATGTTTACTGGCACCGTACCACCAAAGAATAAAATGGTGCTGTATTCTCGTTTATCCCTGGTTATTGTGATTGGTTTTGCGCTGATATTTGCATTAACGTCTAACGATATTATTAGCTACATTACCAAAATGATTTCAACAGTTATGTCCGGTATGTTTGTGTGCGGTATGCTAGGGCGATTCTGGAGTCGTTATAACTGGCAGGGTGCTATTGCTACACTGGTTGGGGCGTCAGCTGCATCTATTTCGGTGATGTTTAACGCTGATTGGACTGCATTTTGGGGTAACCCGTGCATTCCATCTGTACTCTTTGCTTTAATTGCAGGCGTGATTGTGAGTTTATGCACACCTGTTAACTTGGTAACGAAAGCGCAAGCACAAGCGATTTTAGATGAAGAGCGAAGTGCAATGGAAGGCAGTGATTCTGATGTCATCGATATGGTAGAAGCTTCAAGCTTAAACTTATCAGAGAGTCGGAAATAACGGCATATAGAATAGTAAAAATAGAAAGATATATTTAACACTCGAACGCTTCTGTTCGAGTGTTATTTTTTATGTATAGCTTCCATTACCAATGGCACTGAGTAGTGTAACCGTTCGCTGAAAATGAGGTTTTTATGGGTAGGTTAGCTTCTTGATCATAAGGGAATTCTGCTAAGCAGGTTTTCGAGACACGAGTAATCTTTCTTTCTGAACCTAGAGTGATCGCCAAATCCACACCTTTTAATTGCTTGATAATAGACCTCGTGGTGCTTGGTGAGTATTGACTAATCAAGACTACTTTATTCCAGCCTTCTATCGCGCCTCTATCTATCGTTGAACCTAGCTTTTTAAGATCACTTTTTGATGGTTTTGCATTATATGTTCGTTCTAAATCAATCAATGATAGAAACGCCACTTTTTGTCCAGATATTTTCTTTACATAGACTTTTGCATGCGTTTTATCTATTGCGAAGTCGTACACTTCTTGATTTTTTGAAACACCGACAATAGGTAGATTGCTCGCAAGAAGAGGGGCGTTGTACCAACGCTGTCCTGAATTAAGTGCATAAACATAGTTATAACCGTTTACGACATCAGGTTTAGATTGATTGAAGGCAGAGAAAAAAGTGATATCTGAACTTTTAATTTTGTTATCGGATGAGGGAAATGTGTCATCTAATAATAATCTATTGTGTTCTAAGCCATATAAATTTATGGATACATCGACAGTTTCTTGAACTTGTGGGGCACAAGCATTTAATGTAAAGCTCGTTATGAGAATAAGAAAAATAGAATACAACATTGAAGTGAGTATCTTTTTAGTGTGACGTGGATCACTATTTTATGTGTTTTGTGATTAGATGCAATGTTTTATGTCACTCCGGTTATTTTAAGACGATACATATCAAAAAAGCCCAGAATGATGAGGTTCTGGGCTAATCTATATCGTTATAATACTTAGTAATGATATGGAAACTTAGAGAAGTCTTTCGGGCGCTTTTCTAGGAAAGAATCACGGCCTTCACGGGCTTCATCTGTGCCGTAAGCAAGGCGAGTTGCTTCACCGGCAAAGAGTTGTTGCCCAACCATGCCATCGTCGGTCATATTCAAACCAAACTTCATCATGCGGAGGGCGGTTGGGGATTTGTGGCAGATGATCTTGCCCCATTCTAATGCTTCTTTTTCGAGATCGGCGTGTGGTACGACTTTATTCACCATACCCATGTCAAACGCATCTTGTGCGCTGTAATCCAAACCTAAGAAGAAGATTTCTCGGGCTTTTTTCTGGCCGACCATTTTGGCTAAATAAGCAGAGCCATAACCAGAGTCAAAACTTGCGACGTCTAAATCGGTTTGTTTAAAAACGGCGTGTTCTTTTGACGCAATTGTCATGTCACATACAACATGCAGTGAATGACCACCACCGGCTGCCCAACCTGGAACGACAGCAATGACTGCTTTTGGCATAAAACGAATCTGGCGCTGTACTTCTAAAATATGCAATCTACCAAGCGCGGCAGGATCGATTTGATCTTGTGGCATTCCTTCATATTTATAACCATCTTTACCGCGAATACGCTGATCGCCTCCAGAACAGAATGCCCAACCACCATCTTTAGCACTTGGCCCGTTACCTGTCAGTAATACACAGCCAACATCGCTCCACATTCTGGCATGTTCAAGGGCGCAATGAAGTTCGTCTACTGTTTTAGGGCGAAAAGCATTGCGGCATTCAGGGCGGTTAAATGCAATACGTACCACGCCAGCTTCAACGGCGCGATGGTAAGTAATGTCTTCAAAAGAAAAGCCTTCTACTTCTTGCCAATCTTCTGGATTAAAAATATCAGAAACAGTCTTCATCACGATAAACCTTTATTTATTGGAGGTAATGCATTGAGTGAGTTTAACACATCAATCTTTAGTCGTTGATCACTTCGGTCGCCAGTTTCTGCTTCTTCAAGGTGAAAAAAGTGAGCAATACGGCAAACAATGCCATGCCAGCCATCATTAAATAGATAGCATTAAAACCCTGACCGAGGACATGTGGTGAGTAATCTGCCATGTTGTCTTTGACTGATTGCCCCTGTGTTGACAGAGTATATTGGAAAACAGCAGAACAAACCGCCACACCGACAGCGCCGCCGAGTTCACGACCGAAATTAAACAAGGATAAACCAATGCCGCGATCTTTTGCGGGTAATACATTTTGCACCACAACACCTAATGCCGGTAAGGTTAAGCCGATGCCTAATCCTGATAGCCCTAGAGCAATTGAAGGGTGAATATGAGCATAGATCATTGCAAAACTTACCGCAGATAATGCAAAGCCAGTGAGTGCTAGCCCTTTATATTTACCCAACTTGTTGACTAATTTCCCGCCGCAATAAGCGCCAATCGTTACACTAACCATAAAGATCACCATGACTTCGCCACTTTCTGATGCTGTCATTCCTCGTTGCCATTGCATCTGCATCGGTAAATAAACTAAAACAGCAAACATTAATAGTTGTGAGCATAAAATTAAGAAAATACACACAACATAGCCTGGTAATTTAGCCAGTCTTGCGGGAAGAATTGGGTCGGAGACCTTACGCTCAATCAGCAATAACATTAGAATTGAAAAGGCTAAAGCGCCACCCATCCAAGAGTGTGGAATGTGGCTTTCTGGTGACAGTAACAGTAATAAGCTGGTGGAAGACAGCATGAGAAATAATGCGCCAAACCAATCAAAATTTGCTTGTCGCTTTTTATTGAGATGTGAGAGGTTTTTACGAATCAAAATGACCGCTAAAACACCTAGCGGTAGATTAATCCAAAATACCCAACGCCAAGATAAATGTTCTGCAAAGTAGCCGCCAAGGAGTGGCCCAGCAATACTGGAAACGGCATAAACAATGGAAATGTAGCCTTGGTACTTTCCGACTTCGCGTGCGGGAATGCAGTCCGCGATGACAGTGAATGCAAGGGCGATTAAACCACCACCACCAATGCCTTGGATGACTCTCGACAATATCAGCGTTTCAATGTCTTTAGAAAAACCGCAAGCTGCCGATCCTAAAATGAATAAACTAATTCCGATATACAACATGCGTACTCGGCCTAAGATATCACTTAACTTGCCATAAATGGGTAATACAGCAGTGGCAGCAAGTAAGTAAGCAGTTACTATCCAAGTCAGAGATTGCCCAGCATTTAGTTCATTACCAATGATTGGAAGTGGTGTGGTGACAATACTTTTTTCAAGCGATCCGAGTGCGATAACTAAAGCAACACTCATGAATATTTTTTGCGGGGAAACTGGCGGTTGTTTTATCACTGAGAATCCTAATAATATTAAGTGAGACCCAGCAGCATGAAATCTACTGGGTTTTATTATCACCTTTTCGAGTTAACCAATACTTATGCATTAACTAATATTTAGGCGCTAACCTACAAACGATAGATAGCCTTGTATGATGATTAAGTTCACGATATCGATAAAGAATGCCCCGACAATAGGAACAACCATAAAAGCTTGTGGTGATGGGCCATAATGAGTAACGATCGAGCCCATGTTCATCACCGCGGTTGGGGTTGCCCCTAAACCAAAACCACAATGGCCACTAGTAATAACGGCTGCATCGTAATTCGAACCCATCACTCGGAAGGTTATATTATAGGCGAACAAACCTAAAATAATGGTTTGAATGCATAAAATAATCAGCAGCGGTACCGCAAGACCAAAAATCTCCCATAGTTTTAAGCTCATTAAAGCCATTGATAAAAACAATGAAAGGGAAACCGTTCCTAAGATATCAACAGTCTCGGTATTGAGTTTATATCGCCCTGATAGCTCAAAAATATTGGTGATGATCACACCTAAAAAGAGTGCATAAACGAAGTCAGGAATTTTTAACCAACTGATCCCAAATGTTCCGACCCATTTTTCAACATAAGTAGCCCCAACAACACACACCAGCATGGTGAATAAGGTTTCAACCACACGTCTGGCCGATACTTCTTCTTCTTCGCTATTGTTGTATGTAACCACATCAGGAAAGCTATCATGGTGCTTATCGCCACTACCATATTCAGATTCAAGATTATGTTTTTGAATGCGGCGCTGCGCGATAGGGCCGCCAATGATACCGCCAACAATCAGGCCGAAAGTGGCTGCTGCCATTGCAAATTCTAATGTGTTAAGTCCATAATTTTCTTGGAACGTACTTGCCCAAGCCGCGCCAGTTCCGTGGCCACCAGAAAGTGTAATAGAACCTGCGACTAAGCCTAATAGAGGATTAAGCCCCAACATGGTCGCAAGGCTGACACCAACAGCATTTTGAATAATGATATAAATTGATGCTACTGCTAGGAAAATAAAGACTTTTTTCCCGCCTTTGATGAGCTGGGTGTAGCTAGCAGATAGTCCCACACTGGTAAAAAATAACAGCATTAGAATTTGTTGCAGAGGCAATTCAAACTCTAACGTAATATTTTGAAAATGCAGAATTGTTGTGATTATCGCCACAATCAATCCACCAACTATAGGTTCTGGAACCTTGTATTTAGATAGAAATGAAATCTTGCTATTGATGAAATGTCCTAATAACAGCACAAAAATCGCCAGTAGAAAAGACTCGATAGAACCCACAGAATAAACTGTATTCATATGCCGCCTCGATAAATAAACTCGATAAAATGTTTAACGATACTTTTAGCATAGTCAGTGTTTTACACGCATGACTAAAAAATAGGCCTTTCCGTGGCGGGTGAGAAAGCTTAAACGAGCGTTAAGTTTCTCTGAAGAGCGATAAGCTATAAGTAACGATGGTGAAGCATTCATACAAACTATGATGTTGATTGAATTATTGACATTAACTTTTCATTTTTATGACGTTTTAGCAATATCGGTCGATAAGATGCCAAGCAAACGAAATGTAAGCGTTTAATTTTTGGAGATCATAATGCCCGTTCTTTATTGTCACTCATGTTGTCGTGATACACAGCACAAGGAAGTGATGTGCAAATCACCAGCAAATAACCATCCAGATATTTCATTAAAAAATAAACTACAGCAGTTTAGTAAGCTGATGAGTCAGTTAATGAGCGGCATACATTACCACAAAATGGACCGAGTTTGTTTTTGTCGTCAATGTAATCATAAAAATAATTGGCGAGCAGATTCACTATCACATTAATTTAGATGATATTTCCTCTGCTTTGTAGCGTATTACGGTTGAGTTTCGTTTGGTGATTTGATTTTTTATTTCTCAATTAGGTTTGTGACTTCCTGCCTGAAAATTCTTTTGGTTTAGACGTTAACAGTCGCGTTAAACTCAAGTACAGTAGCTTCCATTATCGATCCAATGTAGTGGAGGTGAACATGTCGCGTTATTACGATCAAGTGTTAACGGTTTGGAATTATTTAAAGCTTCAACAGAGCTTAAAACCGACTGATGCCATCTTATTATTAGGCAGTTCTGACTTGAGAGTTGGTGAGCGAGCCGCTGAGCTTTATCACCAAGGAATCGCACCTCTTGTGATCTTTTCTGGTGGTGTAGGGCGGATGACGGATGGTTTGTTTGATCAACCTGAAGCCGAAGTTTTTGCAAAAATCGCCATGGATTGTGGAGTGCCGCATCATGCTATTTTGCAAGAAGCTAAGTCCACCAACAGTGGTGAAAACATTGTCTTTACCCGTGAGTTGTTAAATAAGAAAGGGATAGAGATCAACACCGTTACTTTGGTACAAAAACCCTATATGGAACGCCGTGCTTTGGCAACTTGTGAGCAGTATTGGCCACAAGTAAAGGCGCAAGTAACTTCTCCGCAATATGATTTCCTTGATTATTGCAGCCCATTACACCCCTCTTCTGAAGTGATTAATTTAATGATTGGTGAGTTAGAACGCTTACAACGTTACCCTGAGTTGGGTTTTTGCACACCTCAGTCATGGCCTGAAGAGATGACCAATATAATGCAGTCTCTAATTGCGATTGGTTATGATGAACAGATTTTGTAATAAGTCTGGATCCCACCAATAAGTCATTCATACAAGGAAGAATCTAAGTTGATCAGCCCAATAAAATTAACGGTAAGTCGTCATGCTTGGCCTATTAATGGCGCTTTTACGATTTCACGAGGATCAAAAACTCACGCTGATGTCATTGTTGTTACATTGGAACAAAATGGTGTGATGGGGCGTGGTGAAAGTGTGCCATATGCGCGTTATGGTGAGTCCATTGAACAAGCCATGGCAGATTTAACTGCGATAAATATGCAAGCGATGGATTGGGATACCGAAAGTCTCTTGACGATTTTACCTGCTGGCGCGGCTCGCAATGCTTTAGATTGCGCATGGTGGGATTTACACTGTAAACAACAGCATTCGACTATTTGGCAAACGCTTAAGATCAAGCCAAGTGAACAAACGACTGCGTTTACTTTATCGCTTGATACGCCAGAGAAGATGGGACTCGCCGCCGAAAAAAATCAGCATCGTCCTTTGTTAAAATTAAAATTGGCTGGTGAGGGCGATATCGCTCGCGTTGCTGCGGTGCGTAACAATGCGCCCAATAGTCAATTAATTGTGGATGCCAATGAAGGTTGGGATGTTGATATGTATCAGCGCATGATCCCACAACTGGTTGAACTTAATGTGATGATGATCGAGCAACCCTTTCCATCCGATAAAGATGAATGGTTAGATGGGCTGCCTCGGCCCATTTTAATTTGCGCCGATGAATCTTGCCATGATAGCCACAGTTTACCTAAGCTGGTGGGGCGTTATGACATGATCAATATTAAGTTAGATAAAACGGGTGGCTTGACAGAAGCGTTGAAATTAAAACAAACCGCTATTGATCTAGGCTTAAAAATCATGGTGGGTTGTATGGTCGGTAGTTCACTAGGTATGGCGCCCGCCTTTGTAGTGGCTCAAGGGGCCGAAATAGTGGATCTCGATGGACCATTATTGCTGGCGCAAGATTGTGAGCATGGTTTTGAGTTTACTATCTCAAACATGTAAGTGATGAGCCCGGCACTTTGGGGGTAACTATTTGCTAGTGTGGATATATTTTTGGAGTGAGTGTATGGCTTCACTCCAAAGAGGGGTCATTAAGGTTATTATTACAATCAGATTATTAACAATCAGATTATTAACAGCCCAAACATTAACAACCCCAATATTAAAAATTAGTGCTTTCTTGTCCGGTTAACAGTTTTACCAGCATCGATTCATACTCTTCACTGGCAAAATCGCTTGAAACAGGTGGAAGCTCTACCGTGACACACAATAAATCTCGTTCTGCGCACCAACTGCCAAATGATCCCGGCGTGTCATAACCCACATCACCGACCACCGGCAAATTCATTTGATTGGCAAACCACTGGCCGAGAGTGGAATTGGCAGGATCATCAATACACGCTAATGGTTCATGAAAAGAAGCCACCCATGCAGGATTGAGTTGTTCAATAAGATCACAAAGTGCTTGAGTTTCCGGCTCAGAATTACCGGTTTCACCTGTACCAATGAACACATCTCGTTCTGGTTCTTTAGTATTCCAACGATAAACCGTTCCGCCTTTCTGCCAATTCTGGCTGGCAAAATTTCGATTTAAATCAACCCCGTTAGCATTGGCACGTGTACCTAATTGGTTACCATCTGGATTCATAGATAAGATGACATGGTGGTGTAAGTTACTCATTTGAATTGATCGTAAAGCGCAAGATAAGCTGGTAATTGAGGCTGTCTCATCGCCATGTGTACCGGCAATAATTAAACCTGTTGTTGAAGTTATTACTTGAGCGGGGAAGTACAATAGAGCCGCCCCTAATACCGATTGCCCATAACTAACTGGTTGATTCTGAAATTGGCCTCGTTGTTGGCGAGAGCGGAGGGAAGTTGTCATGGGATCATCCTAATCTTTGATATCTGTTTTGGATTTTAATTGAACGAGTATCACTTAATCACACTTTCAGATAAAGCAATTCACAATTTTTTTATAAAGATCATAATAATGTTATAAAAATCGAAAGCATAAAATTGGGAATAATAAAGTTTGTCGATCTTTAAGCCATAAATTTGCAAAGAAATAATGTGTGTCACTGCGGCTAGCGTTATAGTTAGTCATAATAATTACTTATCTTCAAAATCAAGGAAGAAATATGTCTAAGTTTTCTTTATCGCTGGTCGCCCTTTCTCTTAGTTCCGCACTTTGTATACCAGCTTACGCAGCTCAAGTTCCATCTGGCACTGTCTTGGCGAAAAAACAAGAATTAGTACGTGGTAATGATGCAGAAGCGCCCACGCTGAATCCCCTAAAAGCAGAAGGCATTCCTGAAATGCATATTTTGCGTGATTTGTTTGAAGGCTTAGTCATTCAAGATAAAGATGGCAGTGTGGTTCCGGGTGTAGCGAAAAGTTGGGAAACCACCGATAACAAAACTTATATTTTTCACCTACGCCATGATGCTAAATGGTCGAATGGTGACCCTGTTACAGCGAAAGATTTTGTGTATAGCTTACGTACGGCGGTTGATCCTAAATTTGCCTCTCCGAATTCTTGGTACTTAAAATTAACTGGGATTAAAAATGCAGAAGCAATTATTGATGGTGATAAAGGCGTCGATGAACTAGGCGTGAAAGCACTTGATCCATACACACTGCAATTTGATCTTGATAAACCCGTTCCTTATTTTGTGGCAATGACCGCACATACTGTGATGATGCCGATTAATCAAAAAGTAGTGCAAGAATTTGGAGATGAGTGGACTAAGCCTGAAAACATGGTCTCCAATGGAGCCTATAAGCTTTCCAGTTGGGTTATAAATGAACGTTTAGAAATGGCGCGTAATCCAAACTATTGGGATAACAAGCACACTGTTATCAATAAAGTGACCTATATTCCGTTTGAGAGCCAAACGTCAGCGATGAATCGGTATTTGACGGGGGAAGTGGACATTACCTCCGATGTGCCAGTTGCGATGGTGGATAAGCTGAAAAAAGATCATCCTGAAGCGTATAAAATCACTCCATTATTGTGTACTTATTATTATGCGATGAATACTCAACGTAAGCCTTTTGATGATGCGCGCGTGCGTAAAGCGATTTCGTACACCATTATGCGAAATGTGATTGCGAATGGTGTGACTAAAGGCAATGTTCCTGCATATACGTTTGCGCACCAAGATGTGGCGAACTTTAAGGCCACCGCGCCAGAGTACAGTACTTGGACTCAGCAGCAACGAGATAAAGAGGCTGCGACATTATTAAAAGAAGCAGGTTATGATAAGTCTAATCCGCTTAAAGCGACCTTGCTTTATAATACCAGTGAAAACCATAAAGCGATTGCCGTTGCGATTGCATCTATGCTGAAGAAGAATTTAGGCATGGAAATCACACTGGATAACCAAGAGTGGAAATCCTATTTAACGGCTCGTCAGCAACGTAACTTCGATATTATGCGCGCTTCTTGGTGTGGTGATTACAATGAAGCTTCTACGTTCTTAAGCTTATTAACCTCTGGTAACGACAAAAATTTTCCATCTTATGCCAATCCAGATTACGACAAAGTATTGGAAAAAGCACAAAGTGCAGTGGATATAAAAGAGCGTAATAAATTTTACAATCAAGCAGAACAAATATTGGCCAAAGATATGCCAATTGCGCCAATTTACTACTTTATGCAATCACGTTTAGTGAATCCGAAACTGGGTGGTTATCCAATGCATAACGCAGAAGGGCGAATTTACTCGAAAGATTTATATTTCAAAGCGAAATAATCGTCATAATTAAATCTCTCACTTGATATTAAATCGTCATTACTACCAATGCTTTGTCATGGTAGCTATGACGATTTTTTGATCTCTTCCACAAACAAAACATAGCCGATTAAATATTAACGTTTTCATTAATCTAACCTATCTAAGCTTGAACAGTAACCTATTGATAATAGTCAGAACGATTGTTTGAGAGGTTGGAAAATGCATAAGTATTTCAAGTTCATTCTGCCGATAGCGATACCGCTGTTCATTTTGTTTTTACCGCTGTCTGCATTTCCATTTGAAGAAGGTTTTATGAGATGTTCTGTGGTTAGTCTCTGGTGGTATTGCACTTGGTTTAGCTTTAGATAAAAGCGGTTTAGCCGAACTGATGGTTTAATTTCAAAAAAACCATCCGATGGGAGTAGTACCTAACGGATGGTTCACAAACTTGAAACTATAAATTATGGTTTTAATTTCAATGCATTATCAATGTCGGATGCACTATGACGCTCGGCAATCGCTTCCCATGCCTCACCCATTGGTTTATTTACAATACGACCACGTTGAACAGCAGGGCGCTCAAGAATTGCTTTTGCCCAACGTTGTAGGTTTTTGTAGCTGCCCACATCCAAAAACTCCGCTGCGCTGTATGCGTTACCTAACGCCAAGTTACCATACCAAGGCCAAATCGCCATATCTGCAATGGTATATTCTTCACCGGCGATAAAAGTATTGTTTTCGAGCTGCTTATCGAGCACATCTAACTGACGTTTTGCTTCCATCGAAAAGCGATTAATTGGGTATTCGAATTTTTCAGGAGCATATGCGTAGAAGTGTCCGAAACCACCGCCTAAATATGGAGCAGAACCTTGCAGCCAGAATAACCAGTTCATCACTTTTACGCGATCTTCGATTGCGGTTGGCAGGAAATACCCGAATTTTTCCGCTAAATAAAGCAAGATAGATCCTGATTCAAATACGTTAATAGGGGTATCACCGCTGCGATCGACTAACGCTGGGATTTTCGAGTTTGGGTTGACTTCCACAAAGCCAGATGAGAATTGATCGCTGTCGCCAATTTTAATCAAGTAAGCATCATACTCTGCGCCAGTGACACCTTTGGCGAGTAACTCTTCCAGCATAATGGTGACTTTTTGTCCGTTTGGGGTTCCCATTGAATGCAGCTGAATTGGGTGTTTTCCGATTGGTAATGCTCTTTCAAAGCGAGCACCAGAATCTGGTCGATTAATGCTTCCCCATGTGCCACCGCTTTCCGCTTCCATGGTCCAAACTTTAGGTGGAGTATATTCTTTCGTCATTGTTTTCCCTTTTACTTTGAAGTGTTCGGTTTATACCTGTCGTGATTAAAGTTGTAACATCAGTAAGACGGGTATAGGTATCAATTACTCTGAATTACTTTTTATCATAATCTATTAGTATGGCAACTATGTTCATTAATGTCGTTTATCTTGGTCTGATTTTTTGAACATGTTTTATGTGCTTATTACTTGAGACTTTAGCTTTAATGACTTTGGCTATATTGGTTTATTTGGAATATAGGCATCACAATTAATAGACCTATCATTTTCATTTTTTTGTTCTCTCGATTCCAATCTCAACATGGTTAACATTCAAGCTAAATTTTATCTCTATGCTTAGCTTGCTTTTCCAACTAATTGAAAAATGAGGAAGATAATGTTGAATAAAGGATTAATGAAAACCATACCAATGGCTCTGGCATGTATAGCCGTGTCTGTTCAGGCCGCCAATGTTGCACCGTCTCAAAGCCCACCAGCAGGGATAGCTATTGAGAATGCGCCTCAGTTTGTTGCTATCGCATTTGATGATAATACGCTGGTGGATGGACAAAATTGGGTATTGGAGCAATGGGGAAAAAGAAAAAATTCGACGGGTAATGGCAACGTAAATACTTTTGATGGGCAAGCCATCCACACCACCTTTTTTAATACCTGTGAAGCCATCATTGCGAATAACACACAAGGCACTAATGCTGGGCATGTGAAGCAAACTTGGTATCAAGCTAAGTTGCAAGGGCATGAAATGGGGAATCATACTCTGAATCATTTACACGGTTTAGAGTTTAGTTCAGAGCAATGGCAGCAGCAAATCAATGATTGCCAGATGGCGATGAGCAAGCCTTTTAATCAACAAGATGCAGAATTTCCATCCGATCAAGATGGTATTGGTGTTGAAGCTACTGGGTTCCGTTCTCCTTACCTAGAATATAACGATGGACTCTTTTCCTATCTTGTCCAATCTGGATTTAAGTATGATGCCAGTATTGCAGAAGGTTATGATCCCGCGCAGGATGCTGGAAATCAGTATTGGCCGTATACATTAGATAATGGCAGCCCTGGTGCGGATATTGTCGCGAACTGGGGAGTTAAGCCACCCGTTACTGCTCATGCTGGTTTATGGGAGATCCCAGTTTACGCTTTCACTGTTCCGGATGATCAAGTGGCGAAACTATACGGAATAGATTATTCGTTACGCTCAAAAATAGCTCAAGCGATGAGTTGGTTTGATACTCAATCGGGCAAAATTGAATCGGGTGATTATAACTTGTTTTATATGGCAGGATTAAGTGGCCCTGAAGTGCTGGCGATTTTGAAATACAACCTAGATATGCGTCTTGCAGGTAATAAAGCGCCGATGACATTTTTAGCGCATTCAACCCATTATGATGATCAATTCGATTTGTGGGTTCCAACTCAATCGAATGCCGAAGAACGTAGAAAAGCGCTGAGTGACTTTTTAGATTATGCATTATCCAAATCAGATGTTCGTATTGTCAGCCACCTTGAATTGGTTCATTGGATGGAGGACCCGCAAGCGTTGCCTGCAAAATGTGATGCTGAAAAATGGCAGCCAGAGCAGGCCTATTCAAATGAACATCAAGTCAGCTTTTCAGGCTTTATATGGCAATCAAAATGGTGGTCGTATAATGAAAAACCGCAAGATGAAAATTGGGGTGTATGGAAAAAATTGAACGTTTGTCGTTAAGTTTTATAGGTTGTTAACGCTGAAGTTATAAACAAAAACGGCCAACTGAATATTCAGTTAGCCGTTTTGTATTATCACCAATTATCAATTAATCAGGCGGTTAAGCTTGAGTTGATTGACTGACCGCTTGGCCTTGTTCTGAGCGACAAACTGCAGCGGTAAAGACCACATCTGTTGAGCTGTTAAGCGCTGTTTCAGCCGAATCTTGGATAACACCAATAATAAAGCCAACTGCAACTACTTGCATGGCAACATCATTTGAAATACCAAATAGGCTACAAGCAAGAGGAATCAGTAGTAGAGAGCCACCGGCAACACCTGAAGCGCCACAAGCAGAAACCGCAGCAACAACACTTAATAAGATAGCTGTGAAGAGATCAACTTGGATACCTAGCGTGTTAACAGCTGCAAGTGTTAGTACTGTAATAGTGATCGCAGCACCCGCCATATTAATGGTCGCGCCTAACGGGATAGAAACTGAGTAAGTATCTTCATTTAATTTTAATTTTTCACATAACGTCATATTCACAGGAATATTTGCCGCACTTGAACGTGTGAAGAAAGCCGTCACACCACTTTCACGCAGGCATTGAAAAATCAAAGGGTATGGGTTTTGTTTGATTTTAACATACACAATGATTGGGTTGACGACTAAGGCGATGAAGAACATCGAACCCAGAAGAACCGCAAGTAAGTGAGCATAACCAGCTAGAGCACTAAAGCCAGTGGTGGCGAAAGTAGAAGCAACTAAACCAAAGATACCAATAGGGGCTAGACGAATAATAAAGTGAACGATAGTGGTAACACCATGGCTTACGTCTGTCAGCATTGTTTTAGTCGCGTCACTAGTATGGCGCAGCGTAATACCAAAACCAATCGCCCATGCCAGAATTCCAATGTAGTTGGCTTCAACTAAAGCATTAATTGGGTTATCAACCACTTTAAATAATAAAGTATGAAGAACCTCTGCAATGCCTTGTGGTGGGGTTGCTCCTGTTGCGCCCGCTACTAACGTTAATTGTGTTGGGAACATAAAGCTAAAAGTAACCGCCGTAAATGAGGCTAATAATGTGCCTAAAAGGTATAAAATAATGATTGGGCGCATATTACTATTGGCATTTTTCTTTTGATTTGCAATTGAAGCTGCAACTAAAATAAAAACCAAAATAGGAGCGACAGCTTTTAAAGCACCAACAAATAAACCACCAACCAGAGATGCGCTAATGGCGGTAGTTGGTGAAATTAAAGCGAGTAAAATACCGGCGACAATACCGATTAGAATTTGTAGTACTAAATTGCCATTAGTCAGTTTAGATATGAGGGAAGTGTTGTTTTGCATAATTTAACCTGTTCATAGTTTTTATAATTACGGGTAGAAATCGAGTTCATCCGATCCCATTAACAGCCCTGTTAGTAGGAATTAACCATCATAACGGCTCTAGTGAATCTGTCTACCATTAAGCCAGTTGAAAATAGAAACATGCGGAAATAAATGCCGTAGCCATGTTAATATTTTGTTGCTTAAATGTTGGGCAGTTTTATATCACGGAATAAATAATAATTTGAAGCAGTTTTTAGCGCTTTTGTGCGCTCGGTATCTTAAGGAAGTCTTAGTTTTTTTAAAGTGATTGCCGCTAATTTTTATCTTATTGAAATGTAACATGATAAAAATATATTGGTTCATCCGGTATTTTATAGCTCTTTGCTTGAATAAATCACACGATCTAACTAGCTTTAATACAGATTAAGTACTTTTACTTACTTTGGTGAATGTTATGCGTTGATTAAAATTCTTATCTTCCGGTGTTTTTAGCGATCAATTTGAATTCTGTGTCTTTTAAAGTTTATAAGGTAAAGTAGCGATAATTTTTTGAGTATATAACCTTGATTTAGGAAGAGAAATATAATGAAAAACTTTGCTTCGGGTATGAATAATTTTGTTGTTGGCTTATTCTCTGGGTTGTTATTACCGATTGTTATCATCATGGTATTGCTGTTTATGACAGTCGATAAAATCACTAGCTTTGCTCAAGATGAAGCGATTGCACCTTTATATCAACGTGGCGCACAAACCTTAGATAAGGTCGATGCGTTGATCATGACTTTAGATAACAAGGTCGATAATGCCGATTTACAAGACATTAAACTATTGTCGCCATTAAAAGAGGCCAATGTCTTCCCTGAACTAAAACAACTAGCACGTTCGGTACAAATGATCCGTGAAGCGGCAGAAGACAAAGATAAACAAGCGGTTATTGATGGCTTAAAAGAAAAATTACAACAATCATTTTCGAATAAATTTCCAGAAGAGCAAGCTCAACAGTTAGCTGATAATTTTGCAAATATTGCTCAAATCATGGCGAATAAAAAAGAACAATTAGTGGCTCAAAAAGAGCAGTTACAAAATAAAACACAAGATATAAAAGGAAAAGCTCAAGAGAAGATTGAGAGTGTTACCGATAAAACAGATCAGGACGCTGAATAAATCAGAGAGAAAATATAAAGAATAAGGCCTGATTTACTTATTTATCTTACTTAACCGCTATACTTGATGGCGGTTTTTTATTCTACCTTAGTCACATTCTGTCTATTCTCTATAGACAACAATCACAAATAAGTGACACCTAAAACACATTGTATTGACTTTGCCTTATTGAGTCTTTAGTAATTAAACAGATAATTTAAACGAACGTTTAATAAATAATAAAGGTAAAGCCATTATGATGAGTCTTGCTGCAGCCCTACGCCGTAATGCACAGTGTAAACCCAATAAAGTTGCCCTAATTTGTGGGGATGTTGAAATTACTTATGCGCAGTTTGATGCTATTGCAGGAAAGATAGCAACAGCATTGGTGAATAAAGGATTGCAACCGGGTGATCGCGTGGCGTTGAGCTGCCCTAATTTACCTTTCTTCCCGTTAATTTATTACGGAGTCCAGAAAGCGGGTGGTGTGGTTGCGCCTTTAAATGTACTCCTGAAAAGCCGGGAAGTTAAATATCACCTTGAAGACTCTGCGGCTAAGTTTTTCTTTTGTTTTGAAGGATCTCCTGAGCTACCAATGGCACATGAAGGGATTAAAGCCTTCCATTCGGTTGATAGTTGCGAACATATGGTTGTGATGTGTTTGGCTGAAAATCAATTGGATTATGAAGGTCAGCCAACATTGAGTGCTTTTATTAAAGATGCTGCTCCGATCGCCGATTATGTAGCACGAGAAGCGGATGATACGGCGGTGATTTTATATACCTCGGGTACGACCGGATTAGCAAAAGGGGCGGAGTTATCTCAAAGCAACATCATTACTAATGCGCTAGTGGCACAAAGTATTATGAATTTTTCCGGCTCGGATGTGAACATGGCAACGTTGCCGTTATTTCATACCTTTGGCCAAACCGTTAACCTGAGCGTGACGGTTTTATGTGGTGCGACTTTGGTGTTGGTACCTCGCTTTGAACCTGCGGTCGTACTTTCTCTTATCGAAAAGCATCAAGTGTCGTTATTTGCGGGCGTTCCAACCATGTATATCAGCTTGAATCATTGTGATAATACAGCGGATATTTCTAGCCTAAAAGTGGGCGTGAGTGGTGGGGCTTCCATGCCGGGAGAAGTTATTCGGGCTTTTGAGACTAAATTTGATGTGCCAATTCTTGAAGGCTATGGATTGTCTGAAACCAGCCCAATAGTCTGTTTCAATCATCTAGATACCGAGCGTTTCGTTGGTTCGGTTGGACAACCGATCCAAGGTGTTGAAGTGCGTCTTGTCGATATGGATGACAATGAAGTGGCTGTGGGTGAAGAGGGCGAGATTATTGTCCGTGGTCATAACGTAATGAAAGGATATTTGAACCGCTCAGAAGAAACTGAGAATGCGCTTAAGAATGGCTGGTTCTATACCGGTGATATTGCAAAGCGTGATGAATTTTATAATATTTTCATAGTTGACCGAGTTAAGGATATGATCATCCGTGGTGGCTTTAATGTGTATCCGCGAGAGATTGAAGAAGTGTTTATGACGCATCCTGCTATTGCTATGGTGGCAGTAATCGGTATTCCTCATAAAGAATACGGTGAAGAAATCAAAGCCTATGTGGTTTTAAAATCAGGTCAATATATTGAAGCTGATGAGTTGCAAGCATGGGGAAAAGAGCAATGCGCCGCTTATAAATACCCACGATATGTTGAAATCCGTGAGCAATTACCCATTAGCGCAACGGGTAAAATTTTGAAGAAAGATTTAAAAGCGGAACTGAAAGGGTAAGAAAATTTAAGGTGTAAAAGAACGAGAAGCCTAAGTGCTTCTCGTTTTTGTTATTTGAATTGAAACTTAGCATTTGGAGGATTGAACCGTGCAATCAATTATTGCCTTAAGCTCTGCCTCTATGTGGTGTAATCAATGGATTACTGGTGACGAAATTAAATATTTCTTCTATTGTCATGACGATTGGAACCATGAGCCTATTCAGAGGGATAACTTATATATTACTTGGTGATCAAATTTTAAAAAATAATTGAAAAAGTTAATACTCGAATGAAAATTTAATAAAATCCATGCACCACTAAATTGATAAATAAAAAAGAGTTTGATGTCATGAAGTGTTCTCATTACGCCTATCATGTTGCAAAAATGTGAGCTGGGCAGCCCTGTCTTTAAAAAACCGCCATATAATTATGAAATTGTTTTTTTCTTCAAGGTGTGATGTTTAATCAATCATTATTGTGAAGGGAATTGATTTATTTATTGTTTAATTAATGATGTTGGATGTGCTTTAACTAACTCTATTCTTTAAATAACGACGATACAGAAAATTAGATAAAGGGACTTCAATGATTATTTCTGCACCATCAGATTTTCGTGGGATTGCTAAAAAAAGATTACCCCCTTTTCTCTATCATTATCT
Organism: Vibrio sp. S17_S38; assembly: GCF_014694375.1. Classification (GTDB taxonomy): domain Bacteria; phylum Pseudomonadota; class Gammaproteobacteria; order Enterobacterales; family Vibrionaceae; genus Vibrio. The sequence continues at coordinate 88,952 of NZ_JAAUWW010000002.1, forward strand.
TGATGGAGGTTCATATGACGAAAAAACTCTAGATAGAAATACTAGAGATTTAAAGGATGTGGCATTACGTCAGAGAGTACTGAACGATATGTCAGAACTCCACCTTCAGACGGAATTGTTTGGTGAGAATCTTGTTATGCCAATTGCATTAGCACCTGTTGGGTTAACAGGAATGTATGCTCGTCGAGGGGAAGTTCAAGCGGCAAAAGCCGCTGATAAGAAAGGCATTCCATTCATCATGTCGACAGTGTCTGTTTGTCCTATTGAAGAAGTTGCACCCGCTATTGAACGTCCTATGTGGTTTCAATTGTATGTATTGAAAGATCGTGGATTTATGAAAAATGCCTTAGAACGAGCTAAGGCGGCTGGTGTCACAACACTGGTATTTACCGTTGATATGCCAGTACCCGGAGCTCGCTACCGAGATATGCACTCTGGTATGAGTGGCAAAAATTCAGGGCTACGTAGAGTGCTGCAATCTGTGATTCACCCTAGATGGGCATGGGACGTGGGATTATGTGGAAAACCTCATGACCTTGGAAATATTTCTACCTATAGAGGGAAACCAACCAATCTGTCTGATTATATAGGTTGGTTAGGTGCAAACTTTGATCCATCGATTTCGTGGAAAGACTTGGAATGGATCCGCGATTTTTGGGATGGCCCTATGGTGATAAAAGGCATCCTTGATGAAAGTGATGCGAGAGATGCCGTTCGATTTGGCGCGGATGGAATTGTAGTATCGAACCATGGTGGCAGGCAGTTGGATGGAGTGTTATCGACGACTAAAGCGTTACCCGCCATTGCTGATGCCGTCAAAGGGGATATTAAGATATTAGTTGATTCAGGAATACGCTCAGGGCTAGATGTTGTGAGAATGTTGGCGTTAGGCGCTGATTGCACTTTATTAGGCCGTTCGTATATTTATGCATTAGCCGCGCAAGGTGGAGCAGGGGTTGAGAGTTTATTAGATCTCTACGAGAAAGAAATACGAGTAGCAATGACATTAACAAATACAAAAAATATTAACGAATTATCCCAAAGTTCTTTGGTTAATATTTAAATGTTCGATGCTGAAAAACAATTATTTGCTGTTGGTACTTAAATCGTATCTTAAATATCAATTGTTATTTTAGTTCTAATAATAAAAGCCTCTTTACAATGAAACAATAAATACAGTGAGATAATAAAATGGAAAATAACATTAGGAACTACAATAATTATATTAACGGTGTATTTACTGACAGCGATGACAAAATTAATGTTTATAGTCCCGCAACAGAATTACTTATTTCAACGATACCGTCATCAACCGAACAAGACGTTCAGCATGCTCTAGATTCTGCTACAGCAGCAAAGCAGCAATGGGCAGCGACACCTGCGATTGAACGAGCAAAACACTTGAGAGTCATTGCCAATAAAATCCGTGAAAATATTCCACACCTTTCTCGTATCATTAGTGAGGAGCAAGGAAAAACCTTAGGTTTAGCGGAGGTTGAGGTGGAGTTTACCGCTGATTACATTGACTATATGTCTGAATGGGCAAGAAGAATTGAAGGCGAAATCATCACAAGTGACCGCCCCGATGAGAATATATTTCTATTTCGAAAACCTGTAGGTGTTATTGCTGGCATATTACCTTGGAACTTTCCATTTTTCTTGATCGCCAGAAAAATGGCACCAGCACTGATTACGGGAAATACGATTGTTATTAAACCTAGTGAAGAAACGCCAAATAACTGTTTTGAATTCGCTAAGTTAGTTGCTGAAACCGATCTGCCTAGTGGTGTTTTTAACGTAATTTCAGGCAAAGGTGATATTGGTTCCGCACTTACCAGCAGCCCTAAAGTTGATATGATTAGTTTTACTGGGAGTGTTACTACTGGTGAGCACATTATGGCTTCAGCGGCTCCTAATATCACTAAACTCAACTTAGAGTTAGGCGGTAAAGCACCTGCTATTGTGCTTGATGATGCTGACCTTGAGTTAGCGGTAAAAGCAATACGCGATTCCCGAATAATTAATTCAGGACAAGTGTGTAATTGTGCTGAGAGAGTATATGTACAGCGCGGAATTGCGGATGAATTTATTGCTCATGTTACTAGAGCGATGGAAGCTACAAAATTTGGCGATCCATTGGTCGATACGGATATAGAAATGGGTCCAATTATCAATCGAAAAGGGCTAGAAAAAATTAGAGACGCGGTTGATACAGCATTACAGCAAGGTGCAACCTTAGAATGCGGTGGGAAAATTGCAGATACACCAGCAGGTCATTATTTTTTACCAACGGTGCTAAGTGGTTGTGATATGTCGATGGATATTATGCAGCAAGAGATATTTGGCCCTGTACTACCTATACAGATAGTCGACTCGTTAGAAGAAGCGATCACTCATGCTAATAATTGTGAATATGGACTTACTTCTTCTATTTATACCAAAGATCTTTCTCAAGCGATGCGTGCAGTCAAAATGCTTGAATTTGGAGAAACTTATATCAATAGGGAAAATTTTGAAGCCATGCAAGGCTTCCATGCTGGTGTGAGAAAATCTGGAATAGGCGGCGCAGATGGAAAACATGGTTTGTATGAATATTTGAGTACTCAAGTGGTTTACATGCAATCCTAGCGTTATTTTTTGTTTAGATAAGAGCCTGTTGATCATATCTTCTGGCTCTTTGTTACAAAAAGTAGACTAACTAAAACGACCACTAATCTCCTTTGAGAGTTAGCCCTGCGTCCATTCGTGCATATGGTTCTATTGCGCTAAATCGATGGTTGTTCATAAAGTATGACTGTAGCTAATCTATTCGCATGTGTAACCAGTTTAATGATGATATTTTTATGTGAGACTAGTCATTTGAACGTAATTTGAAGATTAAGTTATTTGGTTTATGGAGGACACTGCTTTTTCTTCATATTACCGATTTACATACTGTTACAATGGGGAGAGAATTGTGATGATCTTATCCCACTCGCTTTAGACAGAGTGATTAACCTTCAAATTTGAGGTGACTATATTCTCCATGGATAAAACCTACTCTGATGGGCTACCTAACCCACAACGTCTTGGTGCAATTTTCACCATTGCCTTTGGTATTGCGATGGCCGTGCTTGATGGAACAATATCCAATGTGGCACTGCCGACTATTGCAGCGGATTTAAATGCTAGTCCGGCTGAGTCGATTTGGGTGGTCAATAGCTATCAAATTGCGATCATTGTGTCATTACTTTCGATGTCTTTTATTGGTGATTTGGTGGGCTACCGTCGGGTGTACCAGATTGGTTTAGGGGTATTTTGTTTAACCTCGGTGTTTTGTGCACTATCGACCTCATTGGAAATGTTAACACTCGCTCGAGTTTTGCAAGGTTTTGGCGGTGCAGCGTTGATGAGTGTGAATACTGCATTAATTAGGCTTATCTATCCGCAGCGTTTTCTTGGAAGAGGGATGGGAATAAACTCCTTCATTGTTGCGGTGTCAGCGGCGGCTGGTCCTACAGTAGCGGCTGCAATTTTATCGGTAGCATCTTGGCAGTGGTTATTTTTGGTTAATGTTCCCATTGGTATAATTGCTTTGCTGCTAGCCTTCAAATTTTTGCCCCCGAACCAAGAAAAATCAACCGGACAACGTTTTGATATTCCAAGCGCCATTATGAATGCGCTCACGTTTGGCTTATTGATTTCTGCGATCAGTGGATTCTCTCAAGGGCAATCAAATGTGTTGATTACCGCTGAATTAGTCGGTGTTGCTGTGATTGGTTTCTTTTTCATTCGTCGCCAGTTATCGATGACGTTTCCGTTGTTACCCATTGATTTACTTCGTATTCCAATTTTTTCATTATCGATGGGAACTTCAATATTTTCGTTTACGGCACAAATGTTGGCGTTTGTATCACTGCCATTTTTTATGCAAACGGTTTTAGCTCGAAGCGCAGTTGAAACCGGATTATTATTAACACCTTGGCCATTAGCTACTATGGTCGCAGCGCCACTGGCGGGTTATTTAATTGAACGTTTTCATGCTGGTTTACTTGGTGGGGTAGGGCTTGGAATTATGGCGTGTGGACTGTTTGGTTTAGTGTTATTACCACATAACCCAACCGATGCTGATATTGTGTGGCGTATGGCATTATGTGGCTTTGGTTTTGGTCTGTTTCAATCGCCAAATAACCACACTATCATTTCAGCCGCACCGCGTAATCGCAGCGGTGGAGCAAGTGGTATGCTCGGCACCGCGCGTTTATTTGGGCAAAGCACTGGCGCGGCGTTGGTGGCGCTAATGTTTAATATGTTCCACGATAATGGTACCCACGCTTCATTGATTTTGGCCGGTAGTTTTGCTGTGATTGCAGCAATAGTCAGCAGCTTGCGAGTCACTCAGCCCCGCTCGGCTTAATCATTGACCCTGTAATAGCTTGAGTTGTTCAGTTAACTCAAGCTATCTTGGCTTATTTCACTATTAAATTCCGATAACACTCACTATATAAAACCGCTACACTACACTTAATTCTGTTTCATTCTCCAATACTGAGATTTCCCATGCCATTTTCTTCTTTTGGATTAAGCGATCCAATTTTAAAAGCCGTTGCTGAGCAAGGTTACGAAAAACCAACCGATATTCAAACTAAAGCGATCCCTGTTGTTTTGCGTGGTGAAAACCTGATCGCGGCAGCGCAAACGGGAACAGGTAAAACGGCGAGTTTTGTATTGCCGATTTTGGAGATGTTAAGCAAAGGAAAAACGCAGCGTAAAAAACGTATTCGTGCGCTTATCTTGGTGCCAACTCGCGAGCTTGCGATTCAGGTTGAGGAGAATATTCAAGCCTATGGTAAATATTTAGATCTGACCTCTTTAGCAATGTACGGTGGTGTCGATTATGCACCACAGAAACAAGCCTTGATTGACGGTGTTGACATTTTGGTGGCAACGCCAGGTCGTTTGATCGATTTATACGGTCAACATTCGGTGCATTTTGATGAAGTGGAAATGCTGGTATTAGATGAAGCGGATCGTATGCTCGACATGGGTTTTATCGAAGACATCAATAAAATTCTAGCGCGTTTACCTAAAAATATTCAAAACCTATTATTTTCAGCCACATTATCAAATCCTGTGCGTGAATTAGCTCGTACTGCGATTGATGAAGCAACTGAGATCTCGATTGCTAAACATAGCGCCTCAAAAGATTCAATTAACCAATACATGATCACGGTTGATAAAGACCAAAAATCTGCATTATTGACGCATTTATTGACTGAGCGAGATTGGTCACAAGTGTTGATCTTTATCGGGACTAAGCATGGCGCGGCTAAATTAGTGTCGCAACTGGAAAAACGTGGCATTCCAGCAGAGGCGATCCACAGCGGTCGTAATCAAGCATCACGCGCACGAGTATTGGAAGAGTTTAAAGTGGGCACCGTGAAGTATTTAGTGGCAACGGGTGTGGCGGCGCGTGGTATCGATATTGATGACTTACCGTGTGTGATTAACTATGACATGCCATTTCCTGCCGATGACTACGTGCACCGTATTGGTCGTACAGGTCGTGCGGGTTCAAAAGGTGAGGCGGTATCGCTTGTCTCTCGTGATGATTTTAAAAACTTATGCATGATTGAAAGTCGTCTTGGTCATTTAATCAAACGTAAAACAGTCGAAGGTTTTACTCCAATTAAAGATGTGCCGATCTCCGTGTTAAATTATGTGCCAAAACATAAGCGCCCCAAAGAATAAGCGAGCCGAAATAGCCTAATAAGCCATAACGAGAGTTTGCAAAGAAACAAGCAAATGTAAAAACCGATTAGTATATAGATTGGACCTAACTCCAAGGAAAGATCTTTTATGCTAAAGATTCGGTTGGCCCTCAGAATAAAAAATCAATGGGTATACAGGCATGTATATCCTTGAGTTAGCGTTATTTTTTGAGTAGCGTTAACTTAAAATCCCCTCACATTAAGGAAAAGATATGGCTCACTCTCATGGACATGATCACGGGCACTCTCACGGTCATCATCACCATTCGCCAGATGACAGCATGGGTAAATTGATTTTTGCCATTATTATTAATATTGCGCTAACCGTTGTCCAAGTTATTGGCGGAATTCTGTCAGGTAGTTTATCTCTACTTGCCGATGCTTTGCATAACCTCAGTGATGCTGGTGCTTTGATTGTTGCCGTGGTGGCGAGAAAAGTCGGCAATAAATCAGCATCAAATACCATGAGTTATGGTTATAAACGTGCTGAAATTATTGGCGTATTAATCAATAGTACGACCTTGATTGTAGTCGGTGTGTATTTGATTTTTGAATCGTTCAATCGCTATTTAAATCCAGAACCGATCGATGGTTGGATTGTGATTGGCGTTGCAGGTGTTGCGCTTATCATCGACTTAGCTACCGCTTTTCTTACCTTCACCAGCGGCGCAAAAGATAATATGAATATTCGCGCAGCCTTTATTCATAACGTTTCTGATGCGATGGCATCGGTTGTTGTGATGATCGCTGGGACGTTAATTATTTTGTACCAATGGTATGTAATTGATTTAATTGCCACGATTGGTATTTCTATTTACGTTATCTACCACGGCGTTTTGCTATTAAAGCAAAGTATTTTGATCATTATGCAAGCGGTGCCTTCGCATATCGATATAGAAAAAATGAAGCTGCAACTTAATGAAATTGAAGGTGTTGAAGAGCTTTCTCATTTTCATGTATGGCAACTTGATGATAAAAAATATTTCTTTGAAGGCCACGCTAAGTTAAATACTGCTGACAATGAAACAGTCAAAAATGCGATTAGAACCTTTTTACATGATGAATATGAAATTAAGCACAGCACCATCGAAACCACTCAAATGTTAGAAGCGGATCAGAATCTAGATCGTCTAAAATGAGTCAGATGTAAATCGGGCCTGACGCGCTTCAGCCATCGTGCAATCTGTTTGGTGCATAAGCTCGGCAAGCGTGATATCGGGATCGACTGCAATTAAACGCTCTAATATAGCCACTTTGGATTCAGGTTTTGTCTGGGTGGCTATGAGGCTCTCATCGATTTTCTTAATCAAAAATGCCATGGGTTCAGCATGAGATTGACGTAATGTAACCAATAAAGACATGACTGATTTAAGCTCACCTTCAAGCTGCCAATTTCTTGACCGTCGAATACGTTTAAGTTCACACCTTAATTCGAGAGCCATCTCTTTAGCTTGTTTGACTTGCTCGCCACCAATACGATGGACGAGTGAGGGCAAGGGAATAATCATATCAATTGACTTCGATTGTAAGGTGATAGCGCAAGATCATATTATTTAAAGAGCTAAAGAGTAGAAATTTAACATCTCTACTCTATTGATAGCGAAGAATTTAGTCTTGGATTTGTTCAACTAAACCTTTGTCATTGAAGATCACAAGAAATTTATTCCAACGATTAGACCAATACATCCACTGATTACTGTCGAGTGACGGGGTTTTGTGCTCTGGTGGATAGCCTATGGCAAGCGTTACACCTTCTTTGGTCATGCCTATTAATGCTTTCCCTTGCTCGATGCCTTTTTTATCAAGATTACTTAATGCGAGCTTGTTAGTTGCGGTACATTTTGTACCAAAGTAGCCTTGTAAGTACTGGGAAAAATCTGGTGATGATTTATGACGGATTAGAGTATACACAGTGCCTGTTTTTGTTTCTTGAAAGGTGATTAATTTATTGTTGTAATCTTGTAAGTCAACTTGAGTACAACGCGAGATCAATCCATCTTGTTGGTAGTTAACCGTGTACAAACGCTTACGTTGTTGGTCTGGGTGTAAGTTGACTAACGTATAAATAGGTTGCGTTGTTTCGACTAAATTGGTTCCTGACTGATCCACTAAAGGTTGAGTATTAGCACAAGCGGCGAGAAGTGTGGTGAGAACAGTTGGTATTGTTAAGTGTTTAATGGAAAACATAGTTTGCCCTTATTAAATGATGAAGTATTTGTGCAATATAAAGTGTCCATGTCGAAAAGTATCGAGTTAAAGGGTGATTTTGTGATGCAATATTTATTGCATTGAAATATAAGTTGATTTATCAATCAATCAATCAATGGCGCAGAATAAATTGATTATTATAGACAAAAATTTCCCATCGTTGATTGTGGTGGGAAATTTTTACTATCCCCAGTTTAATCTCTGCCAAGGCTTCCCTTTAGCTTGTGCTAGCAGACGTTCACATGGATTGACTAAATAAGCAAAATCGGCGTATTCACATAAAGGTAAATCATTGATGGAATCAGTATAAAAATGCACTTCTGAAAATGACTCACTTTGTTGATCACACCATTGTTGTAAGCGAGTGACTTTGCCTTGTTGATAGCTAGGCGTTCCCAGAATAGTTGGCGTGAGCTGGTTATCTTTTGCAATTAAATCAATACCAATTGCATATTGAATGCCAATGCGTTTTGCTACCGCTGCCACTAAAAAAGTCACGGATGCCGAGATGATCAACATGGTACGTTGCTGCTGGTGGAGCTGTTCTATTAAAGTGTTGGCTTGCGGAAAGATTTTTGTCAGTATTTTTTCTTCCACACATTGATCGGCCAATTGTAACACTTTTTCAACGCTCAAATGGCGAATAGGCTCAATCGAAAAATTTAAATATTCTTGTATATCCAGCTCACCTTTTGAATATAAACCCATCAATCTTTTGTCTTCAGCAATAAAGTTTGGATTGGTCGCTATTTTCTGTTCAACCAAAAATTCATGCCAAAGCATCGCGCAATCAGCATTGACTAAAGTTTCATCCATATCAAAAACATACAGAGGTTTGGTCATGTTTAGGCTCTCACTGGTTGAATTTCATTAAGATTAAAGCGCAGATTAAGTTGTTGTCCACTAGCCAATAATCGTTCAGATGAGCGATTTAATAAATCGACGGTTAATTCGCAATCACGGCAGTTGTCCATGGCAACTTGGTAGCGAATAACATTACCAAGTAGTTGATGACTTCGTATTTTAGCCGTTAAAGGTACGGAGATGTGTTTGGGATAATGCCGACCTTTTTCTTCTACGTAAATATATTCTGGTTTGATGGCAGTTTTATTTCAGTTTTCATTTATCATTCGAACACTTAGCTTTGCTCCAGCCTGAGTTATCCCTTTAGAATCTTGTGGATTGTATAGCGCGCAACTATCTAACGATAAACAACCACAATTAATGCAGCTGCCTAGCTGGGTTTGAAGGGCTTGTAGATTTTGAATTCTCTCATCTAACATTTGATGCCAACCTTGTGACATTTGCTCCCACTCTTCTTTTTTTGGAGCTTTGTTTTTGGGTAAATGTGCTAATGCTGTGGAGATTTCTTGTAATGTTAATCCAACATTTTGCGCCGCTTTGATCACGGCAATACGGCGTAATATTTGATTGGAATATCTACGTTGATTAGCGGTGGTGCGAGTGCTGTAAATTAATCCTTTTTGCTCATAAAAATGTAGAGTGGCAATACTCACTCCTGCGCGTTTGGCGACTTGTCCCACCGTCATATCCATATTTTTATTTCCAGCATGAGTTTATTGAACTAGAAGCAAAGTATCGGAAAATACCATAACCCTCAAGTTAACTTTATGCGTCATTTAGCATTATCTGTGAGTAAACCAAGCTATAGTAATTAATAGAGTTATCACTTGATATGAGGTAAAGATGTTATCAATCTTTGATATTTTTAAAATTGGCGTAGGACCATCGAGCTCCCATACTAATGGCCCAATGATTGCGGGCTATCAATTCAGCCAATTGATGCAGCCTTATTTACCCCAAATTAGCCGTATTCGTATCGATTTATATGGATCGTTGTCGTTAACGGGGATTGGGCATCATACTGACCGTGCGGTGATCTTAGGTGTATTGGGCAATCGTCCAGATTCCATTCAATTAGATATTGCTAATCAAGCCTTAAAAAAAGCACTCGACGATCATCAATTGGATCTTTATGCAATTGAAATGATTGGATCTCAAACGGATAGTTATAAGACTATCTCGTTTGATTACGCTGCAGATATTCAATTTCACTCAACCAATTTGCCTTTACATGAAAATGGTATGGTGATCACCGCATTAGGTGAAGACGCAAAAGAAATTGTCAGCGAAATTTATTATTCGATTGGTGGCGGTTTTATTCTAACGTCCAAGCAAATGCAAAATAGAGGAAGTGAAGAAACCACCCAAGTAGAGTTTCCTTTCCATGATGCGGAATCGATGCTGCTGCAAGCGGATCAACATTGCTTAACATTGGCTGAGATGATATTGCGTAATGAGCTGTCATTTTTTGATATGGACAAGATCCAATCTAAAGCGGATCAAATTTGGCAAGTGATGAGTCAATGTATGCAGCGCGGTTTTGAAACCGAAGGTGTTTTAGAAGGCGGTTTAGGTGTGGTACGCCGGGCTCCTAATTTAAGAATGCGACTAGAAAGCGGTTCACAGTTAACCACTGATCCGATGGAAATTATGGATTGGATTAATTTGTTTGCTTTCGCGGTGAGTGAGGAAAATGCCGCCGGAGGGCAAGTAGTTACCTCACCCACTAATGGCGCGGCTGGCGTTATTCCAGCTGTGTTGATGTATTATCATCGCTTTATTGAAGAGCTTGATACTAAAAAGCTGGTGGATTTCTTTGCTATTGCTGGCGCGATTGGCATTTTATACAAGACTAATGCCTCTATTTCTGGTGCTGAAGTTGGCTGCCAAGGTGAGATTGGTGTGTCTTCTTCCATGGCCGCGGCTGGCTTAGCTGCATTATGTGGCGGCACTAACGAACAAATTTGTGTCGCAGCAGAGATTGCAATGGAGCACTCACTTGGTATGACATGCGATCCCATTGGTGGATTGGTACAGGTGCCTTGTATCGAACGCAATGCGATGGGCGCAATGAAGGCGATTAATGCTTCGCGCATGTCTTTAAGGCGCAGCAGTAAAAGCGTGGTGTCTTTGGATAAAGTGATCGCCACCATGTTTGAAACGGGTAAGGATATGAATCGAAAATATCGAGAAACCTCACTCGGCGGATTAGCCTTGATCCATCTCGCACCACCATGTGAGTGATTTACAGTGTAAAGCATATATTCATCTGACTTGAAGCCTCAATTACGTTGAGCATAGGCTGTTTAAACCGTTAAATGTGGCAGTGTCCGCTCCCTGAACCGTGATAACATGCTGCCATATTTAACCTAATATTTAACATGTTGTTTTATGCTTACTTTTGCGATTGCTTTTTTATTGTTACTTAGCCCACTAGCGTTGTTGATTCTTATCCATCAAGGATTAAGCCAACTTTTGTCGCGTAAAATTTCCCAGCGTCCACTTTCTAAAGCGATGTTTTATACCTCGGCTATGATTGGCACGCCGCTACATGAATTATCTCATGCGTTAATGGCGTTAGTGTTTGGGCATAAAATTCACAAAATTAAATTTTTTCAATTTGGACAAGATGGTCGTTTAGGTTATGTAGAGCACAATTGGAATCGACGTTCTTTGTATCAGTCCATTGGCATGTTTTTTATTGCGATTGCGCCTATGTTGGTGACTATGTTGGTTTTATGGGCGTTAGCCACGCATCTTAATATTCATTTTGTGGAATCAAGCCGCCGTAGTTTATTCACTCCGTCATTACTCGATTTAGCTCATTTTATTTGGGATCATGCATTAATGTTGTTGAGCCAAATTTTGGTGTTTTCAACTACTAGCTGGCTTAACGTATTATGGCTGTTACTGGCATCTATTGTGTGTTTCCATTGTGTTCCTAGTACGACAGACTTTAAGCATGCTTTCAAAGGATCAATATTAGTCAGCGTTATATTGTGCGCTGCGTGGTTTATTACGGTGTATTTCATGCCAAATCATGCCGAATTACTTAATTCAATCTTTCATTTATGGCTTAATGTTTCGGCATTTTCTTTAGTGATTGCGGCGCTCAGTTTTATTTGGTGGATGGTATTGTGGTTATTGAGTTTGGTTGGCTAATACTATTTTTACTTGAAGCTGCAGTTTTGTTCTTTACAAACAATCGTTGGCTACATTTACTCATCTCAATTTTTTAATATCTTGATTTAACACTTAATTTAGCTGTTATTTATTTGGTTACTATCGTTTATTAAGTAAGGATTTACATGACATTTACTATTTGGACTTCATTATTACTTATCTCTTTATTAGGGGCGATGTCGCCTGGACCAAGCTTAGCTATGGTCGCGAAACATAGTCTTGCAGGTGGTCGTTCTAATGGATTAGCAACCGCATGGGCACACGCTTTTGGTATTGGTTTATATGCCTTATTTACTCTTTTAGGGCTGGCTATTTTATTGCACCAATTTCCCACCGTTTTTAAAGTGATCACTTATGCTGGCGCGGCGTATTTGGCCTGGCTTGGTTGGAATGCGATTCAGTCGAAAGGTGGCATTGCAGAACGCTTGGTGTCGGGTAAAAGCTGCACGATATTTCAATCGGCCAAAGAAGGTTTTTTCATTTCTATTTTAAGTCCCAAGATTGCTCTCTTTTTCACGGCTTTATTTAGCCAATTTGTAGCTGTAAGTGGGGATCTCAGCAGTAAAGCTATTATTGTTGCGACACCATTTTTAGTTGATGGTTTGTGGTATACGATCATTACTTTTATGCTCTCAAGCCAAGCTCTTTTAGGGACGCTAAGACGCAAAGCATATTGGATCGACAGAGTTTCAGGTGTGGTTTTAATATTGTTAGCCATTCGAGTGGTGTGGATGGTATAGCCGTTGATACTTGCATAAAAGGATAGCGAAGCATGAAGCTAAATTTTAACTGGGAAGATGCAAGCCAAGTGATCATTGGTGCGTTTACGTTAGCGGTGCCGATTTCATTTTCTGAGGAAGCGTGGGATTTAAGTCGGACGCTTCCAATGATAAATATTGTGATGCTGTTTAGTTTATCTATCGTTATTTTAGGCTTTTTTGCTTACCAAAGTGTTTTCCAAAGTAATGTGAAACATCGTATGTTGGCTTTTGGTGTGCGTATTGTTTTAGCGTATTTTCTGACATTATGTGTTGTGGCACTGGTGTTGGTGTGCTTGAACAAATTCCCCCTCGAAATGGATCCTATTTTAGCCTTTAAACGTCTTATTATTATTGCGATGCCTGCTTCAATGGGGGCAATTGTAGTGGATAGTTTTGATAAGGAATAGAGGATAAGAGTAGGGTAAGGAAATCGAATCGAAGTATAAATAACAAGGTTGCCAAGTTGAACTTGGCAACCTTGTTGGTTTTTATGGTGTTACTATTTAGCAGAAGCGGCTTGTGCTTTTTGAATGGACTCTACAAAACGTTGTTGAGTCTCTGCATCGGCTTTATCAAACCAATAGTGCAACATTTGCTCTTCAGTATTTTTATATTGTGTATCACCAGACATTTTCACTGGTTGTACAGCTGCCGCTGCCGGTATTGCTGCACTTGTGGTAATCGCCGCAACCCCACCTTTCTTGTTATAAGCAACCGATTCTGAATCATATTTACGTCCCAGCTGAACGCCATTTTTCATCAGTTTATCTTGAGCAACAGGAATGGCATTGCCACTGTCATCAATCAGTTTCCACGTTGGGTTCTTGTCAAAATCACGAGCTTGATCAGCGTTGCGATATTCAGGAACATCGATATACAGAGTCGTATCTTTAGCATCAAACTTAGTTATGATCGCATCAGTTGTGATCGAGACTTGTTCATTCCCTTCTTGAAAGCTTGGCTTATAGCGAAAGACAATTTGGTTAACGCCATCTGGTAGGGTGACGCTTTTTTCACTCGCAAAGAAGTTACCACTAATATCGGGCTCTTCACTATTTACAGCAAGGATATCGATATTACTTGGGAACTTGATAATGACATCCGCAGAGGCGGTAGCACTGAAGCAAAGTAGGCTTGCAAGAGCAATGGGTGATAATGAGCGAATAATTGACATTTCAGTATCCTATTTATTGATGGAATCTGTTGGTTTATAGAAATATTCGTTGATATAAATAATAGAAGAAAGGGGCTCTAAAAAGAGCGTTAAATCTAGAGTAATAAAGCATAGCGACACATACAAGCCCTTAATTTAAAGGGCTTTCATTTTTTCGTTAATGACCAAACATAGCAAAACATATGCAATGTGGACAAAATGTGGACGCGCTACTGTCGATTAGTTAAAGGGTTAAGTTTGATAGCATCAACTAAATGTTCTGGCGATAAATGTGCATACGTCATCGTCTGAGTTATGTTTGAATGCCCTAATATTTTCTGGAGCTGTAAAATATTACCACCATTGATCATGAAGTGGCTAGCAAAGGTGTGCCTTAATATGTGAGCTTTTTGCCCCTTTGGAATATCCAATGCTAACTTGTTCATTATCTTATAAAGCCGTTGAACCGGATCTCCTAAGAACAACGAACGCCCATTGTTTGGATAAATGCTATCGTATAATTCTTTTGAAATAGGTACCGCTCTTGGTCTACCTGTTTTAGTTTCAGTAAATTGGATTTTATGAGGTGTTAGGTTGTTGGCATTTAGCATGATGGTTTCACGCCATCTTGATCCTGTTGATAAGCAAATATCGACAGCTTTTTTTAACTCATCATCGTGCTTGACTGCATCCAGTAAAATATCAATTTGATTGGTAGTTAAAAAAGACATGAAGGTTTTATTTTCAATTGGCTTTTTTATATTTTTTAACGGATGTACACCAGTGTAATCACCAGTTTCAATTAGTACTGTGAAAACATTACTCAGACAAGAAATAAGGCGACGAATTGTATTGCTCTTATGACCTTTTTCTAAACGATTTAGTTGCCACTCGCTAATGAGGTTTGGTGTGATTTTATTTGTTTTAGGATCGCCTAATTCACCACAGACCAATATGACCTTTTTTTTATAGTTTTCAGCAGTACGCTTGAATTGACCAGATTTTTTCCACCATAGCTCAATCAATTCAGATAAATGGCGGCGGTCTTCAGGTAAGCCTAACCACTCTTTATTGTGAGTGGTTGCTAGAATATGCTTTTCATAAGCCAGAGCTTCCGCTTTGGTGACAAATTGCTTTCTAAACCGCTTACCACTGCGTCCAGACGGTCTTAAATCGACCAACCACTTACCGCTGTCATCTTTTTTTACGGTCATAAACTAGACTTCTATATACAAAATTATTGATATGTTGTTAATAAATTCTTTTCATTACTGGCGCGATCACACGACCAATAATTTGCAGTCTATCTTTATCTTTCCCCCATACATCAAGAGAAAAAGTTTTATGCGATTTGTTGTCTGAAACCACATCATAACAAGCGTTTGCGATATCCCAGTTCAGTCGTTTTACATAGGTCTGTGAATCGATACGTATGACATAAACGCCGTTTTCAACAGGTTGGATTTGTTCCCTAATATCGATTACGATTTTATCGTTATGACTAAGAGTCGGCTCCATAGAGTCACCTTGAACATAAATAATCGCGCTGTTTTTTTCATTAAGGCCGAACGGCTGTAACATTTCTTTAGGGATTGGCATTGAAGATAATTTGTTTTCTTCATCAATAAAACACCCTCCGCCCGCAGCCGCTTTCACATCATAAACATCGATAAATAACCACTCCCCGAGGTCAGTGATTTTTTTAATTTCACGAACATTACTTTCGAATGGGATGTCATATTTTTTACGTAATTCTTCAAGTGTTTGCTCGTCAAAGTTGGAATAGTGATATTCCATAGCTCGCCCTTGTCCTCCTGCTTTTCTAGATTTCCAGTTATGTCTTTTTGCTTTTTGACTAATACCTTGAGTGGTGCTTGGCAGACCATCAACATTCATTAGTTCTGTAGTTAGAAACCATTCACGCATAAAAACTCCATAAAGAAACACTTGACAAGAGTGTCAATTAATTAATAAACTCCATAACGAAGCATACGAAATAGTATGGGGCATTATTAGAGAGAAGTTATAAGATGATAAACAATAACGAAACATATTTAAACAGCATTAATGTGTCTTATGCCCCTTTTGTGACTCCTGAGAAGTACGCAGAATTAACAGGGCTAACTGAAGTTGCAGTAGAAAACATGGTAACGCTTGGAAAGTTACCAGTTCTTCGGCGTGAAAGTGGTAAGCGTGGACGTAACTTCATCAACATGAAGGCGTTAGAAATTTATGCAGAAGAACAAGCCGAGAGACATGAACATTGGAAATCGGCGATATAAATTAAACAAACATTTTTAAACATTATCCAAGGGGTTGGGCATGAACAAATTCTCAAAGGCACTCGCTATTGATACCGCTATCGAATTGGTTGATCAATTACGTCGACAAACAGAACGAAACAACATGATGTTTGCTCAATATGGGCTGATCGATTTCGACTTATCAAGCAAATCTACCAATGATAAAAACTTTCAGGATTTAATCGCCGCGCTTTCTGAAGTCAAAGACGATGTGATGGGGGCGGTGTGAATTACTTTCTTGTCCACTGCAATGAAACCGGTACTGCTATCCGTAACGATAGCGGTGAGGTGAAAAGTTCATTATTGGGTGAGTTTGATAGTTTCAGTGATGCGGCTTGCCAAGCTGAAATCCAATTTAATATTAAACATATCCATCGTGGTGTTTTCGCAGTGGCGGACGCTTGTTTGCGTATTTTGATGGATGCACAGGAGTTTAGTGAATTATGACTAATTCAGACCAATTACAAAATGCTCGATCCGTAATATCTCCAACCGCTAAACAACAAGAAATTGGGTTGAAGTGGATAGAGAAAATTAAAGCTGATCTTGATGTTAGGAAGAAACCACAGAATAAGTTTCAGCAAGAATACCAACGACGCAAACAAGTTTGGCGTGAGCGGTTACGAGAAAATGCCAATCAACTGCAGCCAAGAAAGCCAACTGATCCAGAATTAGAGGAATTGTTGCATTAATGAATATATCAGATCTCAATTATATCGCAGGTGCAGTCCGGCCTGCGGATGAAATTAAACAAGCTAATGACTATTACGCCAGCCTAGAAGCTGGTTTTTTAACATCAAATTCTCAAGGGTGGATGGATTATGAGCTGAAAAAAATACGTGCGCATGAACAATTGTGCCATTTGAAATACAAACATAACCGCGAAGCGGCCAAGCGTAGCTTGGAAGACTATAGGCTAGTCCAAGGGCGCAAAAGTCCGACACGCAATAACCGAGCTAAAAAAGACCGAATATCTCAACGTCTACGCATTTTAAACAATGCTCGGCGCGGGGTAACAGTTCTCGATAGCACTGAGGTGTTTGATAATTTTCAAGGCATGTACGAGCTTGCAGAGCAGCACACACCACAAATTCTGCCGCCAAAAGGTTTGATTGCTAAAAATACACCGGATGTTAGTCCTGTTTCTTTGCAATTAATGGAACGTAAATGGTGTAACCAATTTAAAGCGCAGTTAATTGTTCAAACTCCACCAAGTGCGGCACCTGAACCTAACACTGGTACCCGATATACCGAAAAACTGACAGGGCGTTCTGTTGGCCGGATTTTTGAAGCAGCAGCTTATGTTTCCACGCTACATGGTGGCTTTACCACTTTTGTCACTCTTACTTTTACCCCAAAACAACGTGCTCGTATTTTCGGTGGAATGGTGGAGAGCAGTGATGTTATTGGGGCCTACACACCAGTTGAATTTAAATACGATAAATTAAGCAAAAAATGGAATGTTATAAAAACTCTAGATACATCATTAGGCAAAGAAACTAGCCGTTTTCTTGATGCTGCAAAAAAGATTTATCAACGTGGTTGGATTGCTTCACACACGATTAAAACCACAGATAAAGGTCATCTATATTGTGATCTGGATAATGTAAAGGTTGAGGGGCAGGGTAAAGAAAGTGATTTTCATTATATTTGGGTTGCGGAATCTCCAGCCAATGAAGACGGTGAACCAAACCCACATGTTCACTTACTTTTAAATTGGACGGTTGAGCCTGAATTATTTAGTGCCTGGTCTCAACGTTTGGAAAGTGTATGGGGTCATGGGTTCGCGAATATTCAAAGAATTAAACAACCGAAAGCGGCAGGAACTTACATTATCAAAGCGGTTGGTTATGCGGCCAAAGGCGATAACTTAGAACAAGGTTTAATAAAAGGAAACCGTTACAGCATCGCTCGTTGTAGCCGAGCGCCTGACTGGCAATGTTTAACTACTTTTGAAGCTGACAATATAACGGCAGTAATCAAAGAGCTTGGGTACAAACTGGAACAATGGCGTAAACCATTAGAACGTAAAATACGAAGCCTTTATGCCCAAAAGGCACAAACCATCAAAGCTAAGTCAATCGCTAAGAATCAAGGCAAAGCAATTGATGTCCTGAACAAGATGCAAGGCCGAATTATCAAATTAGAAAAAATGGCGCTGGCTACGAATAAAGAAATTCGGAGTCGTGGTGTATTTGCCTCCACCTCTAATCGTTTTTGTATCACCTTTGAAGGTAACAATTCGCAAGATAAATTAGATGGTTTTCTATTATGGGCGGCTGGTGCTCGCGGTTGGTCTATGCAAAGTCGTGATAATGATTTTTCAGACATAAAGGAACAAGCGGATGAAATTTATCGTGGTCATTATCAACATCATTTAGAAAAACGGTGTTATTGGAAATCGATACTCAACGATCCTATACCGCCTCAACCTACCCATACAGAAATAGAAAGGCAATTAAGCTATAGCCATTATCTAATGGAACAAGATGAAGCGTGTCGATATCAGCAAGCTTATCTAATGTAAGGGAAGGTTATGAACTATTTATCACAAGGTTTAGAAACCGAAGAACGCTTTCAGCTCTTACTGTCACTAACGAAAATACGCAGCGACAACCAGGTGGAAGCACTAAAACGTTATTTGGTTGATGGGCTGAGTTTTTCACTATCTGCATCACTAAGCGGTATCACTGAACCGAACTTTCAACGAGCGATAAACCGCCTTGAAGAAGTGGCCAGTACCATTGAAAAAATTAAAGAAATTGATTGGATAAAATCAGTTAAGTGAGAAGTAAATACACTCACAAACTAAAGAGGAATTCATTATGCTTGTTACTTGCCCTGTTTGTTTAACGAAAACACGCATCGCAACCTCTCGTGCAATTTCAAGCGAAACACGAGAGCTTTACTGCCAGTGCTTAAACTTAAATTGTGGTACCTCGTTTGTGTCGCTGATCTCTTTAGTTCGTATTATTAAACCTACTGGTAAAAGTCCTGATATGGAACTGCAGCCGGAGCTACGCAAAAACTGCAACCAGATTGATATTTTTGATTTGGTGGAGAGATAGAACGATATGATCGGAAAGTAACTATTCAGTATTTGAAAGAAAATACTGTATCCTTACCTTGTTTTAAGTAGAAATGTTACTAAACCTATTATTTGCATAAGTTTTTATCGTGGCGATGTTATGAGAAAAATACGACTAACTCCTAAGTTAATTAGAACCTTTAAAGAAAATAAAATATCTATAAGAAAAGGGCTATTCACTAATGTTCGGTGTTCGAGTGCACCTGTACATATTGAGCCATTCTGTAATTTTCATAAAACGAAAAACATTTGCTCAATGGGCGCGTTCTCATACTCACACTCTCGACTTCCTCTAGACATGGTCATTGGTCGCTATTGTTCTATTGCGAGGGGATTAAAAATATTTGGTGATGAGCACCCAACAGATCGTTTTACTACATCACCAATTACATACAATGCCGATTTCTTAGTAAGTCGACCTAACTTAAAGTTTAAAGATATTGCTAAAAGTAAGCATATTGAAATTAAGAATGATGTATGGATTGGTCAAGATGTCACACTTAAGCCCGGTATTACCATTAATAATGGTGCCATTATAGCGGCGAACTCGGTGGTGACTAAGGATGTACCTAGCTACTCTATTGTGGGTGGTGTTCCAGCAAAAGTTATAAGATATCGGTTTACTGAAGATGAAATTAAAACTCTAAACGTATTAAAGTGGTGGGATTATTCTTGCTTTGATTTCACTGATATTGATATGGATTGTAATATCGCAGATTTTATCACTCAATTTAACGAGAAAATATTGAGTTCTGATATTGCTAAATATACCCCAGAAAAATTGGTCTTATAATTTTCATTCCTCTTACTGTACTAAGGTTTAATTTATAAGCCTTAGTCCTTAAATGGCGAAAAGCAAACTCGAACGCTTCACCCTTAGACTCCTACCTAACGCAATTAGGTAAACCCACACAACAGGCATTAAGTGAGCAATGCAATCAAATTATTGGGTTAACTATATTCCGCTTTATCATGAATTGCAGAGCGCAACAAAGTAAGAGTTATCAGGGTTATAAATATTGACTCAAACAAATGAAAGGGTTATTATAACCCCAAGTTAAACAAAACAGGAGATAGCGTGACAAGTGCAGACCTCATCAAACTTTTGAAAAAGAACGGATGGGAGCTTAAAAGTATTAGAGGAAGTCATCATAAATTTCGACATCCTGACTTTAAAGACCCCATTATTGTTCCCCATCCTAAGAAAGATTTAAAAATAGGATTGGTCAATAAACTGAAAAAACAAGCGGGGCTTTAAGCCCCCTTAACAGCACACACGATATTTCACGTGCTTAGCACAAAACGACAAAGGAAATCACTATGTTATATCCAATCGCAATTGAAATCGGAGACGATACACACGCTTACAGCGTTGCATTTCCTGATTTACCAGGATGTTTCTCTGCAGGTGATAGTTTAGAAGAAGCGTTAGCCAACGCTAAAGAAGCGGCTGACTTTTATTTAGAGGATTTAGCCGAAGAAGGTCGATTGCCTCCTCAAGCTAAATCATTATCAGAGTGGCAAAAAGACGAAGAATATACAGGCTGGGCATGGGCGGTTGTTGAAATTGACATCGAGCCTTATTTAGGTAAATCCAGTAAATTAAATGTGACGCTTCCGAACTTATTATCTAAAAAGATTGATGAACAAGTAAAAGCTCACCCTGATCTCTATAAAAATCGCAGCCACTTTTTACAAGTAGCTGCGGCTCACGAACTGCAACATTCAGCATAAAAATAAGCCCACCAATCGGTGGGCTTTATTATTACTAATTGAAAGATCGCATGATCGCAAAAAACGCACGTTTGCGATCTTACAGGATCTCTAGAAACCCTATCGACAATACCCCGAAGTACCCATTAAACAAAGACTTGCTCATAATATCTCTGTCCTCACCGATTGCGCCTATTTTTCGTTTTTTTATAGGTCTGAATTTTGGTGGGGAGGAGGGGGTGAGCCCGGTTAAGCATAAAAGCGTGCCCACCCAGTGTTATATCTGCCGATTTAGGCAAGCTTTCGTGGGCGTGGTGTATGTGGGAAAGAAAGTACGAGCAAGGTCGTTGGAATGGACTAACGCTCAACATACTCGGCACGTCGCTTGATGGTGGAAAACGTCTGCAGGTTTCCGAGATCCCTTATGCCGATTTACCTAATATTAAGGTCATGGGAACCGCTGCGAATAAAGTTGATCTGGATGTCGTCTTCGTCGGGAGTGATTCGTTAAACGATTCCAATGCTTTATTGGCAAGTCTAAACCAAACCCCAAAAGGTGAGCTTGAACACCCATGGTTAGGCGAGCTGCCTTTAGTTTTTAATACCTACTCGCAAAAAATCAACACCACATTGGGACTCGTTACTCTCAGCCTAACTTTTATCCGTAATACCAAGCCAACTGCCACGGTTAGCACAAGTGCGGCGGTCACTACCCTTATCGAGCAAACCGATGCGGTTGAGAAGCTTTCCACTGAAACGTTCGTGGACGATGTGAATGGTATGGGTATCAGCGACATCCGCAGTTTGCAGTCTGATTTTACAAATTTTGTTGGAGAGCTCACCGGAATTGCGACTCGGTTAAGCGTTCCGAGCCAAGTGCTGTCTTCATTAAACCAAGAACTCAATAGTGCGATGGTGGCTATATCCAGTATCGCCAACGCGCCGGCTCAATTTGCTGAGCAACTCAGTAAAACCATTGATAGTGTGGCGAGTGCGGTTCAGTCGGAAGATGATGCCGTCAATGAGGCAGTTGATAACTCGCGCATGGCCCAGGCTAGTATGTTGGACAGTATTAACCCCAACACGCCAAGTGCTCATTACAACGTTCAAGCCACCGTGGCCGCCGTCAAAATGAGTAAAGATATTGCTCACCTAGAAGAAACACCAACCTATAGTGTCATCGATGCGACATCCCAGCCAGCTATCACGCTCAGCGATATCGATCGCATTACCATTCAACTTGGCGTTTGTATTAGCGACGTCACCGTCGTGTCCACATTAGAAAGTCTGGCGCTGTTTGATTCCCTTACCACGTTAAATGAAAACGTTGGAGCTCAAAGTGACAAGGTTAAAAACGGCAGCCTGCCTAAACGTTATGTGGAGTTAGCACGCTTTCAACCGGCGTTAGTGATTGGTCATAATACCTATCAAGGTGAAGCGCTTATTACCGCCTTAAATGCCAGTCAGCACCCGTTGTTCTTACGCGGCGATGTGGCGGTGGGCGTGAACCTATGAGCATCCTCACTTTACTCATAGATAAGAAACCGGTGGCATTTATAAGTGCCGAGCTGACTTATGACATTGAGCAACTAGCGCACACTTTTCGTTGCACCATTGAACCTACTGTCATAAATCGCCCGTTGTCGGTTGAATTTAAGCTGGATGGTAAGCGTATTTTTTCAGGGGCAATTGATAACGCTTCAACGTCAACTCAAACCAGTTCGTATTCCATGGATATTTCAGGACGTTCAAAAAGCGCCAACATGATTGATTCACGTATCACCATGGACGCGCAGTACGGCCAATCATTGGAAGTATTATTGCGCAGCATTGCCAAAGATTTTGGATTGACGGTCAATAGCCTGGTCAACACCAAACTGGTTGAAGAGTTTCAAATTAATGCAGAATCACCAGTCGATAACCTGTCGCAACTCGTCAAAGAACAAGGCTTTATTTTAGTTGAGCGAGACGGCGTATTAACCATTGAAAATCCAGCTCACGCAGCCGTAAGTGGGGCGTCATTGGAGGTGGGTCTCAATATCAGCGCCTTAAACCTAGAGCGCAACTTCACCAATCAGTTTTATCACATTGAAGTGCAGGGGCAATGGGACGACGCGCATGCAACCGTCACCTACGCACCGGCCAATACCATGAGAAAAACCGTCTTTGTGTGCGACCAACTGCAAAGCGCAGAAGCATGCCAATCACGCGCCCAATATGAGCGCTCACTTGCCATAGCCAAAGGCTTAAACGCTTCCGTATCCATTGATGATGTGATGGATGTTTTTACTGGCAGCGCTATCAATCGCACCATTCGAGTGATTGACCAATACCAAAGCTTTAATGAAACGCTATTAATCAAATCGGTTTCAATATCAGTGGATGATTCCAGCACCAAAACCTCATTGACCTTATTTCGACCTTTTGCGGAGACATCTCATGTCTGACCAATCCATGTTTAACCGTTTAATGAGTCGCATCAAAAACATGATAGTGATCGGTTCGGTCACAGGCTCCGATACCAAGATGCTGCAAATTCAAACTTCAACCGGTAAGACAAACGATCGCATTAAACGCCTGCACAATTACGGCTTTATGAGTCACCCCAAAGTTGGTGCGCGCAGTTATGTTTTATTTCTTGGCGGTGTGTTAAGTCGAGGCGTATCGGTCTGTGTTGAGGACGAACGGCACGAAATGGAATTAAAAGAAGGCGAAGTGGCCATACTCGATGACAAAGGTAATCTCACTCATTTTACAAGTAACGGCATCAACATTACCTCACTGGGCGATGTCACCGTGAATGCCAAAAATATTAAATTAAACGATGGTACTGGCGTTATTACTTGCGAAAGCATTTGCCCTTATACTGGCGGCCCACATGTTGACGGTTCCAAAACCGTGACCGCACAAAAGTAGTACAAGGAGCATATCGCTGATGCCTATTTCAAATAGCTCACTAAAAACCAAAATCATTACGCAGATGAAAGGCAAAGGATTTATCACCGAAGGTGAGTTTGCCAAATCTGCCGATTTAGCTGAAGCCATTGCCAATGCCGTGGTGGAAGAAATCACCACTAATGCAGTAGTCGTCGTCAATAAAGGCAGCTCTGCAGGGAGTTATAAAGTCACATGAATTACTTTTCTTTATCCGCGTTAACGTCTTCCATGACCACCCAAGATGGCCTTAAACATGCGGTGCTGCAAAGCTTATTAAATCACAGTGCTTCCACCAAAAATGATCGCGCTCGCATGAATAATGATGAGCGTGGTGGCATGTGGTCCGAGCAATATGCTCCAGGTGTAGGCTCGCGTGATTGGACATTAGCCAGAGAAAAGAATACCGCCCAAGCCGCCAGTCGTGCAGAGCGCTTTTATGAAGATGCATTGGCGTGGCTCGTCGATGCTGGACATGTCCAAAGCATTAACGTTCAAGTTGCTGTTATTTCCGCTACCGCATTAGCCAGAAGCGTGACATTAACATTAAACGATGGCTCACAATTTGAGGTGCCTTTATGAGTACGCAACGCAGCCTACAAGCCTTAATTAACCGAGCAACCTCGACACTTATCACCACAACTGGCCAAAACAACCCAGCCATTCACGCGATAGCTTGCGCCATTGCTGGTGTCAGTTATGGCCAGTATGGCTATCAAGACCAACTGTTTCGTGAAATGCAGCCCGAAACCGCCTCAGAGCCTTGGTTATATTTGCATGCTCAGCGTCATGATGTTGAACGACTCTTACCGACTTTTGCTCAAGGCTTGGTGCGGTTTGAGTCATTAAGTGAAGCAGTGCTGATCCCCCAATCAACGGTTTTAATTGATAAAGCCGGCAATGAGTACCAAACGCTGCAAGCTCAAATGTCCGATGAAGACGTAGCCATCACGGCCCTACTCGCGGGCGTTGAAGGGAATCTACCTGAAGGCAGTATTTTAACCTTATCAAAAGCCATTAGCGGCGTCAGTCCAGATAACGTGTTGTGTTTGGGCTTTGATGGCGGCGCACCAATTGAAAATATCGAGCATTGGCGAGGGCGAATTTGTACCGCTTACAATCAAGGTGAAGAAGTGGGACGCCGTGAAGATTATGAAAGCTGGGCGTTATCGGCGCATGCCGATGTTGATTATGCCTGGGCGCTGGATAACACTCCAGAACGTGGGCTCGTTCAAGTCTATATTGGCGCACGTGAAAATGATCCAACCGTTGGGCCCGAAGTGGTTTCTACCGTACAAACACATATTGATGCAGAACGTTTAGCCGGTTGTCATCCAACCGTGGCCATTCCTACCCATAAAGCAGTCGATATTGAAATTCAAAATGTTCAAGACGACGCCACTCGCACCGATATCATCATCGCTTTGGAAGATTTATTTAAAGACAAAATGGGGCAACGTGACGAATCCGTCAATCCACCGGTTCAAGTAAGCATTACGCCAACGGAGATTGTGCTGGCCATTGCGCCTATAACCAGTAATTACATCGTAAAGCAGCCAACCGAAGAGCAATTTATTACCGATAGTGAAATTCATATTCTTGGGGAGGTGACATGGACACCTCTGACTTAGTCGTTGATTACACCACTCAAGATTTTGAGCAAGCGATTCGACACTTATTGCCTAAAGGTCAGTATTGGCAAGAGGAAATCAACACCGAACTCACCGGTGTTATCAAAGGCATGGCGACAGATTTCAAAGTTACGCATGATGAGCTCCAACTCGCTCTGCTGTCTGATTTTTCCGAAAGCCTATTTGGCTGGAAGATTGCCGATTATCAGAGCCTTCTCAATCAAAGCACTCAAGGGTTGGTGTTTGATGATAAAGCGACACCGAACTTAATCAACGTATCTCTTGCGAATAATTGCCGAAGTGAAAGCGCCTTTAACGATTTTGAAGGTGTGAGGTTGCCTCACACTGAAATTCAGTGGATAGCGAATACCAGTGCAACCGAATATATTCAAGCAGCCAATGCTCGTCATATCCGAAACACCACTCAACATGAGGTTACATCATGAGTCTTGTTATTACCGATGCGGGTATTGCCGCATCCATTCACGCTCAAGAGCTGGGCGTGGAATATAAAATCACGCATATTGCCATTGGGCTTGAAGGTTATTTACCTACCGTAGACCAAACGCAATTAAAGCAAGAAATATCTCGAGAACCATTAAGCCGTGGCGCAGTTCCTACCCTTGGTCAATTACATTTTGAAGCGGTGTTTGATGATGACTCTGCTTTTGAAGGTAAAGAGATTGGGTACTTTTTAGAAGATGGGACTCTATTTGCCGTAGATAGCCGCGGTGGCGAAATCATGTCACTAAAGCGCTCAAATACGATTATCACCGAGGCGTTTGAACTCAATCTTGCCGGCTCTGAAATTACCAACATCACCGTTGAAATAATGGGAACGCCCTATGCAACCGAAACCATTGCCGGCATTGCAAAGATAGTCACCAATGAACAAGTCGATGACGGTACCGACGACAGCGCGTTCCTCACCATTAAAAAATTCACGCGAGCATTAAGTGCCAGTTATGTGATCAATACATTGGTTGAAAACCTATGGCTTGGTATTGCAAAACGCATTTGCCCAGTTGGCGTTCCTCTGCCTTGGGGCTCCGATACCGCGCCAGAAGGGTTTGCCATTCATAAAGGGCAGGCTTTTGATATTGTCGCCAACCCAGAGCTCGCCAAACTCTACCCAGACGGCATTATTCCTGATATGCGCGGGCTTGGCATTATTGGTAAAGAAGATGGTGAATTGGTTCTCGCGTATGAGGAGGGGCAAGTCAAAGAGCACGGACACCCCAACTCTACGGTGAGTTCTGCTGACTTGGGTACAAAGACAACTAGTACTGATGCACATAGTCATACACTTGCTGGCTTTTATGGACCTACAGCCGGTAGCACTAACTTCTCGGGTGGTGGAAATAAATTAAATACAAGCACAAAAACAACCAGCACAGACTCTCATAACCATACCGTTGCGATTGGCTCTCATGCTCATAGTGTTGTGATCGCTTTATTTGGCGCACTTAAAAATACCATCAACCACCGTAAATTTAACTGGATAGTGAGACTTGCCTAATGAATGCCATTCAACCTAAATCAATTATTTTATCCGTCTCTCGAATTCATCCTGAAGGATGGTGGCTAGGAAATACAGAAGAGAATGTAGCGAAAGGCACCGCATTAGGCGCAGATTATACCGAGAATATTTACACACCGAGCAGCGATGGAATGATTGGTAAATATGACGTCGAGTTAGATGTATGGACTGAAATTAAAAACAAAGCATTGGATGAATTTTGGACTCCAAATGGACAACAATGTGTCATTGGGTTGCCCGATGGCGATTACCCTGAGTGGGCGGTATTAGAAGCTCCGCCAGAATATGATATCCAAACACAAACCGTACTTTATCAAGATGAAAAGTGGCTTATTTATGATATTGAAATTGGTAAACCTTATTGGGATAGCGAAGGTAATGAGCTGATTGTTTCTGATTATAATTTTACGCTACCAGACAATCATACTTATGTGGAACCACCAAAGCTAAAAGAGGGCCATGCGGTTCGACTAGTCGAAACTGAGTGGGCATATATTGCGGATTTTAGAGACAGTATTATTTACGATTGCACCGATGCAACACACTCTGAAGTCGTGCAGGAACTGGGCGAGATTAAAGAAGGGTTCACTCTTGAGCAGCCTAAGACTCAATATGATGAATGGATTAATCAAGCGTGGGTAACCAATAAAGAAAATCAATATATCGGTGACTTTAACCAAGTCGATGATGATCGCCGTCAGCTCTATATAAGAGTTTGTGATCCCTTGATAGCAGAAGCCAATATAAAACGCTTGCAAGGTTTTGAAAGTGAAGTAAGCGACATCGAGACTCAAGTATTAGCCGCGCGAGTTGAAATACAAAATTCAAACCCTTGGCCAGCGCCACTCACTTCATAATCTTCATTAAAAACACTAAAGTCGCTTAATGTATTCACCGACATTAAGCGACTCTTTCTAACTGAAAGATATAGGAGAAGCATTCGTTTTTCCTATCTTCCTCGCGCGATAAGCTAAAGCTCAAATCAGACAAACTTACAAGCGCTCGCCGTTCTTGCGTGCGATGAATGTATTTTCAGTCGGCATATTTCAAATAATAAAGAGAATTCTAAGCATGAATGAAATGGAGTTTAAGGTGATGGTAATTTCATTCCTTGATATGGCCGGATTAAAAAAAATAGGCACTTCTATCGTGGCAACGCTGATCAGCTTTGGCATGAATGACCTCGCTCAATTGATAGCTATTACGGTTGGTATTATTTCCGGTGTGATGGCCATTCGGCACTATGCGGTCGCGACACAATTAAATAAGGCTAAATTGGCTCGGTTAAAAAGTGGGGATGATTCCATGATGGACGAAGAGGAAACCTCCTCATGAACTTAAAAACCAAAGCCACCCAAGCCGTAATATGTTCGGTAACCGCCATCTTGGCCATTGTATTTAATATTGATGATGGCTTACAGGTGAGTGAAAACGGCCTTCGTCACATTGCCAACGAAGAAGGTTGTCGCTCAAAAGCCTATCAATGCAGCGCCCATGTTTGGACCGTAGGTTTAGGGCATACCAAAGGTATTAAGCCTGGCATGAAAGCAACCAATAAAGAGATCGCCGAATACTTTGTAAAAGATGTTGGGCAAGCGGAAGCGGTGGTCAATAAGCATATTACCCAAAAGCCGAGTCAGGGCGAATATGACATGATGGTGAGTTTTGTTTTTAACCTTGGCGCAAGTAACTTTACCAAGTCAACATTGCTCAAAAAATTCAATCAAGGCGATAACTCTGGTGCGTGTTGGCAGTATTTACGATGGGTTTATGTTGATGGCCAAAATTGTCGTTTAGAAGGCAGTAATTGCGCAGGCATTCCTAAGAGACGCGAGACAGAAAAGGACGTCTGCTTGAATGGTTGGGGTTAGCATGAATATTATTGCCAATTTGAAATCTATTGGGCTGATTGTCTTAGTTTCTGTATTGGCCTATTTGTATGTTCAAAATAATCAATTAGAAACCTCACTAGCCAACTCTCAACGCCAGGCTAAAGCACAAAGCATAACCATTGTTGGCATGACGGCTCAAATAGCTAAGAACAAACAACTCGACAATAACTTACAGCAGGAACTGAGCAGTGAAAGAAATAAAATTGATGTTCTTGATAATTACATTGAGCGTGACCCTAGCCGGCTGCGTGTCACCACAGCCAATTGCCCAATGCCCAACATCACCACCACCGCCAGCGTGGTTGATGCAACCGCCGCCAAATCTACAGAAAAGCTTAGACAAGATTATATTCGTCTCAGACAAGAAATCGTCACCGTCAACACCCAAATAAAGGGGTTGCAAGGTTATATTAACAATCTACCAATTGAGTGTGTGACTAGATGATTATTGGACAGAAGCGTTTTAGAGCTGTCGCATCAAAACGCTTCTATCAGATTAGAAAAAGTATCTTGAAGCCTTAAATGTTTGTTATGCTTGTACTCAAGTTAGCTAACGAACTTATAAAACCTTTCAAGAATGTAAGCTCTCAACTCTTGTTCACGATCTGGAAAAGCTCCTCGGGCAAGATGAAATTTGTTTGTATTTGATAGTTGATCATACACCGCTTTATCTATATCAAGAGCATTACCTATACGACCAAACAAAGCCGACATAGCACAGTTCATAGATGTTTTTGAGAAAGAATCATCCGATATCAGAAATTTTTCTAATGCGCCTAAGTCATCGGATTCATGTAGGTAATTGCCAGCCAATGATAAATCTACTTTTTTCATATCACGTCCTTATTATTGAAAACTAATGAAAACCTGCCACTTTTTCTTCGCAAAAAAGCATAACGCCTGCATAACACGTTTGCGACTATGCAGATTAAGCTCAAATTTACCACTTAACACGATAAACCAAAAGAAAACCTAGAATGCCGAATGTAGCAAATCGTGTTGATTCATTTGGTATATTTTCACTTCGTTGGGTTTAAAAATATACCTAATCTATTCTGCAATTCATTAATTCGCTCTTTACCATCTTCTTCGCTACTACTTGGAATTCCTGCATCTTTAGCTATTTCTGCTGTAGAAATAGCTAATTTACTTAATAGTCGTTTGAACTGATTTAAACTTTCCTCATCGATCATATTATGTCGAATACAACAATAAGTAATTGCTTCAACAAATGATTTAGTAACGATTCGGGACATCATGATAGAGTATGAACAAGCTTCAAATGAAATAAGCTGACGAGCCTCTATTGGATATTGAAGCATCATCATATGAAGTACAGTGTCCTCTGCCGTCATATGACTAGAGCCACTTAATCTATGGTAGATTGTAAAATAATCATCAGCTTTACCTAATTTTTCAAACCGTTTAAATAAAGAGTTACACCATAAGTCATTATATTCAATTTCTGTAACTGAAAAATTTGATTTAGCCAATTCAATATATTCAGCATAATGTGAAACAGTATTAATGCGACCATCAATAAGTGGGATTACATCATTAGCATAATCTTTATCTGAAACTTCTTTTTTCCAATCATTGAGTTTTCTAATATGTTCATCATGCCATTTAGCCATGTAAGCAGTAATTGTACGTTCATCACCATTCAGCGCCATATACATTAAGTTCACAGACGATTCCTGAACAACTCTAGCTAAGGCTTCTGCACTTGTATAACATCCTGTAGCAATACAACTTAGCATTCCTTCAATTTGTTCATAAATACGAGTAATCAAATTTAAATGTGTATGAACGATAAAGCCATCTTTTTCAGTTTGATTATCTATATTTGCGATATAATCATATGCTATTTTATTACCCTCACTAGCACACTCTAAAGCAACCTGGATTTTTGATAAATTTAACTTCTTATCAAATCCTTTCTTTTTTCTAAATTCAGAAACGTAATTCATTTATATCTACCTAAAAATATAACAATTTAATAGACGGAAAAAATCCGTATAATCTTTCCATTCGTTTTTTCATTCAACAAGCTAAATTACTCAATTTATTCATAAAGTATGAGCTTATCTCATATTCACTCAGCATAAAATGCGGAAACAACCCGTATAGTTTACCAAAGCCAACTCGTGATAAAGAGCTGTGTATTTAACAAGCCTCTAAAACAAACCAAAAATCGGAGCTATCTCTCTGATTCATGCATGCCTAGCTTTCTAACTAAAAAAACAATTATTCTAATTTCAAGCTATACAGGGTTAGCAACATGTAGCATGAGAAAATATATATGGAAAAAGAAAATCATTGTAGCCGTTGCAAGGTTACTGGCTAACGCATTTTGGGGCAAAGGTGAGCCAGCGCTGATTTCGCTGACTCGAAGATGGACAGAAATGATTTAGGCCTAGTGTTCTAAAGCGTTTATATCGCATTAGGAAAAGTATGTTAATGCCTTGAGCGTTTATTATATTCATTGCGAGTTACTATCAGTTCTTTTCCACTTCGTAGTAATACCGAATTGCCATACAAAATTTTCGGACGTCTAATTTAATGAGCCAGTTATGCTGATTATACGTACCTTTTAAAATACAAAACCCATTCCAGTGTTTTTTAGTACTTTCATTACTTACTAGTTCCAACTCAAAAGCTTCAGCATGAATAATTTTATTACAACACTCCCTTAGTGAAGGTCTAAATTTTCCAGAAATTACTTCAACTATATTCGGAAAATGTTCATAAGCTTCAATGTCTGATGAGTAAAACTCTTCTCCTTCTTCAGGTTCTTCATCAGGAGAGTATGTGTCCTTATATATTCGAGTTTGAGTTGCACATTGAATTAGCAATGAGCTAACATTTTCGTGTAACCAACCTAAATATTCGTCATAGGAAAAACCCAATTCAGTAATCTCATAGATATATCTTTTTTCATTTGAATATGAGAGATGTAATGCCTCGATATAACTACGGCTTCCCGATACAATTTGTTCTAATAACATTGAATCACTGAATATTTTATAAAAAGATATTGAATGCCCCATGATGCTCCTTAAGAATATAACGTTCCAATCAATTGCACACTTTACAGTAATTAAAGCGTTGAAAAACTTCAAACCACAATCGCAGAGTTTAACTGAGTCAATTGAGTTGGATTGTTAGCTTGATAATGTAAATTTAAAACCTGTTTCCTTAATGTGATATTCAATCGAATGCGTTGAATCAACTATCTCCATACCAATCGTTAATGTCTCACTCGTTCGTCGTTCTGGATCTAACTCAAGTATCAGTACAATATTTTCACGAATTAATTCAAATGCCCTATTAAACATGAAAATTACCTTTTGCGAATTCATTGTTGCAAATACGGGAGCGCCATTTGCAGTTACACCCATGCCTGGACACAGATATTCTGTTCCATCATTTACTGTTACGTTCGCATTAGCATGTTTCTTTCGTAGCGTTTTATATTCCAATTCAGTCAGAGCAGCAACATTACTTCCAGATTTAAAAACAGCCAATTCCTGAGGCCAGTTCTCGTGGAGAATTTCGATAATGTCTAGATCAGACCATGCCCCATGATGAAAGAACCCTAGGATGTGCGCATGAGATTCAGAAAAATGAATGAACAGTAAATTTTCCGTTCTTTTAACATATCCATCATTTTCTAGAGTTTGTCCTAGATGAAAGTGTTGAATTCCCCAGTGAGATAACATGTCATCATCGTAATCTAGCTTTTTTAAATTTCTACTTTGGTATTTTTTTATATTATTACCATTTTCAATGTCACTGATAATTTCTTGATAAGCAGACTGATAAATTTGTGGGACTGTTAAATCATTTGCCTCAAGAACTGTTCTTGGCTTCTTATCAAGAATTCTGCATTTATATCTCTGATACAAATAAATAGGGTCATATGCGCCAAGGCTATATGTTCCGAATTCTTCGGTAAGTTTTTGATGGCAATAATCTGTGTAATCATCCAGAATCTTATTTATGACTTTCATATTACCTCGTGAAGCTAACGCCCCAATCAATTGCGCATTGCGCTGTAACCAAAGCGTTTAAAAAACTTTAAACCGCAACTGCGAAGATCGATTGCGTCAATTGCATTGGATTGTTAGAACTATGAAAGCCCCGTATATATCAAATCACCATATCCACACACCAAAGTCGCAATTAAAGTTAAAAGTGACGCAATTGCTGGCAACGGCCTAACGAAAACCCGATATTTATCTTTGGTTTGGACTGCGTATGGAGGACATCCATCTAAATCATCGACATCATTACTCATTTTATAGACGTGATAGTCCGCTATGACTAAAAAGACAAGCATGATAGATCCACTTCTTTGAAACCATAAAGCTGGCTTATCGTCAAAAAAATTAAACCAACCATTCCATCCAATAAGAAAACATAAACACACACAAATGAATCCAGTTAAAGAAAATAATATTCCTTTTCTATAAAGGTTTGTCCATGAATTATTTTCTTCGTTATCCATTAATACACCCCATTTTTTTATAGTTCTAACAGTGTCTTTTCAGCACACATTGTCTTTCTAATATTTTAGAAAACACAGATATCATAACAGCAACATACTGTTTTATATATCTTATTCTTCCTTGCTATCACAAATTACAGAACATGTCTTCATAGGCGCAAATGCTCAACCAAGCTCATAATCTGCTATTAGGGAAAGTTGGTCAAGAACTGACATGAGAGAGTGGTCATAAGTCTTGAGCTAAACGATTTCGGGGCAAAAATGAGTTAACTTCATCATTTTTGAATCTAACCCTCTGACTCCAAGCTCGCATATTCCTTAATCGTCACCACCTCCATTCCCACAAAATCATTCAGTTCGCACACTTGCTCAAGTAGCGGTACCAGTTCATTTTTATAAAACACGCGATCGACTTTGTTGAGGTCAGAACTTGACGTAAAGCCTTCACGAACGATACTCATTAAATCGAGTGGTATACGGTGACTGGCCAGTACATCTTCCGTGGTTTTACTCTTAATATTTTTGAATTCATCCTTCGCCTCCACTTGCCCGATTGGGGTTAGGGTTGGCGGCTTTCCATCTTTACCCTTGCCGTTAATAAACAAGTTTTTGAAGGCGATTTTCTTGGATAACTTTTCTTTAATATCTTTTTCTTGGTCGCCGGTTAAATTGGGATCGTTCATATACAGCAAATAACCAGCGTGAGAGCCATTCAAGTAATATTTGCGCCGAAACAAGGTCGCATCTTCATTAAGCCAAATAGAACTCAGCGCACCAATGTATTGCGGCAGGCCGTAGATTTCTTGGCACACATCGTATTCCCCTAAATGAAAGACCTGTCCGGCTCGATAATCCACACGGCCTTCATCGCTGTATTCGCGAGGCTTGTATGTATATTCGTTGATGTTTTCTTTACGCCGCATGTACAAGGCTGGCAAATGTTTAATCGCCACTACATCGCCAAGTCGGCTGCGGACAATAGAAAGGTAGCCATTACCAAAGGTCAAGAAGTCCCCCATAAAACGTTTGAACTCACGACGCTTGATCAAAGGCGACAGTTCAGCCGAGCTAGACGCCATATTACTTTTTACATACAAAGCCGAGCCATGCATGGGGTTTGCACGCACCGCTTTGGCAAGTGTATCAAGTGCAATCGGTGGCTCGTACAATCCATCAACTAACGCCACTTCCATGTAACTTAAAATATCGGTGCTCATGACGCTTTCAGGGGAATCAAATGTGATCACAATATGCCTCTTATAAAATTAGTGTTAATGCGCTACAGGAATGACACCGTGGTGCTGTCATCGCGTAAAATATCAATCGGCTCCCAATGCAACACATGCATGGCCGCCCAGGCTAAATCGGCGTGAGAGCCCACTTTGCTGCGATTGGAAATAAAGGTAATTTGGTTACTGGCTTTGGTGGTGTGTTGCCTTATCATCAAAAAGGAATGCACCAGGTCATCCCACTCATCATCAAACTGAAGCCGACCAGCGTTAATGATTTCACGCGCCTTGTACGCCATCATACGTTTCATTTCAGGTGAGTAATCCACTTCAATTAATGCTGGGTAAAACTTGCGAACCAGTTCAGCCACCGCCGAGCCCACACCGCCTACATCCATTTCAAGATGCACCACGTTGTATTTTTTGGTGATGTCTTCAATGGCAAGCGCTTGCGCTTCGTAGCTGGCTCCTTTTAAGCGGATACGTTCCAGAAAGCGAAACACGCCCCCCTTGCGAATAGGCTTTAGAGCCACAATCAGCCCTGCATCATCCGAGCCTTCCCCTTGACCGCCACCGCGAGGATCGTAACCGACGAGAACATCACGCCGTCCAACCGGGTGCAGGTTGTCTAATTCAACATCTTTCCATAATGAGGTATCGGTTTTACACATCAACAGTGCTTTGATGCTAAAGAACGAGGTCGCGTCATCGAGGAACACGCAGCGCAGAAGGTTATTAAATACCGATTTATCAGGGTATTTACGGTGCAGCTTATCCAGGTTAAAGAAGTTCGCGCCGCCGGCTATTGCATCATCAACCGTGATCACCTGACGGAAAATACCGTCCACACCCATCGAACCGTTTTTAAGTCCTTTATGGCTGACATCAATGCCGTGCTCTTTTAAGCCTGACCACTTTG
This sequence comes from Vibrio sp. S17_S38, assembly GCF_014694375.1. Lineage (GTDB taxonomy): Bacteria > Pseudomonadota > Gammaproteobacteria > Enterobacterales > Vibrionaceae > Vibrio. Next base: position 124,630 of record NZ_JAAUWW010000002.1, read on the forward strand.
GATAGGCTTCATGGGCGGTGCTTGATGGCGTGGATAAATAGGTCGTTCGGTATTGCGCTTGAATGGACATGCCGCCGGCAAAGTCATCCAGCTCTTTAAACTTGGGTATCCAAAACACTTCATCAAAATACAGATGACCATTAAAGCCTTGGCTGGTTCGAGCGTTAGTGGAGAGGAAGTTTAAGCAAGCGCCATTGGAGAGCCACAGCTCGTCCTTACCCTTTAACTCCACATCCCCAATTTCAAGCGCAAAGCGGCGAATGTAGTTTTTGAATATTTCACTTTGCTTGCGTGAAGCCGATAGAAATATTTGGTTATCGCCATTGAGTATCGCGTCTTCAAATGCCTCAAACGCAAAGTAATAGGTCAAACCAATCTGGCGAGACTTTAGGTAAAATCTAAATTCATTAATGTCATTATTTTGCTTATGACCATGAATGTCTTTTTGATATTGAAAGAACGTTTTCTCTCGAAAATCGCGCAGCATTTCAGCAGTAATACCGGAGATGTCATTTTTCTTTTTATTGGATGGGCGTCCTCGTCTACTTTTCTCGCCTGCCCCTGATTGATGAGTCCCTCTGCTGGATTTCTCTTGTTTTTTGATCGCCTCATCGCGTGTGTGTTTTTCATCAAGCAGCAACTTTAATTCTTGTAGCTGCGACTCATGTTTTTGGTCAATCCACAGCAAATAGGCAATGCGCTGTCTCATCATTAATTCAACCGGCGCATCATCGCGCATGACCTTCCAACCGAATTTTGAGATCCACTGCTGAACCGTTCGTGTGGCCACATTGAGCTTTTCGGCAATTTCCGCCGGTTTGTACTGACGTAAGTAATAGCCCAGCGCGTAAGTTTGCGCACTGGTGTAGAGAGGTTCATCAATTGGTTGGCATTCATCATTCATGCTAGCAGTGTGCAATAAGCCTTGTTTTTCCTCAGCTTATCAACGTTCTAGATTTAGGTTTTAGGATCGAGATGAATATAAAAGGCCTGTGGTTTTCGCTAAATTAAACTCAGAAATCACAAGAGGCAAACCCATGTTTCAATCCGAACCTATTTGCGTATTAACGGCTGGTGCCACCATTGATGGTCGTTTTATTGATCAACAAGTTATTGATGATATGGCCGAACTTTACGACCCAAAAAACTACAACGCTCGCATTAATCCCGAGCATTTTCGATACGCCCCTAAATACGGTTCAGTGTTATCGGTTGAGAAACGTGACAACCAACTTTTTGCGGTGCTAAAGCCTAATTCTTTATTACTCAAAACCATTGAAGACGGTCAGCTTTTGCATACTTCTTGTGAGATTGAAGGGAATTATCAAAACACCGGGCGTAGTTATTTAACCGGGCTTGCGTTAACTGATGAACCTGCATCCATGGGTACGACTGAAATGCACTTATCGGCAAGCGCTCAAAGCATCAGTAAAAGCCGTGAGTATTTCAGCTCTGGCGCGACATTGAGCATTGATAACTGGACAGCTCAAGACGAGCCAAACCAGGAACAAGAAGACCGCAATTTATTAAGCCGGTTAAAACGATTACTGAGTATCAAACCTGATACTCAAACCAAAGAACACGAAAAAGAGGACATTGAAATGAACGAAGAAACGAAGGCGATGTTTGCAGCGCAAAAAGAACAAACTGACGCGCTGACTTCTGCGGTTACATTACTCACGGCTGCAGTCACTGAATTAAAACCTCAAGAACCCGAAACACCGCCAGTCGATAAACCGGAAGGCGACACTACCGAGCTCAGCGCTAAAGTGGACGACCTCTCCACCAAGTTCGACACGCTGACTGAAAAGTTAAGCAAAATCACCGATGAGCAAGAACGTGATCCTGCTGGCGGTGGCAATGAACCGAGCTATTTATAAGCCTCGTTTCTCTTAAATCCATTTTCAATCTTTAAGGTATTTCCATGCAAGAAGCCACTAAAAAAGTCGTTGCGCTTTATGCCACCGCCGTTGCCAAACAAAATGGCGTGAGCGATGCGACAGAGAAATTTAATGTCACACCGGCTGCTACTCAAAAAATCATTGCTGCCATTCGTGAAAGCAATTGGTTCTTAAAGAAAATCAATATTCTGAGCGTTATTAACCAAAAAGGTGAAGCGTTAGGGCTTGGCGTTACAGGCATGATCGCCAGTCGCACCAATACCAGCGAAGGTAAAGAGCGTAAATCCAAGTCTGTGTACGACATGAAGCCGATGCCTTATATGTGTGAACAAACTAACTTTGATTCCCATATTCGTTACGCTCAGTTAGATGCGTTCGCGCACTTGAAAAACTTTAACAAGATCATCTCAGACCAAACCCGTGAGCAGATTGACGCCAACAAAATCACCATTGGTTTTTATGGCACATCATGTGCAGCAGATACGGACTCTGCCGCTAATCCAAATGGTGAAGATGTGAATAAAGGTTGGTTCCAGGCCATTCGTGATAACAACGCCGATGGCATGTTATCGGAAGGCGCGGTACCGGGCGAAATTCGTATCGGTGAAGGTGAACCACTAGTCGATGATGGTACGAATACGGGCACCTTTACTGGCGCAGGCTTGGGTGATTTTATCAACCTTGATTTGGCGGTGATGAACGTGAAAGGTTTGCTGGGTGATACCTGTATCAATGCCCCTGATTTAGTCGCGATTATTGGCTCTGACTTATTGTCGTACGACAAAGCCAAGTTCTACGCCGCGAATGGTAATACGCCAAGCGAAAAGTCACGTATTGAAGACATGCAAGTGATTGGCACTTATGGCGGTCTGCCTGCGGTTTCAGTACCAGGCTTCCCATCAACCGGCATTTTAGTTACCAGCTACAGCAACCTATCGATTTACATTCAAGAAGGCTCTGTTCGTCGTTCGGCGGCTACCAAAAATGACAAACTGGATCAGCTGGAAAGCTTTGAATCAATGAACATGGCGTATGTGGTTGAGCACCTTGAAAAAGCGGCGGCCATTGAGTTTGCTAACGTTAAATTATGGATTGGCGGTGAATGGGTATAGCCCTGTCGCTGGCTTAATAACGTAAAAAGAACAACCCCTCAGTAGGCTATCAATTGTTTATCAAAGCCGGCAACGCGCCGTGAATTGAGAAACAAGTGTTTAGCCTGCTCCCCATCACTTTTATAGGGAACGAATATTGTGAGCATGCAATTTGTTGGCAACAAAGATGACATCTATGACTCAACCCTGCCAGCCACAGCGCAATACCCTGAGCTGACCGTCGCAGAGTTTCAGTCTCTGTTTCATTTTCTTAGTAATGAGACAGAGGCAGGTATTTTGCACCAAACCACGATCGCGCGAGTCACGGTGAACCGAGAGCTGCTTGATGTGTTTGCGGCCACCGTCACGCTCGATGAATTTTCTCTTGAGCAGTTTGGTGACACAAGCACCGGCACCACGCTTTATAAACAAGCGGTGTTTTCATTGGCCGCCAATTTCATTATTGGTAATCAACTCAGTACCAACGCCACGAGTGATGCCAGCGATAGACAAGAAGCGCTGCAACAAAAAGCGGAGAACTGTCTCGTGCAATACCGACGCGCGATGGATTTACTCGGCAATGGGGTTGAAACCTATTGTTTTGAAGTGGTGTGAGGCTCTGATATGAAAGCATTGCAAAGTTTAACCACGCTTTTTACAAAACAAGTGACCGATGCCGGCAACTTAGAGGTGTGGGCCGAAGATGGTGAATTGAAATGCACGCAAGGCAATAGCGTAGATGGCTTTGATATTGCGTACACCGTCATTATCGCCATGAGCAGCGTTGATGTGCAGCCTCATATTCTGATGATGCACCTGGTCAACTGGCTCAACCAATACGACATTGATCGCGCTGAAAAAGGACTCGAATCACCTTCATTTGCGGTGCAGTTACTGGATAAGGGTTTGTGTGACATCAAGCTCACGGTCGACATTCAAGAAAGTTATGAACTGGAAGAAAATGACAGCGGTAACTGGTTACAAGCGGACACTCGCTTTGAATGTATCAGCGCCTTTCAAAAAGCGCCGACAGAACAAACGCTGCCACCGTTTAAATACCTTGCTGGGCCCAATCAGGTTATCCACTTATGAGCATTGATAACCGAACGTTTAACAACCCTGACCAACTGACTCGGGCGTTACATTCTCTGATCATGACCGATGCGGAAAAGTTGCAATTAAACAAAAAACTCGCTAACCGTACTCGTCAATATTTTAGAGAGCAAATTCGCGCTCAACGTGACATCGATGACAAGCCGTACCAAGGCCGCAAGAAACGAAAAATCACCTTAGACAGCAAAACCAAGCAAGCCAAAAATAATAAAAACATGCTGACAGGTTTTAGCCGGTCGTTAAAAACTGAAATTAATAATCAGAGCTTTGCCGTCGGAATTGCAGGTGTCGCGGGCAATATGGCAAGGGAACACAATGAAGGCTTAGGGATCTCGTTCACCACTCGCGTCAATGGCTTTTACAACGCTAAAACCAATCGTTGGGAAAGCGGCACTAGTGTCGAAAATAATTACAAGATGACCAAGCGAACCTTCATCGGTTGGACGCCAAGATTAGAAAAAGAGCTGCTCGCCATGGTGGCGGAAAACGTTGTCAATGGCGCGAAAGATTAACGCCAACCACGACCACTCAAAGCATGGGAGAAAAGCATGCGTGAAATAATGATCAAACCAAAAGGTGCATTGCTTGTTCGCGATCCGGTGACACGAGCGCCCCTGAAAAAGCAAGGTGAAACCAAACCTCGTAATACGTATTGGCTACGCCGAATTCAAGATGGCTCGTGTGAGCTTATCACCAAACGACCAACGACTGCCGCCAAGGTGAACGTCGACACGAAAAAGGATAACGCATGAGTATCAGCTTTTCAGAAGTACCGAGTAATGCTCGCGTACCAGGCGTCTACATTGAAATTGATAATAGCCTCGCCAATAGCGCGCAAGCTCAACAATTGGTGCTTATCATTGGCAATGCCATTGAAGGCGCAACTGTATCGCCTAACAAGGTCGTACTTTGCTTGAATAAGGACTCAGCCTTAGCGCAATTTGGTGATTCTGATGTGACCAAAATGGTGACCTGGTTTACCAAGCAAGACGAAACTTTGCCGATTTACGCGGTCAGTGTCGCCGATGCGGATTTGATGAGCGCGCTAGCCTCGTTAGGGGATACGCAATACCACCACATTGTGTGTGCGCTCAATGATGAAACCAGTATTCGAGATTTAAGTGAGTTTTTAGACGCTCGCTATAACGCCATGGAAATGATCCCTGGTATCGCCTACCTGCCCAAACAAGGGACTCACGCTGAACTGGTGACCTTTGGCGCAACCTGTAATTCCCCCTTAATTAGCTTTATGCCGATTAACGCATTAGGTGATTCAAGCAATAAGGCCATCAGTGAAGCCGAAGCCGTTGCAGCTTGGGCGGGACAAATCGCGCCATCACTGGCCACTGACCCATGTCGCCCCCTTCAAACCTTAAAAATGAATGGGGTGTATTCCATTGCGGACAGTGAGTTTGATTGGACGGAGCGCAACTTATTGCTGCATGAAGGTATCGGAACTTACACCGTCACCAGTACCGGCGAAGTCTTAATTGAAAGACCGGTGACCGCTTACACCGAAAATGCGGCTGGCGTTGCTGATGACAGTTATCTTGATGTGATGACGCCAGCAACCGCAATGTACTTTCGTGAGAAACAGCGCTCATTGATTTTAAGTAAATACAGTCGCCATAAACTGGCCAAAGATGGAACCAGTTTTGCCGGCGGTCAAGCCATTGTTACGCCAAGCATCATTGCTGGCGAATTGCTGTCACTTTATAAAACGCTCGAGCGTGATGGCATTGTGCAAGATTTTGAAGGGTATAAAAAATCGCTGGCGGTTGAGCTCGATGCCACCGATAAGACGCGTATTAATTATCTCGACAGTCCTCAGTTCGTGAACGGTTTGATTATCGTTGCGGGCAAAATTCAATTTAGAAAATAAGGGCATTCATTATGAGTACCACCATTACCAGTCGTGGTTTTTTAGATGCAGGCTCCCTTGGGCGCTTGCCAACCAAAGAAGGGGCCACCGTTAATTTTGGTGGTGTTAAACGCGAAGCCGTCATGGGTGATGATGGCGTATTAGGGTTTAGCGAAGTCTTCGACGCTGCGCCAAGTATTAAAGCGACCATCGTGCATGCAAAGACTACCGATGAAACGGCCATTCGTAACTTCACAGGTGAAAACATCACGCTCAATACCAACAGCGGTAAAAGCTACACCTTAATGGATGCATGGACCAGTGAAGCACTAGAGCTCACCATCAAAGATGGGCAGCTTGAAGTGATGTTTCTTGGCACTGAATTAATCCCACAATAAGGCGGCCACCATGCTCACATTATTGCGAAAACGAAAAATGATGGCCGAACAAAAAGCCATTAGCTCGGCTAAAAGTACGGCAAAAATCACGGTAGCTCAGGCCAAAGCGAAAGCCGATAAAGCGTTACTCGTTCAGAAACAAGCTGAAGCCGCCAAGCAGAAAGCGCAAGACAACCTTAAGCAAGTGGATGAAACCAATATAGATGACATCCAAGCGGCAATTGATTTAGCCGAACAGGCCACCATTGAGACGCAAGAGGCAACTCGTGACGCTCAGGATGCCACGCAAGCACTGAATGATGTTATGGAGACGGCGGAATACGTTGAAGATTCGCTTAATGATGCGATTGACAAGGCAAAGCAACAAGTCGCCGCGAGTCCGTGGAGCGAAATGCAACACAAGTTAAAACTGGATTTAGAGTACGCTCGAACGCTCGCTGGCTCTGAAGAAAAAATCCCGTTCAAACTTGAGCTAATTAAAAAGTACAAGCCTCACGTTATGGAACTTCTGCAGACCCATGAAAACCTTGAAGGGCTTGATGTGATTTGGTGGTGGTATCAATGGCAAATTGATTGTGGCCAGTTCGAAGAATTCCACGATGCGTTTAAAGCGCTCATATTACGCGGCCTTGAGACGCCTCGTGGATGGAGGTCCAATGGTCAAACGGCTTACTGCGATATTGTATTTCAATACTCACATCAAGCGCATAAGGCCAGTAAGCCATGCAACCATCAATATTTAATGGACGCGGTACAAGATTTATTAAGCGGCTCACTTGCCACTAACGCGCCGTTAAAAGTGAAGATGTTTCGCCTGGTCGGTGATTGGCTTGAATCTGAAGGCAAACAAGCTGAAGCGCTCGCCTTGTTTGAAAGAGTCATGATGATTGACCCCAAAAATGGTGGTCGAAAAACAAAAGTAAAAGAACTCAAAGAGGTACTCGGTCATGAGTAATATTGTTATCCCAATTAAGCTGGCGGTTCCGATTGAAAAAGATGGGAAAGCGCTGGCCAGCATTGATATCCGCAAACCTTGCTCTGGTGATTTACGAGGGTTAAACCTGGTTGATGTATGCCAAATGGATTTTGATGCGCACAGTACGCTTTTATCTCGCATTTCAATTCTTAATGAACGTGATTTGTTGGATATGGATCCGGCGAACTGGGCTCCTCTTCAAACGGAGATCGCCTCTTTTTTCGTGGATACGAAACACTAATTGAGCGCGTCGAAGACTTCTATGCCGACATTGCGTTGGTGTTCCATTGGCCGCCAAGTGAAATGGACACCTTCAGCCTAGATGATTTGATGCTGTTTCGGGAAGAAGCGCGAGTTCGTCACCAACCACCAGAGCGCACTTAGCGCTCTTTTTTATATCCAGACTTTTAATATCAAGAGAACCACCAATATGAAAATGAATTTATCGGTCGTGATGGGCGTTGTTGATAAGGTCAGTGAACCACTGCAAAGCATGGCGAGTGATTCAGATCATTACGCTAAAAAGATAAAGGCAATACAGAAAGCACAAGCGGATGATTCTAGCGCGTTAACCATGATCGCCTCTTACCAAAAAATACAAAAAGAGCTCGATAAAAATGCACTGGAAACCGATGAAGCCAATGAGAAGTTAGCCAAGTTAAAAGCGCAAATGGCGGCAACCGAAGCCCCAAGCGCGGCGCTGACTAATAAACTGGCCAAACAAGAAGAAAAGGTTTCACTGCTGAGTGCTAAAAATGAAAAATACGAGAGCAGCTTAAAGCAGACTAGTAGCCAAATGAAAAAGGCAGGTGTGAATGTCACCAAGCTTGATCATGAATTTACACGGTTATCCAAAGACCAAGAAGCGCATGCGAAAAGTATTGATAAAGTCAGCCGTCGTTATAAGACCCTGAGAACGGCAATGTCACCGATCCAAAAACTCAGTAAGTCTATTAAGCTCCCTAACATCAAAGGTGCCGCCATAGGAAAAGGCGCAGCGTTACTGGGTGGCCTCAGCTTTGCTGGCTTATTCCAGCAAATCAACAGCGCTGCAGGTGAAATGGATCATCTGTCAAAATCAGCTCAAAACCTCAACATGCCCGTCGAAGAACTTCAAGCCATGCAATCTCAAGCCGAACATGCAGGCGTTAGCGCCGATGGTATGGCAAAAGCTTTAGGTACATTTAGTAAACGGCTTGGTGTGTTGCAATCGACAGGGAAAGGCGCTGCGGGCTCATTTCTAGAAAAAGCAAAGAGCCCTTTATTTAACCAACTTAAAAACGCCAAAACGACTCAAGATGCCTATGACAAAGTATTGGATACGTTTACTAAACTCAAAACCAATCAAGAACAGATGGCTTTTGCAGATGCGATGTTTGGTGGTGAAAGTAAGAAAATGCTCATTATGCTACGCCAGGGAACGGAAGGACTCACCGCCGCAAGAAAAGACTTTAACGAAACCGGTGGTGGCGTTAAAACCGATGACGCCCAAAAAGCCGAAGCGTATAACGATGCAATGCAGAAAGTGCAAGAAACTATCCGCTCGATAAAATTTGCAGCTCTTGCTCCCGTGATGTTGAAAGTAACCAAGTTATTTACTGAGTTTTCAAACAAATTCAAAAATGAGCAATTTAGAACTGATCTGATTGAAAAAATAACCAAAACAATTAGTGGCCTTTGTGATGCTTTCGGGCTTATCGCTAAAGTGGCTATTTTTGTTACGCAAAATATAAAAGGTGTTATTGCCGCACTGGCCATCTTTAAGGTCGGTATGATTGCCGTGAATGCAGTGATCATGATGAACCCAATTGGATTGATGGTAGCCGCTATTGGCGCTGCGATTATTGCGATTACTTATTTGATTGATAAATTCATTGGATTTGATGTGATCATCAAAGCGGTCACTGATGCGATTGGCTGGTTATGGGAAGGCATTAAATCACTGATTGGCATGTTACCGGATGCGCTTGTGCCGGACAGTTGGCAAAAATCGGTAGCGGATGCAGGCGCAGAGGTCGATACACTCAATAGTAAGTTGAAACAAGTAAAAGACACCAATGCAAAGCTTGGCATTACCACCAATGAAACCACTAACCGCACCAGTCATGACCAAGCCTCTACGCAAAGACAAGGCTTAAGTAACACGCCTGCATTATCAGCTTACCAACCTTTAAATAGCCATACGGTAAAAAGTCAGTCGGAAGTGGCGGTCACCATAAAATCAGAAAAGCCGATCACGGTCGATAAAGCCAAAAGCGATAAAAGTACCAACTTAAATCTGAACGTGGGCAACATGGCGATGAGCTACTAAGCCGATAACCTCATAGTAAATGGCGCATTTAGAACTGTTCAAACATACAGTATTTGTTTTTATTGATAGACTCATTGCTGTTTTATGCCTTGAGTACCTGAGACCCAAATTAACCTTTGGAGAGGAAGCATAATAACTGACTCAGCCACATCACTGTGGCTGGGTTTCTTTTGTATTCAAGGCTCTATTTATTGGAGAGAAGAATGCAAACTAACACGCTGCGCAATGGGCAATTACAACTGGTTCAAGCTGACTGCCTACCTTATTTAAAAACCTTACCAAGCAATTGCGTTGATCTGGTTCTTACCGATCCACCTTACTTTCAAGTTAAAAAGAATGCATGGGATAATCAGTGGCCAGATGTTGAAACGTTTTTGGCATGGCTTGATGAAATCATCGTAGAACTGTGGAGAGTATTAAAACCTGCAGGAAGTTTATATTTGTTTTGTGGCTCAAAACTGGCCGCAGATACTGAGTTGCTTATCCGTTCTCGTTTTGAAGTGTTCAACCATATCGTGTGGGCCAAACCATCGGGTGTATGGAAACGAACCCATAAGCCTCATTTACGATCGTTTTTCCCATCAACCGAACGCATTATCTTTGCTGGTCATTATGGTTCTGAGGGGTTTGCCAAAGGCGGTAATCAATACGCCACCAAATGCACCGAACTCAAGCAAAAAGTATTTAAACCATTAATTGATTACTTTAAAAATGCGAAAGAAGCGCTGCAGGTATCCGCAAAAGAAATTAATGAAATCACTGGTACCCAAATGTGTTCGCATTGGTTTTCGTATAGTCAGTGGAAACTTCCAACACAAAAACAATATCAACAACTACAGGCACTATTCGCACAAAAAAGTGATGTCTTAGTTCGAAGTCATTCTGAGCTTACCGACGAGTACCAGGTATTAAGTCGTCAATACGCTACTTTGCTTAAAGACTATGACGACCTAAAAGCTGAATATGAAACGCTGCGCCGACCATTTAGTGTCACCGATGACATTCCTTATACTGACGTTTGGATATTTGCTCCTGTGCAATATTATCCAGGTAAACATCCTTGTGAAAAGCCGGCTGATTTACTGGAGCACATAATTACCACCAGTAGCCGTGAAGGCGCTGTTGTACTCGATGCATTTATGGGTTCGGGATCCACAGGAAAAGCATGTTTAAAGCTCAATAGGAAATTTATTGGCATAGAAATGGAAGAGGGGACTTATGCTGAAACGGTAAGGCAATTAAGTTGAGAAAAGACGAGATGATTTGTTTGTTGTGGACTAATTGTGGTCACATATTTATTGATGTTAAGTTATATCAATAGGTTGCATTCAATAAAAAGGCTCTAAAAAGAGCCCCTTATATTGCTAAATATTTTATTTTTTAGAGTGTAGTTGTTTATCTGCTTCTGTTAGCTCACGAATTTTACGGCTGATTTCACGGCGTTGTTTTGAGATTTCTGCGCCAGTAATAATGTGGTCATCAACACGATCTTCGTAATCGGCTTTCATATTTTTGATAATCGCAATGATCTCTTCTTGAGACATATCAAGATTGATGTAATCCATTAGGTTGTCTAACAAATCAACACGTTTACGGTTATCACGGATTTTCTTTTCGTTATCAAGAATTTCACGTTTTAGTTTGTTTTTACGGCGAGCTTGGTTGACGATTTCAAATACGTTGTTCATGTGCCTTCCTAATTAAAAATGATAAAACCTATTTCTCAAATTAAAGCATATCCCTATCGAGCATAACAGCGCTAAGATCAAAATAAATAAGGATTGTTGGGTTCTTTTCTATCTCGATAATTTTTTCAAGTATTTTTCAGTATGTATCTTTAAGTTTCATCCTAAACATGAATAAAACTCACTAGCCTAAAGGTCTAAGATAACAGGGTATTAATATGGTAAAGTCATCATTAATCTAAAATTGTTCGTTAATATTATGGCAGATAAAAATGACAAGGATAAGACGAAAACCTCAATAGAGCGTTTTCAGCTATCTTATCAAAAATCGAAACAAGGTTTACATAAACTAGAATTAGAATTGAACCGAAAAAAGATAATTGTTGTCAGTGACCATGGTCGTAAAATCTCCAGACCATACCGTTGGGATCATTGAGGTTGTTTAACCTATTATAGGAAAGAGAATGAGTATTGTATTGTCTCCAATTGAAACGCGCGTTATTGGTTGCTTGATTGAAAAAGAAGTCACCACGCCAGATTATTATCCTCTAACGCTAAATAGTTTAACAACGGCTTGTAATCAGAAAAGTAACCGTGAACCTGTGATGGCATTGACGGAAGCGGAAGTGATGGATGCCACTACGGCGTTAATTGAGCGTCGCTTGATGACAGATGAAAGTGGCTTTAATAGCCGAGTTTCTAAGTTTCGTCATCGCTTTTGTAATACTGAATTTGGCTCATTGCAGTTTAGCGATCAAGAACGTGCTATTGCTTGTTGTTTATTATTGCGTGGTGCGCAGACTCCTGGTGAAATTCGTACTCGAACCAATCGTTTATGTGAGTTTACGGATGTAAAGCAAGTGGAAGCCTTACTTGAAGAAATGGCCTCGAATGCTGAAGGTGCGTTAGTGGTAAAACTGCCGCGTGAAGCAGGTAAGCGTGAATCTCGTTATATGCATTTATTCAGTGGTGACGTTGATATTAAAGAACTTGAAGCCTCTGCTGAGCCAGTCTCCGTTGCATCAGCCCGCACTTCTCAATATGAAGAACGTATTGCCAGTCTTGAAAGCCAAGTTGAGCAATTAACCGCAGAAATGGCAGAACTTAAAGCACTTATTATTGATTAATGGCTTCTTCAGTTAGCGTGCCAAACCTTTATCTAAAACAATGGCACGTGTACCTTATCCGTACGCGTGGCAACACTTTGTATTGCGGTATTACTAATGATTTAGAGCGCCGTTTTGCTCAACATCAAACCGGTAAAGGAGCCAAGTACTTACGTGGGAAAGGTCCATTAGAGTTAGTGTGGTCAATGCCAGTTGATGACAAAAGTACGGCACTCAAGGAAGAAATCAGGATAAAAAAGTTATCCAAACTTAATAAAGAAAGTTTAGTAAAGGGATCTTAAATGAAAACGATTGGACTGCTTGGTGGCATGAGTTGGGAATCTACCGCGAGTTATTATAAGGCGATCAATGAAGGCGTGAAGACTCAATTGGGCGGTCTACATTCGGCCAAGATTTGCTTATACAGCGTGGATTTTAGTGAAATCGAAAAACTTCAACATCAAGGTAAATGGGACGAAACCGCCATTATTTTGTCGCAGGTGGCACAATCCGTTGAAGCTGGTGGTGCGGATTTTTTACTGATCTGTACCAATACCATGCATAAAGTAGCCGATGAAATTCAAGCCAATATATCGATCCCAATTTTGCATATTGCGGATGCAACGGCAGAGCAGTTAGTGATTGATGGCATTACTAAAGTGGGATTGTTAGGCACTCGATTTACCATGGAACAAGATTTCTATAAAAGTCGGTTAACTGAGAAATTTGGTATTGATGTGCTCGTGCCAAATAGCGATGACAGGACGAGAGTGCATGAGGTTATTTATGATGAATTATGTCTTGGGACTATCAATCCAGATTCGAAAGAACAGTATTTGTCTATCGTGGACAACTTACATGCACAAGGTGCGCAAGCCGTTATTTTAGGCTGTACTGAAATTGCATTGTTAATTAACCAAAATGATACGGCGGTACCTTTGTATGATACCACCGAGATTCATGCGAAGAGTGCGGTCGAACTTGCGACGTTATTGGTTTAAGTTAATCACATTTATTTAGATTTTAGGCTGTTTAAACCAATTCAGTTTATCGTGCAAACTGGTCACACTGCCAACGATAATCAACGATGGGCTAATGGCTTGTTCTGCCATGCTGTCTAATTCCGATAACGTTCCTGTTAATACTCGTTGCTGCGGCGTGGTGCCACGTTCGATAATAGCGCAAGGTGTGTTGGTGGCTAAACCATTGGCAATAAGGTTTTGGCGAATAACAGGCGCTTGTTTTAAACCCATGTAAAACACCAAAGTATGATTATTTTTGGCGAGACTTTGCCACTGAATATCTTGCCCTTCTTGCTGTTGATTTTTAGATTTTAAATGCCCAGTGATGAATTGAACACTTTGTGCGTGATCGCGATGGGTTAACGGAATACCCGCATAAGCACTGCAACCGGATGCTGCAGTGATCCCCGGAACCACATCAAAAGGAATATTGTGCTCAACCAATGTTTCTAACTCTTCACCACCACGGCCAAAAATAAACGGGTCACCACCTTTTAAGCGTACAACATGTTTTCCTTCGAGTGCTTTGTCTACCAATATCTGATTGATTTGATCTTGCGGAACACAGTGATGGTTGAGTTTTTTACCCACAAATAATAATTCTGCGTATGGAGTGACTAAGTCCATGATCTCTTTTGATACCAAACGGTCATAAACCACAACATCGGCTGTTTGAATTAAGCGGTAGGCTTTCATGGTGAGCAAATCAGGATCACCAGGGCCTGCGCCCACAAGAGAAACAAAAGCTTGAGATGATTGAGTAGTCATAATATGCCTTCAAAAGATGGGATTGACGTATTGAATAGAGTGGATGTTTTTAACCCGAGCCCCGAGGCTCAGGTTTAGCTTAGATCATTATGCTTTGACTGATGTAGTGGCCGTTTCAGTCGTTTTTTCAAATACTGGACGCTCTGCTTTTGGCGTTGCAAACCAGTAACCGAATCCCATAAATACTGCGCCAGAAACGATGTTACCAAGCGATACCCAAAGTAGATTGTGACCAATACCTGCCATGGTGAATGCATCTGAATGGTTGCCAAAGTAAGACAACGCAAAAATAGTCATATTGGCAATTGAGTGCTCAAAACCTGCGCCGATGAAAGCCAATAAACACCACCAAATCGCAATGAATTTACCAGTGCCTTCAACACGTTGGCACATCCAAATCGCAAGACATACTAACCAGTTACACAATACGCCTTTAAAGAAGAGTACGCTAGCAGGTGCCATCGTTTTACCTAGTGCTGCTTTGTGTAAGAAGCTGCTTGCATCTGGCAGTAAGTTACCACCGCCAGCTAAGAAGAAAAGGTAAGCGACAAATACAGAACCGATTAAGTTACCCAGCCACGTTTGAGGTAGCACGCGTAGGTTATCTTTCCAGCTAATTTGACCGGTAATCGCACCAAAAGCTAAAAACATAGTATGACCAGTAAAAAGTTCAGAACCTGCGATGATAACTAATGTTAATGCAATTCCAAAAGTTGCACCCATCACAAGAGGGCGAATAGCTGGATCAACCAGACCGCCAAAAGTGAAAATCAAAATGATGCCGATACCAACATAAGCACCTGCCATTGCTGAGCTAATCCAAAAACCTAATGGATTACTATCCGCCAGTTTTACAATTCGCTCCGCGTTGTTCGAGCATTTTTTAATGGTCTCTGTATACATGGTGAATACCTATAAAGTTTAAAAATGAAAAGTTAAAGTTTGAATATTGATAGCGATTTAGTTTTAAGTTAAATCGCTATGGGTATTAAAACTTGGAAAATTGTTATTCCGGAAACGAGAGACAAGTTATCCGGAATCTATAATTAACGTGAATAATTTATGCTTTCACTTCTATTTGGCTGCCGTTAACGCGTATTTCATAAGTGGCGACATTCATCGCTTCATTTTCCATACAAACGCCAGTTTCAAGATTGAAGCGTTGCTTTTTCAGTGGACTCGCCACCCAAAGTTCTGAATTATGTTCACAAATTAAACCGCGTGATAATACGTTCGATTGTGCAAAAGGATCCATGTTATTGATAGCAAATAATTGCTCATCAAAACGAGGACGGAAGATGGCAACTTGCTGACCATTGACTAACGCACAGACACCCGTTTTTGGGGCAATATCGCTCAGTTGGCATACGCTGATCCAGCTTGTTTTTTTAGTTTTTTGTTGAGCTGTCATTACACTTCCTCCGTGGTCACTGTCGTATTTTTCAAATCAGTATGAAGAATATCGCCTTTTAGATGCGGAAATTTTTCCGTGAAGGTCGCAGGGCGATGTTGCTCACGTTCAGAAACAAACACCACATTGTCATCACGTTGATCTGCATTAATAAAGTGAGCAAAACGAGTTAATTGACTTGGATCGTTAATGGTGTCGGTCCATTCACAACTGTAGCTATCCACTAAAACTTGCACGTCTTTTTCCAATTGCTTGTTGATGCCTAAGGTATCTTCAATCACCACTTTACGTAGGTAATCAACACCGCCATCTAAGTTTTCTAGCCATACGGAAGTACGTTGCAATTTATCTGCGGTACGGATGTAGAACATCATGAAGCGGTCAACGTATTTGATCAGCGTTTCTTTATCTAAATCAGACGCTAATAAATCCCCGTGACGTGGATTCATACCACCATTGCCACCCACATACATATTCCAGCCTGCATCAGTGGCGATAATACCCAAATCTTTGCCTTGAGCTTCTGCACACTCACGCGTACAACCTGATACACCAAACTTCATCTTGTGAGGGGTGCGAATACCTTTATAACGGTTCTCAAGGAATGAACCAAGTCCAACACTATCTTGAACACCAAAGCGGCACCAAGTGCTTCCCACACAAGTTTTTGCCATACGCAGCGCTTTTGCATAGGCTTGACCTGTTTCATAACCGGCTGTGATGAGTTTTTTCCAGATTTCTGGTAAGTCATCTTTTTGTGCACCAAATAAGCCAATACGTTGCGCACCCGTGATTTTGGTATACAAATTATACTCAGCAGCAACATTAGCAAGAACGGCTAATGCTTGAGGGGTTACTTCACCACCTGCCATGCGTGGAATGACTGAGTAAGTACCGTCTTTTTGCATATTGCCAAGGAAGTTATCATTGGTATCTTGTAGGCCAACATGTTGTGGTTTTAAGACATGATCGCCCCAGCAAGACGCTAAGATAGAACCAACGGTTGGTTTACATACTTCACAGCCGTAACCGTGGCCGTGTTTTTCAAGCAGTTGATCAAATGAGCGAATACCTTCAACGCGGCATAAGTGAAACAATTCTTGGCGAGAATATTCAAAGTGCTCACAAATATCGTTTTTCACTTCGATACCAGCTTTGGCGAGCTCGGCATTAAGCACTTGAGTGATCATTGGAACACAACCACCACAACCTGTACCGGCTTTGGTAACCATTTTAATATCGCCAAGAGTGGTGTGGCCTTCAGCAACCGCGGCGGCAATTTTTCCTTTCGTGACATCAAAACAAGAACAAATTACTGCTGAATCGGGTAGGGCATCTGCGCCCATTGATGGTTTTTCACCGCCCGCATGAGCCGGTAATATCAATGCATCAGGATGCTCAGGCAAATCCATATCATTTAAATGAAGCTGCAATAGGTTGCCATAGTCAGAGGTATCACCAACTAATACCGCGCCTAATAGTTTTTTACTGTCTTCTGATACGATCAAGCGCTTATAGATATCTTGCTCATCATTTTGATACACAAAGTTTTTGCAATTGGGTGTGCGGCCATTCGCATCACCAATACTGCCTACTTTTACACCGAGCAGTTTTAGCTTGGCACTCATGTCGGCACCGGTAAATTGGCTGTCGGATGTTGTTGATTTAGAAAAAGCGAGTATTTGATCAACCGTGACTTGCGCCATTTTATAACCGGGCGCGACTAAACCAAAGAAAGCACCATTCCAAGACGCGCATTCACCAATCGCATAAATATCTGGATCGGATGTTTGGCAGCTATCATTAATGGCGATACCGCCGCGTGGACCAATTTCTAGTTCGGCTTGACGAGACAGGCGATCTTGCGGGCGAATACCGGCAGAGAATACGATGAAATCGACTTCAAGTTCGGAGCCATCGGCAAACTTCATGGTATTACGTGCGGTTTCACCTTGGGGAATGATCTCTAAAGTATTTTTGCTAGTATGAACTTGTACGCCCATTCGTTCGATTTTATTGCGTAGCTGTAAGCCACCTTGCAAATCAAGCTGCTCTGCCATTAAAACGGGTGCGAACTCGATTACATGAGTTTGAACGCCTAACGCTTTTAATGCACCAGCCGCTTCAAGACCAAGCAAACCACCGCCGATGACTGCACCACTTTTACTTTTTTTCGCGGTTGCCTCTATCGCTTTTAAGTCTTCAATAGTACGGTAGACAAAGCAATCTTTGCTTTCGTTACCTTTAATTGGCGGAACAAAAGGATAAGAACCAGTGGCTAAAATAAGTTTGTCGTATTGAATTTCACGACCAGAGCTAGAATAGACGGTTTTATTGTCACGATTAAAGTTAATCGCACGTTCACCAATCAGCACATTGATATTATGCTTTTGGTAGAAACCTTCTTTTACCAGTGAAAGTTCATCCGCGGTGTGGTGGGAGAAATAAGACGATAAATGAACGCGGTCGTAGGCAACACGAGGTTCTTCACAAAAGGCTGTGATTTCGAATTGATTAAGGTCGCCTTTTTCAACGAGATCCTCAATAAAACGATGTCCTACCATACCATTACCAATGATGACAACTCTGGTTTTGTTTGCACTTACTTCGGTCATAAATCAGCCCAACTTGTAATTAAATTACATCTATAATGCTAAATTTGTGATCTCGAATACTGATTCAAATCAATAATGGCAAAGAACTACCCTAAAGTGGTAGTTGAAATGAATGTTTATATTAAAAGGAAGAAAATAATGAACGTACATAGCTTTGAAGTGAAAAATGCACAAGGTGAAATGGTTTCTTTGTCGCAGTATAAAGGGAAAGCATTGCTGATTGTGAATATTGCAACTAAATGTGGTTTAACGCCACAACTAGAAGGCTTGGAAGATATATACCGAAGCCGTAAAGATAAAGGTTTTGAGGTGCTTGGTTTCCCATGCAATCAGTTTTTGCAGCAATCACCAGAAGATGACGCGGGTATTGCAGAATTTTGTTCTTTGAATTTTGGCGTAACCTTTACTAATTTCGCTAAAATTGATGTCAATGGCCCTGATGCTGATCCGCTATTCAAGTATTTAAAAACAGAACGCTCAGATGATAAAACCAATGATGGAAGTTTGGCGTTAATCGAAAAGCTAGTCTCAATCGATCAAATCTTTGATGATGGTGAGCTGAAATGGAACTTTACTAAGTTTTTAGTTGATGGAGAAGGGAACGTTATTGAGCGTTATTCTCCAACCTATTCAGCCGCTGAAATGGAAATGGATATAGATAGCCTGTTATAGAGAAAAATCCCATACGTTAAATCAAGCTGCAACTTGTGATTATGAGTTGCAGTTTTTACGCCTGAAATGATCGTAGGTCTATTTTCCTAAACAAATAAGGAATAAAATATTAGCCTAGATGAACTAATTACCTGCCCGCTATAAAAACATACCCCCTGACGCTTCAATGCGCTAGAAAGCTTATCCACGAAAATAATCTCAGTACCATCATTTCACCTAGATTAAGAAGTGAGGTATTTCTGCTCTCCAATTTATTGATTAAAATCCTAAATGACAAATTTTAGTGCTTGTAAATAATTCAGTATGTTTATCAATCCACATGACAAGTTATTATTCAACAAACCATCTACTTTTATGTTACATTTTGTTCCTTTAAATTTTAGCGTTGCTGGTTGTTTCATGCCGGCTTAAATCATTTTTTGAGAATTAAAATGACAGTAAATGATATCAATCCCCACCGAGGAGTAAGTGCCTTTATTAAGCGCTTACATTTCTATATTGGCCTATTTATTGGTCCATTCATTTTTATGGCGGCATTGACGGGAACGTTTTATGTTTTAACCCCACAGATTGAGCAAGCGATTTATCATCAAGAATTGACGACAACAAGTCAGGGGGAGGCACAGGCATTAAGTGCTCAGATTGCTGCTGCGCGGCGTAGTTTACCTGAGCCACTGGTTATTAAATCGGTACGTCCAGCGCCAGCAGCTGGCGAAACAACACGTGTTTTATTTATCGATCCTACTCTTGAGCGAGCTAGAGCAAGAACAGTGTTCGTGGATCCGGTGACACTTGAAATCAAAGGTGAATTATCCAGTTATGGTACCAGCGGTGTGTTGCCATTTCGCATTGCAATTGATTTTATGCATACCGATTTATTACTTGGCCCTATTGGCCGTTATTACAGTGAGCTCGCGGCCTCATGGATGTGGATAGCGGCGCTTGGCGGAATATTTTTATGGTGGCAACAACGCCGTAGTTTCAATAACAAGTCTAAATCGGGCTCTTATGCGCAGTATCGCTCGCGACATGCCAAGGTGGCTATTTGGATCAGCTTGGGATTAATATTTTTCTCGGCGACAGGCCTAACATGGTCAAAGTGGGCGGGTGGTAATATTTCACAATGGCGTAATTCTATTGGCTGGGTGACACCATCTGTTTCCCGACAATTACCAATTAATACAGCATCTAAAGCGGTGGATATTAAGGATTCAGAATTTGATGGTGTATTGGCTGCGGCTCGTCAGTCTGGAATTGATGCTGGCAAGATAGAAATTGTGCCCTCATATAAAAATAATACAGCTTGGCTTGTGAGTGAGATTGATAGATCTTGGCCAACGCAAGTGGATTCTGTATCGGTTGAACCCATTTCAATGACAGTGATTGATCACGCTGAGTTTAAGAACTTTCCTATTGTCGCTAAGCTGATCCGTTGGGGAATCGATGCGCATATGGGCGTATTATTTGGCTGGCCGAATCAACTGATCCTTGCTGTATTTGGTATTTCTTTATGTACAGTTATCGCTTGGGGTTACGTTATTTGGTGGAAGCGTCGCCCTATGGTTGCAAACACGAACGAAACATTAGTCGAAGCGTGGTTAGCATTAGCCCCTCTGGCGAAAGTGTTGGTTATTGTATTGGCAATGATATTTGGTTATGCACTCCCATTGATGGGGGGCAGCTTACTTCTATTTTGTATGATTGACGTGATCCGATGGCGTTTGGTTGCTCATCGATCACAACAGCTAGCATAATCGAAGCAATGCTGTAGATGAATCAAAGCAGCTATCAATCTCGGCGTTGACAAGAATAGCAACATACAAAAACAGCTTGAGCACGAAATTTGCTCAAGCTGTTTTTTATTGTGTTTTATTTATATTAATGTCGTCGACGATTAATCGCGGTCTACTGAAAATCCTGCCCAAGCTTGGCGAGTTGGCATTACTTCCAAACGGTTGATGTTGATGTGATCTGGCAACGTGGCAAGGTAGAACATTTGCTCGGCAATATCTTCCGCGCTCAGTGGAGTGGTGCTGTTGTAAAGATTATCCGATGCGGTTTGATCACCGTTAGTGCGCACTAAGGTAAATTCGGTTTCAGCCATGCCCGGTGCGATATCGGTCACACGTACACCTGTACCTTGTAGATCACAGCGCAAGTTATAGCTGAACTGCTGGACGAAGGCTTTACTTGCACCATAAACATGGCTACCCGGATAAGGCCATTGACCCGCAATTGAGCCAACGTTAATGATAGTAGACCCAGCACCTGTCTTAATTAAAATCGGTAATAAAGCATGCGTGACATTCACTAAACCTGTCACGTTGGTATCGATCATGGTGTGCCAATCTTTGAGGTCCACTTTTTCGGCGCTTTGTGGTGCTAACGCTAAACCTGCGTTATTAACCAATGTTTTGACTTGAGCAAACTCTGCTGGCAATTCAGCCACTGCTGCTGCGACCGCTTGATCATCACGTACATCCAATTGAACCACGTGAACTGGAACGCCACTTAATTCTTCTTTTAGCTCAAGCAAACGCTCCATACGGCGACCTGATAGCACTAGCGACCAGCCATCTTTCGCAAAACGACGCGCAGCAGCACGGCCAAAACCAGATGTTGCGCCTGTGATAAAGGCAATATTTGTCATAATCCGTTCCTTTTATGGGATAGTTTTGAATATTATTGTTATCCAATATTTATACCATTATTACATTATAAAAATCACGCTGATACATAGTATTAATAAAGGATCGTTGAACGAACGATATGGTATTTTTGAGGAAATAGGATAAAGCAGTGTAGTTATATTAGTGTTATCGTTCTCATTTCTAGTCTTGTTATCTGCAATACCAATGGATTGGTTTCAATTCATTCATCGAGGTGAGGTAAAATGCTAACTACTTCACATATCCATTCATAAAGCCAAAAAAAGTAACAAAATGTTAACTTCCTCATTTTTTTATTTTCAGATTCAGTTTAACCTCTTTTAGGTAAACGTTTTCATTCTGGTGGTATTAAGTATACCAATACCAAGTGAAATGGATTATTCACAATAAAAATAATGAAACATAGGATACCTACATGAAAAAAATCGTACTTGCTGCAGCTATTACCTCTGGGTTGTTATTCGCAACTAATGCACTGGCTGAAACCTCTATTGGTGTTACCGTTTATAAATATGATGATAACTTCATGTCCGTGGTAAGACAGGCACTTGAAGCGAATGCCGCAAAAGATCCAAGCGTCAAAGTGTTAATGAATGACTCACAAAACAACCAATCTATGCAAAATGATCAGATTGACGTCATGTTAGCTCGTGGTGTTCAAGCGCTGGCGATTAACTTGGTTGATCCAGCAGCTGCGCCTGCCGTGATCAAAAAAGCGAAATTAGATGAAGTTCCAGTTGTGTTCTACAACAAAGAACCGTCTGCTAAAGCAATGGCAAGTTACGATAAAGCTTACTACGTAGGTACTGATTCTAAAGAGTCGGGCATTATTCAAGGCAAAATGATCGCTAAGCAATGGAAAGCAAATCCAGCTTGGGATTTAAACAAAGATGGCGTGATTCAATACGTATTGCTAAAAGGCGAACCTGGTCATCCTGATGCAGAAGCACGTACAACTTACGTGATTAAAACCTTAAACGATGAAGGTTATAAAACTCAGCAGCTGCAACTTGATACTGCGATGTGGGATGCTGCAATGGCAAAAGATAAAATGGATGCTTGGCTTGCAGGTCCAAATGGTAAGAATATCGAAGTGGTTATTGCCAACAATGATGGAATGGCAATGGGCGCAATTGAAGCATTAAAAGCAGCCGGTACTATGCTGCCAGTGTTTGGTGTGGATGCATTAACTGAAGCGGTTGCACTTGTGAAATCAGGTGAAATGGCGGGTACGGTTCTAAATGATGCTGATTCACAAGCGGAAGCGACATTTGAACTTGCTCGTAACCTTGCACAAGGTAAGCCAGCAACTCAAGGTACTAAATGGAAATTAGACGGAAAAGTAATCCGTGTTCCTTATGTTGCGGTTGACAAAAGCACTCTGAAATAATGATTTTTGGTCGTTGAAGTTAGATCTTTAACGACTGACTATCAGCATAAAATAGACGCTAAAAATTAAAAGGAAGACTGGCTAAATCTGGTTGGTCTTTTCTTTTGTCTTATCGATTAGCAATATTAATTTGAGTGTGACTATGGATATGAAACAAGATTCCTACTTATTGGAAATGACAGGGATTAGTAAGCAGTTTCCAGGGGTGAAAGCATTAGATAAGGTGAGTTTAAAAGTTCGCCCTCATTCTATTCATGCCTTAATGGGTGAAAATGGCGCGGGCAAATCGACGTTATTAAAATGCTTATTTGGTATTTATGAAAGAGATGAAGGTGATATTGTTTTCCTTGGTGAAAAAGTTAACTTTCAGTCTTCAAAAGAAGCTCTAGAATCAGGCGTTTCGATGGTTCACCAAGAGTTGAACCAAGTGCTTCAAAGAACGGTAATGGATAATCTTTGGTTAGGACGCTATCCGACCAAAGGATTTTTTGTCGATCATGACAAAATGTATAACGATACCAAAGCGGTATTCGAAGAGCTTGATATCAATATTGATCCGAAAGAGAAAGCGGGCAATTTATCGGTATCTCAAATGCAAATGGTTGAAATTGCCAAAGCTTTTTCTTATGACGCTAAAATCGTGATCATGGATGAACCGACTTCGTCATTAAGTGAGAAAGAAGTCAGCCATCTATTTAAAATCATCAATAAACTCAAAGAAAAAGGCTGCGGAATTGTTTATATCTCTCATAAGATGGAAGAGATATTTGCCATTTGTGATGATATTACCATTCTACGAGATGGTCAGTGGGTCGAAACAAGACCACTTGCTGGCCTCGATATGAACTCCATTATTGGCATGATGGTTGGGCGTGAACTTACCAACCGATTCCCAGAAAAAACCAATATTCCTAAAGAAACCATTCTTCATGTTCGTAATTTAACCGCATTAAATCAACCTTCTATCCAAGATGTGAGTTTTGAGCTACGTAAAGGTGAAATCCTTGGCATTGCAGGCTTAGTGGGTTCTCGCCGTACTGATATCGTCGAAACTATTTTTGGTATCCGAGATAAATCGAGTGGTGAAATCTTATTGCACGATAAACTAATGCGTAATAAAGATGCTCACGAAGCAATACAAAATGGTTTTGCGTTGGTAACAGAAGAAAGACGTTCAACTGGGATTTATGGTGAGCTTGATATTACCTTTAACTCCCTTGTCGCGAACGTTGAGCAGTACAAAACCAAATCTGGTTTGCTCAGTAATTCTAAAATGAAATCCGATACTCAATGGGTAATCGATGCCATGAGGGTGAAAACGCCGTCTCACGGCACAACCATTGGATCGTTATCGGGCGGTAATCAGCAAAAAGTGATTATTGGTCGTTGGTTGCTAACGGGGCCAGAGATTTTAATGTTAGATGAACCAACACGAGGCATTGATGTTGGCGCTAAATTTGAAATTTATCAACTGATCCTCGAGCTGGCGAATAAAGATAAAGGCGTGATTATTATTTCATCAGAAATGCCCGAATTATTGGGTACCACCGACCGTATACTCGTAATGAGTAATGGCCGTGCGGCTGGAATAGTGGAAACAAAAAACACGACTCAAACTGAAATATTAGAATTAGCGGCACTTTATCTGTAAGGGATAACCCATGGAAAATTTAAAGAAACACAGTTTAAAATACATTAAAGCAGGCGGCATTTATGGCGTGCTATTTATTCTTCTGGCAATTATTGTTATTCAAGAACCATCATTTTTAAGTCTACGTAATTTAAGTAATATTTTAACTCAATCTTCTGTGCGAGTGATTATTGCACTGGGCGTTGCAGGGTTAATTATTACCCAAGGAACCGATTTATCGGCAGGGCGACAAGTCGGTTTGGCCGCAGTACTTTCTGCCAGTTTGCTACAAGCGACTGATAACGCGAACAAAGTATTTCCACAATTAGGTGAAATGCCAATCGTGGGCGTTATTGTCATGGTGTGTATTGTTGGCGCATTAATTGGGTTAGTGAACGGTATTATTGTGGCGTACATGAAGGTAACTCCTTTTATTGCCACGTTAGGCTCGATGATCATCGTATACGGTATTAACTCTTTGTACTTTGACTCTATTGGTGCATCGCCTATCGCAGGTTTTGATGAGCGTTTCTCAACCTTTGCACAAGGCTTTATCCGGTTAGGTGATTTTAGGCTTTCATACATTACTTTCTACGCGATTGCCGCAATGATTGTTGTTTGGATCATGTGGAATAAAACTGTCTTTGGTAAAAATATTTACGCCATTGGTGGTAACCCAGACGCAGCAAAAGTATCTGGCGTGAATGTTCCAATTACATTGCTAAAAATCTATGCGATTTCAGGTGTGTTCTATGCTTTTGGCGGCATGTTAGAAGCAGGACGTATCGGTAGTGCGACCAATAACGTGGGTTTCATGTATGAACTAGATGCTATTGCAGCCTGTGTGGTTGGTGGGGTGTCTTTTGCTGGTGGTGTCGGTACCGTGATGGGCGTGGTGACGGGGGTATTGATCTTCACCGTAATCAACTACGGCATGACCTACATTGGTGTCAGCCCATATTGGCAGTACATCATCAAAGGTGGCATTATCATCTTTGCTGTGGCGTTAGATTCAATGAAGCATGGCAATAAGAAATAAGAAATAAGAAAACCACCTCGTTTGTAAGAATGAGGTGGTTTTTTATTGTCCATAGTAAGTTGGTGAAGCTATAAATTTGATGTGATTACAACAATAAGATAGTAAAAATTAAGCGAATTCAGCATTAGGAAATGAGTCGACTTATTATAGAACTTAATAAGTGTTTAGAATGGCAGATTAACTAGCGGTCATCAGAGTAATTGCTGTCTCTATTATTTTAGCTTGATTGATGCTGAACTTTTCATTTTTGGCTGGAATAAAATATAGCCCATATAAGCCACAATAATAATATTGATGACAAATGCTCCAACCGTCAACACATCGATCTGTTTGATCATTTCATAAATTTCAAAGGGTAAATAAATAGTACCGCTTAGAAAAGCAAACCATTCTGTCCACGTCTTGGCCTTCCATAAACCATAGGCTTCGATAAATCGAATAGAGCTATAAGCTAAAACTAATACGGTTATCATGCCTATATTATCTGGTGTTAATGAACCCACCTTATCTATAAACATATGGGGATAATAATTAATCGGATTAAGGTGGCAGTATTTGACTAAACTCAATGCAACTTGGTGTGCGTCATGACTAAATAAAGTATGGATACCCAACGCGACGATAACGGCCAATACTCCTTTTGAAGCCTCAAGTGTTGCTACCATACGCAAGCCAACTTGTTGCGACATAATTTAATTCCTAACGGTTATATATCTTTTTATAACAGCGATTTCTGTCAAAGAGTAGAGGCTTACTATACCTGAGCTAGTTGGTAATTGGTTAGAGTTATTAGCACTTGTTTACCCTATTTATAGCTAGGAATAAAATTCATGGCTGTGATTTTTCACTCAAAATATTGTACAAATGACCAGCCTCAACCTAAGAAGAAACCGGTTGAGGCTGGTCGTCAGTGGTACTGTTTTTTTGTTTATTTATAAATTTTAGATTGAGCTGGCAGGGTGTTTGCGCCCCAGCCACGATACATCCCTTCAGTGTTAAAAGGTAAAGTGATATTACCTTCTTTATCAATAGCAATAAGACCTCCACTGCCTCCGGTAGAAGGTAAATCTTGAAATACAACATGTTCTGCAGCAGATGTTAAGTCTAAGTGTGCAAACTGCATACGGGCAGATACATTATATCCTACGACGTGACGTAGAAAGTGTTCACCATGTCCGGTGGCTGAAACGGCGCAAGTTAGATTATTGGCATAGGTACCAGAGCCAATAACGGGGGTGTCACCAATGCGCCCATATTGTTTATTGGTGATCCCTCCAGTTGAAGTTGCCGCGGCAAGATTACCATGCTTATCTTTCGCCACCGCGCCTACTGTTCCGTATTTATAATCATTCGTGGTTGGCTCTAAAATAACACTTTGAGCGGATAGAGCTGATTGTAATTGTTGATAGCGCATATCGGTCGAAAAATATTGGTTATCTACTTCTGGTAGCCCACAGTCTCGAACAAACTTCTCGGCACCTTCTCCTCCTAAATAAACATGAGGGGAGTGTTCCATTACTGCTCTTGCGACATTAATAGGATTTGGACTATACCGTATACCGGATACTGCTCCGGCTTCTAAGGTTTTACCACACATGATCGCAGCATCTAGTTCATGTTTACCATCATGATTAAATACGGCACCTTTTCCTGCATTAAACCATGGGCAATCTTCAAGTTTATTGACGGCGGCTTGAACGACATCTAATGCGCTTTGCCCTTCACTCAAATCTTTTAGGCTCTCTTCAATGATTCCTTTTAGAATATTTTCTATACTTTCTTCTTGTTCTGGAGAAAGCTTACCTTTTGACATCGCTCCGGCACCGCCGTGGATAGCGATTGAATATTCGTGAGACATAATTGACCTTAATGTTGAATGAGTTGATTTAAAAACATTTGAGTTCGTGGTGATTTAGGAGAAGAGAAGAAGTTTTCAGGATTATTTTCTTCAATGATTTGACCTTGATCCATAAAAATAACGCGATCTGCAACTTTACGAGCAAACCCCATTTCATGTGTAACACAAATCATGGTCATACCCTCTTGAGCGAGGTCGGTCATTACGTCCAGAACTTCTGAGATCATTTCAGGATCTAAGGCTGAGGTTGGCTCGTCAAATAGCATGACCTCTGGTTTCATACACAGAGCTCTAGCAATGGCAACGCGCTGTTGTTGACCACCAGAAAGTTGACTTGGGTATTTATTGGCTTGCTCTTTTATTTTAACTTTTTCAAGTAGGGTTAAAGCGACTTCAATCGCTTCATTTTCACTGACGTTAAGATTAGACGTTTGGGGTAAAACACAGTTTTCTAATACGGTTAAGTGGGGGAAAAGGTTAAATGATTGAAAGCACATACCAACTTGCTTTCTTAAATTTATCAATTCATTAGGTGTATCTTGTACGGTTGATCCAAAGACAACTAAGGAACCAGATTGATGCTTTTCGAGTTGATTGATGCAACGGATTAGCGTTGATTTTCCTGATCCAGAAGGGCCACATATTACAATACGTTGACCTTTTTTAATGGTTAGATTGATATCTCGGAGTGCGTGATAGTCGCCATACCATTTGTTGAGTTGATTAATATTAATAACATCCATTTTTCTATCTCCGTGAAATTACTTTAGTCGGCGTTCGAGGTGAGAAGCGTATTGTGATAAAGAGAAACAGCACACGAAAAAGAACAATGCTAAAAATGCATACATTTCATTTTCTAAGCCAACCCATTTGGCATTGGAGAGAGTACTTGATGCCACGCCTACAATATCGAGAACACCGACAATCATGACCAAGGTTGTTTCTTTTAAAATCCCAACAAATTGGTTAAGTAATGATGGAATTGAGTTTTTCAGTACCTGAGGCAAAATAATTTGTCCCATCATTTTCCAATAACCGAATCCCAAGGCTTTTGCAGCTTCAAATTGCCCTTGAGGAATGGACTGTAATCCTCCTCGGATCGTCTCAGCCATATAGGCAGCAGTAAAGAGTACTAAAACCGCCACGACTCTTAATAAAACATCAAATTCTTGCCCTGGTGGTAAGAATAATTGGATCATTAATGAAGCCATAAAAAGCAGTGTGATGACGGGAACTGAGCGGACTAACTCAATATAGGCGACACTTAACCCGTGGATAATCGGTTTTTTTGAACGACGCCCTAGCGCTAATAAAACGCCCAAAGGTAATGCGAAAACCATACCAAAAATAGCCAGAAATAAAGTTAGCATCATGCCGGCAAATTTAGTGGTAGAGATCGTTTCTAGACCAAAATTGCCGCCCTTTAACATCATCCACATAGCAAAAGGTAGAATGATTAAGTAAGTGAGCATAAAAGGTCGGCTTATGCGTTTAATGTACAACATTGGAATGACGAGAGCGGCCAAACCAAACGCGACATCGACACGCCATTGTTGGCTTTCTGGATACATACCATAAGTGAATAATTCAATACGGTTGACCACGGGCAGCCAGCAAGCACCATTAGAAACGCAATCGGCTTGGGTTTTTCCGACAAAAGTGGCATCGAAAATAAACCAATTCAACATTGTAGGTATTGCCCAAACGATAAAAAGGGCGCCAACAATTGTCAGTAAGGTATTAAAAGGTGTCGAGAATAAGTTTCTCTTACACCACGTTATCCAATCTTTTTTTATTTGGATGGCGGGTCTTGATTCAATCATGCTAATAGTACTGTCGTTATTCATGATTATTTCCCTATCGAAATACGTGAGTTATACCAATTCATTAATAGGCTCGTAATGAGGCTAAAAACACAATAAGTTCCCATAACGAGGAGGATGCATTCAATCGCTTGCCCTGTATTATTGAGAGTTGTGCCTCCGGTGGAAGAAACGAGTTCCATGAACCCAATCACCACCCCTAATGATGAGTTTTTAATGATATTGAGATAGACACTCGTAATTTGTGGAACCATTGGATATATGGCTTGTGGCACAATCAATTTCCACATTATGTTGTGATCGGTAAAGCCCAATGCTTTTCCCGCTTCTTGCTGACCAGAAGATATGGATTGGATACAACCTCTAACAATTTCGGCAATATAACTTGAGCTGTATACCGATAATGCAACGCACAAAGCAACGAGTTCTGGAATAACGATCATCCCTCCTTGGAAATTAAATCCGGTAAGTTTTGGACTGCTGATTGAGGCATTGTTGGTCAATAAAATGAACATGATCATCAGAAAGGGAAGCGAGAGTGTGATCAATGTGAACTTAGGCCATATGGTAGGGTTAAAGCCTTGCCATTGAGAACGGTGATAAACGTAATTTCGGTATACCAATGCTAATGTGAAGGAGACGACTAACGCTATCAGAACATATATGCCATAACCATTCATTGATATATGTGGTATAGCGAGGCCTCGATTAGACAGATAGATATCATCAGCGAGAGAAATACTATTTCTAACTGGCGGTAAACTTAAAAAAAGTGCATACCACCAAACTAATTGAATCACCAATGGTACATTTCGAATTAATTCTACATAGGCACGACAAAGTTTACTCACGACCCAATTTTTCGATACCCGCCCAACTCCGACTATAAAGCCGAGTAAAGTCGCAAAAATAATACTCATAAATGAGACGAGTAAAGTGTTAGCAACGCCAACCCAATAAGCGCGTAAGTAAGTATCGTTTGGATTGTAGTCAATTAAACTAAAGGTAATATCGTAACCGGCACGATCATTTAGAAAATCAAATCCGGTTGTGATCCCCAAACTATCGATATTCTCAGACATATTGGTTCCGAGATATAGAAATAAAACTGAGACGATGATTAACAATGTAGCTTGTTGCCCCCAATCAATAAGGGTGCCTTTGGTAACTTTCATAATCATTTCCACTTATCCATGTGAAGTTAGCTTGCCAAGAATGACAAGCTGTATTAATTGACAATTAACGGAAAGGAGGTGAGTACATTAGGCCGCCATCTGTGTATAACGCATTCGCACCACGTTCAAATTTAAGTGGTGAATTGGCTCCCACATGACGTGAAAAAATTTCGCCATAATTACCAGTAGCTTGAATGGCTTTTAAAGCCCAATCTCTTGTTAGCCCTAATCCTGCCCCCAAATCGCCTTCAGTCCCAAGCAGACGTTTGACGGAAACATTTTTAGTTTGGCTAGCTAACTCTTTGGCATTAGCTTGGGTAACGTTTAATTCTTCTGCATCAATTAATGCGTACCCAACCATAGTGACGATATCTCTCCAATGATTATCCCCTTGTTTAACATAAGCTCCTAGCGGCTCTTTGGAGATAACTTCGGGCAAAATGATATGATCATCAGGTGATTTAAATAATGTGCGGCGAGCCGCTAAACCTGTAATGTCATTAGTTAAGGCATCACAGCGACCTTTTTGATATGCGGAGTATAATTCTTCAGTTTTTTCAAATACAACGGAACGATAGGTTAACCCTCTAGCGCTAAAATAATCAGATAGGTTGTGTTCTGATGTTGTTCCTGGGGAAAGGCAAAAAGTGGCACCGTTAAGATCACTAATGGATTTTATACCTAATGATTTTCGAGTCATAAAACCTTGACCATCGTAAAACCAAATTGTTGTAAAATCGGCACCTAGTTTAGCATCACGAGCTACAGTCCAAGTTGTCGATCTCGATAAAATATCGATTTCACCTGAAGCTAAAGAAGTAAAACGATTTTTTGAGGTTGTAGTAATATATTCAACTTTATCCGGTGATCCTAAAACGGCAGCAGCGACGGCTCGACAAAGATCAACATCCATACCTGACCATTTACCTTGATCATTGATATAAGAGAATCCCATTTTGTCACTTGAAACGCCGCATTTTAGAGAGCCACGTTTCATTACATCATCTTTAGTTTCTGCATAACTATGTGTTGAAAGAGTGCAAGCCAGAAAACCAGATAGCATTAATCCTATTGCTTTTAATTTCATATCAAATCCCTATATATGGTGTTTTTTGTACTATTATTGAATGAATATCAATACATAATGGATATAACTTAGGCGTTAATACCCATTAAAGGAAAGTTTTTATGTCTTGTATTTTGCATGTACTATGCAAAAATTCGATAATGTAAAAAAGGAAAACTATGAACATTCGTTGGTTAAAGGATTTTATTACGCTTGCTGACTGCCAAAAATTCTCATTAGCGGCCAAGTTAAATGCTTCTTCACAAGCAGCATTCAGCCGTCGAATTCAACAATTAGAACAGCATCTAAAAGTAGAACTGTTTGATCGCTCTCGAACTCCAGTGAAGTTGACTGTTGAAGGCAAACGGCTGTATCCCATTGCGTCAGAAATGATCCAGATGTCAGAAAGATGTGAAGAAATGGTCGCGACAAAAAATAATCCAATCGTGATTGCTTCTTTACATACACTTGCCTGTAATTTTTTCCCCGAATGGTACACCGACATATTAAAGAAAATCGACATGCCCTTAGTGACGAGCATTGATTCAGGTGTCCGTTCAGTTTCAGGTTATCAAGCCGCATTGCAATCTCAACGAGCTGATTGTTTACTCTTCTATCAAAACGAATTTGTTGTGAATTATTTCGAACCGAGTGAGTTTGAAATTTTAAAGCTTGCAGATGATGCATTAATTTGGGTGTGTGGAAGTTGTTTTCCACTTGATAAACTTGAAGAGGAAGAGATTCCACATTTAACTTATGCACCATCTTCCCAGTTATTGGAGCTTTCCGCTCCTTTGTTGGCCTCAACACCGCATGCAAATAAGTTATCTACGTTGTTTCAATCTACTATTTCAGAATCCTTGCTACCAATGGCGATTCATGGAAATGGTATTGCTTGCATCCCTAAAACGGTTGCTTTACCTCACATCAGTAGCGGGAGCTTAATTCATATATGGCCAGAGTATCAAGTGCCTCTAGAAGTCACCTTGATAAGGTTACTTGGGGCGAAAAATCCACACCCCAGTTTGGATGCTTTATTTGAGGCCGCTAAGCTATCTAGGCATCAACTGAACATGACACGACAATAAAGCTCTGATGGAGAATACTTATTTTAAAGGCTTTACCAGCTTGGGTATTATAATTTCTCTAATTTAGTATTACACCAAGTCATCTGTGAAGTCGTAGCGATTTATTTGGCAATAATTTCACTTTTTGGTATCTGCAATCGATACTGATTTGGAGTGACCCCCAGCTCACGTTGGAATAAAGAATACAAATACTGATGAGATGGATAACCGGTTTTCTGGGCAATATCGGGGATGCTGAGTTGGGTATGAATGAGTAAGTGTTTCACTTTTTCAAACTTAACGTGGTGAATTTCTTTATGGATGGTATGGCCGACTTGATCGCGAAATAGTTCTTCTAAAAAGGTACGACTGCAACCTGCAAATTCAACCACTTGAGCGGACTTGATGCCAAGGTGCGCATGGTTTCGAATGTAATGAACCGCGCGTAATAAATAGCTGTCTTGTAACCCTCGGTGCTTAGTGCTTTCTCGCGCGGTAATGGTTTCGGGTTCTACGAATGTTTTCTTTGGAACTGGTTGTTGTTTAAGTTGTTGATTTAATAAATTGGCGCAGGTATAGCCTAATTCTTCATATCCTGGTTCTACCACCGAAAGCGAGGTGTGTTGAAAAAACTCCGACAAACTGGCATCCCCAATACTGATTATTGCCACTTCATCTGGCACCATTATATGATTTTCTTCACATAACCCAATCAGTGTTCTGGCACGCGCATCGCTGGAAACAATAATACCAACGGGTTTTTTTAGCCCTTCAACCCAGTTTTTGAGTTGTTCTATTTCGCTGCTCCATGATGAAAAAGAGGCTTTTTCGCCAATATAAATTTGAGTCGCTTGTCGGTGTCGCTTTTGCAGATATTGATAGTGATGAGAGCGACATTGGTGCCATGCTTTATCATCACTTTTTAACCCATAATAGGCGATGTTATCTAGGCCATTTTTACGCAAATGATCGTAGCAAAGTTGTATTAGTCTTTGATTATCTATGGTGACAAATGGATGCTGGATCTGATCGGCTTGAACATGATCTAAGCCATTCAATAAACCGACGACGGGTAAGTCTACTTTTTCGAGCCGACGCAGATGTTTAGGATTCGAAAAGTTAGCAATGATGCCATCAAAATGCAGCGATAGAATATCTTTGCGCTCCATGGATAATTCGTGGTTAAGCACAACATTCCAAGGTAGTTGATGTTCTTCAATAAATGCACTGATCCCACGCATTATTTTACAGTGCGAAGAAAGCGCGGCATCAAGCAATACCGCGATTTTTAACGGTCGATTAAGAAGTTGAGATAGATTGATTGTCCGACTCATTCTTACCAAATCCTAGTTTACGTTTAATGCTGATATAGGCATGTAATAAATATCCTGATGAAATTAAGCGATGGAGTAAAATGAAGACGAAGATCAGTAGACCAATGAAAATTCGCGTCCAATAACTGTCTAATGTGCCATCGAAACTAATAATGGTTTGGATCACTCCTTGGATTAGAACCCCAAATAATGTCCCAAATACAAAGCCCACACCACCAGAAAGTAGTGTCCCGCCGATCACAACAGAAGCGATGGCATCTAACTCCAAACCAATCGTAGATAACGGCTGACCTGAGAAGGTGTAAAAGGTATAGACAATCCCTGCTAGTGCCGCAAGAAAACTGCTTTGTGCGTAGATAAAAATAATTGTTCTATCAATCGGGACACCTAATAAGCGAGCAGATTGTTCATTGCCACCAATAGCATAGATGTTGCGACCTAGACGGGTGTAATGGGCAATATAAATGGCAATGGCAAGTACGATAAAGACTAATAAAGCACTCACAGTAATCGAGCCATGATCGGGGAGGGGAATATAAAAATCGGCAATCGAGTCATAAAATGGATGCTCGATAGGTATCGATTCTATGCTGAATACCATGGCTAAACCGCGTAGGAAAAACATTCCCGCCAATGTGATGATAAAGGGCGGTAGTTGGTAGCGTGCAATCAAATACCCCATAAACGCGCCAAATAATGTGGCTAAGGTTAAGACAATCGAAAAAGCAGCAAGGGGATGGAGGTGAAAATCACGTATTAACATCGCAATCGAAACGCCCACAATCGCGATGGTAGAACCTACCGACAAATCAATGCCTTTGGAAATAATAACAAATGTCATGCCAATCGCAGTTAAGGCTAAAAAAGCATTATCGGTGAATAAGTTGGTGAATACCCGCATGGAGAAAAAATTATCAAATTGCACCGAGCCAAAGCCAAATAAAGCGATAAAGACAATAATGGTGGCAAAAAGGGTAATGTAGCGATTACTCATGGTGATCTCCTTGGCGTGGTGTCAGTTGTGCCTGTTTCTTTTTAAACGCCAATTGCTTTCTAAAAGCAGGAGACATAATCAGCATGACAAGAACGACCACGATAGCTTTGACGATTTGAGTAAATTGAACTGGTAGCCCGCTGCTTAAAATAGTGGTGGTGAGCGTTTGTAGGATCAACACGCCAATTAAGGTTGGGATAATATAAAAACGTCCACCAGCCATGGCTGTGCCACCAATAACGACGGCTAGAATCGCATCCAGTTCTGACCATAACCCAGCATTATTACTGTCGGCGCCATGAATATTCGAGGCAATGATCATTCCTGCGACACCAGCGCAAATTCCACTGAACACATACGCAATGATCCGCAAAGTGCGATCTTGAATGCCGACGTAATAACTCGCCGTTGCGTTAGAGCCGATGGATTCAATAAACAAACCTAGTGCCGTTTTGCGCAAAATAAACCCTGCGAACACATAAAAAACCGCCACTATTAAAATCGAAAATGGCAAACCGAGTACAAACCCACCGCCAATGAAATCGAAGGCTTTATGATGAAATACCAGAATTTGTCCATCAGTAATTAACTGCGCCACACCTCGACCGGAGACCATTAAAATTAATGTTGCGATAAAAGGTTGAATGCCCAACACCGACACCAAAAAGCCGTTCCATAATCCAGCGAATGCTGAAATGACGAGCGTTCCTATCACAATGAGGAAAATAGAATCGGTGATGCCTTGGGTGATCATATAGGCGCTGGTGGCTCCGGCAATTGCAATGATCGCCCCAACGGATAAATCAATGCCGCCAGTTGCGATCACAACCATCATACCTAGTGCCAATAATGCGGCGGGTGCTCCTCGGTTTAAAATATCAATCAAGCTGCCATAAAAGTGATCATCAATGATTTGAATAGAGAAAAAATCAGGATCGGTAATTAAACTGTAGCTGAGTAAAAGCAGTAATGAGAGTAAAGGCCAAAACAGCTTGGAAGATAAAACCGTGGCGCTACTTGATTTCACCTGTTGAATAAGGGCGGTGTTCATACGGAGACTCCTGCAATACTGTTCATGATGCTATCGACACTGATTTGATCGCCACGCAATTCATTCACCACTTGTCTGTCTTTTAGCACCAACACGCGGTCACTGAGCTCGGCAATTTCTTCTAACTCAGACGCGATCAATAATAAGGCTAATCCCTCTTGGCATAAGCCGTGAATAATACGTTCAATTTCTTTACGCGCCCCTACATCTACGCCGCGAGTCGGTTCATCTAAAATTAAGCAATCGGGTTTAGAGGCGAGCCAACGAGCCAGCACTACTTTTTGTTGATTACCGCCACTTAGATCTTTAACAGGGCGATTGAGATCAGATATCACAATATTGAGTGATTTGATAAATTGAATCGCGATGCTTTGTTGTTCTTTAGCGGGAATAGTTCGCAGCCAACCATTTTTGGCTTGAAGGGCAAGCATGATGTTTTCTTTGACTGATAAGTCCCCGATTAAACTTTCTTTTTTACGATCTTCAGGACACAACGCAATGCCGTGAGCAATCGCGTCACGAGGTGTTTTTATTTGGCAGTTTTTTCCATGTACTTGAATAATGCCAGAATCTTTTTTATCGACACCAAATAAAACTCGCGCAATTTCGGTACGACCAGAACCAAGTAAACCTCCTAAACCTACAATTTCGCCATGATTAATATTGAGATCAAACTTATTAATGCTATTGGATTTACTGACATGGTATGCCTGCATGAAATTCTCAATATTTTCATGATCTTGCCCATTGTGACGAACTCGGGTTGATTGGCTTAATGCTTTACCCAGCATGTGATTAATGAGCTCAACTTGAGGAAGCCGAGCCGTTTCAAAGGTGCCAACCATTGCGCCATTACGCAGTACACTGATTCGGTCGGTGATCTCGTAGACTTGCTCAAGAAAATGCGTAACAAAGATAATACCGATGCCTTGTTGGGCTAAATGTCTCATCACACGAAAGAGTTGTTTTACTTCACTTGGATCTAAGCTGGCGGTGGGTTCGTCTAAAATAAGCACCTTGGCTGACATGGAAACACCACGCGCAATGGCGACCATTTGTTGAATCGCAACCGAATATTCGGAGAGGTTTTTTTTGACATCAATCGTAATGCCCATTTGTTGTAAATCGTGTTTAGCAAGCGTGTTCATCTTTACCCAATCAATGCGACCCCATTTTTTAGGCTGCTGACATAGATAAATATTTTCAGCGACACTGATGTTTGGAATTAAATTTACTTCTTGATGGACGGTGCTAATGCCTGAGGCTTGTACTGCATCCGGTGATAAACCAGTAATGGATTGATTATTTAGATAAATACTGCCTTGTTCTGGCTGATATACACCCGTAATACATTTTATTAAGGTGGATTTTCCTGCGCCATTGCCCCCGAGTAAGGCATGAATTTCACCACGACGTAATTCAAAATCCACGTTCGATAACGATTTTACGCCGGGAAAAACTTTGGTGATCCCTTCGGTCCGAATTAATGGTGTGTCATTCATGGTTTGCTTCCTTGTATACCACTTGGCGTCTCACAGTTACTTCAATAATTTTGGATATGGAGTAGGCAGATACTTCAGATAAAAATCAGAAATAAATGCCTACAATGTTACTTAATTAGTACTGTCTTGCATCAATGAGTGACGCCGCTTCATCTTGAGTGATAATGCGATCTCTTACGGTATTGACCTTAGCCACTTTTTTACCATCGATAGCTTGTTCTAATGTATCAAACGCCAATGGACCAAGAAGTGGATTACATTCAACCGTGGCATTAAGCTCGCCATTTACCATTGCAGTGATGCCATCTTTTACACCATCTACCGAGATGATTTTAATGTCTTTACCTGGTTTTAAGCCTGCTTCTTTAATGGCTTGAATAGCACCAATTGCCATGTCGTCATTATGTGAGAAAAGAAGATCGATATTTTTATCTGATTTCAAAAAGGCTTCCATGACTTCTTTCCCTTTGGCACGAGTAAAGTCACCGGTTTGAGATTGCGTGATCTTAATGCCTGGGAAATATTGGATCATATCTTTAAAGCCTTTTTGGCGATCCAGTGCGGCGGCAGCGCCCGGAGTACCTTGTAGCTCAACGACATTGCCATAGCCTTCAAGATCTTGCACAACCCACGCACCTGCCATACGACCTTCAAATAACAGATCAGAACCAACAAAAGAAGTGTAGAGACTGTCATCGGAAACGGTGATGGTTCTATCCACTAACACGACAGGGATTCCTGCTTTTTTCGCTTCTTTTAGTACACGTTCCCAACCAGTTTGCACCACTGGCGCTAAAATGATGCCATCAACACCTTGAGCAATAAAAGATCGGATGGCTTTGATTTGGTTTTCTTGTTTTTGTTGAGCATCAGAAAATTGCAGCTTAATGCCACGTTTTTCGGCTTCGTCTTTAATCGATTTTGTTTCGGCCGTTCTCCAAGAACTTTCAGCACCAATTTGTGAAAATCCGATGGTTAGATCTTTAGCAAATGCGACAAAAGAGCTAAAAGAGAGGGCGATTGCACAAAGCCATAAGCTAAGTTTTTTCATGTTGTACACTCCGTTAATAATAAATTTCGTCCGTTTTGTTGCTCTATAGGTTTAGGTTAGGGTGATACTTTTTATTAGTCAGATTTTTTACACTGCGGTGTGAAATTTATTACAGTGATGATGAGTAATATTGTTAATTTCCATTAAGTGATTGATTTATTATTGTTTTTATTTTTTGGCCTATTTGAAATAAAGATGTCAGAAATGTGACATGAAGAGATGCTTCTATTGTATTGGAAAGAATTGTGAAATCGTTGTAAACGTTTACACTATTTGCGATGGATCACAGAAATAGAGTAGGCATTTTTGTTACTCTACTCCGCATAATAGGGAAGCGGCTTATTGGTAAAGTGTGTAATCGTTAATAGTGTGTTTCGGTTTAGATTACCCAAATTCAGATTAGCTAATATTTGTCAGTGAACTAACGTCAGGAGAATATATGAAAGTTCTAGTTACGGGTGGCTTAGGTTATATCGGCAGCCACACTTGTGTGCAGTTAATAAAAGCGGGGCACGAACCGATTGCATTGGATAACTTGACCAATAGTAAGTTAGAGGTGCTGAATCGTATTGAAGCTTTAACCGGCACTCAGCCGTCTTTTTATCAAGGCGATGTTCGCGATGAAGCCTTCCTTGACCAAATTTTTGCGGATCACTCTAATAAACCGATTGATGCTGTGATCCATTTTGCGGGTTTAAAGTCTGTTGGTGAGTCAGTATCTAAGCCTCTGGAATATTACGATAATAACGTAAATGGATCGCTCGTGTTGGCTCGTAGCATGCGAAAAGCTGGCGTGAAAAATATCGTTTTTAGTTCGTCTGCTACTGTGTATGGCGATCCCGCGCAAGTGCCGATTACAGAATCTTCTCCAACCGGTGCCACAACTAATCCATACGGACGTAGCAAATATATTATTGAAGAATGTTTCAGTGATTTGTTTGATGCTGAAAATGATTGGAGCATCACTTTATTGCGCTATTTCAATCCAGTTGGGGCGCATCCATCGGGCACTATGGGCGAAGATCCTCAAGGAACGCCTAATAACTTAATGCCATTTATCGCTCAAGTGGCGGTGGGGCGTCGTGAAAAACTGTCCATATTTGGTGATGATTACGCCACGCCAGATGGCACCGGAGTACGTGATTATATTCATGTTATGGATCTGGCTGATGGGCATTTAGCCGCAATTAATACGCTAACGAATAAAGCTGGGCTGCATATTTATAATTTAGGCACAGGCAAAGGCAGCAGTGTATTGGATATGGTGAATGCATTTTCCGCTGCTTGTGGCCATAAGGTTGCTTACGAAATTCACCCTCGTCGACCGGGTGATATTGCTCAATGTTGGGCAAGCACAGAAAAAGCAGAGAAAGACTTAGGCTGGAAAGCAACGCGTGATGTGACTGAAATGAGTATTGATACATGGCGTTGGCAGTCACAAAATCCAAAAGGTTACGACCAATAACCTTCGTTTTTATTCAGACTGATAGCAGAGATAAACACAATGACGACAGAATTTAACCCGGTTGATCATCCTCATCGCCGTTATAACCCACTCACGGGGCAGTGGATTTTAGTCTCTCCTCATCGCGCTAAGCGTCCGTGGAGTGGACAAGATGAAAAACCAGTAATTGCAAGCATTAAGCCGTATCAAGAGGACTGTTTTTTATGTCCAACCAATACGCGAATTTCAGGTGATGTAAACCCTGATTATAAAGGCACCTTCGTATTTCAAAATGATTTCGCAGCATTAATGCCAGACACGCCTGATGCGCCACAATCGACTAATTCTTTATTCAAAATTCAAGGTGTGCGTGGGCTTAGTCGGGTGATTTGCTTTTCTCCCGATCATAGCAAAACCTTACCGGAACTCCCGCTTGATCAGATCCGTCATGTAGTCGATACATGGAATGATCAAATTGAAGAACTTGGCAAAGAATATGTCTGGGTGCAAGCGTTTGAAAATAAAGGGGAGGCGATGGGCTGTTCGCAACCGCATCCGCATGGACAAATTTGGGCCAATAGCTTTCTACCCAATGAAATAGAGCGTAAAGACCAACATTTACATGAATATTTTCAACAGCATGGGACTAACTTGCTGGTGGATTATGTGCAAAGTGAGCAACAAGATGGCGCTAGAACCGTAGTGGAAACTGAGCATTGGATTGCCGTTGTGCCTTATTGGGCAGCGTGGCCATTTGAAACCATGTTACTGCCAAAAACACACATTAAGCGTATGAGTGAATTAACGGATGCACAGCGTGATGATCTTGCTCTGGCAATCAAAGAATTAACCTGTCGCTATGACAATCTATTCCAATGTTCATTCCCGTATTCAATGGGCTGGCATTATGCACCATTTTTTGAAAACGATGATCAGTTTGAAGAAAAAGAAACCGATCATTGGCAACTACATGCCCTGTTTTATCCACCATTACTTCGTTCTGCCACAGTTAAAAAATTCATGGTGGGTTACGAAATGTTAGCAGAAAGCCAACGAGATCTTACTGCCGAGCAAGCCGCTGAGCGACTACGTGCTTTGAGCAGTCAACATTATAAACAATGCTAACAACCAAATTATTAAAATCTAGGTAAACATTATGAATGAACGTACCCAGCAACTTATTAACGCCGTGAATGGCGCTTTTGAATCTGCTTTTAATTATGCTGCAACCCATGTTATTCAAGCTCCGGGGCGAGTGAACTTAATAGGGGAGCATACTGATTATAATGATGGCTTTGTTTTGCCTTGCGCGATTGATTACCAAACGGTGGTAGCAGCGTCAAAACGTGATGACAATATCGTGCGAGTGGTGGCGGTTGATTTCGATAATCAAGTTAATGAATTTGATATTTCTAAGCATCTTGAATTTGATAACGATATTATGTGGGTGAACTACATTCGAGGTGTGATTGATTGCCTGCAAAAGCGCGGGTTTGAATTTACCGGTGCCGATATTTCTGTCAGTGGCAATGTTCCTCAAGGCGCAGGATTAAGTTCTTCTGCTGCGTTAGAAGTGGTGATCGGCCAGACCTTTAAAACCCTTTATGATTTGAATATTTCTCAACAAGATATCGCTCTAAATGGACAAGAAGCGGAAAACCAATTTGTCGGGTGTAATTGCGGCATTATGGACCAACTTATTTCCGCTGAGGGTAAACGTAACCACTCATTGTTGATTGATTGCCGTTCACTTGAAACCCAAGCCGTTTCAATGCCAGAAGACATGGCGATTGTGATCATTAATTCGAATAAAAAACGTGGCTTGGTCGACAGCGAATACAACACGCGTCGAGTGCAATGTGAAGCCGCTGCCGACTTTTTTAATGTTAAAGCTTTGCGTGATGTCACTCTTGAGCAGTTTAATCAGCGTCAGTCAGAGCTAGATGAAGTGGTAGCGAAACGTGCTCGTCATGTGATCACAGAAAATGACCGCACGGTTGAAGCGGCGCAAGCATTAAAAAACCATGATTTTGCTCGCCTTGCGGAATTAATGGAACAGTCTCATATTTCTATGCGAGATGACTTTGAAATTACCTGCCCAGAAGTGAATGCGATAGTGGATATCGTGAAAGCCGTTATTGGGACGCAAGGTGGTGTTCGCATGACTGGCGGTGGCTTTGGTGGCTGTGTCGTTTCCCTTGTACCACCAACTTTAGTCGACTCTGTTAAAGCGGCAGTTGAAGCGCAATATGAAGCGAAAACAGGGCTAAAAGAAACGATATATGTTTGCAAAGCGATGGATGGCTCAGGATCATTAAATATGGGCTCAGTAGCGTAAATATGAAAATGAATGATGCAAAGAATCAAACGGTGAATCGAGTGACACAAGCACTACATGAGTCGATGACGGCTGGTCTGTACTTGGATGGCCAGCCTGCAAAAATTATCACTTTGTCTAATGATTCTGGTATGTCGGTAACCTTTATGGATATTGGTGCAACGTGGTTGAGTTGCACTTTACCTATTGGGGGCGAACATAGAGAAGTGCTGCTAGGTGTCAATACAATCGATAAATTTCAACAACAGGCAGGTTATTTAGGCGCAACGGTTGGGCGTTATGCCAATCGTATTGCAGACGCAAAATTTGAGCTTAATGGTCAAGTCTATTCGCTATCAAAAAATAATGAAAAGTACTGCATTCATGGCGGCACGGATGGATTTGATAAACGACGTTGGACGGTGTTAAATCATACTCAACATCAAGTGGTATTTGAGCTTGAATCTGAGGATGGCGATCAAGGTTTTCCGGGCAACATGACAACGCAAATTACCTTTACTTTAAGTGAAGATAATCAAGTCTCGATCGACTACCAAGCCCATGTCGATAAAGCTTGTCCGGTGAATCTAACCAATCATGCTTAC
This sequence comes from Vibrio sp. S17_S38, assembly GCF_014694375.1. Classification (GTDB taxonomy): domain Bacteria; phylum Pseudomonadota; class Gammaproteobacteria; order Enterobacterales; family Vibrionaceae; genus Vibrio. The sequence goes on from NZ_JAAUWW010000002.1 coordinate 167,575, forward strand.
TTTAATCTACAAGGTGCAAAAAGTGGAGTCAGTTGCTTAGAGCATAAATTGACGGTATTTTCAGAGCAATTTCTGGCGAGCGATGAGCATGCACTTCCGACTCAAATTAAATCGGTTGAAAATACTGGTTTTGATTTCCGCACTGCAAAAACATTAAGCCAAGATTTTTTAGTGGATGATGAGCAGAAATTAGCCGCAGGTTATGACCATTCCTTTATTTTTAACCCCCAAGATACGGGGCAACTTAAACATGTCGCCACCGTAATATCCCCCGATGAACAAGTGACTATGCAAGTCTTGACCACCAAACCGGCGATGCAACTTTATAGCGGAAATCACTTAGCGCAATCGCCTTCTCGTGAAGACAAACCCTATGAAAGTTTTGATGGTTTAGCATTAGAGACGCAGTTTTTACCCGATGCGCCTAACCATCATGAATGGACGTTTAGTGACAGTATTTTGCAACCGAATCAACAGTATCGCCATACCACGGTTTATCACTTTGATTTTTAGTTTGATGAATTGTAGTTAAGTGATGATCTTTCGGTAGCATTAAATAAAAAAACCTCCGGTAAAGGAGGTTAGCACAGAGTAAATTGGGGGGGTGCCAAATAAAGGTTAAGGTTTTACAATGAAATCTAAAATTAAACTAAACAGTCACGGTGGATCTTCACCACTATTTTCTTGAGTAATGAAGATTTAGTGACAATGCAACCGGGTTTATGAGGTTCGGTTGGAAAAAAAATGGCAAACTGTGCTGGTGATAAAGTCACTTCACAACGATTAAGCAAATTTTCTACTAGGTAATAATCGCCTTCTTTATCATATTCAGTTGCATGCGTATGCTTGCCATGCAAAGCAAATTCAATACGTTCTTCTCCTGAAATAAGTACCTGCATATCAATATAATCCAAATGGACTTCAGCGCGCTTTTTGTCGGTATCACTCGTCTCAAAACTCATTACATTGGCAAACATTTTGTCGCCGTCAATATCATGACGTCCATTCGATAAGTTTACTAAATCCGTTTTTTGTAAATAATCAATCGCCACTTGAAAAGCTTGCGGTAACAATGCGTAGCTTGCTGGTTGGTTTAAGTCACCTAAAAACATATCTTGATCCTATTCACTTGCAATACAAAAGAGAATGAACGTGGATAAAAATAATACTATCCACACTCTACTTAGCCCTACTCAATCACTATTTTTATAGGGCTAGACTCATTACATAGTTAACTCTTTCAGCTCTTCTTTTGAAATATTTGATTTAAATATTGGAGCGGTTAAGTAACCCACAATAACAACAACCAAAGTACCAATAACGCCATAGAAGAAGAAGTTAAGGTTGGTAAAGGATTGAACGATGAGAACAGAAATCACACTCACAACCACACCAGTAAGCGCACTATTTGCATTGGCTTTCTTAAAGAAGATACCAAGCATAAATAGACCCGTCATTGGACCTCCCATTAAACCAATTAAGCTATTAAATGTGTCCCACAACTCACTCTCATCTGAATAAATTAAGTAAATAGAGGCAAGAACACCTAAAACACCAGCAACAACGGTAATGCTACGAGCCATAAATAATACTTTTGTTGCGGGTTTGTTTTGACCAAAGCGCTCATAAATATCAGATGTAAAACATGCTGAGATACTATTTAAGCTACTTGAAATACTCGATTGTGATGCGGCAAAAATTGCGGCAATAATAATCCCTGCAATACCGGCTGGCATTTGAGATACAACAAAGAATGGCAGAATTCCGCCGGTGTTAAAGTTCTCTGGCAAGAGTTGTGGATTTTGACTGTAGTAAGCGTATAACGCTGCGCCAACGGCAAAGAAGAAGACAGGTACAATCGCCACTAATTTTGCATTGGTCACTAAGGCTTTTTTCGTTTCTTCAATCGATTCAGTCACAATGTAGCGTTGAACGACATCTTGGCTAGCAGTGAATTGTTGTAGGCTAGCAAACAAGAAACCAATGATTAACACCGGTACATGGCTTTCGGTCCAACTCCAAGAGAATGTAGAAGCAGGGAAGAATTTATCTGCACTTGCACTTAAGTGATAAATCTCACCTAAACCGCCATCAACGTTGAAGCAGATCATAATAAAAATACCAATGGCTGCAATCGAAAGCATCACGCCTTGAATAACATCGGTCCAAATTACGCCTTCAATGCCGCCCATAAAGGTGTAAACAATACAAAGTACACCAATTAAGAACACAATAAATAATGGGTTGATATCAATAAATGGGATCAGAGCGAGTGCTGTCAAATAGATGATGATCGCGATACGCCCGATATGGAATAGCATGAATGAAATACTTGAGAATAAACGCATTCTTACGTCAAATCGTTTTTCTAGGTACTCATAAGCGGAAGTCAGATTCAATTTTCTGAAGAACGGAATGTAGTAGATGAAAACAATTGGTAATACAGCAATTGCCATGTATTGACCAATTAAGAACGTCCAATCTGAAGTGTACGCTTTCGCTGGAATCGACATAAAAGTGATTGAGCTTAGCGTGGTTGCAAATACGCTAATACCGGCCGCCCAACCAGGAATACGGCCACTGGCTTTAAAATAATCTTCTGTCGATTTTTGTCTTTTTGCAAAGTAAACGCCGACTAGCATAATAGCTAGGAGGTAAACCAGCAGCATAATGTAATTTAGGGTGCCAAATGAATGATTTTCCATTGGTATAAATCCTCGTTAATTTTGATTATGTAGTGAGTGATTAATTTTTAAAGTTTTTCACAATACAAATTTGCAGCGCCAAGCAAGCCAGCATCTGCGCCAAAATGCGCTAATTTGATATTGGTTTGATAGGCGGTAGGGTGCTGCTGTAAATAATGTTGTACTTGTTGTAGATATTGCTCAGCCAGCCCAACACTTCCTCCCAATACGACGGTTTCTAAGTCGAGAGAAATGGTTAAGTCAGCGATTAAGTTTGCAATGGTTTTAGCTGAATGATTAATGATTGCCTTTGCATCAAGATTACCGGCAAGAAAATGTTGATAAACCATCTGACCTGTACATTCGTTACCCCAGAATGCTTGGCCTTCAACTCCAATAGCGGTGCCAGATGCAATCGCTTCAACACATCCTTTTCTTCCGCATCCGCAGTTCGGGCCATTAGGATCTGCCAACATATGTCCTGCATGGCCGGATAGCCCGGTTTTACCAATCTGTAATGCCTTATCAATGACAAGCCCAGCGCCAACGCCAGTGGAGATGGTAATAAATGCCATATTAGAAACAGAATCATCGAGCAGTTGAAATTCAGCCCAAGCAGCCGCTTGTGCATCATTGATGACCATTGTCGGTAAGTGGGTAATGTTTTCGATAGTCGACTGGATTGGGAAGTGATCTAAACCGCCCAGATTCTCGGGGTTAAGCGCCGTCAATATTCCATTATTAATGATCCCAGTCGAGGCTACTGCCACGGCTTCGGCTTCGTTTATAAAAGGAATGAGTAGCTCGCTTAACACCATTGTCATTTGTTTACTTGTTGTCGGTGTTGGTACTTGCTTACGTGTGATGATTTGGTTATCAACCACCATTGCAACGGCAATTTTTGTGCCGCCAAGATCGACAGCTAAGATCTTACTCATGAGAATTACCTAATGTGTTATATCTGCCTTCAGTAACCGATTTATTAAACCAGCTACAAATATGTTCAATACGAGTAATTGCTGAACCCACGGTAACGGTAAATGCACCAGCTTCAATGGCAGATTTGGCGAGTTCAGGTGTGTTGTAGCGTCCTTCCGCCATGACACGACAACCCGATGAATTTAAACGTTTCACTAGCTCTAAATCGGGTTCTTTTGGTGTCTCTGCATTAGTGTAGCCAGACATGGTCGTGCCAATTATTTCAACACCAATAGAGTGACAATACATACCCTCTTCATAGGTCGAACAATCAGCCATAGCTAAGCAACCTAATGAATGAATTTCTTTTACTAACGTGCTGATATCTTCAGGGCGAGGTCGGTTTGTTGCATCAATAGCAATAATATCGGCGCCGGCAGCTTGTAATTGACGAACATCATCAAGATAGGGCGTGATTCGAATTGGGCTATCGGTTAAGTCTCTTTTTACAATGCCAATAATCGGCACTGTTACGGTTGGGCGAACGGCTTGCAGGTTGTTAATCCCTTCAATGCGCAAACCGGTAGCACCACCGAGAACTGAAGCCTGTGCCATGGCGGCGATAATGCTAGGCGTATTCATTGGGCTTTCATCTACCGGTTGGCAAGATGAAACAAAACCAGTTGATAATTGCTCGAGGCAGCTTTCGTTGTGAGCCTTAGTATTCATATTTTATGTTCCGATCATGCTTTTAAATGAAGTTATACTCCAATAATACCTTTATGGAGTTTTACTTCAATGTATTCGTGTTGAAATGGAGATGTACGCCACACTTTTAATGTTGAATTAAGGAAGTATGCTCTGATATATAGGTATCTGAAGTCTGGAGTCAGACTCCGAAAAGTTATATTGGGCTTTGCTCTGGCATAAAAATGCCCTCAATGTCAGAGATCCAACTAATGAGGGCTATTGGTGTTGTTTCGTTAAACTCTAAATTTCAAAGCGTAAGTTGACGCTGTAGAAATTCTCATCAGCATCGCCGGCAAAGTTTGTTGATGTACCTTGGTTATTGCCGTTTTTACCATCACGAATTTCATAAGTCGTGTAAATTGATGACCAATTATTCAGTTTGTATTGGACTTCAAAACTGGTGTCTTTTAGCTCTAATTCGTCGCCACCTTCGTTGTCGAGGTTACGGTAACCAATACGAGCAATCCAGCTATCGGTGATATTATAAATAGCCGTAAATTCCATAACTTTATCGGTACTGGTGCCAGTATAACCGCTGTAATTTTCTAATCGGCCTTCTGAATATAACGCGCCCAAAGTTAGGTCATTGAGGTAGTATTTAGTACCCGCACCCCAGAATTTATAATTGGCACCATTATTTTCTGGTTTGTAGCTGGCATCTGAATCGCTATCACCTTTGGTTTGTTGGTAAACAACGACCGGGGCTAAAGTACCGGCAGCGCCCATATCAAAGGTGTAACGTAACCCTGCGTTATAACCATAATCTAAATCGGAGGTATCATTACCAAAGATATAGGCAGCAGATACATCTAAATTGCCAATGGTATTTTGGTATTGCAGAGTGCCATCTTGACGGAAAACTTGTACGGCAGTGGCATCGACCTTGTTTACTTCACGAGCCACCGCTACATCGGAGCTAGAGAATACATCACCAATGTCGGTTAGCATGATTAATCCAGAATCAACACGCCCACCTTTTAATTTACCGTATTCATGGCCATCAATCCCTGCCCAAACATAACGCGCAGTGAAATCAGAAGAGTCTGGATTTAGCGAGTTCGCGTATTCAGCGGCGCCAATTTGGTATTGAGCCTGACCAATAATGTCAAAATGTTCATTAATATTCTGTGAACCACTTAAACCAATACGGCTATCAAACAACCCACGAGCATCTTGATCATGGGTATCTTTATTGGTGATTTTATAGCTTAAACGGCTGTAAAGGTTCACATGAGAACCATCATCTGATTTATAAATATCAACAGCATGAGCGACAGAAGGTAATAATAGTGAAGAAATCAAAGTAGGTAATAATAACTTTTTCATATCTAAGCCTTTGTTTTAAAGTGAATAATTTATTTATTATTGTTCAGCTGCTTAAGAGTCTTTAATAATTTTGACGTGGTAAGAAGCGATGAGGTGCAAACTATAGCGGTAGGAGTTTAACTTCAATGTAATTGATCTATAATGGAGATCTGCGCCACATTTTTTGTGTGTGAGAGGTAAAAACTGTGTGGTAAGTATGCGAAGGTTGGAAGGAATTTAATCGAGAGATGTTTTAAAAATCAGCGGGCATAAAAGTCAGCGGGCATAAAAATAGCCTAAATGCGATACTGTCATATTTAGGCTATAGGGAAAGCAATGGCTTGTTTAGCCATCCAAAGCCGATGTTGTCTTGATCTTATTGGCTTGAGTGTTATCGGGATCTTGTCGAACCAACAGGGTATAGATTAGATCGAGTACAAATAATTGAGATATTTTAGTCCCGATAGAATCGCCTTGTAGTTTTCCTTGACGATTACCATTCACCAAAACAAAGTCTGAATAGGATGTAATTGGTGAGCGAGGATTATGAGTGATCGCAGCGGTACTGGCCCCAGATTCTTTTGCTAATTTTAACGCTTTAGTTGTTTCTACGGAATTACCTGAATGACTAATACCAATCGCCATATCACCAGGTTGTAGAAGCGATGCCTTCATATACATAAAATGGTTATTGGTTAACGCATCAACGTTGAAACCAATTCGCATTAATTTATTTTTAGCATCCTCTGCGGTGATCCCAGACGAACCAACACCAAAAAAGTAAATAGAACGACTATGCTTAATTTGCTCTGCTACTTTTTCTAATGTTTCAAAATTCAATAGATTCAGTGTCTCACCTAAAACAGCATTAATTGAATTGTAGAGCTTTTGACCAATTATTTCAGCGTTATCGTTTTCAGTAACTTCGGTATCTAAAATGGATTTTTCATCTTGGTTAATGGAAGACAACTCAATCGCCAATTCCATTTTAAAATCTTGAAAGCCTTTAAACCCTAAAGTACGACAAAAACGTATTATGGTTGCTTCACCAGCGTTGACGGCACTGGATAATTCCGCAATTGATAGTTTAGTCACTTCAAAAGAGTGCGCTAAAACGTACGTTGAAATCCGCTGAGCAGAGGGCGTTAAGCTTTCGTGTAAACTGCCTAGCATATCTAACACTTTTCCAGCTCTTAAAGATTGAGTGTGCATCGTTTTGATTCTCTTAAGCTAAGCATAAATTGTAAGTGAAATGTAATAATACATGGTTGATAGAGTGATTGAAATAAAACTCCATTTAAGTCATTCGACGAAAGTCAAACTTTAGTCAATTTCGGTAATAGAAATAGTGTAGAAGAATCACAATTTACAAAAATGAAGGTAATTTTGAGCAAGTTTTGGTTGCAGGATGAAATATAACTCCATAGAATAAATTAAAACTCCATGCCTGATGTTAATTTTGAAGTTTAACTTCTTCGGTTGTTTCTTATCATTAATTCTGACTTACTAATTTGAGATAAATATTATGGAAAAGCTAATCGGTTTAATTGCTGCGCCTCATACTCCATTTGATAATAATGGGAACGTCAATTTTTCGGTTATTGACCAAATTGCCGACCACCTAATCAAAGATGGTGTCAATGGTATCTATATTTGTGGTACCACAGGTGAGGGTATTCATTGCTCTGTTGAAGAGAGAAAAGCAATCGCTGAACGTTGGGTTGCCGCTTCTAAAGGTCAGCTTAAAATTACTGTCCACACTGGTGCTTTGAGCATTGTCGATACATTAGAATTAACTCGTCACGCAGAAACGTTAGATATTTTTGCAACTTCTGCTATTGGTCCTTGCTTCTTTAAACCAGGTTCAGTGAAAGAGCTTGTTGAGTACTGTGCAACCGTTGCGGCTGCAGCACCATCAAAAGGCTTCTATTACTACCATTCAGGTATGTCTGGTGTAAATGTTGATATGGAACAATTCTTGATTGAAGCGGACAAACGTATTCCAAACTTATACGGCCTGAAATTCAATAATGGTGATCTTTACGAATATCAACGTTGTTTACGTGCTTGCGATGGCAAATACGATATCCCATTTGGTGTCGATGAATTCCTTCCTGGTGCTTTAGCTGTCGGTGCAATCGGCGCAGTAGGTAGTACTTATAACTATGCTGCTCCACACTTCAATCAAATTATTGCTGATTTCAATAAAGGTGATCACGCGGCAGTGATCAGTGGAATGGATAACGTTGTTGATCTCATCCGTGTTCTAGTTGAATTTGGCGGTGTTGCGGCGGGTAAAGCAGCAATGGCATTGCATAATATTGATGCGGGTGATCCGCGCTTACCGTTAACACCACTAACTGCAGATCAAAAAGCTATCGTGGTAGACAAAATGCGTAACGCGAGTTTTTTAAAGTAAGATCTTGAGACAATCGGTTCTAACTATTCGACGTAGTGATTAGAAAAATTTATGAATCATGAACTCCTATAGATCGATATTAATAGATGCCGCGCACTGGATGTGGGCGGTATTTCAATTTTAGAGCCGTATTGGACTTGTTTTCTCAGGTTAGAATATCGGTTTAATGAGAACTTCTAATGAAACAATATGCCATTTCTGCCAAACGTATTTTTGATGGGGAAGTATTCCATACTAACTCTGCTTTGTTATGGGAGGACGATACTATTATTGATATTGTGCCGATTAAAAACATCCCCAAACATATAACAATTAAAGATTACCCTGAGTCAACTATCACTCCCGGGTTCATTGATATTCAAGTCAATGGCGGCGGTGGGGTGATGTTTAATGAGTGCACAAATGCCGCAGGTATTGATATTATTTGTAAAGCACATCGTAAACATGGAACCGCTTACCTGCTTCCTACACTTATCAGTGATACTCATCAAAAAGTATCAGAGGCGCTCATAGCAGCTCAAAGTGCATTAGATAATAAAGTTCCTGGAATGTTAGGTATTCACCTAGAGGGGCCATGGTTGAATCCAGAAAAGAAAGGTGCACACAATGACAAACATTTTTATGATCCTGAAATATCGACATTAAAATTACTACCTTGGTTACAGACTGGTACCACTCTGATCACGCTAGCGCCAGAGAAGGTGAATAATGACTCGATTGAATGGCTTTCAAAAAATGGAGCTATATTGTCATGTGGTCATAGTAATGCAACCTCAGAAGAGCTCTATAATAAATCACTTGAGCATATAAGTGGGTTTACCCATTTGTATAACGCAATGTCCCCCTTTGAAGGACGTCAAGCTGGCGTAGTTGGAACCGCACTTATGAGCGATCATGCATGGTGCTCAATGATTACCGACAATATACATGTATCAAAAGAAAGTGGGTTGTTAGCTCATAGAGTTAAGCCTAAAGGAAAACTAGTTATCGTGACTGATGCGATGGCGTCTTTGAGCAGCGAAACAAATTCATTTAAATTGAATGATGAATTAATTTCTGTGGTTGATAACAAATTAGTGAATGCGAACGGTAATTTAGCGGGAGCTCATATTGGTATGGATGATTCTGTTGCTAATGTGATTGAATGGGGTATTGATGAAGCTGAAGTATTTAAAATGGCCTCAACCTATCCCGCAAAGGCAATTAAGCAAGATCGTTTAGGAAAGCTAAAACCCGGCTTTTATGCCTCTGCTACAATTATTGGATCTGATTATAAAAGCCAGCAAGTATTAGTGCATGGAGAGCTGCTTTAAACATATATTAAGGGGACTGTCGAGCATCAAGGGCTAAACATCCCCTAAATCTTTTTATTCTATTGAACTACTAACTCTCAAGTTAATACAAGTTAAAACCTCACTGTGACTTCTGGTATAAAATCCCGATTGGTTCAATGGCTTGTCCAAATAAGCGCCTTTTTTGAGCCAGAAAAAGCTCAGCAGTTGCGGTGGCATCCATTAAAGCATTATGGGCAGGGTAGTCTGGTAATTTATAATCACTGCGTAGGGCGGATAAGCGAAAATCATTTTGATAGCGCTTATTCAGTACGGTTGCTTGTTCAATTTTTAGGGTGTCTAACCAAATGAGTGGAAAATCCACCTGGTTATGGCTTAGGAAAAACTGGCTGAGAAAGCGTTTTTCTATGGTGGTGCCATGTGCGATCACTAGGCTACTTGGTAGGCTTTCAAAAAATAGCTGCATGGCTGTTTCAATCGCAATACCCTCTTTTTGTTGCTCAGGCAAAATATGATGAAGTGAGCGAGCAATATTTGTTGTTTCGGTATTATTGCTGATATCGCTGTCTTCTATAATGCTGGCGATGGCTGGTTCATTGATAATAAAGTGCTGAGCGGTACTGAGTTTAATCACACCTTCAATAATATGAACCCAACCAATACTGACGATATGATCAGAGGTTGGATCGAGACCTGAGGTTTCAAAATCGACAACCGTAAAAGACAATGCTTTACAATCTTGCTTTGGGGTTGGATAAGGCTGTATCAATAAGCGTTTTAAGTGAGCGGGCAGTTGAGTTGTCGATTGTTCTAAAAGCATTTGCCTTTGTTGCTCTAAGCGAAGCAGAGGATGACGATTAGAAAACAAATTCATTATGCCACTAAAGCTATGTTTGTTGGTTGATTGCTCAGCGTTCTTATCAAGCTGACTGGACACGATTAGCCTCCAAATTTCATTTTAATTAAATCTTGAAAGCTTGAAATGATCCGAAATGCATCCTTTAAATGTTGACGTTCAAAACTACCAAATAAATCCGGTTGTAGCTGATTATCAATCGGATCATCATTTTGTATCGCTTGTAGCTGGTGTTGATATCTTAATTGATTGACATAATGATACGTTTCACTGAGGTCTTGGTAAGTTGAATCATTAAAGACTTTTTCGTCGCGTAAAAAGTCAATTCGTTCACTGGTATTGAGACTGCAAGCTTGAGGTATTAACTTGCCTTGGTTCATTAATGCATAAATGCGTACCAAATCGACCACGCAGCTAATGGCGGCTTTTTTGATGTTGAGTACCTTATTATTATTGCCGTCTTTTTCTAATACTAGATGTTGGAAGATCCCCAATGGCGGGCGAGTTCTGAGTGCATTTCGCACCAAAGCCATAGTGAGCTGCATATTATTAGTCACCAACTTATGTCGGTAATTATCCACTTTTTCAAATAAAGCCTGATCACCATAAACGGGGCGTATTTCTAAAAAAACATTCAAATTAAGCAATAACTCGTACTCAGGGTTGGTACTCCATTTCCGGTAGTATTCCTGCCAAATTTGCGCTTTTTGACACCATTGGTGAGTCGCAGCCATAAAACGACCGGTGCATAATGTGTACCCTAATTCCGATAACGATTTACAAATACTCATCGCAAAGTGGTTGAAATAGATCCTATCAGACGCCGTCGCGGTATCGGCAAGAATAATGGCATTGTCTTGATCGGAGGCTAAATGCACTTCGTTGCGAGCATGCGATCCGGCGACTATCCACGTGAAGTTACAAGGCGGTTGACCAAAATTTTCTATCGCTAATTCAATCAGGCGGTGAGTAAAGGCATCGTAAATCATGCTTAATACTTGCCCAACAATGGTCGGAGATGAATTACTCTGCATAATGCCTTCAAATGCAGAGTTACGTTGTTGGGATAAATCGAGCAGCTCGCTCATTGAATTGGCGTGACGAATTTTATCCAATAAAAAAATAGACTGTACGCTGTTATTTTGAATTAAATGCTGCGGAGTAATGAATCCGGTCACTTGCTTTTTATGGTTGAGAACGGGCACATTTTGGATATTGTGTTTCATCATTAATTGCACCGCAGCAATCACTAATTCATCTTCATATACGGTGTAAAGCTGCTGAGACATAATTGAGCTTATTGGATCGCAAACATTTTTCGCCTCAGCCACCACACGTTTCGTCATGTCTTTATCGGTGATCATTCCGATCAATTCTTCGTCTTTATCGACCACAAATGCACACGGCACTCCAATCACATTTCGCATTTTATGAGCGACGGCTTGAATGCTGTCATTAGGAAAGACAATGGCGATAGTCGTATTGGCAATATCACTATTAGGACGAAGATATTGTGTCTGGGAGTGGTGTTTGTTGCTTTGTTTGACATTCTCAGCATGCAAACGTGTTTGTTGGTTAAACGCAAATTGTGCAGTGATTTGAGGATGCTCGACGAGTGCTTCGATTAAGGCATGATAATCGAAACGATAAAGTAGAGTGTTTTCTATCGCATGAATAGTGTAGCCAGGTTCAGTCGGGTTTTGGTGTAAGTTAAAACCAAAAATATCTTCAACCCCAAGTTTGGCGCGTAGACTGCCATCGAGATTATTTTGTTGTACTGTTCCGGTACGAATAATGTAGAGATAGGTCACATGGTCATCATGAACGAGCGTATCGCTACAACCGAGCAATAATATGTCTACCGTTTGCGCAATATCATTGAGCGCGCTTTGAGGCAGTTGATTGAAAGGGTCAATATTTTGTAAGAAAGATACAATGTTGGGCAGTAATTCATTATTCATATTGGTCCAAACCGCTAGGTTGAAAGATAAACTTTTTGAGGGTTATCTTAAAAATAAAAGTTTAAAAGACAAACAATTAAAAACAAAACAATACCTTAAAAAAATCCTAAAAGGCCATTCATACTTATCGTCATTGGATAATAACAATTTGTATGAATGGCCTTAAGTTAGGTGGTACAAAACCACGTTACCACTATAAATTTAATTAAAAGCAAGTCTCATTAAAAAAAAACACGCTTCATTAAAATTAAGCCTCACCAAAAGATGAGGCCAAAGAAGATTACCAGAATACCGAATACAGAACGGCAGTAATAATCATAATGATATAAGCGGAAATATTAAAACTACGCTCAGTCACAAACATGGATGAATCTAACGCAATCGCTTTAGGATCATCATCTGTGTCAGATGAACTCAAGCTGGTAAAGGCAATCACAGCCATCGTAAAGAGTAGCGTATAAAGCATTTGATCCATAAATGGCATGTTTAGAGGCATAAATTTCAAGAACAAGGCAAATGGGATAGATAAAACAACCCCTGTTACCGCGCCTTTACTGGTTGTTTTCTTCCAGAATAAACCAAGTAGGAATACCGCTAAAATACCAGGACTAACAAGGCCTGTGTACTCTTGAATATATTGGAATGCTTGACCAAGGTTACTTAGCATTGGTGCAATTAAGCAAGCAATGATAAGAGCAACAATGGCAGACGCTCGGCCAACATTAACTAATTTATGGTCACCCGCTTTTGGTGCAATGAACTCTTTGTAGATGTCCATTGTGAAAATAGTTGCCGTTGAGTTAAGCATAGACGCTAATGATGAAACAATCGCGGCAGCAAGTGCAGCAAAAACAATCCCTTTAAACCCAACTGGTAAGAATTGAGTTAACCAAGGATAAGCTTTATCCGCGTGTGCTAGAGAAGGGATGTTCACATTAGCGACATCGCCAAGTTGTGACATTAGTTCAGGAGATGACGTAATGACATACGCGGCAATACCTGGAATAACCACAAGGAATGGAACGATTAATTTTAAGAAAGCAGCAAAGATAATCCCTTTTTGTGCTTCAGGAACCGATTTTGCCGCTAAAGTACGTTGGATGATGTATTGGTTAAAGCCCCAGTAATACAAGTTTGCTACCCATAGACCACCAATAAGAACGGCGATGCCCGGTAAGTTTACGTATTGAGGGTTGCTTTGATCTAGGATCATATTGAAGTGTTCAGGTGCCGCTTCGACCATTTTGCCCAAACCGCTGAACCAGCCATCGTCACCGCCAATGAAACCGACGGCCATGTAGGTCGTTAATAGACCGCCTAATACAAGGAAGAATACTTGAATAACATCCGTCCAAACAACCGCTGAAAGCCCACCATAAATTGAATAGATTATAGCAAAAAGCGCTAACCCGACGATAGAGTACATGAGTGGAATACCAAGAATGGTTTGCAGTGCTAAGCCACCTAAGTATAAAACGGAGGTTAAGTTAACGAAAACGTACAATGCGATCCAGAATACGGCCAAAATAGTTTTCAAGTTTTTATTGAAACGTTTTTCAACAAACTCAGGAATGGTGTAAATACCCTTATCAATGAAGATAGGAAGAAAGTACTTACCCACGATGATTAGTGTAATCGCTGCCATCCATTCGTAAGAGGCAATGGCTAACCCAATTGAAAAACCAGAACCTGACATGCCGATAAACTGTTCAGCGGAAATGTTCGCAGCAATCAATGATGCACCAACAGCCCACCAAGGTAATGATTTACCTGCTAAAAAATAATCTTCTGTACTTTTTGTGGTACCTTTTTTGTCTCTAGAAACCCAGAGGCCAACGCCAATAATGACCGCGACATATATCGCAAAAACGATAATATCGATAGTACCTAACCCATTCTCTATTTCAGTCATAATATCTAACCTATCTGTTTAATTGTTTTAACTGGTTAGAATTGTAAACGTTTACAATTTTTTGACGGTGACGTGTGTCACAAATGAGGGGGTTCGATATAAATTTTCCTGATTCGTATTCATCACGACATGGTGGATTAGATTGAAATGACGGAGGCTCGTCTAACAAGTGTGGGAACAAACATTAAGGTATCCGTTGTGATCTCTTCTTTATTGGCCAGCTTTAATGACAGCTCAGCGGCTTTTTCTGCCATCATTTGTATAGGGTATCGGACGGTAGTGAGTTTTGGATGAAGATATTTGGCTATTAATCCGTTATCAAATCCAATGATGGACATATCTTTTGGCGCTTCAATGCCGTTGTCTTCTAAAACCGATAATGTACCAGCAGCCATGTAATCGTTATAAGCCGCAATAGCAGTAAGGGGGAGACCTTTTGCAAGCAGGTTCGTCATTGCTAGTTCGCCACCTTCTTCATCGGGTGTGCCGTATTCTATATAGGTTTCAGAGCATGGTAGATTGTAGGCTTTCAAGGCATCCATATAGCCGGCTTTACGTTGGAGTGAATCTTCTATGTCATGAGTTGAACAAAGATAACCGATATGTTTATGGCCATTTTGGATCAAATATTCGGTGGCTAAGTAAGAACCACGGTGATTATCTAAAGCAATACAACGTTCGGCAATTTCAGGTATGTAGCGATTGATGATCACCATGCCAGGGATTTCTTGACAAAAAGCGATTAACTCTTCATTACTCAGTGCTTTACTGTGGATGACTAATGATTCACATCGATGATTAATTAATAATTCGATCGCCTCACGTTCTTTTTTCTCTGAGTGGAAACCATTGCCAATTAATAAATGTTTACCATGTTGATTGGCAACGTTATCAATTGGTTTCACCATAGCACCAAAGAAAGGATCGGATACATCGTAAACGAGTACACCCATTGTATTGGTCGATTTATTGACTAAGGCTCGTGCGGCTGCATTTGGGCGGTAACCCAGTTGCGCCATGGCTTTAGTGACTGCTTCAATTGAGGCTTTACCTGCTTTGGGGGATTTATTAAGCACTCTTGAAACCGTTGCAACCGAAACGTTCGCCTCTTTTGCAACATCTTTGATCGTAGCCATACTCGCCTTATACAATTTTTAGTGATGGTGTTGTGGGACAAGATATTACCACCTTTTGAGGCGAGAAAGTGTGGTATGTGTTGAGTCTATGAATTTAAAGTTGAATCCTTTTCATAAAGTGTGGGCCATATTGTGGAAACGTTTTCCAGCCTTATTTACACTCACTCCATATTTCGTATTAAACATCGAACTGAGTCAAGAGTATGAAACCCATGCCAACCTTTTTAAGTATTATTCAGCGCCGTGATTGGGAAAACCAACAGTCGGTAAACATTCAGTGTCTGAAGGCGCACAGCCCACTGGCAAGTTATCGCCAAATTGATCATGCTCGTGATGCTGCTTTTTCTCAGCGCCAGTCATTAAATGGACAATGGATATTCAAATTATTCGATGCGCCAGAACAAGTTGATGGTGATTTTATTCATCAAGAATTTGATGACAGTCAGTGGAGTGACATTACGGTGCCATCTAATTGGCAACTGCAAGGTCATGACAAGCCCATTTATACCAATGTGAAATACCCATTTGACGTGAATCCACCGTTTGTCCCCGAGCAAAATCCAACCGGCTGCTACCGCACACATTTCATGTTATCTAAAGCGGATATCACTCAGACTCAACGTATTATCTTTGATGGGGTGAATTCAGCTTTCCACCTTTGGTGTAATGGTATTTGGGTCGGTTATAGCCAAGATAGCCGTTTGCCAGCCGAATTTGATCTTTCGGATTATCTGGTTGAAGGTGAAAACACGCTAGCCGTGATGGTGATGCGCTGGAGTGATGGCAGTTATTTAGAAGACCAAGACATGTGGTGGCTGAGTGGTATTTTCCGTGATGTGACTTTGCTGGCTAAACCCAAGCATTGCATCGACGATGTGTTTATTACGCCAGATTTAGATGCCTGCTATCACCACGGTAGCTTATCGATTGTGACCCGTATTTCTGCCCCTGAGACTTACCAAGTTCAAGTGCAATTATTTGATGGTGTAAAAGCGGTGACCGATTGCCAAATTAGTCAGACTAATAATCGCAGAATCGACGAGCGTGGTAGTTTTGATGATGTAATCTTCCAAGTTTTACCCGTTGCGGCACCTAAAAAATGGACAGCAGAAACGCCCAATCTTTACCGTCTAGTCGTGTCTTTATTGGATGAAGCCGGAAATCATATAGAAAGCGAAGCCTATCAAGTTGGTTTTAGAAAAGTAGAGATGAAAGATGGGCAGTTAATGCTCAATGGCAAAGCATTATTGATCCGCGGTGTGAATCGTCATGAGCATCATCCTGAATTCGGGCATGTGATGACGGAAGAAGACATGGTCCGTGATATTTGTTTAATGAAGCAATATAACTTTAATGCTGTTCGCACCGCCCATTATCCGAACCACCCACGTTGGTATGAATTGTGCGATCAATATGGTTTGTATGTGTGTGATGAAGCGAATATTGAAACCCACGGCATGGTGCCAATGAATCGTCTTTCTTCCGATCCGCAGTGGTCGCATGCTTATATGAGTCGCTATACCCAAATGGTGCTGCGAGATAAAAATCATCCGTCGATCATTATATGGTCGCTGGGTAATGAATCAGGCCATGGCAGTAATCACAACGCCATGTACGCATGGTCGAAGCAGTTTGATCCTTCGCGTCCGGTTCAATATGAAGGAGGCGGAGCAAACACAACCGCCACCGACATCATCGCGCCAATGTATGCTCGCGTAAATACTACGATTGAAGATGAAGCCGTACCGAAATGGGCGATCAAAAAATGGATTTCTTTACCCAATGAGCAGCGTCCGCTTATTTTGTGTGAATACGCACATGCCATGGGAAATAGCCTCGGGAGTTTCCATGAATATTGGGATGCGTTCCGTGAACATCCTCGTCTTCAAGGTGGCTTTATTTGGGATTGGGTCGATCAAGGGTTAAGCCAATGGGATGACAAAGGTCAGCATTTTTGGGCCTATGGTGGCGATTTTGGCGATACGATTAATGATCGCCAGTTTTGTATTAATGGTCTCGTTTTTCCTGACCGTACGCCTCATCCTACTTTGGAAGAAGCGAAATACTGCCAGCGTATGGTAACCGTTGATTTGGTTGAACAATCGAGTGAAGGTTGTCGTTTAAAAGTGACCAATGAGCATCTATTTCGTACCACCGATAATGAAATATTACGCTGGTCATTATTAGCCGATGGCGTAGTGATGCAGTCAGGAATTGTGCCGTTAAGTGTCGCCGCCGATAATAGTCAAATGATTGATATCGATATTCAATTTACGCCAAAATCCGAGGTGTTATATCACTTAAATACGGATATTAGTTTAATTGAAGATACAGCTTGGGCGCAGGCAGGGCATATCTGTGCAACAGAGCAATTCTCTCTTCGTAATGACAGTGGATTAGCCCTTCCGATTTTATTAAAGACGACCATAAGTGTGCCTGATTTATTGATTGAAGATGGTCATATTGTGGTGACCAGTGTAGATGACAAGCATCACTGGCAGTGGAATATCGAATCGGGATTACTGACTCAATGGACGGTCAATGGTCAATCACAAATACTACGTGGCCCAGAAGATAACTTTTATCGCGCTCCGCTGGATAACGATATTGGTGTGAGTGAAGTGGATAACATTGATCCAACTGCTTGGGCGTGTCGTTGGGATGCGGCGGGTATTGGTCGTTGGGAACGTGAATGCATTCAATGTGTCAGTGAACAGCGGCATAACAGTGTGCAAGTAACCTCGACATTTGTGTATCGATATAAGCAAGCCATTCAAGCGATAACCGTTTGGAATTACACATTGAATAATCAAGGTGAAATGCACCTGAATGTGGAGGTTAAACTCGCTGACAGCCTACCGCCAATGGCGCGGATTGGTTTGGAGTTAGAATTGCCATTCAGTGCGCAATCTCATCTAATTACGTGGCAAGGTTTGGGACCATTTGAAAACTACCCAGATAGATTGTCAGCGGCGCGGTTTGGTTTCTATTCTCAATCGCTTGATGATATGCATACACCTTATATTTTCCCAACCGATAGCGGATTGCGTTGCGGTTCAAAATGGTTGCAAGTCAACGGTCTTGAAGTGTCGGGCGATTTTTTATTTAGCGTGAGCCAGTTTAGTCAGCAACAAGTGGCAGAAGCGAAACACACCAATGAGTTAGTACCAGAAGATAAGCTTTATGTTCGTTTAGATCATCAGCATATGGGCGTTGGTGGCGATGATTCGTGGAGCCCAAGCGTGCATAAGGAGTTTCAGTTAACCGAAAAGCAATATATGTACAACATGGTATTGATGCCAAGATTGGAATGAACATCTGAGAGATAAAACTAAATGAATAAGTAAATACTAGCCCGATCATAAATCGGGCTTTTCTGCCAATAAGATAAGGCTAGTAAAGCCTCTTGAGACCTTTAACTTCGTTATGACACCGGCTTATCGGACGGATGATTTATCCCATCACTTGCAGATATATCACCTAAATCAAATGGGTTAACGCCTTCAAGACAACCAATATTAAAACCATACTCTGTTGGATTGGAACGACGTTGGTGGTGTGTATAAATACCACAATTTGAACAAAAATAGTGTTTCGCTGTATTTGTATTAAATTGATATAGCCGAAGCATTTCTTTACCTTCAATCACTTCAATACCACTTAGATCGACAGAACCAACAATGGCACCTTTTCTTCGGCAAATAGAACAGTCACAGCGTCTAGGATTTTCAATTCCATTCGGTAATGTCAATTCAAGAACAACTGCTCCACAGTGGCAAGTAGCTTTATGTTTGAGCTGAATTACCGTCTCGCCTACTTTCTTGATCATACTGAAACCTCCTTGTTTAACTGCTTTTTGTCTCTGTTTACTGGCTTGTTATATCTATTTACTTGACGCTGCTAACCCAATACCAAAACTAACAAAAACGCCACCGCTTATTTTATTAAGGATTGAACTGCCTTTTTGAGACGAGAGTTTTGATTTAGCAAGAGATGCAAAAATCGCATAAATGGTATGAATAACAATCACTAAAAAACTAAATGTAATGGCCAATAATATAAACTGTGGTGTGTATTCTTGAGTCAAGTCTATAAATTGAGGGAATATTGACATAAAGAAGATAACTGCTTTGGGATTTGAAGCCGAAACTAAAAAGCCTTCCATGAAACATTTTAAATAGGAGTATTCTTGCCCTTTAACTAGAGTGTTATTCGTGACCTTACTGCGTAACATTTTTATTCCTAGATAGATCAGATAAACTGCTCCAGAAATTTTCACTATATTGAAAGCAATGGCTGAACTAGCTAATACTATACCTAGGCTTGTAGCCGAAATAATTGCCACCAACAAAATTGCCAAAGCAATACCAAGTATCCCCGCTAATGATTTTAATAGGCCCCTTTGAAGCGAATTATTTAGAGTTAGCATTACAGCAGGACCAGGTAAAAGAATGGTAGCAATTGCAACACCCACATATATTAGATAATTTTCCACACATCCCCCTGTAGGTATGGCGCTCAATTAAATGAGCGCCTCGATTAACTTAAAAAACTTCAAACCAAAATGACTAAGCTCCATGAATCCATTTAATTTTTGGTATATTTATCACAGCATACCTTGCCAATACTCACTTACCGCTTCAGGTAATAAATCCTGTGGGTGATCACCACCAAAAGTGAAAATACCACTTTTCCCATTTATAACAGCAGATTTAATAATTGTCTCATCTGATACTCTAGTAACTGATATTTTCACTTGAAGTTTATCGGGGATTCCTGACCATTCTGTTGCTCTATCTTCCCAATGTAGAATTGTTGGATAAACTAAATAATCAAATTTATCTTGTTTCGCATAATTTAATGCTTCCGCATATGTTTGATGTTCTTTTGCTATGACAACATTATTTAATTTTGTCATTAGTGATGCTTTAATAGATTGAGTTAGCATCTCACCTGAACCTGTATAGTTTTTTGAACCATATTGTCCGTTTTCAGATGTTGCAACATAAATTGAATCAGTAGAAAGTATCTTTATGTTAGAAGTCAGCTCTGATACTTGTATGTTATGACTATCTGCACAACCCGTAACCATAAATAAAAATGAGATATAAAGTAATAATTTTTTCACCTGACGTCCTCTGTCATTTTTTCATATAACACCTGCAACTTACGAATATCTTCATAATTTATAGTATAAACAATGAAGTAGACATGTATCGTTACCTTTGATCTAATGATTATCGCTAAACCAACACTTCGAACAATTGGAGATAACGATGCGCGATATTCAGATTCTACAATAACCTATACACAATCACTGCCCCAACATTCACAAAAATGATTTGATTCTCTTATACTTGCGACCAAAATCATTCGGAGTGGGACAGATCTTACGTTAACCAACTCGATATCAATAACCACGGTAAAGCATTCAATTAAACGTATCGATTAATCATTAAATAACGTGTAGCGAGTGCTACGGCCTGCGCCAGACTTAACCAAACACTTCTCTGCTACCAACGCAGCCAAATGACGAGTAGCTGTTGGCTTACTGACCTTAGCCACTTTGTGATATTGAGATGTATTTATTCCATCAGAAAAATCGCCATCAAGCATTTTATTAAGTACTTTCACCTGTTGTTTCGTTAATTGGGTCTGATCGACATTGCGCCAAAAATTGATTTTAAAAACCGTTTGATCAATTTCATTTAACACGCCATCAAACGTTTTGTTTAAGGTGGTAAAAAACCATATTAACCAAGGTGTGATGTCGATATTCCCTTTTTGAGTCTGTTCAAGGATCTCGTAATAGCTTTTTCGGTTCGCCATTATGCCGACTGACATTGCGTAAAAGCGTACTGATTGTTGTTCAGCTTGAGCCAGTGCTAAATCCGTTAATAAACGAGTAATACGACCATTGCCATCATCAAGCGGATGCAACGTAACAAACCACAAGTGGGTGATTGCCGCTCTAAGCAGTGGATCTAGTGAGGTGTCATTTTTAGAATCGTTAAACCATTGGATAAATTGCTTAATCTCGTCATCAAGTATTTCGCGCCCCGGGGCTTCAAAGTGAACGGTAGGTTTATCGATTCGCCCAGAGACAACTTGCATTGGAGTATTGCCTCGCAATTGACCACCAATCACAGGGTTGAACATGGTGTAACCCGCAGGAAATAATCGATCGTGCCAATGCAGGATCCTTTCAAGCGTTAAAGCTGCGTCAAGGTTCTCAACGGCATCCACCATAATATCAGCAAGGCCGTCGGTTTGTTCTGTCGTGGGGAAAGGTCGATCTTCTGTTAAGCCTAGCTTGTTTGCCAGAGACGAGCGAACAGAGAAAGCATTTAACTTTTCTCCCTCAATGGCGCTCGAATGGATGATGTTTGCTAATAAGGTATCAAGCTCACACGCTTTTTTATTCTGAGCCTGACTGGTCATTTTTCCCAATAAAATCCCTTGATTAAGACGAGTTTGTCTCACCATCGGTTCTATAACGGTTTTATCCCAGTTAAAACTAGGCCAATTCGTTTGTTGCCAGATCCACATAACAATACCTGATTCGAAAAAGATCATAATCTAATCACATTATGAGTTGTTTTTAGATTGTAATCAAATCAATATTTGATTAGATTATGGGTGGTATTCTAATCATCATGTAAAAACTGGCAGGGTTAGTAATCCTCCTGTATGTGTCTATTATCCGACGGTAATAAGCTCAGCTGATTCTCATATTTTAGAACGAAAGCAGCCACAACGGATTAGATCTGCTGTGGCTGCTTTTCTTTTTTACTTTAGTTTTAGTTACTGTCGCTGCTTTATTTTTGTTGCTTTAAGAACTTTAAAAAGTAGAAGCGATTTACATATAAATTAACTTCGCAATAAATACGGCGGTTAATACATACATACATACTGAGATTTCACTTCTTTTTCCTGTAGCAAATTTAAGTACCGTGTAGGTGATGAAACCCAGTGCGATACCATTTGCGATAGAGAAGGTTAGGGGCATCATCAGTGCTGTCATCGCAGCAGGAGCGGCATCGGTAAAGTCGTTCCATTTGATGTGTTGCATACTATTCATCATCACAAAAGCGACATAGATTAGTGCGCCAGCCGTTGCGTAACCTGGGATCATACCAGCCAGTGGTGAAACAAAAATCGCGGCAATGAACAATAAACCAACCACAACCGAAGATAATCCAGTACGTGCGCCCGCCGCTACACCAGCAGCACTTTCTACATAACTGGTTACTGGTGGACAGCCAACGCAAGCCCCAGCCACACTGGCAATACTGTCTGCTTTTAATGCTTTACGCAGGTTTTGGATTTTTCCGGTTTCTTTATCAATTAAGTTTGCACGTTCTGCCACGCCGACTAATGTTCCGGCAGTATCAAACATGTTGACGAATAAGAAGGCTAAGATCACGCTGATCATCGAGACTTCTAATGCACCAGTAATGTCCATTGCCATAAAGGTTGGGGCAATACTTGGAGGAGCAGCAAACACGCCATGATATTCGACAATACCTAAGCTCCAACCCACCGCAGTTACACCAAAAATACCAATTAACACCGCGCCAAAAACTTTACGCTCGCTGAGTACGCTAATGATCAAGAAGCAGCATGCAGCCAAAATTGCATTAGGGGCGGTGAAGTCACCCAAAGACACTAACGTCGCTGGATTCTCTACCACAATACCAGCCGTTTTTAAGCCAATTAGACCTAAGAATAAACCGACGCCAGCCGTCATCGAATAACGCAAGCTGTGTGGAATACTGTCTAAGATCCATTCGCGTAAGCTGGTGTAGCTCATGGCGGCAAAGATCACGCTGGAAATAAAGACCGCACCGAGTGCCACTTGCCAGCTATAACCCATTTCACCGACTACCGTGAAAGCGAAGAAGGCATTCAAGCCCATCCCCGGCGCTAACCCAACGGGCCAGTTGGCATAAAAAGCCATGAGTAGCGTACCAATTGCCGCACCCACACAGGTCGCCACGAATAGAGCGCCGGGATCCATACCAGAGGTCGACATAATGGCTGGGTTTACAAAAATAATGTATGCCATGGTGGCGAAAGTGGTGAGCCCACCAACAATTTCAGATCTTACTGTGGTGCCGTGTTGTTTTAGTTTGAATAAGCGTTCAAGTAATCCTGAGGAGTTGTCAGGGGCGGAATCTAAGGCCTTGCTGTTTAAATCATTCACTATGCTATTCCTTGTGTTTGTATCTACTTGTTAAGTTTTAACTGAGATAGAAGACTGTTAACTGGCGCTTTAATTTTAAATTTTAGGCGTCAGTTAGCCTTGGAGGACATCTTGCTCTCCATACAGGTTAATGTTTCAGTTTTTTTGTAGTGAAGGCTACGTAAGAGTAAAGCAGCATTTTACTTTACTCTTATGGAGCGTTACGTGTGTAAGCTAGCTACTGGTATAACTCGCTACTGTGATAATTAGCTACCGCGATAAGTTGAGAAGCTATATGGCGAGCAAAGTAGAGGAACATGATAGTGACTGTCTTGATTTTGAATGCCAAAACGAATCGATATGTCATCTAAAAAGGGCACGTCATCCAGCTTTACACCTTGTTGAGTAAAGTAGTTAGCAGTATGGAAAATCAATTCATACTTACCACTTTCAAAATCTGCACCTTCCAATAAAGGGGAGTCAGTGCGGCCATCAAAGTTAGTCGTAGCTGTTTTGATTAATTGGCTACCTTGTTCCGTTACTCGAAACAGCTCTACTTTGATTTCTGAACCTGGTAGACCATTGGCCGTATCAAGAACATGTGTGGTTAGTTTTCCCATAATTTTTGGCTCTACTTAGTTTATTAATAAATTCGTGGATAGATGTTTTATGTAAAATAAATGTTTCTTGGTTGTTTAGATTATGTGCACAAGATTGTATTCCGTAAAGTATTAGAATGAATAAATTGGCACTTGATCTTATTTTAAATGAAAAGGAATAACGCTTAATCATTTATAACTATAAGAAATTAAAGAGATATTAATGGTAATTATAAAAGTAAATTTTTCTTAAAATAAATGAAATATTTTTGACTCAAAAGTCAGGTAATGGTTTAGCCTAAAGAAAAAACATGCGTAAGTTAACAAAATGTAAACCAATTCACTTGCTATGTTTTACTGATTGTATACAATTATTAAAACAAAGATATAACACGATTTATCTCAGAACGTACTCACTTTCAAATCAAGCGGTATAAAGACAAAAACTAAAGTGGCAGGGTTTACGCTATAAATACTGAGTTAAACCATCGTCAAGGATGAAAACTAAGGAGTCAGTCATGGGTAGCGAGTATCCACGCAATTTAATCGGTTATGCGGATCAATTACCACAAGTGCAATGGCCGAATAATGCCAGAGTTGCTGTTTCATTTGTGCTGAATTACGAGGAAGGTGGTGAACGTTGTACGCTTCATGGCGATGATGAATCCGAAGCTTTTCTTTCTGAGATTATAGGGGCGCAACCTTTCCCAAATACGCGCCACATTAGTATGGAATCGATTTACGAATATGGCAGCCGTGCTGGTGTATGGCGAATTCTAAAACTCTTCAAACAATTTGATTATCCATTAACGGCATTTGTTGTGGGTATGGCAGCAGAACGTCACCCTGATGTAATCAAAAAGATGGTGAGCGATGGGCATGAAATTTGCAGCCATGGTTACCGTTGGTTGGATTACTATAAAATTGATATCGACACTGAACGCGAACATATGCACAAAGCGATCGAGGCAATTAAATCGATCACGGGTGAGCGTCCCTATGGCTGGTACACCGGTCGTAATGGTGTCAATACTCGCAAGCTGGTGGCCGAAGAAGGTGGATTTTTGTACGACTCAGATGCGTATGATGATGATTTACCTTATTGGCATACTGAAGGGCCAAAACCGCAATTAGTTATCCCTTATACACTCGATACTAATGATATGCGTTTTGCTACCAATCAAGGTTTTCATACTGGTGAACAATTCTTCCAATACTTAAAAGATGCATTTGATACTTTGTATGAAGAAGGCGCAGAAACCCCAAAAATGATGTCGGTCGGTTTACACTGCCGTTTGATTGGTCGTCCAGGTCGTATCCAAGGTTTAAAACGTTTTATGGAATACGTGAAACAACATGAACAAGTTTGGGTGTGCCGCCGTTTAGATATCGCAAAACATTGGCATGAGTGTCATCCACATCCAGATTTAGTTAAATAATCGTACCTCGACAATCAGTTAACGTTAAATATTCATGTAAAAAGGAATGTATTGTGGCTCAATTTAAAACCTGTAAACCAAGTCAAATGACAAAAGCCGAATTTGTCGAAACATTTGCCGACATTTACGAACACAGCCCTTGGGTGGCCGAACGTACTTTTGAACAAGGTTTAAATGAAGCGTCTGACAATATTGAAGACTTACATGCGGTGATGTCGAGTGTCATGCTCAATGCCAAGCCACAAGAACAGCTTGACCTTATTAATGCTCATCCAGATTTAGCAGGCAAAGCAGCAGTTAATGGTGAGTTAACGGCTGCTTCTACTTCTGAGCAAGCTGGCGCTGGAATTAGCCAATGCACGGCTGAAGAATTTGAGCGTTTTACCGATTTTAATCAACGTTATAAAGATCGTTTCCAGTTTCCTTTTATCATGGCGGTAAAAGGGGCAAATCGACACCAAATTTTGGATTCCTTTGCGGAGCGAATTCATAACGACCAAGACACTGAATTTTCAACCGCAATACAACAAATCAATAAGATTGCTTTGTTCCGATTACAAAGTATGTAAAACAAATCAATGTAATGACAAGGCATGTAAATCATATAGCAAGGAATGAGGACTGTCTTAATACTCTAGGTGAGAAGTTGAAACGTCAATGACTCTGACAACATCAATTTAAGAGACATAAAGCCGAAATAACGGAAGGGATATCATGACAGTTACCAATGCAATGACATTAACAGTAGAACCATTGACCAAAGAGGCATTCACTCCATTTGGCGATGTGATCGACAAAGCGGCAAGTGATTACTTCTTGATTAATAATGGTTCTACTCGTCGCTACCATCAATTAGCGAATGTCGACGTGTCGGAAAACGGTGGTGCACCTATTATCAGTATTTTTCAAGCAACCCCTTTAGCGTACCCATTGCAAATCCAAATGATGGAGCGTCACCCTTTAGGTTCACAAGCCTTTATCCCTTTACTTGGTCACCCATATTTAATTGTGGTAGCAGAGAAAGGTGATGGTTTAAAACCACAGGGATTACGTGCTTTTTTGAGCAATGGAAAACAAGGTGTCAATTATCACAAAGGGGTTTGGCATCATCCAGTTTTAGCGTTGCAACCTGATGATCAATTTTTAATTGTTGATCGCGCAGGAGAAGGGCATAACTGCGATGAAGTGCATTTTGATGAATCAACACACGTTATTTTATCACTGGATAACCTGCCATCGGTTGGATAATACAACCACGGCATGATAGAGCATTGTTTCCTTGTCAAAAATAAAAAATATCGACAAGGATGCAACAAGGAATAGTTAAGGAGTAAATTATGGATCCACATATTACGGAATGGCTCAACCTCTCAATTCGATGGGTTCACATGATAGTTGGTGTCGCCTGGATTGGTGCCTCTTTCTATTTTGTATGGTTAGAAAACAATTTAAACCGCGTTGATCCTAAAACAGGGTTGTCGGGTGATTTATGGGCAATTCATGGTGGTGGTATTTATCACCTTGAAAAATACAAGCTCGCTCCACCGAAAATGCCAGAGCACTTGCATTGGTTCAAGTGGGAAGCGTATTTCACGTGGATCACTGGGGTTTGTTTACTGTTTGTTGTGTATTACCTTAATGCCAATATTTACCTTATTGCACCGGGATCCGGTCTTAGTGTTGGCGCGGCCATTGGTATCGGTGTTGGTTCGCTGATTGGTGGTTGGGTTGCTTATACTTTATTGTGTGATTCACCTTTGGGTAAAAAACCACTGTTATTAGGTGTGGTACTTTTTGCTTGTTTAGTAGGAGCAGCTTACGGTTTAAGTCAGGTGTTTAGTGGTCGTGGTGCGTATATTCATGTTGGTGCAATTATCGGGACCATCATGGTAGGGAACGTATTCTTTATCATCATGCCTGCGCAGCGTAACTTGGTTAAAGCGATTGAAGATGGAACAGAACCCGATCCTCGTTTGCCAGCAAAAGGTTTATTACGCTCACGTCATAATAACTATTTAACGCTACCAGTATTGTTCATCATGATCAGTAATCACTTCCCAAGCACTTATGGCTCGGAATATAACTGGTTGATCCTTGCTGCATTATCTGTGTTCAGTATTTTAGTTCGTCACTACTTTAATACTCGTCATGGTAGTCAAAAATTTGCATGGGCAGTGCCTGTTGCGGTTCTAGGTATGATTTGTCTGGCGTTTGTTACGTCAAACAAAATGCCATCTTTGAGCCAACCGTCAGCGCCAGTTGCACAAGTGAGTTCAAGTGCATCAAGTGCAACATCTGAAACTGCGAATACGAGTGGTGATACTGCTGAAGCTGCGGATCCTGCCGCGACACAAGACGATGAGGAAGGAAAGGCAGCCGCTGCTCCTTCTGTTTTCACACAAGTTCAAGGTGTCATTAAAGAGCGTTGTGTTGAATGTCATTCTGCTACGCCAACCAGTAATATGTTTGCTTCAGCGCCAGCAGGTGTCGTGTTGGATACGCCTGAAGAAATAAAAACCAATGCGCCACGTATTCAAGCTCAAGTACAAACGAAAGTTATGCCTCTCGGTAATTTAACTAAAATGACCGATGCAGAGCGCGACTTAGTGGTGACTTGGGTTAGTAACGGGGCCCAACTCTAATATATTGCACTTATTTATCCGAATTCAGGAGACTTGAGTGATGCAGTATTCAATAAAATAAAGATAGGTATTATCCTCTTTTGGCATCTTCGGATGCCATTTTTTTTGGTAAAAATTTGATATTGAATAGATTTTAATTATTTGGATAGGAATAATTCAATCAACAAAGGAAGGAAATTCGTATATCGTTGTAGCTTGTATAAGTAGAAATTTTTTTCGATCATATTGAAAAAAGTAGCTATGCTTAATCGTAATAACGTAATGAATCAAAAGGAATATTGAATGTCAGTGATCATGTTTTTATTTATTGGTGCAGTAGCAGGTTGGTTAGCCGGTCAAATAATGAAAGGTTCAGGATTTGGTTTGGTTGGTAATATTATCATCGGGATTGTTGGTTCTTTTATCGGAGGCATGGCATTTAGCATGCTGGGATTATCATCTGGTGGCGTGATTGGTTCCATCGTGACCGCGACGGTTGGCGCAGTGGTATTGCTGTATATCTCACGTCTGCTTAAATCTTAATCGTCTTGCTTAGAGCCAAGTGAAGACTTCAAGGTCTTTCATCTAATACGATATAAAAAAAAGCTACGATATAAAAAAAGCTCTGTTGTTCATTTGAACAGCAGAGCTTTTCGGTTTTAGAGCGGTATGTTTTTTAAGTATTCTGTTTTGAAAAGGCATCATTTGTAGATAATGATGTCGCCATTCTCATTAGTGTGCAGGCACGCTTTTTGAGATTTAATTAACGTTGCTGCAAAAGCAGGTTCAACGGCTTGTAACTGGCCTTTATTACGCTTAGTTTCGGTTCCCCATGTATTATCTTTATACATTCCAGTTTGGGTATATTCGACAAGTACTTTCATTAGCCTCTCCTAGATGTAACACAATGTAACTGTTATTTAACAATACGCCCGTGAAAGTGTTTGCGCACTAGTTAAAAATGGAAAGTAAGTTTAATGAAATGTTACTTATATGTGTTTGATGTGTTCCTTTTTGTTGCTCGGATGGGTGGTGAATTAATCGCCATTAGAATAGCCATTATAATCTCTCAGCGTATTGATCGGAGTAGTTATTGGTAGGTGGAACCCAAGCTGTTTGCATACTAGATCATCAAATTGGTTTATGAGGATTTGTTGTTGGCTTGATTGGTTAGAGTTCGAGATCTCAGTAAATAATGAATCCCAATAATCGCTGCAATTAACGCACTTAATGCTCCAAGCCCTAATGACCAACGTGGTCCATAAGTATCGGCTACCCAACCGACAATCGGGGCACCAATTGGTGTGCAACCCATCGCAATCGCCATTCGAATTGCAATCACACGTCCACGCATACTTGGCTCGGTAGAAAGTTGCATTAAGCTATTGCTAGAAGTATTAAAGGTTTGAACTGAAATGCCAATGATGATTAATGTTGCGCCAAAAAACCAGTAATCGGGGCTAAAGGCTGACAGCGCAAAACCTATGGTTAAAATACTACAACCTAGCACTAATGACTTGATGGTGGGGCCTTCACTGCGGGCGGAAAGTAATGCTCCTGCTACTGATCCTACTGCCATTAGTGAGGTGAGTAAGCCAAATTGCCCTACATTAGAGTGGAAGATTTTCACTGCCATGGTTGAAATGAAAATTGGGAAGTTAAGGGCAAAAGTACCGATCATGAACAACATGAAGAAAATGGCTTTTAGATCAGGGCGCTGCCAAACATATTGAAAACCTTTTAGAAACCCACCGCTACCGCGTTTATTGATTGGATTAGGATAAAGCTCGTCTTGCCTTAATAACGTAAGTGAATAGATTACACCGATGAAAGAAAAAGCATTCACAATAAATACCCACCCGGTGCCAATCAGTGCAATTAATAAAGCGGCTAATGATGGGCCAATCATACGAGCAGAATTAAACGAAGTAGAATTGAGAGCAACGGCATTGGAGAGATCTTTTTCGCTCACCAGTTCTGCCACAAAAGTTTGTCTTGTAGGGGCATCAAACGCGGTAGTGCAACCTAAAATAAAAGCGAAAATATACACATGCCAAAGCTCAATATGACCAGTGAGAGTGAGTAGCCCTAATAGCAACGGTAAAATGCCTAATAAGGTTTGTGTCACGATAAGTACTTTACGCCGATCAAAGTGGTCGGCGACATAACCTGAAAATGGCAACAATAAAGCATGAGGACCAAATTGTAGAGACATGACGATCCCAACCGCCGTCGCATTATGCTGGGTTAATTCAGTCAGCACGAGCCAATCTTGAGCGGTTCTCTGCATCCAAGTTCCTATATTAGATACCAGAGCACCGGATGCCCATATCCGATAATTGAAATGGCGTAATGAGCGAAACGTGCCAGTGAAGACCATACGATTGCCTTGTTATTGTTGAGAAAACCAAGGGGATAAAAAATTGTGTATTTTATCAACAATCTTGCTTTCCATTCTTTTTAAAAGCAAGGATAATGTGACCTTAATCACCTTTTAAGTTGCCTTTTATTTATGAAAACATTGTTATCAACTGAGGCGAACTCTCGCCATTTGCAATACCTGCGTGTATTTGCAATGGGGTTCAGTGCGTTTATTTTTAATACCACTGAATTTGTACCCGTTGGTATTCTTACTGATATCGCACAAAGTTTTGATATCACAACGGCCAAGGCGGGTTGGATGCTGACCATTTACGCTTGGGTGGTTGCGCTGCTGTCACTGCCGTTAATGCTATTAACACGTAAAGTTGAGCGTAAAACCCTGCTGTTATGCTTATTTGCATTATTTACCGTCAGTCACGTGTTGTCCATTTTTGCTTGGAGCTTTCCTGTTCTGGTAATCAGCCGAATAGGCATCGCATTTTCTCATGCCATATTTTGGTCCATCACCGCTGCAATTGCGATTCGAGTTGCCCCAGCAGGTAAAAAAACCTTTGCGCTTAGTATATTGGCAACAGGAACGTCTCTAGCGATGGTACTCGGTGTTCCACTTGGGCGCTTAATTGGCCAATGGTTTGGCTGGCGAGTTACGTTTGGTGTGATTGGGGTGGTTGCATTTTTAATGATGTTATTACTGGCTCGTTTATTACCAGTGTTGCCGAGCGTGTCTTCTGGCAGCTTAAAAAGCTTGTCGGCAGTGTTTAAAAAACCAGTGTTAATTGGTGCGTATTTTTTTACCTTTTTAATTTTCACCGCGCATTACAGTAGCTACAGTTACATCGAACCGTTCATGCATGAGGTTGGTCAATCAGACAGTTATTTCACGACTTTTCTACTCTTGTTATTTGGTGGAGCAGGCATAATCGGCAGTGTGATGTTTGCTGTATGGGGAGAAAAACATAATACCGTGATGCTCGTGAGCAGCGGGGTTTTGATTGCCATTTGTATGGCGTTACTCAATAGTGTCGCAATGTCGACTTGGGGGATCAGCGGTCTGATTTTTGTCTGGGGTATTGTGATGATGCTGGTACCAGTAACAATGCAGGTGAAAGTCTTCAATATTGATAATGATTCGTTTGAAGTTATTATGTCGATGTATTCCGGCATCATCAATTTAGGTATTGGGGCAGGGGCATTAATTGGCGGTAAAGTCATCATTCATATGGGTCTACCCAATGTTGGCTATGTTGCTTCGGGCATCAGTGTCGTGTCTTTGGCTGTGTTGTTTTTCTTATTACGCAAGTATCCGGTTTTGCGTTAAATCCTCTATTATAAATGCAATAGAATTCACGAGAGTGAAAGCAATGTGATCAAGATACATGAACCTATTAAAAGAGGATTCATTTATGTCTTATCCAGCGATTATCGCTATACTATTTAAATAATTTCATAGAGTTAACTAAATCAGAGATAAATGATGAACATAAAACCTATTGATGATCATGATCGTCGCTTCGTAAATAATATGGTTGAGTCGGCTATTCGTATAGGCTTGATTTTTATCCTGATTTTAGGGACTTATAATATTGTTCAGCCTTTTATCCTACCTGTACTTTGGGGGGCGATTATTGCGGTTGCTCTGAATCCATTAACTAACACACTTATTCAATACATGCGTTTGAAGCGTTCGATTGCTGCAATATTGGTGATCACCATTTGTATCGTGTTATTGATCGTTCCGTTTGGTTTTATTTCGAGTTCTATCTACGATGCTTTGATGAAGATAACTGATATGGTTTCTTCTGGGACTTTTACCGTTTTCAAACCAAGTGAATCAATTAAGAGTGTGCCACTTATAGGCGAACGACTTTTTGATGGTCTGATTTATGTTTCAACGCATTTGAAAGATGTTGCCATTCAGTTTTTGCCACAAATTAAGCAAGTATTAACGTCTTTAGCTTCTACTTTTGGTAGCGGATTAGCGGGCGTCATTATGTTTATAATCTCACTAATGATCGCGGGCTTTTTTATGGCCGCAAGCCAACCCATTTCCAAAACAGTGGTGACTATATTTCAACGCAGCGCCGGTGATCATGGTGTTGAATGGGCAGACATGACGGCGAAAATTATACGCAGCGTGTTAATTGGTGTTATTGGTGTTGCGGTTATTCAGACGGCTATTATTAGTGCTGCGATGTTCACTTTCCATATACCAGCGGCTGGAATATTTACAATACTAATTCTCATTCTATGCATCGCACAATTACCGGCTATTTTAGCGATAGCACCTCTTATCGGTTACATGTATTTTACCGCAGAGACCACACCATTTATTATCTTTACGGTGTGGTGCATTCTGGCTGGTTTGTCCGATAATATTTTAAAACCACTATTGATGGGACGTGGTGTATCAGTTCCTATGGCGGTGATCATTATTGGCTCGCTTGGCGGTATGATGTATGCCGGTATTATTGGTCTGTTTTTAGGGGCGGTGGTGCTCGCATTATGGTGGGGCGTATTTATGATATGGCTAGAACCAAAACCGGATACTTCAAATAATAATAAATAATAAAAGCAGGAGCCTCGTTTGCTCCTGCATATAGTTTGATGGTGAACCGCCGCTCGATATTGCCTCAATATCGATCATAAAAAAATCTTAGATATGGTCTAGTTTGTAGTGATTATTTAGTCAAAAAGAAATTGTCATGATTCGACTTGCTTTAACATCAATCCAGCTCTAAAACCAGTTTTGACGCCGCTATTAGGAAAGAGTAGATATTCACTTTCTTCTTTTACCATATACAGGGTATTTTTATCGCTGGCGAGTAAAGTGCCTTGTCTAAATTTTGTGAAATTATGGCTATTTTCATCAATATTAAATTGGAATTGTTCACTGATTTTTGTGATCTGCTGTGAGACTTTATACAAAATGGGCGAGGTTTGGTTGGGCTGATTATTTTTGCTATTGGAGGTTTGCTCGCCCTCAGAATGAGAAAGTTCATTGGCCATTAATGCCAGTAATCCACTCCTAATTCCCTTAAACTGGCTTAAATCATTACAACCAAAATGCAATGCCTTACCTAATTCTAGCGTACAACTTGCAGCGTGAAATTGATGGCTAGTAAAGTAGCTAAAAGTCGACGCTGGAGCATGGTTTATCACCAGCGCTTCTAGCCCTACATTTTGCAGCCATTGCATCATCGTTGGTGAATATTGACCAGATTCGACATAAGGCAGCAAACCAAAACGAATGTGACGAGATGGCTTTATCGCGGTATGTAAATCAAAATGCCAATGTGAGAATTCAGGTTTTTCCTGATAAAATTTGGCAACCAGTGATTCCAGTTTAGCAGCGCGTGTGGTTTCAGAATTTTGTGGATATTTAGAGTGCGCTTGGTTAAATAAGCGGTTTAAATCGATATTAAGATAACGCTCACCAATTCGCATCGCATCAAGATTGCCCAGAATAACCATTAAGCGAACGTTAAGCCGGTATTGTCCATTGAGTAAGCCTTGCACCAACTCAGAGGTAATTTCAACCGGTGCAGTTTCATTGCCATGTACGGCGCAAGAGATCACCACATTTCTGTCGAGTTTGATATCTGTAGCGTTATTCCTCATTTGAATTGGCTCAAAGACAATGATGCCAGCTTCAGGTCGGTGCCAATAAATGGATGATCCAATACTGTTTTCAATTGAACCAGATTCAACTGATATTTGATCGCCTGCCAAAGACTCTGCTAAAAAATCAAACATGGTGCTTCCTTGTCTATTGATTACATTTGAAATGAATAGATTGATCCTAAATTCATGATCTTGGTGAGTTCATCCAATGCGGTGTAGTTTTCAATTAATAGCTGGGGATCACTAAGGTCCGACTCGCTTAATTGATCGCGATAATACTTATTCACCCAGTTGGTCAAGGTGTGGTAGTTTGCATTGGTTAACATAGCGTTTGGATTAGTGGCATTCAACTCGGCTTGAGTTAACACTACTCGCAGTCTTAAACATGCAGGTCCACCACCGTTGCACATGCTTTCTCGTAAGTTAAATACCTTCACTTCATTAATCGGGCCGTCGCTTTGGATTAACTCGTTTAAGTAACCCCATACTCGTGGATTACTTTTCGATTCTTCTGGCACGACAATAAGCATGCTACCGTCTTTTTTGGTTAATAATTGACTGTTAAATAAATAGGTTTTGACTGCATCTTCCACACTGACTTTAGAGGTAGGCACTTCAATCGGCATAAATTGCGCCCCAAGCGGCTCTAGTTTGCGATGAATTTCATCGAACGCTTGAGCTTGATGTAAAAACGCTTGTTGATGATGAAATAGCACGTTGCCATTACTGACTGAAATAACATCGTTATGAAAAACACCTTGATCGATTACGTCTGGATTTTGTTGAACAAACACGGTTTTATTTTCATCAAGTTGATGCAATCTTGCCACAGCTTGACTGGCTTCCTTGGTTTGACGTGCAGGGTATTTGGTTGGCTTGACTTGCCCGCCATAGCTTTGACAGCCATAAACGAACATTTCGACGCCAGATGAACCATATTCTGAACATAATCGATTGTGATTGGCGGCACCTTCATCGCCCCAAGTGCTTTGTTGTGGCAGCGCGGCGTGATGCTCAAAATATTGTTCATCTGTAAAAATAGCTTTAAGCGCATTGCTGGTGGTTGGAGCTTCAATAGCGCGATGAAACTTATTATTCAAGTTAGCAACTGTAAAGTGTACTTTGCCATTGCCGGTATCGGCCGATGGTGACACCGTCGCGGCATTGGCTACCCACATTGATGATGCTGAACCGACTGCTGCCAGTAAATGGGGAGCGGTTTTGGCAGCTTGTTGCAGTACGCTGGCATCATTACCGCTAAACCCTAACTCACGCAGCGTTTTTACACATGGGCGCTGTTGTGGTGGCAATACGCCTTGCTTGAAACCAAGATCAGCCAGCGCTTTCATTTTGTCTAAACCTTGCAACGCGGCTTGCTTCGGATTGGCGATAGCATTTTTATTTGAGGTCGAGGCGACATTGCCGAACGACAATCCCGCGTAGTTGTGCGTTAAACCAACCAGACCATCAAAATTAACTTCGTATGCTGACATGCTGTATCCTTTTTACAGTTAAATCTATTTACGATTAACGTTATTCATGATTAAAACCGAAAACGAAAAATTAAAAGCGTAAGCCGGGTAGATTAGTTTCCGGCATCGCTAAGTGTTCTGACTCCACCGAAGCCATCGGCCAGGCACAATAATCCGCGGCATAATAAGCACTGGCGCGATGATTACCCGATGCGCCAACACCACCAAATGGTGCGTTACTGGATGCTCCTGTTAATGGTTTGTTCCAATTTACAATGCCTGCGCGTGCTTCAATTAATACTTGGTCATAATCGCTTCGTTTGGTCGAAATCAAACCAGTGGCTAAACCAAAGCGAGTCTGATTGGCTATTTCGATTGCTTGACCAAAATCTTGATAGCGAATAACGCTAAGCAGTGGGCCAAAATATTCTTCATCGGGAAGGGCTTTCACATGAGTAACATCAATGATTCCGGGGGTAAGGAATGCGGTGTCAGCATCAGGTTTACTCATTTCAAGTAAGGATTTTGCACCTAAATCGCATAACTGTTGTTGTACTTTCATCAATTGCTTAGCCGCTTGATTTGAGATCACCGGCCCCATAAATGGTGCAGGATCGGCATTCCATGCTCCCATTTGAATATCGCGGCTCACTTCGACTAAACGTTGAACGAAAGCATCGCCTTGCGCGCCTTCTCGAACTAATAATCGACGTGAACAAGTGCAGCGCTGCCCCGCACTAATAAACGCAGATTGAATCGCAATATTGACAGCCGCATCGAGTTGTTCGAATGATTCAACAATTAAGGCATTATTACCGCCCATTTCAAGCGCCAGAATTTTCTCGGGTTGTCCAGCCAATTGACGATGCAAATGGTAACCAGTATTGGCGCTACCTGTGAATAACAAGCCATCAATGCCATTATGAT
Organism: Vibrio sp. S17_S38; assembly: GCF_014694375.1. Classification (GTDB taxonomy): domain Bacteria; phylum Pseudomonadota; class Gammaproteobacteria; order Enterobacterales; family Vibrionaceae; genus Vibrio. The sequence goes on from NZ_JAAUWW010000002.1 coordinate 204,054, forward strand.
TTGAGAGAGTAATTCCGGTGTCTTTACCGCCTTGAATAAGATTAATTACGCCATTAGGTAGGCCAGATTTTTGCCAGATTTCAAGTGTGCGTTGCGCTGTCCACGGGGTAAGTTCACTTGGCTTAAACACCACGCAATTTCCCGCCAATAATGCCGGAACAATATGCCCATTAGGTAAATGAGCCGGAAAATTATAAGGACCAAATACCGCCAATACACCATGAGGTTTGTGGCGTAATACCGCTTGTCCATCTGGCATTGGGGTGACTTTTTCACCAGTTCTTTCATGGTAAGACTGAATCGAAATCGCGATTTTGTTGATCATGGCTTGAACTTCGGTTCTCGCTTCCCATTCTGGTTTTCCTGTTTCTTGAGCAATAATGGCCGCCAGTGGGTGATGCTCTTTTCTTAACTCTTCAGCGAAGCGCTCTAGGATTTCAATTCGTTGTGCCAGATCGGTTCGCGCCCATACAGGAAATACTTTTCTTGCGGCTTGAATAGCTTGAGAAACTTCTTGTTCGTTGGCTTCTTTACCTTGCCAAATAGTATGGTTATCACTTGGGTTTTGTTTGGAGAAATCAATGCCATTACCCGTGAGCCATTGTCCGTCAATAAAGTGCCCGTTAATGAAATGCCCGCTGGCCTGTTCGTGGTTAGGATTGGAATGTTGAGTCATGGGTTATTCTCCTATTTTACAAAGTGAAACGAGACGAATTGAGTCACCATCTTTGACTTTTAACGCTTCGGCTTGGGCAAGAGTGATGGAAATATAAGTGTCATCAACAAGTGGTTCACCAATAATGGCGCGAAAATCTTGGTATTTATCATTGCTCATCAAGATGGTGTGATCGTCATTAAGGTTGCTTGGGTCGGTAATACGAACTTGTCGGTGTTGGCTATCTCGCACCACGCGTAAATCTTTGGTGTAAGCTTCAAGAGTGGGGCCTGCATCAAAAATGTCGATATAACCTTCATAACGCATCCCTTCGCTTTCTAAAATTTTACGAGCAGGGGCGGTATTTGGATGAACTTCTGCCATCACTTTTTTAGCGTCATCGGTTAAAAAATCAACATACAAAGCGTGTTTTGGCATGAGTTCTGCGATAAAGGCTTTTTGACCAATACCGGTTAAGTAATCGGCTTGGTTAAAATCGATGGCAAAGAAGTGACGACCTAAGCTTTCCCAGAATGGTGATTCGTCATTTTCATCGTGCATTCCACGCATTTCAGCAATTATTTTTTCAGAAAACTTATTTTGAAACTGAGCAATAAACATTAAGCGACATTTGGATAATAAGTGGCCGTTATAATTTTTACGATAATCAGGGTCTAAAAATAGGGTACATAATTCACTGTAACCAGTATGGTTGTTAGTCAGCATTAAAGTTTTCATCTGGGTGTAGACATTGAGCTCTTTAGAGGCGTGAACTTGTGTGCCCACATGGAAATTATACCAAGGTTCATCTAAACCGATAGCAACTTCAATACCGCAAATACCGACAACTTTTTGAATATCGGTATCTTCTAAAACAAATAAATAGCCTTCTTCTGCAGGCGTTGCCTCACCAGTCCATGTCGCTAATACTCGTTTTAGGCGAGCCAGTAAGCGCTCTTCATTTTGAGGTAGGGAAGTAAAACCTGTGCCTGTCTTAGTCGCAAAATCTAAAATAGACTGCTTGTCGTTGTTAGTTATTGGTCGGATTATCATCATAATGGTATTCATTCCTTGAAGTTACTCGTCGTATTTGAAGCAGCCGTGTTGTTGCCAACTATGTAGAGTCGATTTTTTCTTAGCTGCCGTGGCAGTTTGTTGGCTAACTTCAGATCATCTAATTGTATGATGTGACGAGTATTCTATTTATAAAACCAAACACCAAAGAGGTTGATTTTGGGTTAGGTTGGCTTGATAAGCATTTTCTTGTGTGACGATCAGCTGCCCGTCGTTCAATAGGCCATCAATAAAACAGGCTCTAAATCCTTGGCTGTCGGTGATGCCAATTAGATAGGTTTGGTTGTTCAAATAAAATTGATCTTGTAAGTACAGTTGAGCCTGTAAATACTGCTGATCTTGTTGTGAATCTTTAATGGTCAGCGTGACAGATTGGCTTTGTTGCCAAACCGTTAGTGCATGACGAGGCGCCGTTAAAATTGGACCTGCATCGAAAATTTCTACGTACTTATCGGATTCAAAACCTTGGTCACACAGCAATCCACATTGCAGTTCGGCTTGTGGATGCGTTTGCCCCATCACCGATTGTGCTTCTTCATTAATCAGAGGAACATAAAGTGGGTGGTGTGGCATTAATTCAGCAATAAAAGTATTGGCTTGAGTGCCGTGATATTCCTCGACTTGGTGATAATCCATGCCAAAGAATTTTCGCCCAACATGCTCCCAGAAAGGGGCGCGCCCATCGTTATCAAAAATGCCGGGTAATACCGCCATCCATTCACTTGAAAATCGTTCAGGATAAGCAGTCATAAATAACAGGCGACCTAAAGTAATTAACGCTGGATATTGGTTGCTGGAACTCATCTCATTTTGAGTTGAAGGTGCTATATAAAAAGAACAAAGTTGTGAATGATCACTTAAATCGTGACTTAGTGTCAGTGCATGGATCCGACTGTGTACGTTGAGCTGACGTGACGAATGAATCAAGGTGTCGTTACGAAACGAATAAAATGGAGAGCGATAGCCAGCAAGTGCATTAATCGCTCCTGTTCCGATGAGTTTATGGTGCTTGGTATCCTCTAAAACAAAGAAGTACGATTCTTCCCCTGGGCAAAACACATCTTGCCCGAACGAATCAATCGACCGCTCAATTTTAGCCATTAATAGTTCACGATTTGCGGGCAAGGTACATACCATTGGCCCGCTATTTTGCGCCAAACTTAATATTTGGTCGATATCATTTAGTGTTGCGGGGCGGAGTATGACCATGCTTATTCTTCCTGAGCTAAATAAACCCCTAAAGCAGCTTCTAAGCGCGTTAAACCGATCTCAACTTCTTGTTGGGTAATGTTTAACGCTGGTGCAAAACGCACGACATCAGGTCCTGCAATTAACATCATCAACCCATGTTCAGCTGCAATATTACTGATGGTTTTTGCTTTGCCTTTATGAGCATCGTTAAGCTCACAACCAATTAATAAGCCAACACCACGAAATGACTTAAACAGATCAAATTTTTGGTTGAGTTTAGTTAATCGAGCGATAAATTGATCATGGCGGTCTTGTACTGCTTGTAAGAATTCTGGTTGATTCACTTCTTCTAATACTGCGTTACCAATCGCGCCAGCAATAGGATTGCCACCATAAGTCGTGCCGTGTGTTCCTACACATAATGATGGTGCAAATTTATCGGTGGTGAGAATGCCGCCAATCGGGAAGCCGCCGCCTAGTGCTTTTGCTGTTGAAAGAATATCGGGACACACGTTGTAATGCATATAAGCATAAAGCGCGCCAGTACGGCCAATACCGGTTTGCACTTCATCAAAAATTAAAGCGACGTCATGTTGGTCACATAAATCTCGTAGGCCTTGCAAGAATTCTTTATCGGCGGGGATAACGCCACCTTCACCTTGAATTGGTTCAACAATCACGGCGCATGTTTTTTTATTAATGATAGCTTTTGCTGCTGCTAAATCGTTATAGGCTACATGGTTGATCCCACCAGGAAGAGGAGCAAAGTCTTGAGAATATTTTGGCTGTCCGCCTGCGCTTACTGTAAATAGTGTGCGGCCGTGGAAGGCATTGTTGAAAGCAACAATTTCGTTTTTATGTTCACCGAAATGATCAAGAGCGTATTTTCTAGCAAGCTTTAAAGCCGCTTCATTGGCTTCTGCGCCTGAGTTACAAAAGAAGACTTTATCGGCAAAGGTACTTTCAACCAATTGACGAGCCAGTTTCAAAATAGGCTCATTGGTATAACCATTACCGGTATGCCACAACGCGTCGGCTTGTTCGGCCAATACACGTTTGAGTTTTGGATGAGCATGACCTAAAACATTGACCGCAATACCGCCAGCAAAGTCGATGTAGTCTTTCCCATTTTGGTCGATGATCACCGATCCTTTCCCCGACACCGGAATAAAAGGTGCAGGTGAATACGTTGGGAGTAAATATTTATCAAAATCGCTGCGAGTCGGTTTATGAGTCATGATGATAGCCTTGTCATTAAGTTCATTAATAGGCTTAGGCTACGCGACTCGTGATGAAAATACGTTCATATACGCGACAACTATTTACATATTTAACGCATCATTAACATCTCTGAGTTGTCGCTTTATATTGCAAGTCGGGATTTTTGGGGGAGCGGTCGCTTGATCCGTTTAATTAGATAGACGTTGTTAAAATTATGGCTGAGAGGGGTGAAGTTTGGATCGCTCTTCTCTTGGGGTGAGTTGATAAAATGTTTTATAGGCAGAAGAGAAATGAGGGCCACTTGAGAAACCACATTTAAGCCCTATTTGAACAATCGAGGTTGATGTCGTTTGCAGTAAGTATTTGGCGTGCTTAAGACGGATTTGCATGTAATGACGTGCTGGCATGGTATCAAGATGACGTTTAAATAGCCGCTCTAACTGGCGACGCGATACATATATTTGCGCGGCAATATGATCGGTAGTAAGTGGGTCTTCAATATGGCTTTCCATGATCTCAATGGCGCTGGTGAGCTTACGATCTATCGCTGTTATTGGCTGTGGTATACGCTGTTTTTCATCACCATTGCGCCTCCTTTCCATGCACAATAATTCGACTAATTGCTGGATGAGTTCGACGCTCTCAAATTGTTGTAAATAGTCGAGTAGACAATCGAGTAGGGATAGTTGTCCGGCGCAGCTAGTCATATATTCATTTCGTTGGAATAGGTGATCACTGAAATGAATATGAGGATATTTATCTTTTAGATCATCAAGCAAAGACCAATGGGCAACCAAGGTATTATTATTTTCATGATTAGATGAGCTATTTTTACGCTCTTGTGAGTTGTGAATAAAGCCGATGCCGCTGTCGAGTAGCCAGTAAACGCCAGCATGAGCCGTGAGTATTGGCGTGAGATTTTGATGATAGTGATTGAGTGCATTTTTAATTTTAAATGACACAGGTTGTAGCGGTGCTTGTTCGGCCAAAATAATGAGAAATTGATAAGGACGAAGGCTTGTGAGGGCTGCGCTATTTTGCTCAGTGATAAAATTGAGCTGATACTTTTCTTGCTCTAATAACTGGTTGATTAACCGAAAAGGTTCCACTACCGCGCCTCGACTCAAGGCGGAGCAATTTTGTGGTATAAATACTGCTATATGCTTGGTTGGAACGCTTAATGCTGCGGCCATAAATGATCCATCTATCGACTATCTTTACGGATGTAAACGCTTAGTTTTTAGACTTCTCAAATAGGATTGATTTGAGTTGGCTAAAAGTCATCGGTTTGTAAAAGTAATAACCTTGAAGTAATTCTACATCGTGCTCGATCAAATAATCCATTTGCTCTTTCGTTTCTACGCCTTCAGCCACAATTTTGACGTTCAATTGGTGAGCAAGATTAATAATGCTATTCAGAACAGGCGTATTCACCGACTGAACACCAATAGAATTAATAAAGCACCGATCGATTTTTAGGTAATCAAATTGGATATCTTGCAAAATAGAAAGGGAAGTATGGCCAGTACCAAAATCGTCAATAAATACTTCGATTCCTAGCTGACGAATATCATCTAAAATGGTTCGGCCTTTTTCATTCAGCAATTGTCTTTCTGTAATCTCGATACCAAGTAACAGATTTTTTTCTTGATATTTTTGTACCCATATAGAGAATTTTTCAATGCAATCAGATGCGAGTAAGTAAGATGGAGGAACATTTATACCAATCTGGATTGGGCTGTGATTGCTATTTTCTTCCCAGTCGTTTAAGGCTTGCTCTAAAACAAAATCTGTAATGGTATTAATAAAGCCATGTTGCTCTGCAAGAGGGATGAAAATATCGGGTGGAACATTACCATGCTTGGCATTTTCCCATCGTAATAATGCTTCAACCGCAGATATTTTTTTATCGCTAGAATTCAATAAGGGTTGATAGACTAAATGAAGCTCGTGATGTTTTACTGCGCGTTTGAGATCCTCAATTAACGTTCCACGAGAAAAATACCAATATTGTATGAGGTAAATCAATATGGCTAAAAGTAGCCAAATGGGAATTGCACTCAAATAATAGAGGATAAAAATATCATGCTTGAGTTTATTACTTGGTGTAATTGTGACTTGGATATCAAGGTATTTCGATATCGCTGAGGTTGCAAACGGAGCATTGTTAATCTTGCTTCCTTTGGGATAATTAACCTTATTGACGGTCATCTGAGTATGACTAATTCTATCATCGGATTGAAATCCAAGACGAACATCTATGTAGCGTTGATCAACGATTGATATTGCGGAACGTTGCGGATGGTGTTTGTCGATATCAACGACAATAAGGCTACGAACTTTTTCTGCGCCATCAGAAAAATCAAATAAATATTCACCCTGTGGAAAGTGGCTTCGGGGTAATAAAGCAGAAAATGCGGAGTATTCTTCATAGCCTCGCTTTGATGAACAGACAATATGACCATCGTCTGAAATGAGCATTTCACGTAAAAATGTTTCAAAGAGTAGACTTTTTTGTATCTGTTCGCAGTTTTTCGCATCATATAATGCCTGCTTATTTTCATCTCTGAGTTCATTGACGATCTCTTCCATTTGATGAACATAAGATTGGGCAAGTGACCGCAATTGCCCTTGTAAGCTAATATTAGCGAAATGAAAGCTAGAAAATAGAGCAATAGGAAGTGGGATAAGTAAAATTATCAGTATTTTTTTTATGAGTCTTTTTTTTATAGTAGAAGCAGTATTAGGCATAAAGACTCAGTTTATGGTGAAATTAAAGTAGCTAAAAATAATGTAAGCGCAGCATCATAAAGCATAATACAATTTTATAAAATGGCATATTGGGTGCTTATAATTAACTCTTTAAGATAAAAGGGAAATTATTTTTTAACTCATGCATTATAAATTGAGAAGACATGTTAGATTATAGTTACAGGTGTTATTTTCATATTAATCATTCACTTGCGTGATGGTTTTGTTTGTTCGCAGCAGACAGGCTAATATAATAAAAGCCCAAGTGTAGTATTAGTCTTAAATTAAGAGGTTAGGGATAATGAAGAAAATTTATCTAGGTTTAGTTATAGCAAGTTTATTGGCTGGATGTTCATCAAGCGATGATTCGAATTCACAATCTACATCATCAGTTGCAGCAATGGGTGTAATTGGCGATGGTCAATTTACTCAATTTAGAGCTAATAATGGAAAAAGTGATGCATGGTTAAAGCATGCGGATGACAACAGAGGTCTAGGTGCGGTAGATAGCTCTGTCGAGACTGCATTTGGCGATGAAGGATCGGTTAGAATTCGCTTCACTAAGGCAAGTGATGATTTCACCGCAACGCCTGGTATTAGCCAAGTGTTAACGAATGTAGAGCCGAATACTGAATATACATTATCGGTTTATTACGCGGATAAAAAAGGTGATTCCTCACCGAGCGAATTAGAAATTGGTGCGAAGGCGCTTGGCGATCAATCATTATCTGGTTCTACTGTGGTAACAAAAGAGATTCATATTAAAGATCTTTCAGATAGTGAGCACGGTGATGCTGATGATGGCTTCCGTCAAGCAAGCGTAGATTTTAATTCAGGAAGTAATACGACTCTTGAGATTTATGCGTTGATGCATATTATTAATGCTAGTCAATTGGATAAAAACGCAGATATTAGTGAGCAAACTGAAGTTTATATTGATGATTTTTCATTAACTTTAAAAGATGATTAATGCTATTGATATAAACTGCGGCTAAGTTTTATTTAATTCAAAAAAGTTACATGTGACATAAAAAAGTCTCAACTTCTGAAAATTTAGAGGTTGAGACTTTTTTATTTATCGGTGCATCTAGGCGCTTGTTTTAACTAGAAACTAGAAACCAAGAAATTAGGTGCCTCGGTAGATTATTGAGCATCAATAGTAAGGTCTGCACCTTGGCTATCGGTTTTTAGTTGAGATTTACTATCGAGTATAAACACTCGCGCTGGGTCGATTTTTTGCTCATCCACTAAGTAAGCTTTAATAGTTCGAGAACGTTCGACTGCGAGACTACCAAGTTCATCAGGGCTGATATTTTCCTCATTAACCAGTTGGTTATATAAGCTAATGTGCAGAGCAGTGTTTAGTTGTGTTGAATTGACTTTTTCTTTGCCTGTACTTTGCTGAATTTGCAGTTTTACTTTGTCTTCTTCATCCCCAACATTTTTGTTCGGGAGATCACTATACAGATCTTCTAGGCTGTCAGCTAAGTCTTCATTTTGTGCAATGCTACTGGCCGATGAGTTCTTTGGTAGTTCATCTAGTCCACTCTCTTGCAGTAATTTTTGTTGTAGTTTTTCTTCTGCTAAAGCGTGGCTATCATCCGCGGCAGATACTGCCCCTACAACGCTTAGTTTGAGCATAGGTCTATCTTGCAGGGCCTTACCTAATGTTGTTAAACGAGAGATGGCTTCTTCATTAAGTTGTGATTTTCCTGCATCGAACGGGATGTGATTAAGCTCTTCATCACTGCCTGCCAATCCAGCTAATAGAGAGAAAGGAGAGGTGACTGCTTTTGTTATGATATTGGTGAGTGCCTGTAAAACGATACTTCCAACACTAAAGTCTGGGCTATTAACATCACCAGAGACTTGCAAACCTAAATCAATCACGCCATGGCGATCTTGAAGCAGCGCAATCGCGAGTGTCAGTGGCAGACTAGTGGCAAGATCAGAATCGCTTTTCTTACCTAATTTAAGTTGGTCGACAACCAAATGGTTATCACCTAATAGTTGATTTTTCTCAAGCTTATATTTGAGATCTAACGATAGTTGGCCTTTATCAATATAGTAGCCGGCATAAGTACCTGAATATGGGTTTACCGAAGTCAGTTCGACACTTTTGAATATGAGATCCAAGTCTAAATAAGGTTGTTTTATTAATGGGTTTACATGACCTTTTAAAGTAACAGGCGCGTATTTATTTATCTTCCCTTTGATGTCTACACTCGCCTTGGTACCTGGCGTTGAAGATAAATTGCGAATATTGCCGCTAATCGATTCAATGCCAGATTGAAAGCTGGTTGGCAGCGAATAATCGGCAAACAATGCGGAACCTTGAGTGAATTTAATCTGCTTAATATAGACTTTTAAAGGTTTGCTTGGCGCTGATTTTTTGTTGCTTGTATTGGTGCTAGCAGGTTGAGGCTTAACAATACTTCCGATATTAGTATGTCGTTGTTTATCAATTAACACTTTGCTATAAGGCGCAGTAAAATTGATGGTATCAATATTGAGTCGCTGAGTTTTTTGGTCAAACTTTAAATTATTGATGGTCATATTGGACCATTTGATCAGTGGCTGGTATTCCAAGCGATCACGTATGAGTAAATTGGCAATTTGTGCACTACCAGAATAAGACGCTGCGCCTTTAGTATCTGCATTAAAGTTACCTTGAGTACTTAACTTTCCTCGTAATAACTGCACGTTTAGATAAGGGTTCAAATAGGTTTGTAGCTGAGTTAAATCTAATTGAGATAGTGCTACTTTTCCTTTAACCACAACACCTTGACGGTCAACCTTCGTTAAATCCACGCTGCCTTGACTGTTGAATGAACCACGGGTGTTGTCGGGCGCTTTTTTCAGCCAAGAATTGACGGATAAATTAACGTTGTAATCAATCGGTTTACTCAGATCACTGAATACATCTTTTGTTGTGATAGATAATGGATATATCCGCCAATGCACACCATTACTCACCATTTTTTCATTTATATTGATATCGGTATTTTTCATATCAAATTGGTGTAAATGAAGAAGCCAAGGTGTATTTTTTGAGTCATCTGATTTGTTACTAGAAGCGTTTGTTACAGCCTTAGATGTCGTGTCTTTAGCTACCGTGCGTTTAGCTACTTTTTGTTTAACTGCTGCTTGATTAGTAGTTGGCTGATTAGTGGTTGTTTGACTAGAGGCCGAAGATGTTTGGTTTTTTTGTTGTGCTATTGGTGAGAAAAGCTTTTGTAAATCAAGCCCATTCTTTGTTAGCGCTGCATCTAACCATAATCCATCTAATGCTAAGCTTTGGATATCAATGTGTTTGTTTTGGCTATTAAGTGCAACGTTATTTACCTTTAATGTCGGCAACTTAATTTTAGGTACATTGTTATCGCTGAACTCGAGATTACGTAAAGTAAATTGGCCTTTATCGGTCGTGAAATTAAAGGCGTCATTAGTATCTTTTAACGCAAATTGAGTCGATAAATCGAATTGTCCATCAGTAAGTTTTGCTTTTAATTCTTTTTCGGCAAACGGCCAAAAGCGCGCTAAGGTGATTTTGTCTAGTACAAGGTCACCTTGCAGAGCGAATGGTTGGAATTGGAATTGCCCTTTTAAAGACAGTGAACCTTTATCGACTCCGATGATCTCTAGTGCAAAGTGGTTGGCTTTTTTATTGAGCGACAATGGAGACTTTGAATTAGATGGTTGGTCGGGTTTTACAAGAGTGACCGCTTGAGAATCTAATTGTGGAAGATGTAAGTTTAGGCCCTGATACTGTAAATGTGCACCGGTTGGTGTATCGATAAAATCAAAGCGGCCTTGTGTAAGTTTAATGTCTCGAGCGTAGAATGCAGGCAAGGTTTGGGTTTTGTTTGGTGCCGCTATTTTTTCATCTGGATCTGGTGTGGCATTTTTTGCCAAGGTATCGATGATATCGGTAAAGTTAAATTCTGAGTTGCTATTAAGCCGCGCCACGGTGACTTGTGGTTTGATTAAATACAGATGTTCAACGGTTGGTGCTAAATGAATAATGCTTTTCCAAAAACCGATTTGTAGATCCAAGCTGTCAAAGCTGACAAAGGATGGATTATTCTTTTGCTTCTGAGTTTTTGCATCTTGCATTGGAGTGTCGGCTTCAAGTATATCAAAGCCTTGAATGCGAAAGCGTAGTAAGAATGGGTTGATACTGACTTTTTGAATTCGTACATCGCGTCCCAATAAAACACTTAACTGCTTGGGTGCTTGTGATTGAGCAACTGCCGGAATAATTAACCCGAGGATGATTGCGTAGATGGCATAAGCTAATAATAAGTAACTCGCAATACGCAAGAAAAGAGGAGCTTGTTTAAATCGGCGATAAGCATTTTTTAAAGCGAGTGGCATACGTTGTGTTGAACCTCAGGGCAATATTTCTTAGGGTTAGTGCAAACCAGTCAGAAAATAGAAAAGTCACAATCATTATACGCTTTGATAATCATTAACAAATAGTTAATTGTCAGTTTTTTCTTGCAAGGCAAAAAGGAGGAGGTAATTCAGTCTTCGAAGATATAGAACAAGACGCTTAGTGGTTAAACCATCATCAATTCGATATTGTGTTTTTGGGTTTTCGACGCGAGTTATTACTTTATGTTTACTTATTAATCAAATGTATGGCGCCAAGATAACAGTCAGATTTGCAGATGCCACAACCATGACAACTGCTTAAATTAATATGGGGAATTTGCCCATCGTTCCATTGCAGTGCTTGAGTTGGGCAAGATGTTTCGCAAGCATCGCAGTAACCATAAAGGTTAATACAAGTGTCATTCACTTGAGCGCGTAAGCCCGTATCTTGCTGCGCACCTGAGAGCGCAATAGTTGGGCACACACTTTTGCATTCACCACATAGCGTGCAGTGGGCATAATCCACATCCAAAGTCGGATATCCAGATTGCATATGAATAATTGATTGTGGGCACACCTTGGCACACTCTCCACATTGGTTACACAATCTCTGGAAAATATCTTCGTCGACAGCGGTTGGTGGACGAGGAACCGTTCGTTGCACGGCTTCAACGGCTTTGATTGCCTTAACATGAGAGCTAAGACCACCGAATAAACCTCGTCGAGTTAAGTTAGGTGCTGTCGACATGCTCAATTACTCCTGAGTTTCATTTCTATCTTGGTCGATTTGAATATAAATCTTTCTATTTTCTACCGGGATCAAGAAAACCTTAGTGTATTGCTCTAGTAACGTTTGAGTGGTTTTTACCAATGATGAATAACTCGGTTCGGTAAGTGCGAGACTGACATTACTAAGGTAAGAATGACTCCACGGAAGTAGGTGGACGCTTAGCATTTCTTGCAGTTCAGCTGAATCAATCGCGTTGTCATTTTCTTGGGTATCCAATAACGCACTTAGCGCCATTAACATTAAGCCAATATGATCGAGTGGATCGTTGTTTTTGGTTTCAAATTCAAAGCCAGCCTTGGTTAAAAACTGCTTATATTGGGTATGAGATTCACCGAATAATACGCATTCACGATCTAAATACACTGAGCCCCAAGGTGGAGCTGGAATATCTGCAATGCCGGAAAAATGTTGATCGTGCAGTGTGGTTAGATCATCAATATTGGCTTGTTTAAAGGCCGTTAATGTCGAGATAAATTGCTGCATTAACGGTGAAGCATCTTCTGGATCCAATGGAGTATTAAGTATCTCATCAATGCCGTATTGTGAGTATTCGCATGGACGATAATAGAATAATGAACCTAATGTTTTACTGATTAAGGCAGACTCTACATGGCTGTAAGTAGCAAGCGTCATAATATATCTCTATTGAAATTCGTCGTTAAAACCGCTTATTCGTATTGTGGGTGGCTAAAGTACAAGCGAACAAGTTACTGGCACATAATATACGTGTAAAAGATCGATCATACTTTGATGTAAAACAAGGTACCCCTAAGGGGCTAGGTTCATAATTCCCGGCATAACTCGAAAGTATAAAGAGGACATGTCGTGTCAGTTAATAATAAACAGACAAATATTAATAATGCATTTTCGGTAACTCGCCGAAGCTTTGTTAAAGGAAGTTCAGCATTAGGTGCGCTTGCAGTCGCATCAACAGGCTTAACCCTACCGTTTAGTAAGAAGGCCATTGCGAAAGAAACGCCAGCTAAATCTGATGAAAAAATCGTATGGTCATCATGCACCGTCAACTGTGGTAGCCGCTGTCCGTTACGTATGCACGTGGTAGATGGTGAAATAAAATGGGTCGAAACTGACAATACCGGCTTAGATGAATTTAACCATTCTCACCAAGTTCGAGCATGCTTACGTGGTCGTTCTATGCGCCGTCGTGTTTATAACCCTGATCGTCTTAAATATCCTCTGAAACGTGTTGGTAAACGTGGCGAAGGCAAATTCAAACGTATTAGCTGGGATGAAGCTTTAGATACTATTGCTGATAGCCTAAAGCATACCATTAAAGAATATGGCAATGATGCTGTTTACCTAAATTATGGCACTGGCACACTTGGTGGCACTGTGACTAAAAGTTGGGATCCAAGCGCAACACTGGTGGCACGACTAATGAACTTATCCGGTGGTTATCTAAACCACTACGGTGATTATTCTGCCGCAGCGATTGAATGTATGACTGATTTCTTCTATGGCGGTTGGGTGGCTAACAACAGCATGGATGATATTCAAAACGCAGATTTAGCGATTTTCTTTGGTAATAACCCTGCCGAAACTCGTATGTCGGGTGGAGGCCAAACGCATAACTATGTTGAGGGTCAGCAAAAACATCGCACACGTACCATTATTATTGATCCTCGTTACACTGATACAGCTGGTGGACGTGAAGATCAATGGGTGCCACTTAAACACGGAACCGATGCTGCGTTATGTGCTGCGCTTGCACATGTGATCATCACAGAAAACAAAGCAGATGAAGATTTCCTAAATAAATATTGTGTTGGCTACGATGCCACTACGCTTCCAGCTTCTGCGCCTAAAAATGGTAGTTACAAAGATTATATTTTAGGTAACGGCAATGATAAAACGCCAAAAACACCTGAATGGGCCGCGCCAATCACAGGTATTCCAGCTGAGGATATCATTAAATTAGGCCGTGAAATTGGTAACGCAAACCGAATTTATATTACTCAAGGTTGGGGATTACAGCGCTCTGCTAGCGGTGAACAAGCATGTAAAGCAATTGGTATGTTGTCCTTGTTGCGTGGCCAAGTTGGCTTGCAAGGCGGTGGCACTGGTATGCGTGAAGGCGACCATAGCTATCCGTTCCAACGTTTCCCGAAAGTGCCAAACCCAGTAAAAGCATCAATCCCAATGTTCTTATGGACTGATGCGATTTATCGTGGCAAGGAAATGACCGACGTTACCGATGGTATTCGTGGCGTTGAACGCCTGCAAAATCCAATCAAATTCATTTGGAACTATGCAGGTAACTGTTTGATTAATCAGCACTCTGATATCAACCGTACTCACAAAATACTGCAAGATGAAAAAGCCTGTGAAATGATTGTGGTGATTGATAATCACATGACATCTTCAGCTAAATATGCGGACATCGTATTGCCAGACTGTACCACTTCTGAGCAATCGGATTTCTGCATGGATGGCGCAGCAGGCTCAATGCCGTACTTTATTTTTGCCAGCCAAGCGATCAAACCACGTTTTGAGTGTCGTCCTATTTACGACATGTTATCTGATCTTTCAAAACGTATGGGCACGGAAAAAGAATTTACTGAAGGCCGCACCCAAGAAGAATGGTTGCAGTGGATGTACGCGCAAACCGTGAAACAAAACAACGATCCTGATTTACCTGATTACGACACTATGCGTAAACAAGGGATCTATAAGAAACAATTTGATCGTCCTTATGTCGAATTAGAAGACTTCCGTAAGGATCCGATTGCTAATCCATTGCCATCACCATCGGGTAAAATCGAAATCTATTCTGAGCAGCTAGCGAAAATTGCTGCAACTTGGGAGCTAGATGACGATGAGCACATTACGCCGATTGCTGAATACCATCCAACATTTGATGGTTGGGATTCTCCAAAGCGTCAGCAATTCCCATTACAAATGACAGGTTTCCACTACAAAGCTCGTGCTCACTCCACTTACGGAAATGTGGAGTTATTGAAAGCGGCAGCGCCACAAGAAATTTGGATCAATCCAATCGATGCGCAGCAACGTGGCATCAAAAATGGTGATTTAGTTTTAGTGGAAAGTGAGTTCGGTAAGTTGCAAGTGTGCGCCAAAGTAACGCCTCGTATTATCCCGCATACGACTGCACTAGGTGAAGGTGCTTGGTATGCGCCAAATCGTGACAAAGTGGACATGAACGGTTCAATCAATGTATTGACGACAGCGCGTCCCACACCACTGGCGAAAGCGAATCCATCACACACCAACTTAGTTGAAATTACACTGCTGAAAAGCATGGGAGTTAAAGCATGAGTGCACAAAATAACTCAAGCACGAATCAATCTATGAACGTCAAAAAACAGTACGGTTTTTATATTGATTCAAGCAAATGTACTGGCTGTAAAACATGCCAACTGTCGTGCAAAGACAATAAAGATCTTGATGTTAAGCGCAACTTCCGCCGTATTTACGAATATGTTGGTGGTAACTGGTCTGAGAACAATGGTGTGTATCGCCAAGATGTTTATGCCTATTACTTGTCGATTGCGTGTAATCATTGCTCAAACCCTGCTTGTACTAAGGTTTGTCCATCTGGCGCAATGCATAAGCGTGATGAAGATGGTTTGGTTGTGGTAAACGAAGAAGTGTGTATTGGTTGTAAATATTGTCATATGGCTTGTCCGTATGGCGCACCACAATACAGTGAAGAAAAAGGCCACATGACTAAATGTGATGGGTGTTATGAGCGAGTTGGTGAAGGTTTGATGCCAATTTGTGTGGATTCATGTCCATTACGTGCGATTGAGTTTGGTGACATTAATGAACTTCGCGCGAAATACGGTAGTAATGCCGATTGCGCACCATTACCGGATTCTCGCTTAACCAGTCCGAATCTTATTGTGAAATTGAATCCAAATGCGCGTCCATTAGGTGATACATCTGGCTTCTTACAAAATCCGAAGGAGGTGATCTAATGCACTTTTTAGAATTTCCGTTAGTGATTTTCACTGTTCTTGCGCAGTGCGCGGTAGGTGCCTATTTACTGATCACTACTCGCATGACGTGTGTGAAAGAAGAATCACAACTGACTGATTTAGCTGTGAAAAGTTTGTTCTTTGTACTCGGTTTTATGGCGATTGGTTTTGCAGCATCAACGGCTCACCTCGGCAGTCCATTGCGTGCGTTTAACTCGTTTAATCGTGTTGGTGCATCAGGTCTTTCCAATGAAATATTAAGCGGCTCAATATTCTTTGCGTTCGCGGGGATTTATTGGTTAACCGAAGTATTGGCCATGATCGGTAAATCAGTGGTTGGCAAAGGCGTTCGCACCGCATTGCGCTATCTAGGCGTAGTTTCTGGTGTGATCTTCATGGTCGCGATGATCAAGGTTTACTTGATCAACACCGTGCCGCTTTGGGATAACATTTTCACACCGATCGAGTTTACGTTTACTGTGATCACGGCAGGTCTACTATTTGGTTATGTTTTACTAAATGCGTTTAATGGCAGTTCAGTAACATCCAATAAAAGGATGGCAGGCATTGGTGTACTACTGATAGCGATTCACTTTATTGTGATGATTGCTCGGATCCTTGATTTCTCCGGTGTCGTAACTTCAATTCACCAAGGTATTACCGTGCTTGATGAATACTCAGGCATGATCATGATCCAGTGCATATTCATGCTTATTGCGGCTATTTTATGGGCTATTTCGGCGCATCAAACCAGCAACAAAGTGCGTTTTTATAGCATTTTGGCATTGTTTGCGATGATCACTGCTGAAATATTTGGCCGTGGTGTGTTCTACGGTATGCACTTTACTTTTGGTCTGATTTAAAAGAAGTGGTTTAATTTAAAACGTAAATTGGATCCAAGATAAAAATAGATAAAGCCCGAGCAGAAATGTTCGGGCTTTCGTCTATTCAGATTTTGCTATGCAAGAATTATCGTAAATAATGATGCGATTAATTATTGGTTTATCGTGTTCTTCTGGTGACTAAAAAACAGATAAGAGAACCCAAAGTGACTAAGGCAACACCTTGCCAAAATGAAGCGCTTAATGAGATGGATAAATAAACAGAGGCGAACAAGGTAGAGAAGACTGGCGTGAAGTAAGACAGCGTTCCTAGAAGGATTAGATTTCCTCCAATCATGGCTTGATTCCACAATGCATACCCTGTCCCAATCACAATGCCAGAGATCAATAATGTCAGCGTTGAATGAGCCGTAAAGTGAAAGCTAGGCTCATGACTGAAAGCATATTTCACCCATAATGTGATGGCGGTTGCGATAAAAAAGAGTGTAATCGCATTTTTACCATTACTAATTTTTTGGGTTACAACGCAATAGATTGCCCAGATAATGGCGGCGAAGAAAGCCATAAAATAAGTGATAGGATTATCAGAAATATTATGGAATAAAACCTTCACCGAAATGCCTTGATCACCCGAAATACACCAAGCAACGCCTGAAAATGCCAACAAGATGCTCGGGTAAACGAGAATGTTGACCTTATTTCGGCTTAACATTACCGATAACAGTATGGTTAGTGCTGGCCATAAATAATTAATGATAGCCATTTCCATTGCTTGATGTCGGCTATTCGCCATTCCCAAAGCTAATGCTAAGCAGACTTCATAAGTGACAAATAAGATGCCGCCAATAATTAAGTAACGTTTGGGGTAATTCTGGATTTTTGGTACGCCCATAACCAACATTAGAAATATCGCACTGACCGAATACATCAGCGCTGCGCCGCCAGTTGGGCTAAATAATTCAGATAAATCACGGATTAATGCGGTGACAGAGCTCCATAATAAAATGGCGGCAATACCGAAAAAAGTATATTTATTCTGGATAACAAAAGACATGGAAGCCTAATAAAGTGAATGAATCGGAAAGGTTTTGACTGTACCTCTAATCACGCAGGATGAAAATAACCTCATGCAGTTATTGTATTAATACACCGTGATTACTTGGTTTAGTTATGTTGTTCAAATTGGATGGCTCGATAAGCATCGAGAATGTGATCAACCTTGTTCGTTTTACCTTTTTGGATACGCTGATAATGTTGCAGTGTTTTATGTAAATAGGTTTCAGCTACCTTTATTTGTTGAGCTGAAGTTGCCTTCCAAATATCTTTTCCAACTGCGCTAACTCGTTTATTTTTATCTATTTTTGACGATACGAATAACACTTCATAGAAACGTTTATTCTCTTCTATTAATATTTCGCGTTTTAAACTGAAATCAAGCTTGATTAGTTGTTGGCGTAAGGTAAATTGGTGGTGCACAGGGCATAATAGGAAATCGAAATCGATAGTGATATGTGGATATTTTTTATGAAGAGCTTGAATAAAGGCGCTCATTAAATCTCCACCGACACCGGCAATAATAATTAAATGCTTTCCTTCATATTGATCCAAAGGCAGCGTTGCCACATCCAGACAATGTGTTTTCCAAACAGAATGTGACCTTGAATAAAATTGGTGCAGTTTTTTTTCTAGCTTATCCATCAGCTCAGGGACAATGTCCACAAAGTGAATGTTCATAGCTGCTTGCCGAGATAATAAGGCTGCACCTAAAAAACCGTGGTCGCAGCAGCAATCCCAAATATGGGTATAATCTGAGGTCACCATTTGTTCAATTTGCTTCAATCTTTTATTGAGTTTCAAGATACACGCCTGTTTTTTATTAGAAAGCGGGCGTATTGTAATAACTTTCTTTTTCTATGCGAAGTATCTATCGCTATTTTATTACGGTAGATATTGAATTTGTTGTTAAGTTGGGTTTTCAGAAAACCTTTTGCCAGCTTGTTAGGGGAACATAATGAATGCAAGACCAGAAATAACCATTTCATCTTTAGATGCCGATAGACTGTATAAGTTGATTGAGTCATTACCGGAAGGTAGTTTTGCCGGAATCAATGATCTTGAGGGTGAGCTAGACCGTGCCAATATTGTGGAGCCATCTGATGTTCCGCCAACGGTTGTTACAATGAATTCAACGGTGAAGTTTGTTGTGGAATCCTCTCAACAAGAAGTGATGTTAACATTGGTATATCCAAAAGATCTTGATGCGAGTGGGGATAAAATTTCTATTCTTGCACCGGTCGGTAGTGCGCTATTAGGGCTTTCTCAAGGTGATGAAATTGAATGGCCAAAACCGGGTGGCGGATTGATTAAGGTTCAGATCAAAGAAATTATTTACCAGCCCGAGCGAGCGGGTGAGATGCATAGGTAGTATATAAATATAGGTAGCATACAAATAATGAGATGAAGCTTTTTGGTTTTTAATAATTAATAAGCTTCATTTACTTATGATAAATCATGCTCTCAATTACGAAGCACATCGATAAATAGAAGTCTTAAATATGAATGTAGATAAAGCAAAAAAGCGTATTGCTAAACAGGTAAAAAAGGGCTTTAAAGGCTATCCTCAAATCAGCATTCAGTACTTTGGTACAAGCGATAATTGTGCTACTGAAGTGGTCGTACAATTTATTGCTGAAGAGGGGGCAGAAATGCAAGAAGAACGTTTTGCGAGTGCCACTGATGCTAGAGAAAATGGGGTCATTCAATCCGCTTTAGTTAAAATTATAGAAAGAGCCAATGTCAGCTCGGTTCTAGAAGTGGAAGGTGTTTGTTTAATTAAGTAATGATGAATAAATCACCTTAATAAAGTGCGTGAATTCATTAACTTAAATAAGCTATAGGTTTAAATGTTAGGAATATTTATGAAGTGTAAATCTATAGTTTTGATATTTTCGGTTGTATTTTTATTGCCATTCAATGTTTATTCATGGGGCAGTTTACAGTCCGAAAAAGTCGATGGTTTCAGTCGTTATTGCCATTACAGCGACGGTGGTGTCGAGACAGTAAAAAGTATTGATTTATGCCCGGTTGATAATCAATCCACTGCCAAACATAGTGGATCGCCCACGATTAATATTAAAAAAAGCAATAATGGTTTTGGTTCTTTAACGAGCGAAAAAACGAGTGGCTTTAATCGCTACTGTACTTATAGCAATGGTTCCGTATTAACCGTAAGCAATACTGATTTGTGCCCTCTTACTGGCAAGTGATTTTTTATATCATTTTAGCTTCGGCTGATGTTTTTCTACTACTTACAATCAAAACCATCACCATAACAACCGTCATTACTAGATAAAAGATGCCTAAGTCATTTTGAGTATGCACGTAGTTTCTCACCAAGAATCCACCGCCAAAACCTGCGACACACATTTGAATCGAACCGGAAAGGGCCGAAACTGCGCCAACGCGATTTGGATGAGGTTCTAATAATAATGACATGGATAATGGAAACGTCATGCCTTGTGCAATGGTTAAAATAGTGAAGGCTGTAATTAAATGTTCGACAGAAAGCGGGGTAACTAATAACCATATACCTGAAATAGCCATGATCACGAAAGCGAGGCACAAGATCTGACTACTGTGGAAGTGGTTGTTCAAACGGTTGACGGAGACACTGCCTATCAATAAACCAGCCGAAGGAATGATCATAGCTTGGCCGTATTCAGATGCCGTCATCCCCAGTTCATTCTGAAAAAGAAACGGCAGAACCGAAAGCGAGACGACAGCCCCTAAATAACTGATCCAATTATAACTGGCACTGGAAATAACCTGACGATCTGTGATTAATTCAGCATAACCGCGCAGTACTTTTCTTACATTAAAACGGCTTTTGGCATAGGGAAGTGTTTCCGGCAATATACGCCAGCCGAGCATTACAATAGCCGATAAATAAATCAGTACGGCCATAAACACGCTTTGCCAGCCAAAATGAAACGCTACCCAACCACCAAATACTGGTGAGATGATAGGTAGAATCGATGCCGTGATCGATAAATAAGAGAGCGCTTTGGTGAGGTTTGCACCATCGTAACTGTCTCGTAATACACTGCGACCTAGTACCGAAGCACTGCCCGCACCGAGCCCTTGCAATAAACGTCCCATCAATAATGCTTCAAAGTTATTGGCAAAATACACGCAAATTAATGTGCCGATAAGATACACGCCTTGCCCCATCAAAAATACCGGACGTCGGCCGATTGCATCGGATAACGGCCCATAAAAAAGTTGAGATAAACCAAAAGATAGCAAGAAGAAAGTGACAATGGCTTGTACTTGCGCTTGAGAAACTGCCAGATCATGGCTAATAAGTGGTAATGATGGCAAATAAATACTGACGCCAACCTGACCCGTAGCAATGATCATCATCGCGAGCAAAAGTGGTGTTTTTTTAAAGGCGTTGATCGCTTTAGTCGTGGTTTCTGTTTTCATTTAATTAGTGTACTTTGAAGAATATAAAATGATAATGCTTCTAATAGGAAAGAGATTGAGTCTATTTAGGAATTAATTGAAATGCATAACGTGGGCGGTGTAGATGGATTGGATAGAATCGGTTAGAACGTATATTAAAGTTGTCGAAGAGGGCAGCTTTAATCAGGCTGCGCGGCGTTTAAATACGACCAGTTCGGCGGTGAGTAAGCGTATTCACTTTTTGGAACAACGTATTGGTGTGCAATTATTAAAGCGAACTACTCGATCTATTAGCCAGACTGAAGCGGGCGCAATGTTTTATCAGCGCGGTAAAACACAATTAGAGCAATGGCAGTCTTTAGTCGATGAAACTCGCTCAATTAACCAAGCACCAACGGGATTGTTGCGAGTGGGTACAACTCTGGCGCTTGGTTCTAAATTTTTTATGCGTTATGTGGATGATTTTTTGCGTCAATATCCGCAAATTAAAGTGCAGCTTATTACCACCATGCCCGGACAGTTGCCTGAATTAAGTTTTGATATTTTTATTGGGCGGGAAATTGAAAATCTCGATACCTTAAGTTTTCGGGCAGCGCCTCTGGTGGATTATCAGTCGGGCTTTTACGCTTCACCACTTTATTTGAAAGAACACGGAGAGCCGCAGAATATTGATGAACTGTCTCATTACAATATGCTGATTTGGGGTGAGAAGGTAGAAAGAGAAGTTAGGTTATCAGTGGAAGGACAACGTTCTAAAAAAGTGCGTTTAACTGGGAATTTTTCTACCACCAATCCTGAAGCGTTATTTCACAGTGCTAAGCGAGGAATGGGGATTATTCTTTCTAACCAAGTGATGTTGCAAGAAGAAATTCAACGCGGTGAGTTAGTTCGTATTTTGCCTAATGTAACTTCGGAACATACTCGAGTATATGCGTATTACCCAAAACTAGATTATGAGCATACTCGTACTCAGTTGTTTGTTGATTATTTAAAACAGCGCTTAAAAAGTGAAAAAGATGTGTTAGTGGTTTAAACCGAGAGTTTTTTAGCTCTCGGTCATTGATTTATCTTTATCGGTACGGTTTTTAGATCGTTATTTAAGTTCGATGACTTAAGCTTCAAGGATGGTTTGTAATTCGGTTAAAGATCCTACTGTATAATGCGGTGTGATATGTTCAACAGCATCCGCGCCGTGAGAATTCAACCAACAAGTTTCGATGCCAAAATTTAGCCCACCTAAAATATCAGAATGCAGGTTATCGCCCACCATCAGCAC
Organism: Vibrio sp. S17_S38; assembly: GCF_014694375.1. Taxonomy (GTDB): domain Bacteria; phylum Pseudomonadota; class Gammaproteobacteria; order Enterobacterales; family Vibrionaceae; genus Vibrio. The sequence continues at coordinate 226,654 of NZ_JAAUWW010000002.1, forward strand.
TCGAGATTTACATGGATTCCCGATACGCTCGAACGTGTGTTGAAAAATCCCGTGATCGGGTTTAGCGACACCGACTTCTTCTGAAATTACCACATGCTTAATGTATTTATCCATGCCGGTGCGTTCTAAGCGAATGGCTTGCAGCTCAGTAAAACCATTGGTGATGATGCCAACTTGCGCTTTACCAGCTAAGGATTCCATTAATTCTTTAGCACCAGGAAGTAAGGTGCAAATATCGGCCATTGCTTCAAGAAAAGAAGAGTTAAGGTCTGCGGTGGTGGTATTGAGTTTTTGCGCCCAAGATTCAAAACGAGAGTGTTTTAATTGCGCCGCAGTAATGTCACCATTTTGATAATCAATCCAAAGAGGTTTGTTCACGTTTTGGTAGGCGATAAAGTCTTGTTCGGTAAAATCCACGCCTTTACGCGAAAACATTAATTGAATCCCTTTAAATGAATCAAAGTGGAAAAGGGTTTCGTCGGCATCAAATAAAATCCAATTGTATTTCATAGTTACTCCTTATGGTGTATGGGCACAGTGTAGCGATTTTTATTTTTGGTGGTAAGGGGGGGCTAAGAAATAGCTTACATCCCATGTGGTTCTATTGATTGGTGTGCAGGTTTTTTTGATGTTTTATTGCTTAAAATAATTGAAGAGAATATTGCTAGCGCGCCTATTAGTTGGCTTGGTGTGAAAGCTTGCTGTAAAAAGATATAGCCGAGTACACAAGCGGAGACGCTGCTGAGAAAGCCTAAAAATGAAATGGAAATGGCAGGCAATTTTTCTATACCGCGAAACCATAAAAAGTAACCTACAATGGCGCCGATTATGCCTAAATAGAGGTAGCCCAATACGTTGGTGAGGCTGATGTCGTTTGGAATACCTTCGACGCTTAAGGCAACCGGAGCAAGCATCAAGCCACCAAATAATAATTGCCAGCCAGTAAAGCCTAATAAACTCATTTCTTCTGGGCGTCCCCATTTTTTGGTTAAGACCACGCCTAGTGCCATGCTTAACGTTCCCAGTAATGCGATAAAAATACCTGTTCGGTTAAGATCTGCATGGTTGTTGAGCACTAATAAACCAATGCCAGTAATGCCGATTATGCCGGCAAGAATATGTTGGGTAGTGAGTGCACTGTTGAGTAAAAATCGACTTAGGAAGATCACCATTAATGCTTGGCTTGACATCACTAACGCCGCCATTCCTCCGGGTAAATAAGTTGCGGCATAGAAAAGGCAGTAAAAGAAGAAACCGATATTGAGAAAACCTAATAATGCAATGCGCCACCACCAATGCCCTTTGGGTAAGGTTCGAGTGATCATGATTAATAGTATTCCAGCAGGAAGCGCTCGAATCAGCGCTGCCATTAATGGGCTATTGGGCGGTAGAAATTCGCTGGTTACGATATAAGTACTTCCCCAAAGAATGGGAGCCAGTGCTGTGGTGAGTAGCAGTAATAACAATCCTATTTTAGACATTATCGTTTCCTTCAATATTCCATCTCTAATGCGTAGAGAATAACCTTTAATGAAAGTATCTCTTAAAAAAGATACTTTCATTAAAGTAATGGATATTATAATTTTTATCAAGTATCTTTTTTGAAAGTTACTTTTGAGGTTTAAATAATGAAAGATTCGGTCGATACTATTTTGCTGCAATGGTTACAAGCTCGCCCTGACCTTGATTGCTCAAGCATGGGCGTGGTTGGTCGTGTTCGACGCACTAGTGAGCAATGGAAAAAAAATATGGAGAGTGTGTTTAAGATCCATCAATTGAGTTCAATTGAGTTTGATATTCTTGCTACCTTACGACGTAGCCAAACGCCATTGACGCCAACAGAACTTTATCAAACACTGATGTTGTCATCGGGTGTGATGAGCACTCGTATTGAATCTTTAGTTCAAAGAGGTTTATTGCAGCGTCTTGCAAGTGAAGAAGATCGACGCAGTTGCCGAGTGGAGTTAACTGAAGAGGGGATGGTTTTAATTGATCTTGTTGTCGTTGAGCATATCCAGAATATGGAAAACATGTTGTCACCATTAAATCATGAAGAACGAGATCAACTGGCTGAGTTATTGAAAAAATTATCTCAATAAAAATGGCGATATCATTTGTTAATGACATCACCATTTTTTATATAGAAGTGAAGATAAGTAGATCGCTATAGCGGTATTAATTACTCGGTGTATCAGCAGGATAATGCGTAATATTACCGACTTCAAGCAATGGCGCGACATCTAAGTGTTCAGCATTCATCATCGATGAAATACGTTGCACAGAGGAAACGAGCAAAGATTGCTCCCAAACGTCCAAACTTTGAAAACGATCAATAAAGTGATCTTGCAAAGGAAGAGGCGCTTTTTCCAGTAAAATTGCACCTTCCTCGGTTAGATAGGCGTGTACCTTTCGTTTATCTAATTGGCTGCGTTTACGCTCAACTAATCCACGTTTTTCGATACGATCAATAATGGTCGTTGCAGTTGCTTGACTCATATTGGTGTTCTTTGAGATCTGTCTAATGGTGACTTCACCACAATCACGAATTGAGCGCATCAAAAGTAGTTGTGGTCCGGTCAACCCTAATTCTTTATTGAGCTTTCTGGAATGTAGATCCACGGCGCGGATGATCTGGCGAATTGCTACCAGAACTTCTTCATGTTTGTTCATGTGATGTCCTTCTAGTTAGGAGGAGGAAAGTACCTTATCTATCGTTATTCGAAAAGGAAAATCTGCGAATTGTTATAATCTACCAGTTGTTATAATTTATCAGTCGCTATAAAGCGACTGCTTGAGAGTTACTACCTTGGCATCTTCATTTTTTATGCAAACACCAAGGTGGTTTAACTGTAGTTACTTATAGTAAGTGAATAAATGGAATATTATTGAGCTACGGCTTTCGCTTGAGCTATCCATGAATCAAATGTCTTTTGGTGTGCTTTGATCCAACCGTCAGCATGAGCCTCAATATCTTTGGGCTTATTTTGGCCTTTTCTCATCATGAGATTTTCTTGGCTAATATCGTTCACACTGAGTTTCATAATGGCGAACAATTTTGCTGCCGCTGGATTTTCTTGTGCAAATTTTTTGTTGGCGACAATACGCATGCTATTCACCTGGAAACCGTAATTTTTACCATTGGGTAGTTCAGTATTTTGCGGTAAGCCTTTTGGCATGGATGAGAATGGCACTTGTAACCACACCACATCTTTGCCTGGAACTAATACGCCACTTACCCAATACGGAACCCAACCATAATAAAGAATAGGTTCACCATTGTGATAACGAGCAATGGTATCAGCAATTAATGCTGAATAACTGCCTTGCTGGTGTGTCACAGTATTTTGTAAACCATAAGCTTTAAGGTGATTGTTGATGATGCTTTCCGTTGTCCAGCCTGGTTCGCTACCAGTTAGATCAGCTTTACCATCGCCATTTGAATCAAATAACTTAGCTAATTTAGGATCTTTTAATTGGCCAAGATTGGTTATGTGATACTTATCGGCGGTTTTTTTATCAATCAAATAACCTTGTGCGGCATTCGTGACATAGTTACCTTTTCGGTAGAATTTATCATCTCCTCCCGCGAGTTCGTATTTGTCTTTCTGTTGTGGATCCCAGTTAACGGCTAAATAGGTAGCATCACCATTTGCAATTGAAGTAAATGCGACATTGTAATCGACTTCTTTGCTTGATTTAACGGTGTAACCGAGTGCTTCCATTGCTTTGTTTACAATAAGTGTCTGAAAGGTTTCTTCTGCAATGGTGGATTGAACTGGCTGAACGGTAATTCCCTTACCTGGCAGTTCTTGTGCGGTTGTCAAAAATGAAGTACTCAATAAGACACTTGAAAATAGTAAACGAGTAAAAACTTTCTTCCGTGGGGCGTTCATAGTTTATTTTTCTCTTTTATTAATGGTGTACTGAAAGGCATTGTGAGTGGTTTTAGTCATCACTGAATGATGTCGCTTGGTTTTATGGTAAATACAGAAAAAGAAAAGCTGCCAAAAAATGCTTGGCAGCTTTCTGTAGAGCTAACTGCTTTTACGTTGAGTTAACAAGTTAACTTCAGCTTATTTAGCCGCTGCTTTCGCTTGTGCAATCCAAGCATCAAATTGTTTTTGGTGTGCTTTGATCCAACCGTTAGCGTGAGCTTCGATATCAGCAGGTTTGTTTTGACCTTTTTGCATCATCAAGTTTTCGGCACTGACATCGTTAATGTTCAGTTTCATGATGGCGAAAAGTTTTGCTGCGGCTGGGTTTGCTTCAGCAAATTTCTTATTGGCAACAATACGCATGCTGTTCATTTGGAAGCCATAGTTTTTACCATTTGGAAGTGTGGTATCAATATCACTACGATCGCCTGGTAATGATGAATGTGGAACTTCTAACCAAACTACATCTTTCCCTGGAACTAGCACACCACTTACCCAATATGGCGTCCATGTGTAATACAGAATGGATTCACCATTTTTATAACGAGCAATAGTATCGGCAATAATCGCGGCATAGTTACCTTGGTTATTATCAATAGTGGCTTCTAAACCAAAATCTTTCATTTGATGGTTCACAACCGCTTCACAACCCCAACCAGGATTACAACCCGTTAAGTCTGCTTTACCGTTATCGTTGGTATCAAACAACTTGGCTATTTTAGGATTTTTTAGCTGCTCAATGTTGGTGATGTGATATTTATCGGCGGTTTTCTTATCAATCAAATAACCCTGCGCCGCACCTGTGATGTATTGGCCTTTACGATAGTATTTGTCATCGCCGCCGGCCTGCTCATACTTGTCTTTATGAAGAGGATCCCAGTTAACGGCTAGATAGGTCGCATCGCCATTGGCAATTGACGTGTAACCTACGTTGTAATCGACTTCTTTGGTCGGCTCTACCGTGTAGCCAAGAGATTCCATTGCCTTATTTACGATAAGCGTTTGGAAAGTTTCTTCGGCAACGGTTGATTGAATTGGTTGAACGGTAATACCTTTACCCGGTAAGTTTTCTGCGTAAGTGGCGGCAGTAAAGGTAAGCACACTGGCAAATAATGCACCAGTAATGGCTTTTGTCGTTCGTGTTTTTGTCATCCATGTCGTTTTCATATTTTCTCCTAGTTAACTTGTTTACACTTTGTATGTAGGTTCATTTTTATTATGAAGATGTCGAAGTGTTTTTAGTTGTTAGCTTGTATATCAAAGAAACTGGACCAGTTTCATACCAGCGAGTTTTCTTATCTCGGGCGGCAACACCGATGGTTTGAGTTAAGCGATCAAGCAAGATAGCTAAGATAACGATGCCTAAACCACCAACTGCTGCAAGACCCATATCTAATCGACCAATACCGCGTAATACCATTTGACCTAGACCGCCAACGGCAATCATTGAGGCGATTACTACCATTGAAAGTGACAACATTAAGGTTTGGTTTACACCTGCCATTATCGTTGGTGTTGCTAGCGGTAATTGAATTCGATACAACATTTGTTTCGGACTTGCACCAAATGAATGACCTGCCTCGATAAGCTCTTCTGGTACTTGTTGAATACCTAAAATAGTTAAGCGGACAATGGGCGGTAAGGCGAAAATAATCGTCACCACAACACCAGGCACGTTACCGATACCAAACAACATGACGATTGGCACTAAGTACACAAAAGCCGGTGTGGTTTGCATCGCATCGAGTATGGGGCGAATTATTTTGCCTGCGGTTTCACTTCTGGCGAGCCAAATCCCCATAGGTAACCCAATAAGCAGACAGAAAAAGACCGAGGTAAGCACTAAGGCCAATGTCACCATCGCTTCTGACCACGCCCCAATTAAGCCAATTACGGCTAAAGAAAGTAAGGTCGAAATCCCCATTTTTCTTCCAGCTAACTGCCATGCAATTAAGGTTAAAATTGCAATCATGATCATCGAAGGCGTTGATACCAAAGCCGTTTGAAATGACGTTAAAATAAAATCAATTGGCACACGAATAGCTTGGAAGATTGGGCGTCCATGCATAACCAGCCAGTTCAATGAGGTTTCTACCCAGTGATCAAAAGGGATCACCGCATCTTTAAATGGATGAGACCAGTCAATACTTTGCTGAACATGTTCTGTTGGCGCATTGCTTAACCAAGACGTTGTGCTTTCAGCCGAGCTTGCGGTAGACCAAGGATCTGAGTTACTCGCAGTATCAACCGCAGTGCTGGCCCAAGGATCGGCTGCCGTTGCCTGGCTAACCGTTTCTGTAATAGTAGTTTCGGTTGTCATAATAATTACTCTCTATCTAATGTTTGTAGTAGGCGCGTTTTGGTTATTACGCCATGATATTGACCTTTTTCATCCACAACAGGGACGGCATAAGGGACATCTGCTACTTTACTGATTAGCTCGCTGACGGGAGTGTCTGCATCCAAAGAGAGGGTATCTTTGAGCAATGCAGAGCTTAAAGTCCTTCCTTCTTTTTTGGCGAGGGTTAGAGAGTCGATAGAGACAATACCTGCATAGATATTGGCTTTGTCGGTGACGATACCGTAGTCACGATCGTGATCCGATAAAATTTGTAGTGCAGCCGCTGGGCCGTCGGTTTCACCTTTTTTGAAGACTGCAGCAGGTTTTTTACGTGCAATATCTTTGGCTGAGTAAACCGATGCTACGTTTACACCACTAAAGAATGATTCAACATAATCATTGGCTGGGTTTTGTAATATTTCATCCGGCGTACCGACTTGAACCACTACGCCATCTTGCATAATGGCGATTCGGTCACCAATTCGCATTGCTTCATCTAAATCATGAGAGATGAAAACAATCGTGCGTCGATCATCACTTTGTAGGCGAATTAACTCATCTTGCATTTCGGTTCGAATTAATGGATCGAGCGCAGAAAATGCTTCATCCATTAACAGAATATCTGGGTCGGTTGCGAGTGCACGGGCAAGGCCCACACGTTGCTTCATCCCGCCGGATAATTCATCAGGATATGATTCACATTGATTTTCAAGCCCGACTCGAGCTAATGCTTTACGCGCCGCATCATTACGTTTGTCCAACTCAACGCCTGATAATTCAAGGCCAAATGCAGCGTTTTCGATAACACTCATATGTGGCATTAAGGCGAAGTTTTGGAAAACCATACTGATATTGTTACGACGAACAGTGCGCAGTTCTTGATCGGAGATAACCGCAATATCTTTACCATTTAAATAAACATGGCCTTGGGTTGGTTCAATTAAGCGGTTTAATAAGCGGACTAAGGTTGATTTTCCTGAGCCAGATAGCCCCATGATAACGAAAATCTCACCTTCATTGATGGAAAGGGAAACATCTTTAACACCAACAGTTAAGCCGGTTTTGTCAAAAATTTGGTCTTTATCGAGACCTTGTTCTAATAACTTAAATGCCTCATCAGGGGATTCTCCGAATACCTTGTAGAGATTTTTTACTTCTAATTTAGTTGTCATGTTTTATTGCATCCTTGACTAAATTTTACAAAAATCGGAACGTCATGATTTTGTAAATTGTTTAGTACACTAACTAATTTTTGAGAGGATTGCAAAAATACTATTATGAATCGAAGTCTTAATAACAATGATTTATAGATTGGATTGGTGAATGTATTTATGAGTTATTGATTTAATTATCAATGGTATATGGTCGGGAGATCTGCTTTTATTAGGAGGTTTTATATTGCAATAAAAAGCGCACATCATGAATTGATGTGCGCTTTATTATTAAGGATTAATCACTAAAGGCTACATACGGTTGCCCAGCTTCCGTCGCTGCCAGGAGTCGATGCTGTCCACCAATTTGCTTGATATACGACACCGTTATTGATGACTTTGTCACCTTGGTTTGCATGATCATTCTGCGGCAGAGTTGGGTAGGTCACTAAGCCAGAACCATCGCAACTTGCACTGCCACCGCCATTATCGCCACCACCAGTATTGATGGATAGATCGGCGACTGGAAAGTCAGGATGCTCAAACTTAAAGCTATAGTCGACACCATTAATATTGACGGTATAGTTGGCTGGGCCTGAAATTGGTAGGTAGTAGACCATATCCAACTCATAGGCTTCACCCGCCGGTAAGCTTTTCCATGCAGGAAGGGTAAAGGCGACACGATGCATCACACCATCTAAACCACCTACATTATCGGCGCGAGTATGACCAGAGCTAATGACGGCTAAACCCCCACCAGATTGATCTTTGGCGTTATCTGGCGCAGAGGTTGGAATATCGAACTGGAACTCGGTTCCACCCGGAATATCTTGACCTGTGTTGTTGGTGAAGGTGATTTTTGGATTAATTGGGTAGTTTTGATCGCCTACTTTAAATCCGCCAATACTCACACTAATATCCACCACTTGTTCTGGCATTGCGCTGGTGGCGATTTTATTACCGTAAGGCGCTGCAGATTTGAACTCATCGTAAATGGTTTTGGTCATGGTATTACCCATGTGATATTCGCCATTACCAGAAATACAGGCTTGTTCAGTTGAATCAACAGTGGTTCGCTTACCGTTTGCATCTAACACATAACAGCTATAATCGCCCGCCAGTTCCCAGAACATGATGCCACCAATACCTTGGTCGATAACGTAATCAGCTTTGGTGGTGATCGATTCTTTATCTTCGGTAGATAAGAAGACCTTTTTATCTTCATTCCATAACCAAGGCGCGACCGCCACACTATCGTAATAACGAGTGTAAGAACCTGTTAAAGCATCCTCTGGATTGGTGTCTGGGTGTAAACCATAAGCATCTGCATACGATCCCCAAATGCCTTTTTCGAGGTTTTTGGCATGCCACATTGGGTTTGAACCTGCGCCCATTTCATTGCCTTTTGGATCGGTGTCGTGCCACATGTTGTCAACGCCCACCGCACCATGGCCGCAATTGTTTTTCTCTCCTTCACCTGTGCCAGCATCACATTGAGTTTGATCTGGCAATGCTGCACGACCCCATAAACCATGATCGCCTCCAGTCACACCTTGCCAGCCGCGAGTATAATAAGGCACACCAATATTGATTCGTCCTGCCGACATAGAACCGCGGAAGAAATGATATGCCCAATCGGTGTTTAGATAACCAATGCCACCATAGGCAGCCGTACCATAAACGTTCCACTGTGCAAGCTCGGAGTCCTTACCGGTATCGTATAAAGCCGCATTGTGGCCAACATGATCATTCCAAGCACCATGCAAGTCGTAAGACATAATATTGACATAATCGAGATATTTGGTGACGTTAAAGGTTTCCATACCACGTAATAAATAGCCTGAAGATGGCGCGGCGATGGTTAACATATAATATTGATCATCAGCCGCCGATGCTTTATCTATTTTCTCTCGTAGCACTTTCATTAGTTCTTGATAAGAAGCCCATAAGTGCGCACGACGTGGCTCCATAATGTCTTTATCAAGTGGGTTACCAGCGCCAGCCATTGAGGTCGGATACTCATAATCGATATCAATACCATCAAACTTATACTTTCGGATTAGCTCGACAGCCGACTGGGCAAATTTTTCAATCGCGGCGTGGTTAATAGATCCATCTGCATTGGTAGTCATGGTGTAAAAACCACCATCATCAATACGCGATCCATCAGGCGCAAAGTGACCGCCAGTTTCAGCCCAGCCGCCAATAGATATCAGTGTTTTTACGCCATAACGTTTTTTGTAAGTGGCTAATGCGCCAAAGTGGCCTTTGAAGCCTAACTCGGGATCCACATCCACACCCGGCCATGTTTTATTAACCGCGGCATTATTTGGATCATTAACATCACCAATGTTGACTTTACCGTCAGAACCAATACTGACAAAGGCATAATTAATATGAGTTAATTGTTCCCATGGAATATCTTTTACTAGGTATGCGGCTTGTGGATCATCGCCAGATCGCCAACTGGTAAAGTAGCCAATTACACGGCGAGGATGATCGGCTCCCATGATCTCACGACCGTCTTCATCATAAGCATCACAATAAGGAACGTTAACGCCTTCGGTTTGATATAAACCATCGGGACGACAAGAGTTGGCGGTGGGTAAATCGCTTAACACTCTTAAAGAAACGGCCGATGAATCAGTAGTCGCCCCTTTATTGTCCGTGGCCTTAGAAAATACCGCTAAAGTCCCGGCGTTGGTGGTGGTGTAATCAAGAGTGTAAGGAGCAGAAGCTACGCTACCCACCAAAGAACCCGCAACGTAGAAATCAACTTTATCAACCGTGCCATCGCTGTCTGCAGCAGTAGCGGTTAATGTCACCACTTCGCCAACATTCAGGCTAGTGGCGGAAAGGGCAACTGAAACAGTTGGTGCTTGATTGCCATCTGTTGGTGCTGCTTTAACATCAACAGTGACACTACTTTGGGTACTTTGTGCGCCTTCATTATCGTATGCAATAGAGCTAAAGCTATGTGAACCTGAAACAGCGGTCCAACTTGCTTTATAAGGTGCGGTGGTCGCTTGTGCCACAATTGAGCCATCGACTAGAAATTCAACACGAGCAATACTGCCATCAGCATCATTGGCACTAGCCGTTAATGTCACTATGTCGCCTTCGGTAATATCCGCTGCTGCCACTGGTGCAGTAAGATCAGAGGTCGGGGCTTCATTAGTGATAACTTCACCAGAGCATGTGTCAATTAATGCCCAGGCTCCCCATTCACCAGCCTCTATTGGGTTATTGCCTTGAGTCCAATATTTCGCGCTATATACACTGCTATCTTGCTGTACTTTATCTCCGCTATTATAAATTGCGCTTGAATCCCACTTTTCTATCGAACTACAATCGGTGGCCGCGTAACTTCCGAATGCCATGATGCAACCCACGGTTAAGGTACTCAGCCGAAAGGCATGTTTGCCAAATTTAGTTTGTGCTCTTTCCATATTAAATCATCCCTAAAATATTGTTTTTACTTATTGTATGGATAGCAATTACCCCTGCGATCTACTTAAGTTCTCGCGCAAAACAACTGTAGGAGAATTTATATAATTCACACTGACATATTGTGATAATTCAATGGTGACTCGGAAAGTTACTATCAGACAGGCAAAAAATTACACCAGTTTGTAGATGCAATCGGTTTTTTAGTTATTCTGACATTTCAATAACATAAGAGGCGGATTTCGAATGTTTATTCGGCATTTAAATAAATAATGGCTTATTGGGTTGACGTTATTCTATAAACCTTTACCCTACGTCGGCTAAACTTATGACTGGTTATTTTCGTCATCTATTTTTGTATGGTAGATGACTGAATCTGTTTTAAGTGATACGCGACCTGTTTGGAAGGGATGACAGCAGGTGTAAATACATCTTTGTTATGGTACGTGCCATGCAGAGAAAATTGGAGTCAGAATGTCTGATTTAACCAACTCCCTAGATACATCTTCACAATCATCTAATTCTCAATTACAAGAAACCGCTTCATCCACATCTGATAAATTAGGTCTTACCAATCCCGCACTTTGGTATAGCGGTGGTTTTATTGCCCTTTTTGTCGTACTTGCCTTATTCGATGGTCAAGTGCTATCCAGCTTAGTTAATATTGGCTTTGCTTGGTCAGTAGAAGTCTTTGGTCCTTTTTGGCAAGTTCTTTTATTACTTACTTTTCTTATTGGACTTGCTTTAGCCGTCGGACGTACTGGCCGTGTAATCCTTGGTGGTATTGATACACCAGAACTGCCTAATTTTCGTTGGATGTCGATTCTTTTTTGTACTCTACTTGCTGGCGGCGGCGTCTTTTGGGCTGCGGCTGAGCCGATCGCGCACTTTGTTAGCGCACCTCCAATTTATGCTGCCACCGATGATATTCAACAAAGAGCGATTAATGCGCTTTCTCAATCCTTTATGCATTGGGGGTTTTTAGCGTGGGCGATTGTGGGTAGTTTAACGACAATTGTGGTGATGCACCTTCATTACGATAAAGGCTTACCTCTAAAACCTCGAATTTTGCTTTACCCAGTTTTAGGTGAAAGAGCGCTTAATGGACATACTGGAGCCTTGATTGATGCTTGCTGTATCATTGCGGTCGCCGCAGGCACAATTGGCCCAATTGGTTTCCTTGGTTTGCAAATTAGTTATGCTTTAAATGAGTTGTTTAATGTGCCTAATGGCTTCATTACACAGATGATTATCGTATTGTTTGCTATTGTTTTATATACCCTTTCTGCATTAAGTGGTCTAAATCGCGGAATGCAAATGATCAGTCGTTATAATGTTATTTTAGCGGCTGGGTTAATGATTTACATTTTAATCTTTGGCCCTACTAACTTCATTTTCAATGGCTATATTCAAGGCGTTGGAACAATGATTGATAATTTCATTCCTATGGCGACTTATCGTGGTGATGAAGGGTGGTTAAGTGGTTGGACAGTATTTTTCTGGGGATGGTTTTTAGGCTATGGCCCTATGATGGCTATTTTCATTGCTCGTATTTCTCGTGGTCGTTCTATTCGTGAACTGATTTGTACCATAAGTCTAGTGGCACCATTAGTGACGTGTTTTTGGTTCACTATTATCGGTGGTAGCGGATTAGCATTTGAGATAGCTAATCCGGGTAGTATTAGTTCGGCATTTGAAGGCTTCAATCTGCCTGGTGCATTATTTGCGATTACTCAACAATTTCCAATGCCAACCTTAGTGTCGATTTTATTTATTGTACTGACGACGGTATTTATTGTGACAACGGGTGACTCGATGACTTATACCATCAGTGTTGTGATCAGCGGAGAAACAGAACCTAACGCGGTTATTCGAACCTTTTGGGGAGTTATGATGGGCGTGACCGCGATCATTTTGATTTCACTTGGTGAAGGTGGGATCTCGGCGTTGCAATCATTCATTGTGATCACGGCGGTGCCGGTATCGTTTATTTTATTGCCTTCATTGTGGAATGCGCCACAAATTGCAATGAAAATGGCGAAAGAGCAGGGCTTTGATTAATCTATAATATTGATGGCCTAAAAATAATAAAGCCAGCCTTTGGGTTGGTTTTTTTCTATTGAAGTTCGCATAATAAACAAAATGGCTGCAATATTTTGTCACACAGGCTTAAACTTAAACAGAGTTAAATCATAAGGTAATCGCGATGAAGTACTCTATTGTTGAAGCTAGCATAAAAGATTCAGCTTCCATCTCTGAGTTAACAAAAACATTAGGTTATGAAACTACTGAATCTGAAACTCAGCTTTGGTTATCAAATATGCAACATTTTGATCATTATTGCGTGCTATTAGCTTCTACTCCGGAGCAAGTCTTAGGTTGGTTGGTAGTAGAAAAGCGATTGTCACTCGAAACTGGTTTTAAAGCTGAAATTACGGGACTTGTGGTAAGTTCACTTGCTCGTCGATTAGGGGTTGGAAAAGGATTAGTGCTTGCAGCTCAACATTGGGCTCAACAACAAGGATTAAAGTGTTTGATGGTAAGATCAAATATTGCGCGGGAAGAATCGCATGATTTCTATCAAGCTTTGGATTTTATCAAGACGAAAACCACACATGTATATCAAAAAAGTCTTTAATAGCTAGGTGTCATAAGCTTAACACCTAGCGAATATTGATGGATTACGTTTCTGTTGGACGAGGCTTTAAGGTAATTAAGCGAGGCAATAATAAACCCGCGATAACGACAGCAACCCCGACGAGTTGTAATTGGGTCACGCTTTGTCCCATTATCAATGAAGTAAACAAAGCAAATACAGGTACAAAATTAAAGAATAGTGAGGCATTGGCTGAGCCTAGCTGACGCACACCGTTTAACCATAATAAATAACCTGCGACGGTGCCAAAGAGTCCGATGTAAATTATCTCGGTCATACCTACGGTTGAGCTATTCATGAATTCATCAAAAGGGTGAATTTCAGGAGTCATCAAACACATAATCCCAATCACTACCGCACCGCTGACCATGCCGATAAAGGTGTATGGGATCACTGGCATCCAACGGCTGATCCCCTGGCTGCAATAAGTGTATAAACTCCACGCGAGCATTCCGGTAAAAATAAGTTTATCACCATGATTAAGCTGCATATTCAGTAATGTTTCTAGGTGTCCATTAGTGATCACGAGCATGACACCCGATAAACTGACCAATAAACTAAAACATTGCGCACCTGTTGGCAGAGTACGTTTTGCAACACAAGCGATCAGTGATGTCATCAATGGACTGAGCGCCATAATGAGGGAACCATTGGCAGCGCTGGTATAAGTTAGCCCTGTAAATAGGCCGAGATTTAAGCCTCCAACCCCAACGGCGCTCACCGCCACAGCCCAAATCCATTGTTTAGTTGTTAACATGATTTTGGGACTACGAATCATTTTTATATATATAGCTAGACAAATTGCTGCAATCGTAAAGCGCCAAAAGACTAACGTAAAAGCATGCACTTCATTTAAGGCATTTTTACCGAGAGGGAAAGTGCTTCCCCAAAAAAAAGCACACAGAACCAAAAGTAGCGCGGCTTTGGTGGTGGTTGATAAATTCATATTATTCCATCTAACTTGTTAAAAACTTGTCACTAGTGTATTAGTTTCAATAATTAGATAAACAAGCAAAAATAAGATGGTAAATCCTATATATGAAATCTAACTATTCACTTGATGATCTACATTATTTTTGTACTGTAGCACGTCTAAAAAGTTTTAAAGCCGCAGCGGAAAGTTTATCTATGCCACTTTCCACTCTGAGCCGCCGTATTCGTCAATTGGAACAAGACTTGCAACTTAGGTTACTAAACCGAGATGCACACCGAGTATCACTCACGCATACAGGAGAGTTGTATTTCCAGCGGGCGAATGATTTATTTGATGAGCTGAGTGATATTGGTGAAGACTTACACAGTGAAAAATACCAAGCAAAAGGTAAAATTCGTATTAGTGCCCCAATCAATGCTGGCTCTCAGTTTTTACGTGAGATTTTTTATGATTTTTTATTGCAATATCCGGATATTCAACTTGATTTGCATTTTTCTAATACGCTAATTGATATCGAAGAAGAAGGCATGGATGTGGTTTTTCGAGTGGGAAATCCAGTTGTGGACAATTGGATTGCTCGGCCATTAAAGGATATCCATTTTATTTTGTGCGCATGTCCCAACTATGACACCGCAGCAATAACGCATCCGACGGATTTGTGCGGTAAGCCTGTGATCATCTGCCATCCTATGTCTATTTGGCAGTTAGTAAATGTAGAAACTAAGCAAGAATATGATTTCCAAGCTACTAACGGTATCCGATTAGAAGTGGATGAAATTCAGATGTTGACCCATGGCGTTAAAAAAGGTCTAGGTATCGGTTATATCCCAGACTATTTTGCGCATCCAATGATAGAAAATAATGAATTGAGCAGAGTATTACCAGAGTGGCGCAGCAAGGTTAGAACGTTATTTATGTTGTACCGTGATCGCGATAACTTGCCAATGCGAGTGCGGTTGTTTGTCGAGTATGTGGTTGCGCGTTTTGATGAAATGGAATAAATACCTTATCGGATCTTATCGTTTAATTTAATACCTCAATAAATCAACGCTGATTTTACTTATGATGATAAATAAAAAGATCGGGTATGGACTGATTCCAATCCCCGAGCTTTTTATATCAATATTCTGTTAGTGATAAAACATCACGAAATCGTTTTTATTTTACCAACCATTCAATCTGTTCATTGGCTCGGATTGGAACTACAACATCGTCGCCAAAAGGCATCGTTGCAGGCACTGACCATGATGATTTTTCAATGGTGATGGTGTCGCTATTACGCGCGATATTATAGAAATCAGGACCATTATGACTAGCAAACGCTTCTAGATTCTCAAGCTTGCCCTCTTTATCAAATACTTCGGCGTAAAGTTCAATCGAAGCGTGCGCGGTATAAGACCCGGCACAACCACAAGAGGTTTCTTTTTTGCCTTGAGCGTGAGGTGCAGAATCGGTACCGATGAAGAATTTTTTGTTACCGCTGGTGGCTGCTTCTATTAAAGCTTGTTGGTGTGAACCACGCTTCAAAATTGGTAAGCAATAAAAGTGAGGACGGATACCGCCTACTAGCATGTGATTACGATTGAATAATAAGTGGTGCGCAGTAATCGTTGCTGCCACGTTATCGCCCGCATTTTTAACGAATTCAACGGCGTTGCTAGTGGTAATATGCTCTAACACGATTTTTAAATGTGGGAAATCATTGACGATCGGTGCAAGAACCGTACTTAAGAATATTTCTTCACGATCAAAAATATCCACATCGTGAGTTGTCACTTCCCCATGAATAAGCAATAACATGCCAATTTCAGCCATCGCTTCTAAAACAGGGTAGATTTTTTGTGCCGAGGTCACACCAGAATCAGAGTTTGTGGTAGCACCGGCAGGGTAGAGTTTACACGCAACCACTTTGCCAGAAGCGTGTGCGGTGCGAACATCCTCAGCGGTAGTGTTATCGGTTAAATACAGTGCCATCAACGGCTCAAATGCATGGTTTTGGTTATACTCCATAATGCGTTTACGGTATTCAAGCGCCATGTCTAAATTGGTCACGGGTGGAACCGTATTGGGCATGATCAACGCTCGACCATTGTAACGGCTGATATCTTTTACGGTATTGGCTAATGCATCGCCATCGCGTAAATGAACATGCCAATCGTCAGGACGGGTAATGGTTAGGGTTGTCATGAATTTCCACCTTTATTTATGAGCTAATTTCTGATGTTGAATGTTTATGGGCAAAGTCGTACGCAAACGCTTTCGTTTAGAGCGAATCATAGAGGAAATGCCCCTAATTTTCACCTGATCTTTTATAGGGATTTCTGCTAATATTCAATCAACAAAATAAAAAAGCATTGGAGCGGTAATGAGTACGTCTGAATTGGAAAGAAAACTCGCTAAGATTGAAGCTACACTTGGTTTTGATAAGAAAGATGGTCTAGGTGAATATACTCCCGCTTTACTCTCTCAAATTAATGTTTATCCAGTTAAGTCAATCACTGGGATTGAACTGTCGTCATCTTGGGTTGAAAAACAAGGCTTGAGCTTTGACCGTCGTTTTATGGTGGCCGATATGAATGGCAGGATGATCACAGCTCGTGAAAATAATCAAATGGTGCGAGTAAAATCAGCTCTGCAATCCAATGGTTTAGTACTAACCTACCCAGAAGCAAAACCATTGCATATTAAATTTACCGATTGCTTAATGACAGAGGTGACGTGTCAAGTATGGGGCGATGAGTTTCAAGCTTATGCGACGTCAGAAGAAGCTAATCAATGGTTTAGTTTTATTATTGGTAAAAAAGTACAATTATTGTTTACGGGTGAGCAATCGAATCGTCAGCGAGAAAAAATTCAAACCAATGTGAGCTTTGCGGATGGATATCCATTGTTATTGATAAGCCAAGCCTCTCTTGATGAACTAAATCAACGTTGTCTAAATAAAGGAAGCACAGTGCAACACAGCATGGCTCAGTTTAGACCTAATATTGTGGTGTCAGATACGAAAGCTTTTGCTGAGGATGGGTGGAAACGTATTCGTATTGGTGAAGTCGAATTTGAAATCGTTAAATCTTGTATGCGTTGTGTACTTACTACGGTGAATCCTAAAACCGCCATGCGCAGTGAGCAAAATGAACCGCTTAAAACATTATCCACTTTTCGTTCTGATGACGATGGTGGTATTTATTTTGGCCAAAATGTGATCGCTAAAAATGAAGGAATGATCCGTACGGGCGATGTGGTTGAAGTACTCGAAACCAAAGAAAAAGAGCTCTACCAAGATACCAGTGAGGATGTGGTTGAAGCTGAGCCTGTAAAAACCATTATGATTAGTATTGATGGTAATTTATTTGAAGGTGATAACCAGTCAACCTTATTAGAGCAAGCTGAAAAAGCAGGTGTCTCGGTTGCTAATAGTTGCCGATCTGGTTTTTGTGGGACGTGTAAAATGACATTAGAATCTGGCAAGGTTGATCAGCCTGACATGCCAGCTTTATTCCCTGGCGAAATTGATGAAGGTAAAGTGCTTGCGTGTTGCTGCATTCCGAAGTCAGATGTCGAATTAGTCAGCTAGTTTATCCGTCTCTGGCAATAGAATAACCGTCGTTAAGCTGAGGTTTAACGATGGTTTTTATTACTTTATAGGTTACCCGATAAGAGTGAATGCGTTCGCTTTTTTTGTAAAATTAAGTTACATTTCGGCCTGCGTTTTTGAACTCTTTCCGCCTAAGTTGTCTTAGTTGGTCATACTTGGTGAATTCAGGCGCATTTTACAGGCTTGTTCCTGCCGATTTTTTTCAATTTTCTGCCTTATTTTATTATTAAGGTGATGAATTATAAACACGATAAATTATAAACACACAGAATTATGCCTAAACAACGATTATCACAATTACGTAAACATCCTTTATTTCCTCGCATGGTTCAAATTACCATCGGTTTGGTTGTTCTTTGGATCTTATATGCCATTTTTTCGGGGACCAGTGATGGACGGAAATCAGTTGATATGGATATGGATAAAGTTTTAATCAAAGAGCAAGAAGCGGTGGCTAAAACTAAACCTATTCGACCACTAGAAAATCCACCTCTATTCGCTTATCAGATTCAAGATGGGGATAATTTAAGTAGCATTTTTGTTCGTTTAGGTGTGCCATATGGCGACATGCTCAGCGTTATGGATACCGACCAAAACCATTTAACGTTAGATACATTACGACCGGGTAACACATTAAAAATTTGGATGGATGAAGATCAAAAGCATCTCACTAAATTAGAAGTGGAATTTACCATCGCTGATAAAGTGGAGTTTACTCGTAACGATGATGCGAGTTATACCTTTGATGAGATTACCCTTGAGGGTGAATGGAAGACTTACCCATTGGTGGGTGAAATTCAAGGCAGCTTTTCAACCTCAGTTTATAAAGTGGGTGTGTCAGGTCGTGAAATTGCCAATATTACTCAAATTTTAAAAGATAAACTTAACTTTGGGCGTGATTTGCGCGCTGGAGATAAGTTTGAAATTTTGCAAAAACGTCAATTCATAGATGGAATTGCCAGTGGCAATCGTGAGATTGATGCGATTAGAATTTATAATAGGGGTAATGTGATCAGCGCGTATTTGCATACGGATGGTCAATATTACGATAAACACGGTGACAGTTTACAACGTGCATTTTTACGGTGGCCAACCAAAATACATTATCGTATTAGTTCACCATTTGATCCTCACCGGTTGCATCCTGTCACGCACCGTTTAGCTCCACATAATGGTACGGATATTGCTGCACCTAGTGGTACCGATGTATTTGCGACGGGGGATGGGATTGTGACTATGACTACTAATCATCCATATGCAGGTAAATATATATCTATCCAACATAGTACGACCTATTCGACTCGTTATTTACACTTGAGTAAAATGTTAGTGCGTAAAGGGCAAGCAGTACACCGTGGACAATTGATTGCTAAATCGGGGGCTACTGGACGGGTAACTGGTCCTCACTTGCATTATGAGTTCATCATTCGTAATCATCCAGTGAATTTTTTAACGGCGAAAATTCCTATGGCGACATCTATTTCTAAGAAAGATAAAGCCGCGTTTAATGCGAATGTAAAACAAATAGATGAAGAATTTAAACAAGCAAAAGAGATAGCAAAACAGGAAGATAAGTCGGCCGAAAATAAGTCGAGTTAGATCATAAACATAAGGCAAGTGATTGGATTAATCTCACTTGCCTTTTTCATTTTAAATGGATTGAAAATGGATAATTTAACAACCCCACCTTTAACTACTCCTCCTTTAGAGTCGCAAGCTAAGTCAGATAAAGCATTACAGCATCACACCGATATAAAACATAAATATAGCTGGCAAAACCCGCAAACTTTTTTGTTATTGGTTTCGATTGTCGTCCCGATTGCTTTTGCTAGCTGGCAAGCGCTGCTGAATAACTTTGTCATTGAAAAAGCGGCGTTCACTGGTGCCGATATTGGTTTGTTGCAAAGCGTGCGTGAAATTCCGGGCTTTCTAGCGTTTACGGTTGTCTTTGTGCTGCTATTTATTCGCGAACAGAAGTTTATGATCGTTGCATTAGCCATGCTCTCTGTTGGCGTTGCTGTTACGGGTTTTTTCCCATCGATATTGGGTTTATTGCTGACGACATTATTGATGTCTACTGGTTTCCATTACTTTGAAACCTTAAAGCAATCCTTGTCCCTACAGTGGTTATCAAAAGAAGAAGCACCAGAATTTTTAGGAAAATTAATTGCAGTTGGTGCGCTAGCTTCACTCCTTACTTATGGTGCTCTGTGGAGCATGCTAGAGGTATTAAAATTAAATTACTGGCATGTTTATTTGATCACCGGCAGTGTTGCATTGGCGGTTACTGTATTTATGGCGGTTGCGTTTCCTCAATTTGAATCGACAACCATTCAAAATAAGAATTTAGTCTTACGCAAACGTTATTGGTTATATTACGCTTTAACGTTTATGAGCGGTGCGCGTCGTCAGATTTTTACCGTATTTGCGGGCTTTTTGATGGTTGAGAAATTTCACTATTCAGCTGCAGATATTACGTTATTATTTTTAGTCAATTATGTGTTTAATTTCGTATTCGCTAAAAAAATTGGCCGCTTCATTGGTGTGGTCGGTGAGCGTAAAGCGTTGATCTTTGAATATGTTGGCTTGATCTTAGTCTTTGTTGGCTATGCGTTGGTTCATAATGCGCATTTAGCGGCCGGTTTGTATGTTATTGATCATTTATTCTTTGCTTTAGCATTAGCGGTAAAAACATACTTTCAAAAGATAGCGGATCCAAAAGATATGGCATCAACGGCGGGCGTATCATTTACCATTAATCATATTGCAGCGGTCATTATTCCAGTTAGTTTTGGTTTACTGTGGCTCCAGTCTCCCGCGGCGGTATTTTATATTGGCGCAACAATGGCGGCTGTTTCACTATTGCTCGCTTTTAATGTTCCTTCAAAACCAAGTATAGATAATGAAGTGTGTATGTTTAGGTGGGGAAAGAAAGTAGATTAGTACCTGCAAGCACCTAAGTTTCCAAGAAAGAAAAAAGACTGGTTTACTAGTGAACTAAAAATAACAAGGCCGAACAGATAATAATTTCTGTTCGGCCTTGTTGTTTAACGCGATGTTATAAATTTATTTATTCGACCAATCAGGTTGAAAGGTATTACTTTTAGGCCGAATCACAACACTGCCAGCTAGTTTGTCGTGAAAGCCTTGTTTTTTACTATCAAATGCCACCCAAAGAAAACCTAATAAAAATAGAAAGGTTGAAACAAAATACCCTAAATAGCGAATAATGGATTGCGGGGTCGTTAGTGGTAAACCCGTTTTTGCATCGACCACTTGAGCTTTGATTAACATTTTCCCCGGTGTGGCAGAACGGTAACGCCAAAACAAAACGGTAATGATCAGCAGAGGTAGATAACTCCATAATGTACCTTGCGGTAAAATACTTGACCAAGATGTACTAAATGAATGAAAACTTCCCATGTCATTTTCGACCGAGTAACTTTCAACATTATTGAACATACTGCCAAGAGGCAATAAAAGTAATAGGCAAGAATAAAGAACAGTATCGACTAGGCTGGCTCCAACGCGAGCCCAAAAACCGACATATTCATACTCAATAGGTGTTCCGAGTGGGTTGTTGAAATTAACCATGTTGATCCCTACTAAATGATAAATCTATTATAGATAATTGACGAATGCTGATAATACGCCGATAAGCCCACCAAACACACCACCCCAAACGACAAGCCATCCCAAATGCTGCTTAATCATGACTTGTACCATTTCTTTCACCATTTTAGGCGTTAGCTCATTAAGTCTTTGGTCGATAATAGTTTCAATTTTAGAGTTAATGTCACCCAACATGGATTGACTGTGCAGTTGCTGCTGAACGGCTTGTTGTATTTGTTCACTGTGACTAAGTTCAATAATAGATTGCTGCATTTTTTCAATAAATGGTTGCTTGAGTGGCTGTAGAGCTTCCGCCCCACCAAACATTGCCAGCATTCCACCAAATGATGAGTTTACAATAACCTCAGTCAATGAATCAAAAGTAGGGGCTAAATCGATTTTCTCAATAATCGGTTGAAGATCTAGGCCTTTACCCTGAGACATCTCACCACTAACAAAGTTCTCAATATTACGCTGAGTGAAAAATTGCGTCATCATTAAGTGTTTAATGGCCGCTTTAAATTCTTCAAAACGCGCAGGTATAATACCAGAGCCATATAAACCGGGTACTTTCTCAAATAACATGTGCACTGCTAACCAGTTGGTGATAGCACCAGAAAATGCAAATAAACCAGCATAAAGAATGGTGGTTTGCTGAGTTACATAACCAATAGCAAGCAGTATTAAAGAAATGAGGTTAGTAATAAGGCTTTTATTCATGATGTCTACTTTGTTTGAGTTAATGAATATCTAAGAAAATAGGTAATAAAAAAGATGATAACTTGGAAAAGTATCATCTTTTTAAGAAAACGTTCAATGTCGATATATTAGATTATGCAGACATTAGAACTTGATCGGAGAAAAGCCCGTCATGACTTCTAAATTCAATTGCTTACCAATTTTAGTAATAGGGTGAACAATAATTAAGCCTTTTACTGATTTCTTTAAACTACCTTGATCGGCTTGTTCTGCTTTAGTCAGCTCGCGAATAAACGGCATTGCCAATAATGCTTTACGCTCTTTGTTCAGATCAAAGCTATCTTTGTGATTCATCTGCGCTAGCTTTTTGCTGATTTGCTTGATTTCAGTTTCAAATTGAAAAATCATTGCTTTATCTGCACGTTTTTGTGCCGCTTCTAACTTATGACGGCATTTATCGAGTCGGTTGTTTAGTTGTTGTTTTTCATCATTTTGGCTCATATATACACCAGTCAAGTTATCACAAATACAAAGGGCGCAAATTGTAGCATAAGCCATGGCGTTCACCTATTGTTACTTGGAGGGGTTTCAATGGGATCCGTGACGGTTATAATGAAGAAAATATAGGTGTAAGGATCAGAGTAAAATAATGAACGAAATATTTTTTGCGGGTGGCTGCTTGTGGGGTGTTCAGGAGTTTATGCGTCATTTACCTGGTGTTTTGATGACAGAAGCGGGCCGAGCCAATGGGCAGAATCATGATACGCAAGGGGATTACGATGGTTATGCGGAATGCGTCCGAACTCAGTTTGATCCGAACCAAGTTTCTATTCACCAGTTGATGGATTACTTTTTTGAAATCATTGACCCTTATAGTCTTAATCAGCAAGGGGAAGATGTAGGTGAAAAGTACCGAACTGGGGTTTATAGCAGTGACGATACGACCTTACTGATTGTTGAACGATACATAGCTAAACGTGATGATGCAGATAAAATTGTGGTAGAAGTCATGACACTATCAAATTATGTAAAAAGTGATGATGAGCATCAAGATCGATTGACTTTACACCCTAATGATTATTGTCATATTCCGTTTGATCTTTTACATAAATACCGACAATAACGAAATCATTTCTAGCTTGGTAAAAATAAGAAAAACCCCCGACATTTGAATATCGGGGGTTAATGTCTTACTCGCAGCAATCCGGCTACTTTTCATGCTCCATGCATCAAATCCGTGATAGTTTGCTTGTCCTAAGCTTATCCATTATCTCGCATCCTAGCGGTGTCCAATTTATTCCATATAAACTAATCTTCCTGAATAGCATTCAATCACTTGTTCCCTGAGCGGTGTCCTTTCCTCAATCTTGAGGTATACATAAATCCATTTTAAGTTACGTCCTGCAACTTAGTTATATCCGTTCATTGTCCTGCATCCTGCCGGTCGCCAACCCTAGCCACCGTACTTTTGTTTATAGGCTCCTGCCAACAAAAGTTTATCCATTAATCTTATCTGTTAGTAAGTTCAATCCTTTTATTACGGTTTGTTTTCCGTTAACAAGATTGCTTCCTTTCGACAAAGTTAAGATTACTTGATTTTGATATTGCCACAAGACGATAAATAGAATTAAGAATTAGATGATAAATAGGGGGTATAAAAAACCCATTAAATAACAGTTATTTAATGGGTTTTATTGTATGCATATAAATATTTAAAACGTTTTTTCGCACAGTAAGCGTAAGCGATCTCTCACATTTAGTTGAGCCGTTAGTGATGAGAACGCTTATTTTTATATTAAATCGAACATTAGCAACTAGTTAGATTTAAAGTTACTGCCATTATTTTTTGGGTTACGTCGTGGGGCTGCTGGCTTTGCTCCATTTGCTGCGCCTGAGCTATTCGGGCGAGTTGCACTTGAGCTTGTATTGCTTGGGCGAGCGCGAGGTGCATCTGAACGTGGGCCTGACGCTTGCGCTCCATCATTACTGGCTGTTGCTGGTTTAGCTGCACCAGTATGACGACGGTTTTTGCTGACAGGTTTGTGCCCACGGGCATTATCACTCGAGCGTTGTCCGTCGTTATGAGCCTTCGGTTTTTTCGGTTTTTTCGGCTTCATCGGACGCATATCTAGATTCGATGCAGGCAGTGTATTGACGACTTTGAAGCCTTCGAGTTCCATGCGCGGTAACACTTGCTTGATTAAACGCTCAATCGAAAACAAATCATGTACTTCGTCGATGCAGACTAAAGAAATCGCTTTACCAGTTGCGCCAGCACGACCAGTACGGCCAATACGGTGAACATAATCTTCAGATACATGAGGTAAATCGAAGTTTACTACTTGAGGCAGTTGAGCAATATCGATACCGCGAGCGGCGATATCGGTTGCGACTAATACTCGAACTTCACCTGTTTTGAAGTTTTCTAATGCTTTAGTACGTGCACCTTGGCTCTTGTTGCCGTGAATAGCGGCAGATGTAATGCCTCTTTCATCTAAGAAACGGCTCAAACGATTCGCACCATGCTTAGTTTTGCTAAAGACCAACACTTGTTGCCAATCGTTATCTTCGATCAGTTTTAATAGCATCGGTGATTTTTGTTTTTGATCCGCAGGGTAGATGGATTGCTCAACCGTAGTGGCAGTTTGGTTCGCAGGATTAACTGAAATCTCAACAGGATTATTGACTAAGCCTTTAGCTAGATTACGAATATCATCAGAAAACGTCGCTGAAAACAGAAGATTCTGGCGTTTAGCGGGTAAGAAACTCAAAATTTTACGAATATCGCGAATAAAGCCCATATCCAACATGCGATCCGCTTCATCAAGTACAAGTACTTCAAGTTGTGAGAAACGTACGGCATTTTGGTTGTATAAATCAAGCAAACGGCCAGGTGTTGCTACTAATACATCGACACCTTGACGCAGTTTCATCATTTGAGGGTTAATTTTAACACCACCAAATACCACAGCAGAAGTCAGGCGAGTATGTCGGCTGTATTGTTCCACATTCTTATGTACTTGAGCGGCAAGTTCACGAGTTGGAGTTAAGATTAAAGTACGCACCTGATTCGGACGAACACGCTCACCACCAAGTAAGCGTTCTAGAATTGGAAGAGTAAAACCCGCTGTTTTACCAGTTCCTGTTTGGGCTGCAGCCATGACATCCTTGCCTTCGATAACCGCTGGAATTGCTTTTGCTTGAATTGGTGAAGGTGTGTTATAGCCCTGCTCTTCTACTGCTTTTAGTAGAGGTGCAGAAAGTCCCAAAGAGGAAAAACTCATATAGTGGTCTCAGTAATTAATAGATAGCCGATGTGGCTTTGAAAGGCATGCATGGTAAGCCGAAAGTATTAAAGATCAGTCTACCATTTTTTGAATGCGCTATTCTGAGGCTTTTACAAGCAAGCAGCAACCACTATCGTCATTATTCGTGTTTTTCTTGGTGTCGAGTATTCCACTTTGACTCAAATATCGGTATTCTTGCCGCCAGTGAATAAATCACGGATAGATAGTGAATAGTTATGCGATGGATTGCGCAATATTTAAGCATTGTCATTTGAGAGCATAATGAATAAGACCTCAGAAACGCTAGAAGATCCATCTTTAGTTGAATCAACTGTCGGCGATCATCCTCTAAGTTATAAGTCGTACCCAACAAAAACCTATTTAATGTTCCTCATTCCATCATTGATTGGTTTGTTTTTGTTTATGGCTCCGATTCAATATCAAGACTCATATACCATTCCTGTTGCCGTTTTAGCCAAATCGATGCAAGCGCTTCTGGCGAATCATATTGTTGATATAGTGACACTGGTGATCGCATTTATGTCGGTGGCGACGTTAGCTTGCCAAGTGGTTAAACCCAAGTTCGTTCAGAATAATCCTTTCTTAAACAGTTTAATGAACCCAAGTCCAATTTGGTTGATCGTACGCTTATTGGGCGGATTGGCTGCGGTGATGAGTCATAGCCAGCTTGGGCCTGAATTTATTTGGGAAGAGAATACCGGTGGCATGGTATTAAATGGTTTATTGCCAACATTATTTTGCGTGTTCATTTTTGCTGGAATGTTATTACCGCTTTTACTTAATTTTGGTCTGCTAGAACTATTTGGCACTTTATTAAGTAAAGTGATGAGACCAATTTTCAACTTACCGGGCCGCTCTGCGATTGATTGTATGGCATCTTGGTTGGGTGACGGTTCGGTTGGCATCTTACTGACCAGTAAACAGTATGAAGATAAATTTTATACGCAACGTGAAGCGGCCATTGTAGGAACCACCTTTTCTGCTGTATCTATTACCTTTAGTTTGGTCGTTATTGCGCAAGTTGGTTTGGAGTATTTATTTCTGCCATTTTACGCGGCGGTATGTTTAGCCGGATTTGTCGCAGCGATTATTTTGCCTCGTATTCCACCACTACGTTGGAAGAAAGACGTTTTTGTTGATGGCAGTGTACCTGATCGTAAAGCTGATGATTTACCAGAAGGACATACTAACTATACTTGGGGCATGACACTCGCATTAAGAAAGGCCCATAACGTACCGTCTTTTAAAAGTGTGCTAGGTGAAGGTGTGCGTAATGCGATTGATATGGTGTTTGGCGTGTTACCAGTCGTAATGGCGCTAGGGACACTTGCTTTGATTATTGCTGAACATACCTCTGTATTTTCTATTTTAGGCCAACCATTTATTCCTTATTTGAAATTACTTGGTGTGCCAGAAGCCGTTGAAGCATCGCAAACCATTGTGGTGGGCTTTGCTGATATGTTCATTCCCGCGATTCTTGCCGCTCCGATTCACAGTGATATGACTCGTTTTATCATTGCGGCTATGTCGGTGACTCAGCTTATATATATGTCAGAAGTCGGTGCATTATTGTTAGGCAGTAAAATTCCAGTGGCACTATGGGAACTGTTTATTATCTTTATTTTACGGACTTTAATTACCTTGCCTGTTATTGTCGCGGTCGCACATTTGGTTTTCTAGTCTTTATCGTTAGTAAATCTAATCCAATTTATAAAAGAGTAATCAAACTATGCAACAAGATGAATTTGAAACATTAGTAAAAACGTTGTGCACACTTGACGCTGTACCTCAAATCTTGAAATTTCTACAGATGAATAGCGATGCTGATGTCTCGGAAGCCGCTAAGTCTTTATCTGGCCAGTTTGCGCTGGCTGATGTTGATGGTGAAAGTCGTATTTATCATGTGACTACTGAGAAAGATGAGCAAGGTGTAGAGCAAGAATACGTTGAACATATTATGAACGAAGGGGATGATGTTATCCGCTTTGTAGCTTGGTTCTTTGAAATTTTATTTGAAGTGAAAATGAAAGATACTTATCAAGCGGCAGGTAAAACATACGTTCAACCTAAGCGTAGTTAACCTGAACTGAGATAATTAGTACTGAATATCTAACAAAGCCAATGGTTATTCCCATTGGTTTTGTTGTTTTAGTTCTGAATAATATTTCATTTTAGTCAATAAGTTAAAATTTAGCATATCATATTGAAATTAAGTTGAAAAACAGTCGTAACTTTCTTTGGTTTTATTATACAGTAAGACTTGATATTGAGTTTTTATTCATTTAATTAATATAAAAATATAGCAATCTTGGTCGATGGAATTTGACTCTGTTGATAGCATTAAGGAAGGGATGTCTGATGAAAATAAGGGAAGCTGAATTCAATGATTATGCCCAAATTGCAGCATTGCACACTGCAAATTGGCAGCAAGCTTATGCTGGTATTTTAGATGATGATTATTTACAGAATCAACTACTTGATGAACGAAAAGCGATTTGGCAAACCCGCTTAATCCATCCTTCATTGAACCAAGGTATTTTGCTATTGGAAGATAATGATCAGCTTTGTGGTTTTATTTGCTTATATGGTAACCATAGTTTTGATTACGGTACCATTATTGACAACTTGCATGTTGCGTCTGGCTTTCGAGGGAAAGGGTTTGGTAAGCAGTTGATGGCAGAAGCCGCAACTTGGGCGAATAAACATTTTTCTAGTTTGGGTATGTATTTAGAAGTATTAAAAGCTAACCAAGCAGCAATAAACTTTTATTTATCCGTCGGGGCTACGGACAGTAAAGATATGGTATGGAATGCGCCATGTGGTACTAAAGTGCCTTGTCATACTTATACTTGGCAATCTCCTGATCAGCTTAAACAAGCGGTATTATGCCATTCACAAGCCTAAATGTTTAAACTCAAAGAATAAAAAACCGAGTTATAAGCTCGGTTTTTTTACGATTAATTTCAATTAAATGAGAATCACATTAGTTGCGCGGACGAATAAATGGCATATGGCGATTCACATCTTTATATAAAAGATAACGGAATGGACCAGGGCCACCTGCGTAACAAGATTGTGGGCAGAATGCACGCAGCCACATGAAATCACCGGCTTCAACTTCAACCCAGTCTTGGTTCAAGTGGTACACCGCTTTGCCTTGTAGAACATATAAACCATGTTCCATTACATGCGTTTCATCAAATGGGATCACAGTACCTGGCTGGAATGTCACGATATTAACATGCATATCATGGCGCATATCGGTAGAATCAACAAAGCGAGTGGTTGCCCAGCCTTCATCTGTATCCGGCATTGCGATTGGTGCAAGATCATTTTCATTAGTAACGAACGCTTCCGGTAATTCAAGACCGTCAACAAATTGGTAAGCTTTACGGATCCAATGGAAACGCACTGGTTGGTCATTATTATTATGAACCGTCCATTTACAACCCGGTGGCAAGAATGCATAGCCGCCTTCAGTCATATGATGTGCCTTGCCTTCAATCGTAATGTCCATTTCACCGGCAACAACAAATAAAACACCTTCAGCATTAGGATCAAGCTCTGGTTTGTCAGAACCACCTTCAGGGGAGATCTCTACAATATATTGCGAAAAGGTTTCAGAGAATCCGCTCAATGGGCGGGCGATAACCCACATGCGCATGTTTTCCCAAAATGGCAGAAAGCTTGTAACGATATCGGTCATGACTCGCTTGGGAATAATGGCGTAAGCTTCTGTTAGTACTGCGCGGTCTGAAAGTAATTGAGTTTGAGGTGGTAACCCACCTTCTGGTGAGTAATAAGCGTGTTTCTTGCTCATGTATTGTGATCCTTCATAAAACGAGAGGGGAAATGATACGTAAACGTTAATAACTGATGAATTCACTATACTACATTGTATACAAAATTAAACAACAAAGTTCACAATATTTAGGTTTTCTATTTAAAATAACCACTTGCATTATTTTTTATTAATATCGTTATGGTGTTTTTTGCTTTGTAAAATCACAAGGAAAATGCCGCCAAGAATCATCATTGAGGCGAGAATGAATGGCAGCGTGATCGGTTCTGCGATAAATATAGCACCACCGAATGCTGCGATGACCGGAACCAATAGTTGTACTACACCTGCTTGAGTGGCGGATAAACCTCTAAGTGCCACGTACCATAGTGAATATCCCAAACCAGAGGTTAAGGCGCCAGATGCAATAGCCAGTAATATGCCTTGTAAAGTGGGTTGAGAAGGGGTGAATAAAAAAGCGGTCAATAATAATAAAGTGAAAGGTAAGGTTCGGATAAAATTACCCGTTGTATCACATAATGGATCGTCGCACTGTTTTCCCCTAATTGTATATCCAGCCCAAGCAATACCTGCTATCGACATCAATATAAATCCGCTTAAAGACGGAGTGGTTAAGTTTGGTAACACTAGATATAAGAAGCCCGAAAATGCTAACCCGATTCCTAGAAATTCAGTCTTCTTTAATTTCGAACCAGTAAAAAATGAATATAAGATCATGCTGATTTGTACGGCGCCGAATAGAATTAGTGCACCAATGCCGGTATCGAGTGAAAGGTAGGCAATAGAAAAAGTACAAGCATAGAGAAATAGCATGAATGCTGATAACCAACTTCCTTGTGCTTTAGTGTGTGAAGAAAAAGATAAGCGAGAGCGAGCCTTTAACACTAACCACAACATAATCGCACCAGAACTTAAACGAATAATCGTAAAGCTGTATGGATCAATGTGTTCGCTGGTGAGTGCTAATCGGCCTAAAACAGAGTTTGCCGCGAATGCGATGAGAGCTAGGGTGGTAAATAATAACGTGGCAGTCGTGGCTTTAGACGAGGTGATGGAGGTTTTCTGTATCATATGGCATCACTTATTGTCTTAAGGTGCGTAATCGGTTCGTTTGGGTTATTAATATCAACCAAGTAAAGATATTTAGTTGATATTAATAATGACACCATTTTGTCTGTACAGGATTTGTGCTGATGAAATTAATGATCCATCGAATGTTCGGTTTTCTCTGTTTTTTTATGTTCATCGTCGTGTGGCATGCTCATCATGCCTGCCATTACTTTCTTAACTGGAACGGTAATATCTTTGGTTTCACCATTGGCAT
Source organism: Vibrio sp. S17_S38 (assembly GCF_014694375.1). Lineage (GTDB taxonomy): Bacteria > Pseudomonadota > Gammaproteobacteria > Enterobacterales > Vibrionaceae > Vibrio. Next base: position 257,458 of record NZ_JAAUWW010000002.1, read on the forward strand.
AAGTGAGTGTGACAGAAATGGTTTGCCCTTCAACTAAAGGTTGTTTCACATTGAGCAGCATTATATGAAAGCTACCTGGTTTCAATTCAACTTGTCCACGTGCCGGTAAAGTAATGTTGGTTACTTGGCGCATTTTCATTAACTCGCCATTTTTTTCTACGGTATGTAGTTCTGCTTTTTCTGCGACATTAGTTGATACCGAGATAAGGCTTCGGTTGTGATCTTGGTGGTTTTCAATAGTCATAAAAATAGCACTATTAACGGCATTCGGTGGCGTGGCTCGTGCGTACGGATTGTCATATTTTAAGCCATCATGGGCGAGTGCAGATCCACTTAATAATAAAGTGATGGTCGTTATACTCGCTAGAGAAAGTAGATTGATTTTCATTATGGTTTTTCCTTTTCTAGTTGCTCAATGGCAACAATAATAGGTTGTGGGTTTAATGTGTGTGGTACTTTTTTCAATAATGAACCATCGGATGCTACAAAGTAGAAATAAGAGCTGTGATCAATGGTGTATTTTAACGCTGAGTCTTTTAATTCAGTCTTTTGAAAAATCACCCCGTAACGGTGAGCCAGAGTTGATATGGTATCGAGTGATCCTGAAAATCCTTCAATGTTCGGGTGAAAATAGTGGGCATATTTTTGAGCATCCTTACCAGAATCACGTTCAGGATCTAAAGTAATAAACATCGGCCGGATCTTATCTAGCTCCGTTTGAGGGAGCTGCTTTAAGGCGGCTGATAACATGGCGAGTGAAGTTGGGCAAACATCTGGGCAACGTGTAAATCCAAAGTATATAACTCGAATGCGCTGGTCTTGGTCATCAAAAATATTGACAACTTCTCCATCGATTCCTTCTAACAAGGTAGCTTGTGGATCTTCGGCATTAATCCGCTCGTGATTATTCATATACAAATTGGCCGCAGCACCAATAATAAATGCCAATATTAATAAGCCTATCCAAGACTTTTTCATTTTTCCATCCTAATTGAAGTATAAATGGTGTTCTGGTTGTTATCTGTTAACGATCCAATCCAAGTCATTTTAGTATCGGTACAAATAGGCAATACAATATTGCCAAAGTAGCTACCATCTGTTTGTTTAATAACAGGAAACTTTACTACTCCTAAATCCATTTCAAGGCCGTGTAAGGTTAACATTAATTTATCGCTATTTTGATTTGGCCAAGTCACATGGATTTGAGTGGCGGTTAATGGGCGCACAATATCAGTATCTAGGGCTAATATGACGTTATTTTGTTGGCATTCTTTGGTTGATAGTGGGCAATAGCGAGACAGATCCCATTTAGGTGCAGTAGAGGTAAATGCGGTATTGTTTTTGACAAAATAATATAAATCAGGAGCATAAAAACCAGCAGTTAATGCCAATCCAATCAATAGGATAGAGTATATAATACGGCGTATATTTGAAGCGACGTTGGCTAGCATATCTATCTCATCAGTAATTTTTTCAATCCGATATTACCAGTAAGGGGTAGTGCGAAACAGACTTTGTTATCAATGTGTGAGTTAGGGAGAATAATAAAGGAAATAATAATAAAAAGCTCAAATCCGAAAACTTGGGCTATTGATTTTAATCTGACGATATTTAGTTAATCGTTTTGAGCGAATTTTTCTAGTAGCCACACCACCAAAACACCACTGATCATACAGATGATCGCTAGGAAGAGTTGTGATGGTTCACCCACTACATGCTCAAATTGATTGGGAAGTAAATTGTGTTGCAGCAATGGTACTTGCTCGCCGTGAGAGTTGGTCATCCAACTTATCGTTTCTTTCCAAGGCCAAATTTTTGGCAGTGTGCCAACCATTAAGCCTGTTAAGAAAATCAGAGTAGCATCACGATGGCGCTTTAATAACCAAGCTAATAGATGCGAAAAGCTTAATAAACCGCAAACTGCACCAATAGCGAACAAACTAATGATACCCAGATCGAGCTCTTTTACGGCAGTCAGAATAGTTGGATAAATACCAAGCAACAGTAAAATAAAGCTACCTGAAATGCCAGGTAAAATCATGGCACAAATAGCAATGCCACCAGCAATAATTAAATTAACAGGTGTGGCTTGCATATTAAGCGGTTGTAAAATCGTAATGCTGTAAGCCAGCGCTATTCCTAGAGCTAAAAAAAGTAAATGTAGGGCTTTTCTTTGTTCGACTTGTTTGAAGATATGTATGACTGAAACTAAAATTAAACCAAAAAAGAAAGACCATAAAGGGATCGGATGGGTGGCTAATAGCCAAGAAATCAATTTGGCTAACGTTAAAATGCTGGTCAGGATCCCGCCAAACAATGCAATCAGAAAGCCCGCATTGATATGCAGTAAAACAGCTTTGAATCCCTCACGTTTCCATAAGCCGAATAAACTTGGATTAACCTTTTGAATGCTGCCAAGTAAGGTATCGTAAATACCGGTAATGAAAGCAATAGTCCCCCCTGAAATACCAGGAACAACATCGGCAGCGCCCATTGCAATGCCTTTGAGATAAGTAAATAAGTAGTTCATCAACCAAAATACCATTAACTGAAAAATGATGAGGATCATCATCTTAATTAGGGGCGTAGGTTGTCATGGTTTACGGTGAAAGAAAAGTCATTTGATGGTTAATTTGGGCTTTATTGGGGGGATCAGAATAGGCGGCCATAAACGAGGATATGGCGCTTTTAATCTTTGGGTATGCCGAATTATGTATGATTTTCTAAATGATGACACTTCTAAAAAATGGCCATCAAATCATGATGACCATTTATATGAGTGTATTAGTAAGAGGCAGTGAACGGTTAGCTTTGTTTTTTTACTTATTGTTTAGTGAAAAAATCGTTATAAAGCATATAAAGATGCGCTGCACTCCATGAGAAATTAGGTGCACCTTGTTGAGCGCCAGTGAGTGGGTTGTAATTCTCACGAATAGGGCCATCTCCGACTAAGCCATCAGCATTGGCAAAGAAAGTGTTCGCCATTCTTACCGCATCATCTCGATAACCGTATTTTTCCATGCCTTTAAGACCAAAATAGAACTGATCTACCCAAACACGCCCACGCCAATAAATATCAGGGCCAAAGGCTGGATTCGTCAGTGAGGCTGTGCCAAGAGGAACATAAGTATCAAATTCTTTACTATCTTCCATTACTTTGACTACGGCATCTGCATGCGCTTGTGTTGCCGCGCCATTAAATAGTGGTGACCAACCTTCTGGGCCTTTGCCGCGCTCAACAATCGGGCGACCGGCACAACCATTGGCAAGTGGCATCGCTTCAATACGAATATCGTAGAAATAACCGGTTTTTTCGTCAAACATGCATTGGTTAATGTAGTCGGCTAAGTCAGTGGCTTTTTGGGTAAATATCGTAGCGTCTGAATCATGCCCCAGAATCGTTGCCATTTCGGCTAAGTAATAGTTATCGCTAACCATATAACTGGCTTGATCGACAGATTCTTGCAGCAAGGAGTAACCTAATAATGTGCCTTTTTCATCACGATTTTGTGCAAAAGAAACATCCCAATCACTGCGTTTACCACCTTGGGCAAGATATTTTTTCATTTGGTCGGGATCGATAAAACCGAAAACGGCAGCATCATCGCGGCCTGATTCCCAAGAGGCTGCCGTTTGGGCTGGGATCTCAATTGAGTCATAATGTTCGGTTTTTAAAATTGCTTGGTATTTATCTAGTCCTGCGAAGGTTTCAGATGTATCCCCTTTGATTACCGTAAACAACATTTTACCGTCGGCGGTATTGTGGGCTTTATCTCGGGTTGCACCATATTCTGGTACTCCGTTATGGTTGTTATCACGGTTGTGTAACCACCAGTTATGGTATGCCACTAATTTCGGGTACATCTCGGTTAACCAAGCTTTATCTTGGGTGGTGCGGTACACCTCCATGACAGCCCATGCAGCCAAGCTCGGCTTAGTATTTCGTTCATTCCAGTTACCCCCATCACCGCCACGTTCTGGGCTTTTATTGTATGCGATAAGGTCGGGAACAAAGCCTGCATCCCAAGGACGAACCGGATCGTTTTCTTGAATTTGATAAGAAAATACGGCACGTATATTGTCTTTTGCTACTTCAGGGTTGAAGTGCGCCATCGCGTAAGCCTGTTTCCAAGTATCCCAAGGCCAAGTTTGATTACCCGAGAACCAACGAGCAGTAACCGATGGGGTCACAGAGTCAAATTTCATTGCACCCGCTGCACCTCGCCAGTTTGCATTTAAGGTTTCAATCGCTTTTACTGCAACACGTTCTTGAGCGGAAGTGGCATCTGGATTCACTAATCCTTTATCTAAATAACCTTGCCAGCGTTGCTGCGACGCTTGGATGTAAAATTGTGGATTCACCAACATATCTTTAATTTTGGCTTGTTCGGTTTGGTTTTCTTCTTTCGTTAATACATGGGAATAGGTGGTGTAAATGGTGGTGGAAGCATCAATATGAGAACGTGCGGTAAATTGATGGCCCTCTATGGTGGTTTTCATCGGAATAGTTTTATGGATTTGATACTCAGACTCACCCGAAGTAAGAAGATCCCATGTTGAACGTACCTTTCCAAAGGTCACCGTTAAACCATCGGTGGTAGGAATAAGAGTGCGCTTATAATTAGGATACGTTTGCTCAATGGTTTTATTGGTTTGAGAATGGCCATTTTTGGCAAATACCTGCTCCATTAATTGCCCGTCCCATACCAGATCCAATGGTTTATCTGTGGTGATTTGGGTTTCCAATAATGAAGTACGATTACTGGCAAAACGCAGCGTCATTTCAATGTTAATGCCGGGTGCGGTGAGCACTTGTTTAAGAGCACCAGGCAGGCTGTAAGCTTCCATCTTAAAATCAACTTTTTGACTGTTTTGATACACACTTAAACGGTCAAAATTATTGGCCATAAAGTTGATGTATTCTTCAGTTAAGAGCGCAGGACCAGGAAAGCCGCCTATGCCTTCTTTATTGTCGGGCAGTATGTGTCCATGCCATGCGCCATCATCAAAGAATGGGCTGTAAACTTGGTGTTCATCTGAATCAGTATCACGCATATATTCAGGAGAACCGGTGCGATTAATAACATTTTTATAATCAGTAGCAAGGTGGTGTGTTTCTTGTGTTTTTTGAGAACAACCAACCATAAGTAAGACACTGGTAATGGTGCAAGCAAGAGTGGTTTTATTGGTTAACATGTTATTTTCCTTTAATAATTACCAGTAGAAGTATTGCATTAAGAAGACTTTATTATCCGATTGGGTGGTGTCGTTATCCATATACCATTTGCTGTCGAATGCTGTCGCAAAACTGCCGCCTCCATATTCAAACCAAATGCCCGCATTGATATAAGAAACGGTTTCATTGTCGGTAATTTCAAATTTTCTTTCAGCGTAGTTATAAGCAGCAGAAAGATAAAAACCTTTGAATGCTTCATACATGGCACTGGTCATCACACCACTTTCGGTTTCATGATCTGTCTCTGCGCCTTTATCGGTGTGGTGCCATATTCGTGTTGCAAGGCCTTTATATTGCACTCCTGCTAGCACCATTTCCCCGCTGCCATCGGTTACTTCTGCGCCGCCCATCAATGTTAAATCATCATATAAGTCGTACTGAACGTAACCATTAATCATCCCATCTAAAATATATTTATCGGCATAACGATCGTATTTTCCAAAATGGACCAGAGCATTATCTTCATCGAAATTACTTTTTGGTGCTGCGGAAAGGCTATAACGAAACTTGCCATCTAGATTTTGTACTTTAATGGCTATATTTACATCGCGAGTATTGGGCACTTCGTAACCATACTCTACGGTCGGATCGCCCCAGTATTGAATATCGTCCAGTGAAGAATCCATACGGCCTGCGATGAATTCTGTTTTTCCGTCAGTGCGATAACCAATATAAGCTCGGTTGATCCCACCTTCGAATCCTCCCCAACCATGACCGGTTGCCCATGGATTTCCCTCATCGTCGGCTTGAACTGTCCAGCCCTCGCCGTATAACAAGCCAAACCAATGATCGAAATTGAACTCAATTCCACCTTCGATATAAGTACCGTCGCTGTATTTATGCTTATCGTCACCTTCTAACATTGTTGAGCCACCAAAACCCACTTCACCATAGAAACGGTAATGTGAACTTTCGGTTGGTGGTAGCTGGGTTGAAGTATGGGTGGCTGGTATTTCAGGATCTTGAGCGTAAGCGTGGAGCGATGTAGCCAGCAAGGTTAAAGCAAAGGTTTTCAGTAAAGGTATTTTCATGGCTTTATTCTTATTTTTTATGATTGTAAAAACACGTTAAGTGGTGAGCAAGCCAAAGAATAATACAGTGCAATCTTTTACTTACCCATGCTTTATTAGTAAACATGTGATCTATATTTAGTAAATATTTACTATTTGTATACATTAAAGCCGAATGATTTGTTAACCTTTGAAAGTAGGCGATAAATGAAGGGAAATATGATCAATCGGGGCCTACCAGCAGCCGATATCATCGATTAAATGTGGTCAATCATAGGAAGAAATTAATGGATATTATTTCGTATGGCGATTTCGCCAAATTAGATATTCGAGTAGGGCGTATTACAAAAGTTAAGCGACATGAAAATGCCGACAAATTGTATATTGTTCAAGTGTGTGTAGGAGAAACAACGTTGCAAACGGTGACCAGCCTTGTGCCTTATTACACTGAGAGCGAGCTGTTGGACAAACAGGTCGTCGTATTGTGTAATTTAGAAAAAGCTAAAATGCGCGGGGAGATATCAGAGTGTATGTTGTTATGTGCCGAGACTGAAGATGAATCGGAAAGTGTATTATTAACGCCAGAGCGGATAATGCCAGCAGGAATAAAAATCGTTTAGCCATATCGTTATAATGACGGATCGTGTTATTCGAGAACGCTAGGTTTATAAAGCCCTTTCTTATTTATGACGTTGAGAAAGGGCTTTTTTAAGTTATCGCTATATTTTACGTGAGTATACTGGCTTCCATTTTCTTTTGTTCATCGGTGAGTGTTTTTTCATATTGATTGTACTTCCACCAAGCGTAGCCAAGGAAGATAACAATACCCCCAACATTATAAAAGATGATCGTGAGTATATGAGCGCTAGAAGGGAAAGTTGCGGCAAAGAAGCCTACGGTAAAAATGGCGATCAAAATAGAAACCACCACAATACCCGTACGGCGAGATCCCATTCTAAAATCACGTTCTAAGTGATCCAGTTTTACGCGCAACATCAAATAGGCAATCATAATAAAAAGTGGTGGCAACATAGAGGCTGCTGCGGTCATATTTATTACGGTGTTCATTAAATCTTGTGCTGTATTTGATCCTATAGTGGGGATGATCATTAAAGGAATAACTATAAAAAATTGCATCCATGCGGCACGTGCTGGAACCCCATTCTTATTGAGTTTAACCGTTTTAGCGCCAAAAATTCCTTGTGGTATCTCAGAGAAAAAAATCTTGACGGGGGTTGCCGTCCACATAAGTAATGAGCCGAGCATTGCTGTGAAAGAAACCAAACCAACGAATCGTGCCATGAACACTTCAGGTAAACCAAAATGGTGGGCTAATCCTTCAAATACTTGCACCGAACCCCCTGTGAATTTTAGTTCTTCTCGGGAGATAAAGACATTAATTAGAATAGAGCTTATTGAGTAAAGTGCTCCAATGAAAATTCCCGCAATAATAATAACTTTAACGAAAGATTTATGACCGCCTTTTATATCGTTTACGTATACGGCGACAGATTCTGCGCCACCTGCCGCCATAAATATCCAAGTAATTACGCCTAAAAATGCCCAGTTAAAATTAGGTGTCATTGCTTCCATACTGATTGGATCGGCGGGTTGAATTCCCCCCATCAATGCACCACCGGCAAGCAAAATATAGGAAAGAGTTAACAGTAACATGAGCGATGAAGTGACCGAGGTAATAGGGCCTAGAAACTTAGCCCCATTAGTTGAAATATAAGTCGCAACGCCAAACAAGATAGTGCAGATCACGGCGGTGGTGAGCGGAGTAAATATATATTCATAACCCAAGAAAGCGTAGGAGCCATAAGCCATTACACGAGGTAATAATGAGGTGAAGAAAAAGAGGTTCACAAACCAATAGGTGTAAGCGGATAAAAATGCCCAGCGCCCACCCAGTGAGCTTTTCACCCAAGCATAGACCCCAGCTTCTGAATTTTTATTCAGAGCAACAAATTCAGCAATGATTAGACAAAAAGGAATAAAGTAAAAGATGGTCGCAATAAAGAACATAGGGGCGGACGAGAGCCCAATTTCAATATTATTGTTCACAACATTATTAAAGCTATAAACAGCAGCAAAGGTCATTGAAAGTAAAGCAAATTTACCAATGGTACTGCGTTTGGGATCCACCATAGTGCTCTCCATTATGTGGGTTGATCTTGTTATTGGTGTAATAATTAATGTGCGATATTTTAACGCATTGATTTTTATGTTTTTTATGTTGTTATGAGTGGTTTTGTTCGATGTTGAAAGTGCGTAAGAATAATACGTCTAGTATTGATTTTTATCTAACGGTTACCTTCTAAAGTGTGATCTTAATTTAGTAAAATATTTACTTTTATTGTTTTGTTGATCTATTTGACGATAGAGGTAGAAAGGAGGGATGACTTAGTTGGTTTATTTTGAGTGGTATTGAATAAAGACATAAAAAGAAATAAAAAGAAATAACAAAGCCCTCTGATATGAAAAGGCTGCAGTGATGACTATTAAGTCAAAAAATATACCGTATTAAGAGAAATATGGCGGTATCGCTAATGGATAACCGCCATGTTTCATTGATTAATTAGTGCGTGTGTGGTGCGATTTTTTTCTCCGCTATGTTGTTATCATTCATATCGGTTTTCTGAGCTTGTTTTTTCTCAAATCGAGCAATCCACCAATAGGCAAGTGCTGAGAATACAGCCGTCATAAAGACATTAATGAAGAAAGCTTTAATTAAATCAACGCCAGTTGGGAAGGCAGAAGCGGCCATACTCACGACAAAAATAGCGATAAGTATCGATACAATTCCCATGCCGACTTTACGAGATCCCATACGGAATTCACGAGGAGTGTCATCGTGTTTCCAGCGGAAGACAAAGTACGCCACCATAATGAAAATTGGTGGAAGCATTGCGGTCCCTGCGGTTAGGTTGATCGCGGTGTTCATCATCTCTTGTACTGATTCTGAACCAAAACCATTAACGACAAGCATGACGACGACAAATACAAATTGCCACCATGCTGCACGCACCGGTACACCATTTTCATTGAGCTCGGTTGTTTTTTCGCCGTAAACGCCTTTTGGGATCTCAGAGAAGTGAATTTTGACTGGTGCCGCAGTCCACATCATCATAGAGCCAAACATAGCAATGAACAGTACGATCCCAACAAAGCGGCCGACTAAGGTTTCAGAAATATGGAAATATTGCGCCATACCGGTAAATATTTCGACCATACCTCCGGCATAAGTTAAATCTTTACTAGAAACAAATACGTTCACAAGTAAAGATCCGCCAGCGTACATTATCCCAATGCCAACCCCAGCGGCAATGATCACTTTTATGAATGATTTCGTTCCACCTTTTACATCATTGAGATAAGCCGCCGCCGTTTCTGCACCGCCTGCTGCTTGGAAAATCCAACACATAATACCGAGCGTTGCCCAGTTAATAGTTGGGGTCATTGCTTCTAATGTGATCGGCTCTGCAGGGACAATGTTGCCACCTAATGCCATTAACGCGCCAACAATATAAATACCAAATAAGGCGAATACGCCATAAGCAACAAGTTCAGAAATTTTACCTAACCACGACGCGCCTTTAGTCGAGATATGCGTTGCCGCCGCAAAAAGAATAATAGAGATAATCGAGGTGATCATTGGAGAGAATGCATATTCATACCCTAGCATCGCATAAGAAGCGTAGGCGATAACGTTAGGTAGCAATGAGATAAACCAAAATAGGTTCACGAACCAGTAAAGGAATGAACCTAGATAGGCCATTCTGGTGCCTAATGGTTGTTTTAGCCAATCGTACATGCCGGATTCAGAATCTTTATTAGCTGAAACAAATTCGGCAATAATAAAAACAAATGGAATGAAGTAAACGATGGTCGCAAATAAGAAAATTGGTGCTGAACTTAAACCCAGCTCAATATTGTTGTTAACGATGTTACGAACGTTAAATACGGCTGCAAACGTCATGGACAGCAAAGCGAATTTGCCGATAGTGCCACGCATAGACTCAGTCATGTGGTGTTCCCCCTGAATTTTATTAATGACTCACGATAGATAGTTAAATTTTGATATTCATCGTGAGTACTGTTTTTTTATTTGGGATAGTCAGCCTGACTATCCCCTTTATTTTTATCCCAGTATCATTTATTTAAGAAATAGCCATCTTCGATGGTGACTTTCAAAGCCACTTTTTTACAGAGTTGGGAAGCGATGCATCGATAGGCATTTTCATTATTAAAAATAACGATCTGACCTTGTGATAGCTGAGCTTTTTGACCATTACCGGTGAAAGATTCGCGATCGGTTTCATCTTGATAAGCATGAGTAGTCGTGAGTGACTTTTTGTCTGCCCATTCAATCTCTTCACCGCCTTCAAGGTAATAATGCACATCAAAATAACGGCGATTTCCGATGAAGTCTGAGCAGTGTTGCTGCTCATTAGCGATGTTTTCTTGGATCATGTACACCAATGAGTCGCCAATAGAATGCATGACGTTTGGCTGTATATTGTTCAGGTTATCAATAGCTTCAATACAGCGATTCCATTTTTTACCGTCACGGTAGACCACTTTAAACTGTTCTAAATTATCTAAAATAATCATGCCTTATGCCTCGTTTTCACATTGTGTTATTGGGTTAGAAACTACTGACGGAACAAACAATCCTTTCTCGAATTGGTGTTTGGCCAATTCTTGCGCTGCATTATGGCCACCTTCAAGTGGTGCAAGTGTGAGGGCGTAGCGGAAGGTATCCATATACACACGATAAGAATCTAATACTTCACTTCCCCAAGAATTTGATCCTAAACCCATGACTTGATGATCAAGATTGAGTGTGATGTAGCCGCTTTCTTCAAGCTCAATAGTATGTTGTGCTTGATGAATATTTTGGTTGGTGTAATGCCAAGCACTGAGGTTGATCGGTTGCTGTGGCTTCACCAATAAGCCTTTGCCTTGGCGGTTAGTCAGTGCAGCCCAACGAACATCTTGTCGATTGCCGTTGTTTTGTGGGAATGGGTAATTTACAAACATATCGCGCACTGTGGTTTGGTACACATCAATGTGATTGGCTTGTTGGCTGTCTTGATAGTTTTCTTCTGGACCTCGACCATAATATTGAACGATATTGAAATCTTGCTTAATCCCAAGATCAAGCCCAATCACTGGAATCACGTGAGGATAGTCGCCATAACGTTCGCCACTTAATTCTATATTTAATTGGCCCATCGCATTGATTTGGTAGCGATATTTACAGCGCATACCAAAATCGAAGACTGGTGGGGCAATGATGCTGGTGGTGGTGATTTCAATAGTATCTTGCATGCTTTGAACGTCGAGTGTGCGGAAGTGCTCTTGCATAATTTGCAAGTGAGCGGGCTCCCATAGACCTTCATGTTCTTGTTTATGATTATCGATCATCGGTTTAAAGAAGTTTAACTTAGGCGCAGAAACAATCATTTCCTCACCATTGATCTTCCATGAAGTGAGTTTGCCGTTGAGTTTAGAAAATATCAGAGCAAAATTATGCCCTTGGATGTGGTATTCCAAACGATCTTCATTAAGAACTAAAGGCAACCTATTGCTATGCTGGTAATCTTCTAAAGCGGCGGTATTGGTTTTGACTTGGAATTGATATCCAGCAATAGCATGGTGCGCATCGCTATAAGAGGTACGAGAGTCTTTATGAATAGATACGGTGAGGAATACTTCTCGAGTATCAAGCTCAGGTAATTCAATTTGAATCTTACGACTCGTATTGGCATCCAGTGCTTCTACTTTTAAAGTTTGGCTTGATAAAGTTTGTCCTTCTGCCCGGAATTCAACCGTAAAGGTGTAATCATCAAGGTTACTAAACCACAGCTTATTATCGATAGTTAATTGACCTTTTTGGGCATCAAAATCACGTACCTTTATTGGGGCAATAACCTGTTTGTATTCTTTTAAACCTGGTCCTGGGGTTTGGTCGGAGAAGATTAGGCCATCCATACAGAAGTTGTAGTTATTTGGATAATCTCCATAGTCACCACCGTATTTATAGAATTCATTGCCTTGATCATCTTGCGCTAAAATACCGTGATCACACCATTCCCAAACAAAGTGACCTTGAATTGAATCGTGTTGGTAAAATACATTTTGGTATTCGGTTAATCCGCCAGGTCCGTTACCCATCGCATGAGCATATTCGCAGATAATACGAGGCTTAGGATGTGGGTGTTCACCAAAGGCATTCATCAGTTGAGCGCGAGAATACATGGTGCTGATGATGTCTACGACTTCTGCATCTCGATCTTCTTCATAATGAACTAAGCGAGTGTCATCAATGGCTCTACAGGCTTGGTACATGGCCTTGATATTACAGCCATAACCCGATTCATTACCGAGCGACCAGATAATGATCGATGGATGATTTTTTTGTGCATGAACGTGGCGCTCAATTCGATCGACAAAAGTGCTTTCCCATTCAGGATCGTTGGTAATGCGGCTTAAATCGCCCACGTTAGCAAAACCATGAGTTTCTACGTCGGTTTCACCCATAACGAATAAACCATAGATATCGCATAGCTCGTAAAAACGAGGATCGTTCGGATAATGGGCGGTACGTACTGAGTTGATGTTGTGTTGTTTCATCAAGATGATGTCTTTTTCAACACGATCCATCCCCACTGCACGGCCTTTAAGGTGATCGTTATCGTGGCGATTAACACCATGTAGCATCACGTATTGATTGTTCACATAAAACAACCCATCACGAACCTTAATGTCACGAAAACCAACTCGTTGCGGGATCACTTCTAGAGTATTACCCTGCTGATCTTTTAATGTGATGAATAATTGATACAGATTAGGTGTTTCTGCATTCCATTGTTTCGGTTGATTAACCTCAAATGAGAAATCGATGGTATGTTGGCGTTGAACACTAAACGCTTCTGAAAGCGTTTGCGTTACGAGTGTATGCCCATCGTATAAAGCGTATTCAAGCGTGAATCGATTCGATTGTTCGCTGAGCGTACTCGCTACATCAATATGCCCGCTTAAAGTGGCATTTTGGTAATTATGATCAAAGTCGGTGCGAAGTTGGATATCGTGAATATGCGTAGCATGTTGCCCCACAAGGTAGACATCTCGGAAAATACCGCCGGTCCACCACATGTCTTGATCTTCAATATAGGTTGAATCGGCCCATTGCATTACGCGAACACAAAGCAGGTTTTTGCCCGCTTGTACCGCAGCAGAAATATCAAATTCAGCGGTTAAGCGGCTGCCTTTACTAAAACCGATATATTGGCCGTTTACGTACACTTCAAAATAGGTTTCGACACCATCAAACTTAATCAGTGTTTGCTGCTGATCCCATTCTTGACCTAAAAAGAATTCGCGTTGGTACGCACCGGTCGGATTATCGGTTGGAACGAAAGGAACATCGATAGGGAAAGGAAAGCCTTCATCGGTGTATTGTAGATCACCATGTCCTTCCATTTGCCACATGTTTGGTACCGTAATATCTGACCATTCTGGCATTGCTTGAGAATAGAACGCTTCAGAGACAAACTGTGGATTTGTGAAATATTGAAAGCGCCATTGACCACTCAGTAGTTGGAAGTGTTGGCTTAATTCACGTTGAAATGTTGTCGCGAGTTTTTCCGTTGCATACGAGAAAAAATACGCACGTGGCGCTAAACGATTCTCATGTAAAAGTTGGAAGTTTTCCCAATTGTTCACGTTGCCTCCTAGTCGGAATAGCTGTAATCCGAGGTCAGTAATAATTAATGAAGTAAATATTTACCTATTATTAGTAAAAGTTTTACTAAGTAAATTTTTGTGTTCTGATAATAGTACTTCGATCACATTAAATAAGTGATCAGGTGGATTAGATGAGAGGTAGTGTCATAAAAAAGCCCCACTTAACGTTAAGTGGGGCTTGGGTGTAAATGATTGGAATAGTATTAATGATACTAAATTGTGATCAATATTATTTGGTGGTGTTACGCAACTTTAATTCAGTTGGTACGATAATTTTGACGGGAATGTCGCGGCCATCTCGAACTTTCCCAACCAGCAAATTGACGGTTTGAATTCCCATCATTTCCGCATGAATCTTCACCGTTGAAAGAGAAGGGAAGGTAAATTTAGCCGTTGGAATATCATTAACACTGATCAGAGTAATGTCTTTAGGAATACTGAGCCCATGCTCATGAATAGCGCGTAAGACACCAATAGCAATAGAGTCGGATGCAATAAATAATGCTTTCGGATACGCTTTTTTGGCCAGCATTTCTTTAGCCAATTCGTAACCGGAAGAGCTAGAAAAATCACCACGATAAATGTCATCATCGTTGACCACATTTTTTAGCTTACCATATTCTGAAAATGCAATTTCACGGATGTCAGTAGTATCAACATAATCTTGGCCACCAATAAAGCCAATGCGATTGTAACCCTGAGCAATAAAGAAATCTGTCACCTGCTTACTGATAGAGACGAGATCGATATCCACACAATCAAAAGACAGATCACAAGCAGAGTAATCGACAAAACATAAGTTAGAACTTATCTCTTGTGCTGCATTGATCACCTTAGTTTGCTTGTTGCCAACTAAAATGATGCCGGTAATTTTATTGCTTTTTTTAGGGAGCTTATTTTCATAGCAGTTCGTAATTTCAATTTTGAGCTTTTCACATTGTGTTTCAATACCATGACGAATCGATAAGTAATAAGGGTCATTTACTTCTGCTTCTTGTTTATGGGTATAAAGCGCAAGGAAATGATGATGGTATTTCTTTGCTGATTGAGAGATTCGATCGCTCGTTGTTTTATATTCTAAGCTTTCAGCAATTTCAAAAATGCGTTGCTTGGTTTGTTCTTTCACGCTTAAGTTAGGATCATCATTTAAAACGCGTGATACTGTGGCAGAAGAGACACCTGCAGCCATTGCTATATCTTTTAACGTGGTCATGGAGATAGCCTAAGGTTGTTTCATTGAATAAATAATAATGATTGTAATAAATCGATCGTTAAAACACATTAACTTTTACTAAAATTTTGATGTTTAAGTAGAATTTTATTCTGAGTAGAGTTTTTTTGAGGTAAAAGCGGCTTACTTTTTGAGGCTTGTTGTGTCATTAAATGAAAAACATGATGGAGATAATTTGAGGGTTTAATTCTCTGTGTCATTGCCTTAACGAAAAAATGCCCAGTAATTTAGTGGCTATGTATACTCTGATGACATGGTTTTGTAGTCTAAAAAATTGAACGACGAATGGTTAATTTTGTCGGGGTTATATAGCTAATATCATTATTGAAAAGCCCACCAAAAGGCTTGATAGAACGCATCTTTTGCATTTTTTTCAATGACTAACCCGTTGGATGATAATAAGCGATCAAAAGGCCATGTCATTATCTCTTGAATTGAGGCTCTAAGCCGAGCTTTATTTTTGAATTTTCGACGTTCTAAATAAGGCAATTTGATTTCGTTTTTACTGCCTTGAATTAAGGTGGTTATTTTTTGCCCTAACGGTAGGTGAGGTTGAATAGCCACTAAATTATCACTAACAAATAGTGTACGACTGGTGGGATCGCAAAAGATCATTTTGTTTGGATGATCGTCACTGACTACCGAGGTTTGTAGCAGTTGTCCTTGCCAAAGTTTAGGTGTGTTGTTTGAAAGCACACCATCAAAATTAAGATCGGTTCGTTTTTCAATTAACGCATGTGTGGCATAAAAATACGCTTCTGAATAGGCCAACCACCAGTCAGATAAATATTGATGGTAAGTCGATGTTGGTGAAATGATGGCTTTCAGCGTACCAAGATTAGATAGCTCTAATTGCTTCTGCGTATCCAATTCAATCGGTGAGATCACGACCAATTGTTCATTTTCCAACTTAATGACGATCATGCGCTGAAGATGCGTTAATCCAAATTTATGGTATGGCATATCTTCATACCATACACGACCAGCTTCCCATTCAATTAACATTTAAATTGCTTCCTGCAAATATGCCTTTTGGCTCAATATACTTTTAAACTAATACACAGTTGTATCTGCATTGTAGTTTATCTCAAGTGATGATAACTGTAATTAGGAATCAATCTTAAATCATTATTTTTATAGAGAAGGTGTTTTATATTGACGATTAAACCACGTTTTCCAAGGCATCATTAAAAGTGTGAAAATGCAGATGGCATAGAGCATACTCCAACCTAAACATAGGAAGACGATGCTACACAGGAGTGTTGAGAAACCAGCTAAGTATTTACTCCAACCGGTCAGTAACCGATAAGCTGAAAGCATGGCTAGCAAGTATAACAATACAAAAACACTGTTCGCTAGTTTGACTAAAGTTTCAAGATCTAGATTCGTGATATGACCAATGGTGACAGATAAAAATAGTACCACGGCTACAGCATAGGTGGCTTTGGTCGGCACACCACGTTTGGATAAACGAGTGAGGCTGCTGGTGGGCTGATAATCACGGGCTTGCGACCACACTAAGCGAATCATGCTTTGAGTATATAAATTGATGCTAGCAAAACAAGCAAAGTAACCAATTAGGGTGATCACGGTGGCAAGCTTATTCCCGAGTAGTTGTTCGCTTAGCCAAGGAATGGAACTGTGCGCCAATATGTTTGGCTCAAATGCATGAAATTTTAAGATCACAACGGAGCACGCCCAATAAATAAATCCTGCTACAAAGCAACCAAGAATGATCGCGATGGGAAAATCTCGTTGCGGATTTTTAAATTCTTCTCCCATGTGTGTAAAAGCTTCTATACCAACAAAACACCAAAACATAACTGCTAGCGCTGTACCAATAGGGTATATCGCAGAAGCATTCAAACTTGGCATTGGAATATCATCAATCCCAATATCACTTTGCCAAAAGAGTATCGCCACCAATGCAAAAATGCTGATCGCAATGAGCGTTTGAAAGTGAGATGAAGATTTACTGCCTAACAAGGTGAGCGCGAGAATAAGAACGATAGTGAGGATTTCCGATAAATAATATCCATCAATAAACCCAATACCTTGATTTAATAAATTGGGCATCCATTGGTTATCAAACAATATGGCATGACCAAAGCCGCCCGCCAAAGTAATCGCGGCTGGAAGACCAACAGGAAGCACACTTAAAAATAACCAAGCGACGCTGCGTTCGGTTTTGGAATTGAAAGCTTGGCGAACAAAATACGCAGTACCGCCCGCATTTGGGTAGCGTTGCCCTAAAATTGCAAAGGTGAGAGCAATGGGACAAATAGCAATGAATAGGATCACCCAAGCCCATAATGACCAAGTGCCTGCTAGATTGGCCGCAATCGCTGGGATCATGAATAAACCAGTCCCTAGTAAGGTGGTTGAAAGCTGACCAACACCGCCTAAAAGGGTAATTTCTTGTTTTAAATTTTCACTCATTTACTGCTCTTTTATGATTTGGATATTGAATGTATATATTTTCGCTTCAATTACATGAGCTGAAAACTCGAGAGCAAAATAATCCCTAAGCTGCATGTGAGTATTGAACCTACGGTGGTCAAAGCAATAATATTGGCAGCTAAAGTAGCGTTTCCTCCCATGGAACGAGCCATCACATAACTGGCTGCAGCGGCCGGAGAAGATGTCATGAAAAAGATCACTCCCAGTTCTAGGCCTTCAAATCCATACCAGTAAGCGCCAAGAGTGCTCATAAGTGGACAAAGAATTAATCGATAACTGCTGGCAAGAATATTGGCGGCTTTATCGTGCTGTAATTCTCGAATATTCAAAGAACCACCTGCGCATAATAAGGCTAAAGGCAGTGTCATATGTGCAAAATATTGCCCAGCATGGATAACCATTTCTGGTACAGGAACACTCAGCTTACTGGCAACTAATGCAAGCGTAATCGCGATAATTAATGGATTTTTTATAATGGCTTTGAGCATCCCAAGATAAGATTTAAGACTTGGTTCTTGGCTTTTAGGGGTTAAGGCTATTACGGCTAAAATATTATATAAAATGGTGACACCAGCAATATAGATAGCCGCAATTGCAACGCCTGTTTCTCCATAAGCATTACTGACATAAGCCAGTCCAATAATCGCCATGTTCGAACGAAAAGCCCCCTGAACGATCACACCTTGATCTTTAGGTTCTTTAATGAACATTCGGGTTGTTATTGTGGCGAAAATAAAAAATACGATAGTAGAAATCATCCCAAACATGACCAAGGACAAGCTATCTGATGAGATGCTACTAGATTTGATAATGCTTAGAAATAATAACGCAGGTAGCGTAACTCGAAAGACCAGTTTGGAGGCAACTTCGATGAAATTATCGTTTATCATCTTAAAGTTGCGTAATAGTACCCCGAGCAATAACATCAAACAGATAGGGCCGGTAATAGAGATAGAAAAGGCAAAATGCTGCATCAATTCAGTCATAATTTTTCCGTGAAAAGAAGAGGTAAGATTCATACTGGAAGTACGCGCCAAAATCAATTAGAGAGTAACTCTATGTCACTCTTTAATCGTTAATGTCATTCAAACAAAAAGTACCATAAAAGTGACTAAAAATGATCGGTAACAGAAAATAAATCTTGAGTTAAATGAAGAGCTCAGATAAAAAGAGTGCGTCAATCATTTATTAATAGGGACATAAAAATGATCAAAGAAAATACATATTTTGAAGGTTCGGTAAAATCATTGGGTTTTACGCAAGAAGATGGTGATAGCAGTGTTGGTGTTATGGCTGCGGGTGAATATACATTTGGTACTGCGGCTCCAGAAAAAATGACCGTAGTAAAGGGCGCACTAACAGTAAAATTACCGGGTAGCGAAGAGTGGATCACTTATGAAGCAGGCCAAGCTTTTAATGTGGTTGGTGACTCTTCTTTTGATCTTAAAGTGATTACGCCAACGGCTTATTTATGTGAGTATCTTTAAAGAGGGCTGATTCATTCCACCTACGGAATACCCTCTTAACACAAGTTAAAGCCTATATTTAAACAATATCGATGCACTATTTCAGGGATGCGAGCATTGCTTGTTCGTCTTGTAATAATGCCTGCATCGAAGGACGAGCTTTAATACGAGAAATAAGAGCAGTAAGGTTAGGCCAACGCTGCTCATCTAATCGCTCACCAGCATATTCCATATTAATTATCTGACAAGTGAATGACAAATCCGCAAGACTTAAAGTGTCACCCACCAAAAATTCTGCATTTCCAAGGCTTTGTTCAAGATAGTCAAAGTGCGTCGGCAGCTTTTCATTCATTGCCAATTGCACCATATTTTCATCACACGTTTTATTCATACTTGGATTAATGATTCGATGCTGAAATATAGTGAAGGTTGTGAGCGGTGATAATTCATAGTCGGCATATTTCTCTAACCATCGTACTGTCGCTTTTTGTTCCGGACTTTGACCTAGTAATGGTGTTAGTTCAGGATGTTTATCCTCAATATATTGGCAAATTACACTAGAATCGGCCAATGAAAAATTGCCGTCTTTTATGGCAGGAATTCGCCCTAAAGGATTAATGTTTAAAAACCAAGATGGTTGATTAAAAGGTGGCACTATTTCTAATTGGTAATCGATCCCTTTTTCGAATAAACACAAGCGTAATTTACGCACAAATGGAGAGAGCGGAACGCCATAAACAGTTAAGCTCATGATTAAATCCTTATTTAGTCGACAATATTAAAGAAGTAAAAGAAAGAGTTCTTGAGTCTACTCTCTAACCAGCAATATGACTATCTTCCAGCAATATTACTATCTTGAAACAGGTGTTGATTATATGAGATTGAAATGGCCTCATTTTTACTTAATATTTATTCTACCGTGAGTTGCCTACGTATCATCTCATCATTCACCCAGTGTAATAATTGTTTTATTGCTTTCGATAACACCTGATTCTGACGCACGATATAACCTAAGCTGGTGGTGGGAAATTGCGGTAGTGGTGTGACGGAGGTGGTCAAGTTTAACTTTGTATGCAGTGAAAATTCTGGAACGATGGCCACGCCAAATCCCGCTTCTGCCCAATCAATTTGAGCATCGACACTGCCCACTTCCATAATGCGATAGTTTGGCAAGTTTAAAGAAGGTAGTGCGCTGTCTAGTAAATCGCGAGTTCGAGTATCGTGACCGAGTAAAATCAACGTTGGTGGCTCGGTTAACGTAATATTTTGATTATCTTTCGCTTGTTGCCATAAACTTAAGTTGTTACCTAGAGCACACCATTTTATTTTTTGTAGCTCGGTAAAATGCAGTGGTTCACTTTCTTTTTGTGCAATCACAAATCCAAGATCGGCTTCGGCGCTTTTTACTAAGCTTGATGCTTGTGATGAAGTGGTATTGAGAAGTGAGAAATCAATACCAGGGAATTCTTTTTTAAATAACTGAAAAGGTTCAATCAGGAGTAAGCGAGAAATAATATCGCTAGCCGCAATAGTTAATGTACCTAAACTTAAATCATTAATCGCATTAAGATCTGATTGACATACTTGAAGATCCTGTAAGGTTTTTTGTCCTGTATCTAATAGCCGTAATCCTGCTTGGGTTAAGCAAAATGGATTGCGTTCAATGAGCTTTACTCGAGTGGTTTTTTCTAACTGTTTAATATGTAGACTGACATTGGGTTGAGTCATGTGCAGGGCATTAGCCGTTTTACCAAAGTGTTTTAATTCTGCTAAGGTCACAAAGGTTTTAAGCCAGTGGATATCTAACATGCTATTGCCTCCCAAATTCAGATTGTCGTGATGATTCATGTTATATGCAATTCTTATCAAGACAATAATTATAATTAATTTCTCTTATTTAGATAGGAGAGATAACATATTCGCTTAATCAATTTGGAGAATAAATTATGCCGTCTATTGTTGTTGTTGGTGCTAACTGGGGTGATGAAGGCAAAGGCCGTATCGTGGATTTTTTAGCGGAAGATGCGTCTGCCAGTATTCGCTTTCAAGGTGGTAACAACGCAGGCCACACTGTGGTCAATGATTTCGGCACCTTTAAATTACACCAGCTACCAAGCGGTATTTTTAACCCAAATTGTATTGCGGTTCTTGGGCCTGGTATGGTCATTAGCCCTGCGGCATTAAGTGAAGAAATGGCAGAAGTGAAAGCGGCTGGCGTCGAAGTGAAAATGTGTATTTCTGATCGCGCAACACTTTGCCTTCCACTGCATGCTCTTGAAGATACGCTTGAAGAGTTACGTTTAGGCGATGCAGCTTACGGTTCTACTCGTCAAGGTATTGCACCAGCTTATGGCGATCGAGTCATGAAGAAAGGCATTTTAGTCGGTTGGTTAAATCAACCAGAAGTCCTGCAAGAACGTATTCAATTTATGCTTGACTGGAAAATGCCACAATTAAAAGCCTTATATCCAAGCTGTGATTTTTCTCAAAGTGCAGAAGAAATGACGCAATGGCTACTTGAAGTGACAGCGGCTTGGCGTCCATTTATTTGTAATGTGACTGAGCCTTTAAAAGCGTTACAAAAACAAGATGCAAATCTTTTATTTGAAGCGCAATTAGGCGCTGGCCGTGATTTGGTTTATGGCGAATACCCTTACACGACATCATCAAATGTGACGGCAGCTTATGCTGGAATTGGCAGTGGTTTACCTGCACTTCGTCCTGAGCGTATTGTTGCGGTAGCTAAATCATTTAGCTCATCGGTTGGTACGGGGACTTTAGTGACCGCAATGGAAGAGCAAGATAACTTCCGTGAAAGTGCTAATGAGTATGGCGCAGTGACTGGTCGTCCTCGTGACATGGGTTACTTTGATGCCGTTGCAACTCGTAATGGCGTTGAGCTGCAAGCGGCAACCGAAATTGCACTCACTAAGATCGATTGCTTATCTGGCATGCAAGATTTAAAAATCTGTGTTGCTTACGACGGTGATCATAGTGAAAACCCAATCTGGCCACAAACAGCGGCATTAAGTCCAGTTTATGAGCAGATGGAAGGTTGGAGCGAAGATATTACGGGTTGCCGTACTTTTGAAAGCTTACCATCGGCGGCGCAGCATTATGTTGAGCGTATTGAAGCCTTAATGGGGGTTCCGGTGAGCATGGTATCGGTTGGACCAGAACGCGATCAAATGATTATTCGATAGTTTTATCAATCTTTATAAATAAGAATTATAAACCTCGCTTAATACGATAAGTATTTGCGAGGTTTTTTTATGCCTGTTTGCTTATCGGCCTAGCGTTGTTTTCATTACTTTGGAATGAAGAAGGTCGGATATCAGATTGAAGAAAAGGGCAGTGAAAGGGCAGAAAACGGAACCAATATCACATTTATTGGTCTATCATTGGCATTGTTTATATTTTTATCATTAAACGGAGAGATTATGTCTATTACTGTATTAGATCCGAAAACTGCCTTGATTGTAATTGATATTCAAAAAGGGATCTTGGCTTTACCAACATGCCATGACTCTGATCCAGTGGTGGATAAATGTGTGCAACTGCTGAATGCTTTTCGTGCAAAAAATTTGCCAGTAGTTTTAGTGAATGTCGCAGGTGGTGCGCCAGGTCGTACTGATCAAACAAGTTCTCATGGGGAACTACCAGCAGATTGGGCTCAACTTGATTCTCGTTTGAATATTCAATCTAGCGATCATTTAGTGACTAAAAAAACGTGGGGTGCGTTTGTTAATACTGATCTAGATACACATCTGAAAGCACAAGGCGTAACGCAAGTTGTGGTAGTTGGGGTGGCAACAAGTATTGGTGTGGAATCAACAGCTCGACAAGCCTTTGAAGCGGGATATAACGTGACATTAGCAATCGATGCTATGACGGATTTAAACTTAGATACACACAATAATAGCGTGAACTTAATTTTCCCTAGAATGGCAGAAACGGGTTTAACTCAGGATGTGATTGCCCTTGTTGAAAAACGCTAATTTAGAGTTAAAAATAGAATAAAAAAAGACCAGATCATTATGATCTGGTCTTTTTGGATCAATCTAGGTCACATGCTAACCATTATTCATTTGGTTAGGTACGGCAATAAATCCAGTTGTCAGGTTTTCATCTTTAGCTTCTACAAGCTCAATAATGTCGCCGATATAATTTTCGACTTTATCACCAACAGAATCATTATCTTCCGTAAAATACGCAACGTGGAATACTGCATCGCCTTCATTGACGAGAGGTAAGGTCTGTTGACCAATGACGATACCTTCTTTTGGCGCTTCCATGGTCATTTCTTCGTGGCCTAGCGGTGAGCTAATATAGGCTAATACTTGGCCTTTACTTACTCGATCGCCTAAAGTAACCATGGTACGTAAAATGCCATTACTTTCTGCTCGAACCCAGCTGCTTGATTTAGCAATAACAGATTCTGGTAATTTTCTACGTGATGCGCGGAGCATTTTCAACTCTTGCATGACACGAATTACCCCTAATACACCAGCGTTAATGGCGATAGGCTCAAAGCGTAGAGCCTCACCAGCTTCATAGGTAAGAACTGGAATACCGAACTTTTCAGCCTCAGCACGCAACGAACCATCACGTAGAGCTGCATCAATAATCACTGGCGTCCCAAATGCTTTTGCCATTCTGAGCGTTTCAGGGTTTTCTAAGCACGCTCGAAGTTGTGGCAGGTTAGTTCGATTAATCGCTCCGGTATGTAGATCGATAATGTAATCGGCCTTTTGTGCAACTTCAGTAAAGAACGTATGTGCAATACGTGAAGCAAGTGCACCTTTTTCTGAACCAGGGAAACAACGGTTTAAATCACGGCGATCGGGTAAATATCGCGACTTATGAATAAAACCGAACACATTGACGATAGGCGCAGCAATCAAAGTACCTTTGAGCTTACTCGCGTCTATTTTTTCAATAATTTGTCGTACGATTTCTACGCCATTAAGTTCATCACCATGAATGGCAGCATCAAGCAATAAGACAGGACCAGCCTGTTTGCCATGTATGATTTCGATAGGGATAGAAAGCGGCGAGTGTGTATACAGCTTTGCCGCTTCAATTTCCATTACTTGTCGTTCACCTGCTTTAATCACCTTGTCCATAAATTTAAAAGATGGGTTTCGTTTCACCTTTTTTTTGACTGGTGTTGCAGTTTCAGTTGCTTTGGGATTATTAGCCACGTCCACGAGTTTTGGTTCCTTTTTCAGAAGCATTTTTTTCTATGAAATCAATGATCATCCCTGCAACATCTTTCCCTGTTGCCGCCTCAATGCCTTCAAGACCAGGTGATGAATTGACTTCCATCACTAATGGGCCGCGTGAAGAACGTAATAGATCTACGCCTGCAACGTTTAAGCCCATAATTTTTGCTGCAGCAACAGCCGTTTTGCGTTCTTCCGGTGTGATACGAACCAACGATGCTGTTCCACCTCGATGTAGGTTTGAGCGAAACTCACCTTCACCAGCTTGACGTTTCATTGCCGCAATAACTTTATCACCGATAACAAAACAGCGGATATCCGCACCGCCTGCTTCTTTAATGTATTCTTGCACCATGATGTTAGCTTTTAAGCCCATGAACGCTTCGATAACACTTTCAGCCGCTTTACGTGTTTCAGCCAATACAACACCAATGCCTTGAGTACCTTCAAGTAACTTTATCACCACGGGTGCTCCGCCGACCATTTCAAGTAGATCTTTGATGTCATCTGGTTTACTGGCGAAACCGGTAATAGGCATGCCAATTCCTTTGCGAGAAAGGAGCTGCATAGAGCGAAGTTTGTCGCGTGAACGAGTGATCGCAACAGATTCATTAGCAGGGTAAACACCTAACATTTCAAATTGGCGCAATACCGCTGTGCCATAAAAGGTAACTGATGCGCCAATACGAGGAATGATGGCATCAAAATCTTTTAATTCTTCACCTTTAAAATGAATCTGTGGCTGGTCAGAATTGATATTCATATAACAACGCAATGCATCGATCACTTTGACCTCATGTCCGCGAGCGTGGCACACTTCGATTAAGCGCTTAGTTGAATACAGTGAGCGGTTACGCGATAAAATCCCGATTTTCATTAATCTTTATCCTTGGTGGATGGGTTGATACTAAGAAATTAAAAATGATGCAGTAGGATCAACTATGATCTTGTTTTGCATCGCTGTTCGGCCTAATAACATCCGAAATAACATATTTTCTCTATTAGTTAATGTCATTTCGATTGGCCATTCTTCTTTATTAAACTTAAGCATAGTCTGGATGACGAACCTTTGCTCTTCGTGGCCGCCTGAATCTTTGACCATTCTTTGATCTAAAACCTTGGCTTCACACTCTTTGATAAAATCATTATTATTTTGCAGAGGGTGTACCCAAAAACGAACCCAAAGTTCACTGTCTCGCTCGAAAGTTTCAAGTTTGAAAGTATGTAGACAAGAGCTGCGAGCCCCGGTATCTATCTTGGCTTTGATCGTTTCAATGCCCAGTTCTGGGAGGGATAATATTTCTCGCCATCCTACGATGATTTTATCGGTCATAGTTTTTATCACTAAGGTTGGTTAATAGACTTGCAGAGTGTAAGCCTACTTGAATATAACAAGTAATTAGCAGTGTAGATAGGTAATGTTGCGGACCTTAACAATTCTATAGGGGTACGTCATGTGAAATGTTTTTTTGGTCACGATAAAAAGCGTTGATTGAAAATAAAGGTAGATTATTGATGTTAGCGACCTACAAAAAAGCCAGACAATTCGTCTGGCTAGTGCTTATCTCGTTATGCTAGCAAGGTATTAGAAATCGTAACGGATGCCTGCTTGTAGCCGATCATCTTGATTGTCGATTTGCTCAAATTTGTAGCCAACATAAGTGCGCAGGTTACTGTTGAATTTGTACACGCCTTCAAGTGCGAAGTTATCTACCGCGTCATCATCGCCGTCATTACCGGTGGCATAGTTATACACGCCAACGAATGTCCACTGTTCAAATTTATATTGCGCTGAAACTTCGTAGCCATCATTATCACCATTTGCACCATCATCAGTTGTCATTTGGTATAGGGCACCGAAAGTGAAATCAGCAATAGAATATTGTGCGCCTAAGTCAACTTGAGATACATCATTATCAGCCGATTTACCACCAGCATAGCCGGCACCTAAATCCAAACCGAAATCAAATGAGTACTTTGCACCTAAAGAATATTGGTCGCTATCAACCTCTTCACTTGCGAGATAGTTAGCGCCAACGGTTAGCCCACCAAATTCACCTTTGTAGGCAAAGTTATTCTCTTGTTTATCTGCGCCAGCATTAAGTGATAAAGCATCATCTGCGTCTGCACCAAAAGTGGCCATAGTATCGGTAAAGTCTGTGATCATAACTAAAGCGGTATCTTGTTTACCGTAAGAAAAATCGCCAATTTGAGTGCCAATACCTGCAAATACATAACGTGTTTTAATATCACTACCTGAACTGACTTCGTTTTCGTATTTACCAAAACCCGTCAATCCTTCTGATATTTTCGTTTTGCCTGAAATGCTTAGACGCGCACGGCTTTTATCATCAAACTTACTACCTGTTTGATCACCAGTGGTCGAGTCATATTCTTCATTGTTATCTGACACATTGAAGCGAGCTTCTGCACGGCCACCAATTTTTAACTCAGATGTTTCATCTTTATAAACGGTTGCTGCGAGAGTTGATGTCGAAACGAGTGCTGCAAGAACAGCGGAAGCCAATACTGCTTTTTTCATGGTTTAATCCTATTGATTTAAATTAGAGACTTACATGTCTTCTTAGGTGTTGCGGTTACTCTAAAAGAGGAGTGTGAAACATTGATGTCGAGAATGTGACAGTTTGGTTTAATAGGTGAGAGCGGATGAAAATGTGATTGGCATCACTTAAACTAGAAGAGTAAAAGCAAAAAAATAGCCAAAGATGGTGGGATCTTTGGCTACATAACCTGCACTGTACAAAGTTTATTTAAGTAAATTGTCTGGATAGATATTGTGGTAATAGAGGTAAGTTAAGTCGCAGAATAAATTGCACCGAGAATGGCTAATCGACTTGCACCTGTTGCGGCGGGTAAATTACCCGGTTGACGATTCATCGTTTGGTGTGCCAGCCATGCAAATGCCATCGCTTCCATATAGTCAGCATCAATGCCGTATTTTAAAGTATTACCAACCTGCCAATTAGGCAGTAGTTCAGTTAAACGAGCCATCAGTAATGGATTTTGAGCGCCACCACCGCACGCTAAAAGCTCATTTGTGGCGGTGTTACTCCCAAATTTTCTGACTTCTTCGGCAATGGTTATTGCAGTTAATTCGGCTAACGTTGCTTGTACATCCGCGATAGACGTCGAGAATTCAGAGAACATATTCTCTAGCCATGGTAGGTTAAATAGCTCGCGCCCAGTGCTTTTAGGGGCCGATTGTTGGAAATAAGGTTCTTGTAACATGGCTTGCAGCAAAGCTTGATCAATGGTGCCACTTTTGGCTAATTGGGCATCTTTATCAAAACTTTGTTGATAATGTTTTTGCACCCAAGCATCCATTAGCATATTACCCGGTCCGGTATCATAACCTGAAGTTTGATCGCCATTAATAATAGAGAGATTAGCAATACCGCCAATGTTTAGGATCACAATATTATTGTCTAAATGATCAAAGAGTGCTTGATGAAAAGCAGGAACCAAAGGCGCACCTTGGCCGCCAAGTGCCATATCTTTGCGGCGAAAATCGGCCACGGTGGTGATACCTGTTTTGGCGGCAATAATATTGGCGTCACCCAATTGCATCGTGAAGGGGTAGCGTGAATCTGGCGCATGAAATACGGTTTGACCATGACTGCCAATGGCGGTGATGTCATTGATTGAAGTATGGCTAGTAAAGAGCAATTGGTTTACAGCATCGGCAAACACATGCCCTAAGCGATGATCAATCTCACCGATTTTGACCAGATTAGTTTGTTGTCCAATGCACACGTCTAATACATCGGCTTTGAGATCCGCAGGCATGGTAAAAAAGTCATGGGCTAATAACTTTATTGTTTTCCCATCGGTTTCGACTAATGCAGTATCCACACCATCTAAACTGGTGCCAGACATAATACCAATGTACTTTTCCATGAATCGTTCTCCTACAGCAATATTGTGCTTTGAGTATAACTGCATATAGTGTCAAAATATGGAAATTATATAGTGATTCAGTGGATTACATCACATGTGTTGGTTTTCATTCACTGAATACATAAACATAAAGTTAATTTGTTCAGTAAGGAATAAGCATGGGTCCATTGTGGTTAGATGTCGAAGGGTTTGAACTCGACGCAGTAGAAAAAGAAATTCTGGCACATCCAACCGTGGGCGGCGTGATTTTATTTGCGCGTAATTACCACGATAATGAGCAATTAATTGCCCTTAATAAAGCCATTCGCACCGCAGCTAAACGTCCGATTCTCATTGGTGTTGATCAAGAAGGTGGTCGTGTGCAGCGTTTTCGTGAGGGCTTTACGGTCATTCCTGCAGCAAAAGATTATGCTGAAATGAAGAATGGTGAAGAAGCGGCGTTACTTGGCGGCTGGTTAATGGCAGCAGAGTTGATTGCGCACGATATCGATTTAAGTTTTGCGCCAGTGTTGGATAAAACGTTTCAATGTAAAGCGATTGGTAGCCGTGCATTTGGCGAAGATTTCGATACTATTTTGAAATACAGTTCGGCTTATATGAAAGGGATGAAGCAAGTTGGTATGGCAACCACCGGTAAGCATTTTCCGGGTCATGGTGGTGTGATTGTGGATTCGCATTATGAAACGCCATTTGATCACCGTGATGATATTTTTGCTACCGATATGGCGATCTTTAAAGCACAAATTGAAGCTGGAATTCTTGATGCGATGATGCCGGCGCATGTGGTTTACCCTCATTATGATGATCAACCCGCAAGTGGTTCAAACTATTGGTTAAAAGAGGTATTGCGTAACCAGCTTGGTTTTGAAGGGATTGTGTTTTCAGATGATCTTAACATGGAAGGCGCCAGTATTATGGGGGGGCCAGCCGAGCGTTCACTAAAATCCATGCAATCGGGCTGCGACATGGTATTGATGTGTAATAATCGACAATCTGCGATTGAAGTTTTGGATAATTTACCCGTAACTGAAGTGCCACAAGCGATGTCGTTGTTGAAAAAACAAAGCTTTAGTTTGGCTGAGCTGCAATCAACTGAGCGTTGGAAGCAAGCCAACCGATTGATGCGAGATCATCAAGAAACTTTACGTTAGTTAGCGGTAGCTCTATTCGTCTATTTTAACTACAGTAGCTATATCTATGTTAATTGTGGCCTTATGTTAATTGTTAGCATCGTTGGTATTAACCGCTGAATTCAAGATAAATAAGGGATGCCGTGCAGTATGTGAAAATTAAAGAAGCGTTGGTTGAGCAAATTGATTCGGGCATGTTGGCTGCGAGACAAAAGCTGCCATCTGAACGTAAATTAGCGGAATCTTTTGATACAACGCGAGTGACTTTGCGTGAGGCGTTATCGCTATTGGAAGCAGAAGGCAAAATTTACCGTGAAGATCGCCGTGGTTGGTTTATCTCTCCAGAACCTCTTATTTACGATCCAACTCAAACCCATCAGTTTACGAACATGGCTTTAGCACAACAGCGCAAACCTGAGACGAAATTGATCTCAACCAAATCGATGCTAGCAAACAAACAGGCAGTGAAATTATTAGAATTGCCGCCTTTTTCCGATGTTTACCAAGTAGATAGAGTGCGCTACTTAGAAGATAGACCAGTGGTGTTTGTCACTAATTACATAAAGTCAGAGTTGTTCCCAAAGCTGCTTAAGCATGATTTAAGCCAGTCATTAACCGATATTTATCATGAACACTATGGGCAGCAGTATCAAAAAATTCGTTATCGAGTCAGCACGACTTCCTTGCTTGGAAATATGGCCCAAGCTTTGCGAGCTACGCCGGGCAGTCCCGCGACTTTAGTAGAACGGATTAACTACAATCAACATGGGCAATTGGTTGATTGTGATTTAGAGTATTGGCGACATGATGCTATGTGTATTGAATCAACGGCCGAATTTCAGTGTGATTAATTAAAACCTAGCAATATCGATACTTGTATTTTTATTGGAATTTTTGCACAATCTGCCACCAGTAATTTAACGCCACATTACGAAAAAATGAGCGTTAAATTCACTTCGTATAATCCCACTAATCTGGCGTGGGAGTCTCTACCGAAATACCATTATTTCGATTACGAAGAGAAGCGAGCGGTCGTTTTCTCTTTGTATGTCTACACTTAACTTATTCATACTCCATTTTTTGGATTGTGGGTCAGTACATCAAAAAGAAAAAATCGTTGCGCATTCACTTTAATCAATTGATTTGAAAAAAGGGTATAGACAATGAACCAACAGATGAAAACCTTTATCCAAGGCCTGCCAAAAATTGAATTGCATTTGCATATTGAAGGCTCGCTTGAACCTGATCTTATGTTTGAACTCGCCAAGCGTAATCAGATTTCCATTCCTTTTACTTCCTCACAAGAAGTACAGGAAGCATACCAATTCAATAATTTACAGTCGTTCCTCGACATCTATTATCAAGGTGCGAATGTATTGATTCATGAGCAAGATTTTTACGATCTTACTTGGGCGTATTTATTGCGCTGCCAACAAGATAATGTCATCCACACCGAAATTTTCTTTGATCCGCAAACTCATACCGCGCGTGGTATTGCGTTTGAAACCGTTATTAATGGCATTGATAAAGCGCTAAAACAAGGTAAAGCCGAACTTGGGATCTCAAGCCAAATTATTATGTGTTTTTTGCGCCATTTAGATCAAGATTCAGCGTTTGAAACCTTACAACAAGCGCTACCATTTAAAGATAAAATAATTGGTGTTGGCTTAGATTCTTCAGAAGATGGTCATCCACCAGAAAAATTTACCGAAGTCTTTCAGGTCGCTATGAGTCATGGTTTTTTAACTGTCGCCCATGCAGGGGAAGAGGGACCGGCGGAGAACATTCATAACTCCATGAAACTTCTGGGTGTGTCTCGGATTGATCACGGTGTCCGTTGTGTAGAAGATCCGCAATTGGTTGCTCAATTGATTGATGATCGTACGCCATTGACCGTTTGCCCACTATCGAACACAAAACTTAAGGTTTTCGAAAAAATGGCAGATCACAATATTGTTGAGTTATTACGTCAAGGTTTGTGCGTGACCATTAACTCGGACGATCCTGCTTATTTTGGTGGCTATATGACCGATAATTTTATGGCAGTTGCGCAAGCTCTACCAACCACACAAGAAGAATTGATGGCATTCAGTTTCAATGCGATTGAGGCGAGTTTTATTTCTGATGTGGAAAAGCAGAGATTGAATGAGCGGGTGAAGCAATATGGCTTATTAAACGGGTGGTAATTTAAATCACCAGAATTGGATTACTCAATCTCTTTTTTGAATAGTTTGTTGTTTTATTATAATGAAAAAGCGGCGGCTTTAGATTTAGCCTCCGCTTTCCTATTACTTCCTATACAGTCGCCTATTATTGATAGTTTGGCGTATTTAGTTAAGTGCTTTCGGGCAATAAAAATAATCCAACAGGATTGATAATTAAATAGGCATGATCGGTACAGTTGGGATCAAACTGTGATGAGTTTAACTGTAATAAAAGCTCTTTGTCATGCCACTGAACGGTGAGCTCAAATATTGAGCCCATATAGGTTTTATTTATGATTTTGCACTGCTGGCAAGCTTGACCTTCGGCACGCAATAATATTGCTTCTGGTCGGACACCAATTTGGTAATTACCTGGCGGTAAAGCTTGCACCGTTTCTTCATCGGCAGGAATGTGGTAATCATTAATGATTAAATCTGTACCGTCATAATGACCATTAAATATATTAGATTCTCCCATAAAACTGGCCATAAATAGGGAGGTCGGATGTTGATATAATTCGGTTGGGGAGCCTTCTTGCATGATGTCGCCATCTTTCATTACAATTACGGTATCAGATACTGCGAAGGCTTCAGCCTGATCATGGGTCACGTATAAAGACGTAATATTAAACCGTTGTTGCAATTCACGGATGGTTTCACGCATGCTGCGTCTTAAATTGGCATCTAGATTACTTAAGGGCTCATCAAACAGCAGCACTTTAGGCTTCAATACCAATGCTCTGGCTAAGGCGACTCGTTGTTGTTGCCCCCCTGAAATTTGGTCAACATAACGTTCACCAAATCCTTCTAAGTCAACCAGTTTTAATGCTTCGTCTACTCGCTGATTGATTTCCTTTTTATGTAAACCAATCATTTTTAGTCCGTATCCAACATTATCACGCAAAGATAAGTGTGGAAATAAGGCGTAGGATTGGAACACCATACAAATATCGCGTTGTTGGATGGAGGCGCTAGTGACATCTTCGCCATCAATAAAGATCTGGCCGCTGGTCGGCTTTTCTAACCCTGCAACAAGTCGTAATACTGTGGTTTTTCCGCAACCGGACGGGCCAAGTAAAGTGACCAAGCTACCTTTTTTGATTGTTAAGTCCAAATCGCCAATCACGGTTTTGTCACCAAAACGTTTGCAGACATTTTTTAATACAACAAAGTTTTCATTTTCCATGGGTATTCTCCAAACGTTATTCTTGATTATTGGCTTTTGAACGAGACACGCGTGCTTCGCCAACAAAAAAATCAAATATTAAAATAATCGACAGCATCACCACAATGAGAATGGAGCCATACGCGATCGCGATACCATATTCTCCATCTTCAACTCGGTTTAATATATAAGAGGTCGCGACTCGAGTTTCTGGTGTAACTAAAAATATGATGGCGCTGACGGTCGTCATGGCGCGAACAAAACTGTAGATTAATGTGGAGAGGATTGCTGGTCTCAATAAAGGTAATAAAATTTGGGTAATAGTTTTAAGCGAATTAGCTTTCAAACTCATAGAAGCTTCATCGAGTGATTTATCCAGTTGACCTAAACCTGCGATACCAGCTCTGATGCCGACGGGTACATTACGCATCACCATTGAGATAACCACAATGGCGGCAGTGCCAGTGAGATAAATAGGGGCATCATTAAACGCTAGAATATACGAAACTCCGGCTACGGTACCAGGTACGGCGAAACAAAGCATGGTGGCGAATTCAATGATCTTTTTACCATGGA
This sequence comes from Vibrio sp. S17_S38, assembly GCF_014694375.1. Lineage (GTDB taxonomy): Bacteria > Pseudomonadota > Gammaproteobacteria > Enterobacterales > Vibrionaceae > Vibrio. Next base: position 290,834 of record NZ_JAAUWW010000002.1, read on the forward strand.
ACTGCTGGCGTACGACGATATAAGCGATCAATAAGCCGAACAATGCCGTTAGTGGCGCGGCGATCCCTGCGAAAATAATGGTTGAGATTAACGATGGCCATGCGCCTTCTCCAATACCCATCCCAAATAAACGAGTGTAGTTATTTAAGGTTAAGCTGTAATCCACACCCCAGTTAACAGTAAAGCTACCAAAAACGATGCTGCCATACAGTAAGATGTTGAACGCCATCCAAAAGTATAATAATCCGGAAACTGAATGTTTCAATAGGCTTGGAAGGGGTTGCACATCACCTCGATACGATTTTCCCGAAATAGTGACGTATGATCGCTTACCTATCCATAAATATTGCACCACAAAAATCGTTAGAGAGAACAATAATAATACGGCGCCTAAAGTACTGGCGGAGGCGTAGTCTAATTGTGCTCCTGCTATATAGAAATATATTTGAGTTGCCAGCACATCAAAGCTACCACCTAATACTAGCGGGTTACTGAAGTCGGCGAGCGATTGAACGAATATAATTAAGAAGCTATTAGCTAGCGCGGGTTTTAATAAAGGTAATACGATTTTAAAAAAAGTTTGATAGCGGTTTGCTCGCAGGGTATATGAGGCCTCTTCTAGTGAAGGATGTAATGATTTCATCGCGCCATCTAAAATCATAAAAGACATAGGGGCAAAGGCGAGTACTTGTGCCATCCAAATGCCAGTGAAACCATATAACCAGTTGGTTTGTTCTAATCCAAACCAATCCGTCATAAATTCAGTGACATAACCTGATCGGCCTAACATTAAGGTGACCCCTAAGCCGACCACAAAAGGTGGAGTGACGATTGGTAAGATAGAAAAAATACGTGCGATAAATGCTGAACGTATGGCTATACGTGTAGTGTAGATGGCAAAAACCAATCCAAAGAAGGTGGCAGCGATACCAACGGATACTCCGAGAATGATAGAGTTCCAGATAATTTGAATAATATGTGAATGGCTAAGAATATCGAGGAATTGCCACGCTACAAAGTTCCCCATGTCATCTTTAAACATAGGAATGAAGATGGCAATGCTCGGAAATATGATGAATATGCCGATTAATAACACAATTGACAGCAGCGCACCGATCACAAAGCGATCACCGCCTAAAAACTCTAAGCGTGCAAACGCTAAGGTTATTACTGCCCCTAAAGCAATAAATAAAGCAATAGTGGAATAACCCAATCCTTGATGAGTTCCCCAAGACGAGATCAAGACAGCTAACATGCAAAAAACTGAGTAACTAATATCAAAATAATGTCGTGATTTTGCGTATTTGTTAAGCGGTTTAAGCGGGCGAATGAATAATACGAGTGGTAGAGTAAACCATAACCAAGCAATGTTTAGACTACTCCACCCCATCGCATCGTGAAATTCTTTAGAGGTCGATTCAAAAACGCCATAATCAAGAGCAAAAGAGGGTAGTAAGACAAATGCACATAAGAGCGCGATTATCCAATAAAAAATCGGATCGCGATGAGGCGTGTTGTGCTGCCGGCGTGGAACGGTGTCTGCGGTGAGTTCATTCATGTATGAGTACCAAAATAGTGATTCGATCATTAAGCACGATTTGATTGCAACAATGTATTATTGGGACAATGTAAAGTCGTGAGCGTCTCTTTTGCGGTCAGCAAAGACAACGCCTATTCGATAGAACATTGGAATAGCGAGCCAGAAGTAAGGCAGAACGAGCCTACCTTACTAGTGTGATAGTGTTTGAGGGTTAGTTACCCATTTTCACCTGGTTGACCCATTTATTGATCAGACGTTTACGCTCATCAGATGAGCCATAGGTGTCCATGTCATAATTTATTAGAGTGAGTTTTTTAGGATCCAACGCATTCGGCGATTGCTCTGCTTGAGTGTTGGTTAGGATCTGGAATGACTGACCTTGTTTCCAAGCCAGTTCTTGGCCTTCTTTAGACATAACCCAATCAACGAACAACTTGGCGTTATCTAGATTGCGTGCACCTTTGATAATACTAACGCCACCAATTTCATACCCAGTACCTTCACAAGGAGAAATGAGTTCAAGTGGGGCACCTTTTGATTGTTCTAGTGAGTAATCGTGTAAGAATCCGATTCCAATCGCTATTTCACCACGAGCCGCGTTACGAGAAGGAGTGACACCTGATTTAGTGTATTGGGAAACATTTTTATCTAACGCTTTGAAATAATTAAAAGCTTTTTCTTCATCCCATAATTGAATAAAGGTCGCTAATGCCGTGTAGGCTGTTCCTGAGCTCTGGGGATCGGAGATTTGGATTTCATCTTTATATTCAGGTTTAGTCAGATCTTCCCAGCATCGTGGAATCGGTAACCCTTTTTCTTCTAGACGCTTAGTGTTCACCCCAAAGCCCAAAATACCCATGTAGACTGCTGAGGAGTAGTTACCTTTACGTTTGGCTGGATCTTTGAACCCATCCATGATGAATTCAAGTTGTGGTGATTTATAGGCTTGCAGTAAACCCATTTCCCCGGCTTGAGATTGAGGATCTAAGGTGCCACCGTACCAAACATCAGCGCGAGGATTCTTTTTCTCTGCATCTATTTTGGCAAAGGTACTTCCAGAGCCATTACGGACAAAAGAAGTATTCACATCGTGTAGCTTCGAAAATGCGCGAGTTTCGGCTTCACACATAGCATTGGTTGCGCTGCAATACACCACGAGCCGACCTTCAGCAAAGGCTTGAGTGGCAAGAATGGATGATGAACCTAAGATCAATGTGGCAAGCAAGCTGCGCTGTAATTTATTATTCATATTTCTTTCCTCTTGTTATTGTCGTCACTTAACGGATGTATAGGGTGTTGTAGTTAAGTGCGGATCACGTACCTGTGATACGGCTAGCTATTTTTCAATAGCAAAACTTGAAATACATTTGTAATGTTGAATCTGTCATTGCCCAGTATGACAAGATTTTGCTCGGTAATGGTCGGTTCTTATAAACCGGAACATATAAAATACAGTGCTAACATGACGATAAATTAACGTACTATCGTTCTTGTTCGTTGCTGTGCTTGAAGAAAGGGTAATATGAATAACCCTATTGAGGCCGCTGCGACAGTGATGACGCTAAAGAATCCTTCCCATCCGAACCGCTCGATAATTAACGATAATGGGTAGCTGGCCAGTGCTGCGCCTAAATAACCAAATAAGCCAACAAAACCGGTAGCGGTGCCTGCTGCATCTTTATGCGAACACTCAGCTGCTGCCATACCAATCATCATTTGTGGTCCAAAAACAAAAAAACCAATAGAGAAGAAACATCCCGATAACACCACAACGTTATTGACGGGAGTCAGCCATAACGCGGCCACAGAAATAAAGATACCTAAAGAGAAAATCAGGTTCATCGGAGCGCGATTGCCGTGGAAAAATTTATCCGATCCCCACCCCCCAAATATTGAGCCAAAGAACCCACCGATCTCAAACATAGATACCACCGCGTTAGCTGAAAATAAATCATACCCATGTCGCTCGGTTAAATATAAATTCCCCCAGTCATTAATGGCAATTCGTACCACATACACTAATAAGTAAGAGCTGCCCAATAACCAAATATACTTATTACTTAGAATATAGGTTTGGATAATTTGAGAAAAACGTAGACCAATCCCTTCAGCCTCGTGCTGCTTCTCGATTTCATCGTCTCGCCATTCCCCTACTGGAGGCAAACCTAGAGTCACTGGTCTATCTTGCATACGAAAAAACAGTAATAATCCCACGGCAATAGCTATACAGCCTGGAATAATAAAGCCGTATCGCCAACCTAAAGTCACCGTAATAAATCCAATACTTATCGGGATTATTGCGCCGCTAACGTTGTGGCAAGTGTTCCAGATTGACCACCAGAATCCTCTTTCAGAGCGTGAGTACCATGCGGTCAGTAATTTAGCGCATGGTGGCCATCCCCAGCCTTGGAAGAAAGCATTTAATGTCCAAAGTGTTGCAAACATAGTCAGCGAAGAGCTGAGCCCAAAGAGTAGGTTAATGATTCCAGTAAAAATCAGCCCAAGTCCCATAAAGTAACTGGGTTTAGTCTGATCGCTTACAATTCCTGAGACAAATTTTGAGAGGCCATAGGTGATGTAAAATAGTGTGCCAAGAATACCAAAATCTGAATGTTGTAAGCCTAAGTCATTGAGCATAGCGGGCATTGCAAAATTAAGACTTTTACGGGTAAAGTAAAACACCCCATAACCCACATACATCGAGAACATTAAATGCATTCGCCAGTAGTGATACGTATTATTTATTTGTGCGCTATCTTGGATAGGCGTAACTATCTTGGCTGATGTTGAAAAGAACATCATATTTCATGTCTCCCTAATGCTTATTAAGAGTAGCTAAGCGATCTACAAAATGAATGAGACAAAGTTATAAAAGAGTAAGAATTTTTCCTAGTTTGTCGCTTTGTTATGTGGTTTTGTGGGCAAGTTAACAGTTACTCGAGTGCCTGATTGGCCATGAATGAGTGTTGATTCAATGACAAAGTCGCCGCCTAGCGCACTAACCCGCTCTTCGATACCTAATAGCCCTTGTCCTTTGGTGCGCCAGTTATCTGGTAGACCCACGCCGTTATCGCGTAGATCCACACTGAAAGTATCTCCCGGTACAATACTTAATTGCACCGATGTCGCCTCGGAATGCTTATAGGTATTATTGAGTAATTCTTGAATAATACGATACAGCGTGACGGTAGTGATCTCATCCAATCGATCGGCAAAAATGCCAAAGTTCAAATAGAAATCTACATGCCGTTCTATAAATTTCATTTCACCTGCTAGTTGCCGGATGGCGTTTTCTAATCCAAGTTCATCGAGTGTGTGCGGGCGCAGCTGAGTTAGTAACTGCCTAGTAGAGGAGTGAATGCGCATCGCGAGAACGTTGATGGTTTCAGAAATATGATTTTGTTGTTCATCTTTTGTCAGTCGTTTAGCGAGCATAGACTGTATTTGAATGGCGGTAATATTCTGACCAATTTCATCATGTAACTCGCGGGCGACAGATTTTCTGATTTGTTCTTCAACCTGTACCAGTTGCCGAGTAAGATTTTGTTTTTTGGCTAATTCATATTCTAGCTTTTGGTTGGTTTGGGTTAATTGTTTAGATAATAAATGTTGTCGACTGATCGCGATTCCTAAGCCTAATCCAATTAAAGTTTGGGTAGCGACGAAGCCTTGCAATTCGATATCTGAGCTAAAAGATCCAGTGACTTGGCGAGCAGTGGCTAACAAAATACTGTTCATCACGCTGGCTAATACCCCGCCTCTCCAGCCGTATCGATAAGCCATAAAAATATTGGGCAGCAAAAAAATAAGTAATGCCAGCGGTTGCAGTTGTTTCAATAACACTAGCTCGGCGCTCAAACCAATACTGAAGAATAGTAAGCACCATAATAGTGCGGAAGGGCGCAAGGTGACTTCGTTGTAGATTAAAGTTGGAGATAGCGGACTCCAAATTTGTTGTTGTAAGTAATCGTATAATAGATACAAAAATGGTGTGAGCAATAGGCCTCCAGTAACTGCTGCTATGGTGGTTTGAGCTACGTAATGCCATTCAAGCTCCAATGGTTTGATCAACAACAATATGCCCAGTCCACAGAAAAATCCGTAAACCAAAGTAAGCCCAGTAAGTGCGAGTAATTTTTGCCAATAAGTTTGCAGTGGTGACCACAAGATGCGAAATGGTATCGCGATCCAATATGCGATTAATAAAAATAATAGTAATAAATATTCATGATTTGGCGCGTGTAATAAGTGTCCTAATAGTAAGACCATCCCTATTTCACATATGGTGACTCCAAGCCATAACGAACGTGGTGCTAAGGTGAGTGTTATGAGTTTCAAGCCTGTTGGTAGTAGTAACCCTGCTAGAAATAAGTCGGTGGTTAAATAGCGACTTATGTTCCATAAACAGAACCAACATAACGAATACAATAAACAAGAAAAAGTATAAAAGAATCCACGAGAAAGCGAGATTTTTAGCAAGGAGTCAACAGTTAATCGAATATAGCGCATATCATTTACGACACTTCATTGATTAGCAGTTGATGAGTGATGGCAAATCGGATCAGATCGACGTTGTTAGACAAACCAAGCTTACTTAAAATACTGGCTCGATGAACATGAATTGTTTTGTGACTAATAGATAAATAATGACCAATTTCTTTTGCTTCTTTACCTTGAATTATATGGTAAAAAATTTCCTTTTCTCGTTTCGTCAGCGCTTGTAATGCGGGTGGTGTGCCGGAAGCATTACTCAAATTAATTAACGCATCGGCACATAAATAGCGATCCCCTTTAGCGACGGTGCGAATTGCCATCACTAATTCACCTGGGCCGCAGCGTTTTGACAAGTACCCGTAAGCTCCGGCTTCTAATGCTTTACTAACAAACGATGCTGAATCATAAATTGATAAAATAATGGCTTTTAGCCCCGGTTGTGCTTTTTTAAGCCGCTCCAATAAATCCAATCCATTTTCATCGGGCATTGAAATATCAATCACCGCAACATCCACTGTTGTTCTCGACAAGGTATAAAAAGCTTCACGCGCATTACTGTGTTCACTGTGCACCGTAATATCAGGTTCGACAGATAATAACTGCGCAAACCCAGACCGAACCATAATATGATCATCAACCAAAGTAACAGAAATCATTTGAATATTTTATCCATGCATTGTGAGTCGATTAGTTAATATAGGAACGATAGTATAGAAGTTGCCATAATTGTCTTTATTTAACTCAACTTCACATACACTCGTTCAGGTCGTCCGACTTTTCCATATTCGTTTTCAGCGGTTAATAATCCATTCGCCGAGCAATATTCTAGATAGCGGCGAGCAGTGGTTTTACTAATGCCGGTTTCCTGCACTAAACGATCCACGGTGAATTTTATGCCAATATTTTGTGAGAATACGCGTTTAATCTTTTCAAGAGTGATGCTTTCAATTCCTTTTGGTAGTAACTGTTGGTTTTTGTCCCGAAGCTGGATATTAAATAATTCATCAATCTGGCGTTGCTCAAGGTTTTCGTAGGCTTTCATTGCATTATTTAAGGTTAAATAACGATTGAGGGTTTCTTGTAAGCGCTCATATGAAACGGGTTTTAATAAGTAATCAAAACAACCTAATTTCATGGCAGCTTTTACAGTATCAATTTCATCTGATGCAGTGATTAGTACCACATCAATTTTATGTGAGATTTTATCGGCGATAATTTCTCGGAATAAATCAATACCCGTTCCATCTGGTAAATAATTATCTAAAATAATCAAATTAGGCTTATGCACTTTTACCATGGTTCTTGCCATTTGAAGTGTTTCGGCAATACCAATAGGATTGAAACGATTGGTTTGTCTTAGAATCTGGCTATGCATTTGCGCAATTCTTGCGTCATCTTCCACGATTAATACATCAATTAAATCCATTTTATTTACCTTCATTATGGTGGTTTGAGCCACTCTTGTTGTTAGTTATGCTTTCGTTGGGATAAATATAGAAAATATACAACCTTGTGGTTCTGCGTGATCAACATTAATAAAACCACCCGCATGGGTTACATAACGATGCACTAAATATAATCCAATGCCATGATTTTGATGATCATCTATTTTACTGGTCACACCTTTTTTCCATATTTCATCAATTAAATGTGGTTCAATTCCAATTCCGTTATCGGTTACTTCTAAAACTAAATCTTTACCTGCATCGGTAATCAATAGCTCAATGATACGATTGCTGGTGGTGTTGCGTTGCGTAGCATCAAAGGCATTATCAATCAGATTTCCAAGGATGGCGCATAATTCGGTTTCACTTAATGCTGAATTTAATGAATATAGTTGGCTAGTGGGATCAAACCGTAATTCAATATTAAGCTCTTTAGCCCGCAATGATTTACCTAATAATAGGCCAGCGACTTGAGGCAGCTGAATATTATGGTGTATGAAATCTAGTAATGCTTGTTTGCTCGTGTTTTCGTGATTGATCAATTGTTGTACTTCATCCAATTTCCCCATTTGAATCAGGCCAGATATGGTCGCTAAGCGGTTTGAAAATTCATGGCGTAAAACACGCAGGCTATCAGTGTGCTGCTGAACTTGGGTTAACTCCATGGTCAAGGAATCGATATCACTTTTTTCGCGAAAACTCACCACCCAGCCAGTGAGCTCTTTTGGTGTATGTTCTTCTTGCTTATAAATAGCGACTCGACTGGCAATTAAGCTTAATCCATTTAAGTGAATAATTTCATCTTTTAAGTTGATATGTAATGGTTGGCGAAAAAAGAATTCAGTGTGGGAAACATACTCAATAATTTGGCGTGTTTTTAGGTATTTAATATCTTTATTTATGCCGAGTAATTTCTTAGCCGTTTTATTGATAGTAAGAAAATAGCCTTGGTTATCGATCGCAATTATGCCTTCATAAACAGAGCTTAATATCGATTTTTGTAAATTTAAGGCGAGGGCGATTTCTTCTGGTTCCATACCGTTCATTTTGGTTTGAACATGGCGAGAAAATCCCCACGCGGCAATGAGAGTAAGTGCGAAAATACAGAAAATCTCGACCAATAGTGGCGTCATATAAACATCAAGCCATTGGTCAAATCGATTGAGTAAGTAGCCGACCGAGACGACGCCAATAATGTTGTGGTCAGCATCAAAAATAGGTGTTTTTCCGCGAATTCCGTAGCCTAAACTGCCTTCACGTAGAGTGATATAAGATTCGCCACGCTCTAATACGCCAGTATTATCACCACCTTGCATCGCATGTCCGATCCGCTCTTCGACGGGGTGGGATAAACGGATACCTTTTTCATCGCCAATCACAATAAAACTGGCATCGGATATTGTTGATAACCTTTCTATATGCGGTTTCAAATCGCGTATGTTTTTTTGCTTAACTTGTTTAATCAACTCAGGATCGCTGGCAATCTCTTTGGCTTGAATTAAAGCGCGAGTCCCGACTTGGTGTTTGATTGAATCATATAAGGTGCTGTCAAAGTGCCAAACCATGACCGACATTTGTAGTATCAGTAAGACAAATAAAAGTAAGAATACTTTGGTGCGAAAGGTGAGCTTAGATAAAGAGGAAATACTGCTTTTTATCATACGTAATTGACCAGATGGAGGAAAAGATGACGTTATTTAGTGTGGATTTAACTTATGCGCAGTATGAATGTTAAATTAAAATCTGAGTGATTACAGTGATGAATTCTTGCTTTCAAGAAAATGTTAAGAATGGTAATACTATTTAGGTGGTGGAGGACTTTGTTCAAAAAAATCATGAAAAAAGCCCAAATAACCGAATGTGAATATCAACTGGTTACTTGGGCGAAGGGTAATGTTACTAGGAACTTATCCCAAAGGAGAATAGGTGATCTATACCGAAGCGGATCTTTGTGCCATTTTTGTGCGTAGAGCTCCAATCATTGGCAAAATTATAGATAATGCAATCACGACTAATAATATTTGTGCAATACCAGAGTGAGCAAAAATCGATAAGTCTTGGTTAGAAATACGATAGCCTTGACGGAATGATTGCTCCATTTGCCCACCTACAATTGCCGCTAAAATCATCGGTGCCGTTGGAATGTTAGCGCGTCCCATAATAACGCCGGCAATACCTAAAATAATCAATATGTAGAAATCGACCACGGAGGTACTGATCGCATAGCAACCTACAAAGGCCAAACCTAGTACTATTGGATATAACACCTTAGCTGGAATGGATAACAACCGAACTAACACACCCGCTAATGGGATATTCACAATAGCCAAAATAACGTTAGCGACAAACATACTGGCGATTAAGCCCCATGCGGTGTCAGGATGTTGAGCAAATAGTAATGGTCCCGGCTGAATACCTAACATAAGCAGCGCACCCATCATTACCGCTGTTGTGCCAGATCCCGGAACGCCAAGTGATAACATTGGTATCATAGCGCCAATGGATGCTGCATTGTTGGCCGATTCTGGTGCAGCTAAGCCTTCAATTGCACCGTGTCCAAATTCATCTTTGTTTTTAGATATTTGCTTCTCATTGTTGTAACACATCAAGGAAGCCATAGTGCCGCCAGCACCGGGTAGAGCACCAATAATGAAACCGACAGGCGCACTGCGTAGAATTGGCCATTTTGAGCGTTTCCAATCTTCTTTAGAGATCCAAATGCGCTTGAATTTAGTTTGGACTTTTTTGCTGCCATCACTCAGAGTTCTAAAGCTTTTAAATACTTCACCCATGGCATAAATACCAATGATGACCACTAAAAAGTCGATCCCCGTTTGCAGTTCTAAATTACCAAACGTAAAGCGCTGTAAACCCGATTGTGAATCTATTCCGACGGTGGAAATGGCCAGACCAATCGCCATGGATAAAAAGCCTTTTAGCATATTACCTTTTGACATGGATACCGTCATGGCAAGGGCGGCGACCATCAATAAGCAATATTCGGCTGGGCCAAATTTAATCGCAAAACTAGCCACTGGCTCAGCAAGTAAGGTCATTAAAACCGCGGCAATCGTACCACCTATAAGTGATGCAATTGCTGAAATGGCTAGGGCTGATTCCGCACGGCCTTTCATTGCCATCGGGTAGCCATCAAAAGTGGCGGCAAGCGCGGCGCCATCACCTGGGGTATTAATTAATATTGAACTTCGAGATCCACCAAACATTGCGCCAATATATACGCCAGTCATGGTAATAAGTGAAGCCGTTGGCCCCATTGCAAAGGTCATAGGTAATAAAATTGCTACACCAGTTGCTGGTCCTAAACCCGGTAGCATTCCAATTACTGTGCCTAAAATTCCGCCGACAGTGATCAAAAATAAGTAATAAGGCTGAAGGGCAACACCAAAGCCATTCATTAAATTTGCTAAAATATCCATCATGATTTAGCTCCGTTAATTAAAAAATGGAAAAGGTGGAAGATTGACGGCAAGCAAATCATTGAAGGTAATGAAAATGCTACCAGCAAAAACGATAGAAATGATGGCTCCTTTTTTCCAATAAGAAAGTCCGCATGTCACCATCAACATGGCAAACATAAATAAGGTGGTACTGATCACATAGCCTAAATGTTCGAAAGTTAGCGCATAGAAAAAGCAGATCACGCAAGTAATGGCTATTTTTCGGCGGTCACTTTTTCGCTGTTGGCTTTCATTTAATAAGTCTTTTATAGCAAGAATGGACGGTGTGATCCCACCTTTTAGGATCAGCAAAATTCCGATAAAAATCGCAATCGCTGCAATTGCCAATGGCATAAAAATCGCTTCAAGTGGGTTGCCGAACATCGGCAGCGGCATATTATAGGCGTAACCGCCGTAAGTGAGCCCGAAGACAATACTAAATAGCCCAGTTAGAGCATCCCAGTTAGGTTGTTTTGTTGACATATCACACCTTCATCAATCGCTGTGGATTAAGGCGGAGAATAAACTCGCGCCTTATATTATCGGTAATATTATTTGAAAGACTTAGCGACCAAATACTTCTTTAATCAATGTCTTATATTGTTCATTGGTATTAGAAAGAAAAGTAGTGAAGGCTTCGTTATCTTGGTAAGCATTATCCCAACCGTTACGTTTAAGTGCAGCTTTCCACTCAGGCGTTTCAACCATTTTGTGTAGTGCTTCGCGCCAGTATTTGACGGCATAGTCTGGCATATCTTTCGGGCCAAATAGACCACGCCAGTTTTCAAATGTAACGTCAATACCTTCTTCTTTTACGGTTGGAATTTCAGCGATTAAGCCTGTGCCAATTCGTTTGTCGGCTGTTTGAGCTAATGCATGTAATTTACCGCTTTCTACTATGCCAGCGACATCGCCTAAACCTGTTGAAATTAAATCAACATGGCCACCCAGCGCTTGTGCAACTAAACTGCCATCTTGGAATGAGATGTAATCAATTTGACGCAAGTTCTCAACGCCAGCCGCTTTTGCTACTAATAAAAATTGAATGTGATCCATTGAACCCGCAGCAGAAGTGCCACCAATTTTGACTGATTTAGGATCTTTTTTAAGTGCATCCATTACTTCTTTAATAGAATGGTATTTTGAGTTTTCAGGCACAACAAATGCCGCGTAATCGGTGATCAAACGTGCTAACGGTGTTGTATCTTTATAGCTATATTGAGTTAATCCGGTCAGGTTAGTCAGCAAAATCGGTGGGGAGTAAACGGAGATTAAATCGCCTTTGCCTTTTTGAGTTTGCATATACGCTAAATTAACCGCGCCGCCGCCACCGGGACGATTCACTACAGGCATATTTGAATCTACGATGCCCGTATCTTTTAACGTTTTCGCTACAGTACGAATGGTTAAATCCCAACCACCACCTGCGCCAGCGGGGGCAATCATGTTAATAGTATGAGGTGGATAATCTGCCGCAACAGCAGTATTAACCAAGAGGAGTGATGAGGTCGCAATGACCGCTCCAGTGAGTAATTTCTTTAGTTTCATCATGATAGACGTCCTTTGTGTCTTATTTATAATTGAATATCGAGCTCTACATTTCGATACAGCGCTGATATTTCTTTATTGTGTTGTTTCTAATGTGTTTCGTTATTGTTAATTGATGTGTTGAGCGGTAAGAATACGCATTGCAGCAAAAGGGAAGTGAGAGCAGGAGCAATTAAACATCACGAATCAATGGTGCTTATGGTTTTTATGGTGTTAATTGATGTTTTATTGCATTTAGGGGGGTATTTTTGGTTTTAAGCCTGATGTAAGAGCCACTAAAATTGAATCAACGTTAGTTTATTTTATACCAGTCGACGTTGTGGGGAGGCGTAGCTGTAAAGCCGAAAGGTTTATTTTCACTCCGTTCAATATATTTTCCCGCGATATTAAACGAATAAGTGTGACGTATAAACTATGGCATTTTTAGTTTGAAATTCAGCGCATTTTATTCGTTTTTTAGTTTTAAATTAGTGGAGCGCTATGTAGATTTGTCTAATGGATGTCATACGTTACCGGAATCATTCTATAAATTAACGTCAGCTGATATCGTATGAAATCGCGGTATCTTTTGCCAGAATGCACTTGATTTACTTTCTCCTTAACAACAAATCATTTAAATACCATTGATATTATTTTTTGAACTGAAAATATAAAAATTCAGTCATCTTTAAATCATTATTCATATCTTAAATAAAATTGCGATTGATGTTGGAAAATTGACTGTCCCATTTAGATTATTTCCTACATTTTTAATACTTAATGAGTGTTAATTTATATTCCAAATTTTAATAGGTAATGGATTGTAAGTTGAAGGGTTTATTTTTTTTGGGAATGGCAGTATCTTTTTTTTCTACGCTTTCTTATGCACTTCCTATTATTAACCCATCAATAAAAGATGAGTTACAGCAACAACAGGCAGAACGCTTAAAGCAAATAGAGCAGTCGCAACAGCAGTTACAACATCTTACACCACTTCCTCAACTACCTGACGACAATGTCGCCACGGAAGAAACACAGTGTTTTGAGATCCATTCGATTTCTTTTCAAGGTAATCAGGCGATTTCATCTAATACCTTGCATCAGCAAGTAGCTGAATATGAAGGTCAATGTCAATGCCTTGGATTATCAGGTATTAACCGTATTTTGCATGACATTAGTAATTTCTATATTCAAAAAGGTTATGTGACTTCAAGGGCATTATTGATCCCACAAGATTTATCCGATGGTTCTTTAATGATCCAAGTGCTAGAAGGCAAGCTAGAAGACATATTGCTGAACCGTCAATCTCATTGGTTTGGTTCTGCTTTCCCTTATTCTATTAACCGCATTTTAAATTTACGGGATATTGAACAAGGCCTCGATCAGATTAACCGTCTAGCTCGATACAATGCCACCATTGAACTGCTTCCTGGTACAAAGCCTGGCTACACCATCCTAAATATCAAAACAATGGATAACGGCTGGCTACATGGTTCACTCGGTTTTAATAATGGTGGACAAAAAAATACAGGTGAGACACAGCTTTCAGCCAATGCCTCGCTTGATGATGCCTTAGGTCTTCTTGATAATTGGTCAGTTTCGGGCAGTAAAAGTAGTGAATTTTCTAACTATTACGATTCACAAAATGCTCGCTTAGCGGTGTCTATCCCCAATGGCTATCGCACCTTTTCTTATTCCTACTCTTACAGTGATTATTTGAACACGGTATCGAGTAATAACTTTAGCTTTGAATCCACTGGCAATACTAGTACACATGATGCGGCGCTCGATTGGATGCTGTTTCGTGATGATAAACAGAAGATAAGTACTAAAGCCGGTCTCAATTACCGCCAAGATAAAAACTACATTGACGATGCGTTCTTATCAGGTAGCAGCCGGAATCTAGCCGCTGCTGCTTTGTCTCTTGATTACAGTTCCAAATTAGGGCAAGGCTTTTTGACTATTTCCCCACGCTATGTCAGAGGTATTTCGCTTTTCAATAGTGAAAGTGGCAAAGGCGAGTATGATTTTTTGCCTTCAGCTGAGTTTGATAAAGGTGAATTCACGCTTTCTTATCGCAGGGGCCTCATTGTTCCTAATTTATCATTTTCCACTACTTTTTTTGGTCAATGGACCAACGATACCTTATATGGCAACCAACGTTTATCGATAGGTGGGGATTATTCTGTTCGTGGCTTTAAAGAGCAATCTTTATCAGGGGATAGTGGTTATTACTGGCGCAATGATCTCACTTATTATTGGGGTAGCTTGCCTTGGTTGGGCGGGATCTCTTCAGTATTAGCAATCGATACTGGGAGCATTCACCCTGATCAATATGATCCTTATGAAAAAGGTCACTTAACAGGAACGAGCTTGGCACTGAGTAGCAGTAAGCAACACTATTCAACTTCTTTGAGTGTGGGGTTTCCTATTGACGCGCCACGCTGGCTAAACCCAGATAGCTACGTGGTTAATTACTCTATCTCTGTTTATTTCTAGCGAATTAATAGGCTTAATTTATGAATACCTCTTTTTCCTATTCTCATCGTGTTATGGCCTATGGTTTATGCTGGGTATTAACGGTACAGCCAGCCATGGCAAACGTTCAGCCGGGCAATGCTAATACACAGGTTAGCCAAGCTGGAAATGGTGTGCCTATCATCAATATTGCCACGCCAAATGGGAAAGGTTTATCACACAACCAATATCAGCAATTTAATGTTGATAAGCAAGGTTTGATATTAAACAATGCGACCGACAAGTTAACCCCAACCCAACTTGGTGGGCTCATCCAAAATAACCTTAACTTGAAAGGCAAGGCCGCCTCGGTAATTTTGAATGAAGTGACAGGTGCTAATCGGAGTCAGCTTAACGGTTATACGGAAGTGGCTGGCAATAAAGCTAATGTCATTGTCACTAACCAATATGGTATTACTTGTAATGGTTGTGGCTTTATCAATACATCAAGAGCTACTTTATCGACGGGTAAACCACAAATCTCTAATGGTGAATTGATTGGGTTTGATGTTAATCAGGGGGATATCCTAATTAATGGACAAGGCCTTGATGCCACTCAACAAGACTATCTCGATCTCATCAGTCGCAGCGCAAAAATTCAAGCCAATATTCATGCTAATCAACTTAATATTATTGCTGGTTCTAATGAGGTGGACTACAAAACGAACCGTATTCGTAGTACTCAACCGTCGACAGATAATACACCTAAAGTTGCGATAGATTCCTCTGCATTAGGCGGCATGTACGCTGGTCGTATAGCGTTAGTCTCTACGGAAAAAGGCGTTGGGGTGAATGTGAATAATTTGGCCACATCAGTTGATGATATTCGTATATCTTCCGATGGTAAAATAACGTTAGGGGCAGCAAGTGCTCAGGGAAATTTAATAGTTGACTCCAATCAAGATATAGATTTGTCCGATAAGCAATTTGCTAAACAGCAGGTTAATATTTCAGGGCGTTCAATTAAAGCCAACAATGCAACAACCGTTGCTGAAAAAGAGCTGAAAGTGTCAGCGATAGAAAATATTGACTTGAAACAATCGCGTTTAGTTTCAGGCGTTAATGCTAACGGTGATGTGCAGAAAAATGCACGCCTAATTATCAATACTGAGCAACTTTCCCTGTCTGAATCCAGTGTCACGTCACAAAAAGATTTGATAAGCACAAGTCATCTGATAACCGTTGATAATAAGAGTCTTATTACGAGTACTGATGCAACACTCAATCATCTCGAGTCATTAACAAATGATGGAGCGGTTCAAATATCCCACTCTTTGAAGATTCAATCAAACAGCTCTGACACTAAAGAAATGCAGCTACTTGGTAAGGGAAAAGTGGCTGCAGGGAAGATCGATGTCAATATTGGTACTGGTAATATAAATACCTCAATGCATTCAGCAACATCTACCTCAATACAAGCTGGCTCTAAACTGTTAATCGGCACTCAAGCCAAATTAAATGCTAATACAAACTTAGATATTAGTGCTGATGATCTTTTTCAATCTGGAGATTTGCAGGCTGGTGATGAGATAAATATAAGGTCAAAGCATTTAACTCATGGGGGGAAATCGCAAGCAAACAATATAAAAATATCTTCAATGCTGGTTGAACAAGCAAAAGGAGAGATTAATTCAAGAGAGACTGTCAATATTAAATCTGACAAGGTGTCAATTCTGGGGGATATTTCTGCCAATGGTAATGTTGATATTAATAGTGAAAGTCTATTGGTGGGTGGTTTAATCCAGACCGAAGGTGTCTTAACTATTGAAGCTGTTAATCAATTCAAAAATAACCATGCTGGGAAACTGTTAGCAAAAGGTGATCTTGAACTAAATGCAAAGGAGATTAATAACCAAGGTGATATTAAATCAGGAAAAAATGTGATTGTTAAAGCTAATGATATAGAGAATTCGCATCAAGTATTAGCAGGTGGGAATATATCTATAAATGCTCATAATATACAGCAAGATGGAGATTTACAGGCAAATCAATCAATTGTTCTGGAGGTTTTGGATACATTATATAACCTAGGGAAGGTACAAAGTGGTCAATATTTATCTATTGATGCTGATAGTGCAAATGTTGAGAATGATGGCCTAATTTCTGCTGGTAGTGTATTGAGTTTGACGTCATCTCAATTGAATAATATCGGTCAAATAATGTCAGGGGAAGATGTTAGATTAATGTCTGAGGGAATAATAAATACAGGGGGTGTCTACGCTAAAAATAATTTAAATGTAAGTGTAAGTGGTTCCTCTGGGTTGTATAATTCAGGTGTGATTAAGTCAGATAAGAATATTACTGTTATTTCTAAAGATATAAATCAACTTGGGGTGATTGAGGCTCAACAGTCTCTTGCAGTCACGGCTGATAACATTCAACAAAAAGGTAATATATTAACTTCTGGGGGGGTGGCTTTAAATATAAAGGGCACTCTTGATAATAGTGGGATAATTAACAGTAGTGGCGAAATTGACATCACAGCTCAAACGTTAGTTAATGATAAAGAATTTTTGGCTGAAAAAAACATCAAGATTAAAACTCAATCTGTTATGCAGAAAGGAGTGATAAAATCAGAAGAAAATATAAGTATTGATACTGATGGTACGTTGGTAAATGAGGGGGAGATTAAATCGACAGGATCTTTGAGTATTAATTCTGACTTGTTAATTAATAAAAATAAAATACAATCTAAAAATCAATTAATGATTCTAGCATCTTCATTGCAACAATCTGGTGAGATACTCTCAGTTGGTGATTCTAATATTGAAATTTCTGGGGGGGTGGGAAATATAGGTGACATTAGTACAAGCGGCGATATTTTCTTTATAGCAGGTGATCTTAATAATCAAGGTCAAATTTCATCGCTAGGTAACACACATATAGTAATAAAAAATAATCTAACGAATACAAGTGAAGCTATTATTTCTGGGGGGGATACATTTATATCATCCTTAAATATTAATAACTCTGGTCAACTGCAAGCTTTGAGTAACTTAGGCTTATCAATTCAAAATTTTATAAACTCAGGAGCATTGGTGGCTCTCAATAAGCTTTCTGTAGTAGCTGATAGCAATGTTAAAAATCAGGGGTTAATTTACTCTGGTAATGATGCAATCTTCCATATTAAAGGTAAGCTGAGCAATCAACAGGCAGATATCTATATAGGAAATAACCTTGCTATCCAAGGGCGCAATCAAGGAGAGCTTGCGCAAGCAGTCGATAATATATCCGGTAGTATCGAAGCACAGGGGGAACTCACGATAAAAGCGGAGAAAATAAACAATCGTCGAATTAATATTGATATGGAGATGGAAAGCACAACGTCAAGTGATATCCCCAGTAAGATAGAAAAAGATATGCCATTGCATGAAATTTCTGGCACTTGTTCTGAAAAAGGGAGTGGTAACCAAGGAAGTTCAGCTCAGATTTGTGATTTTCGTTTTAATGGAATTGATGAAACAGTTCTTGTTTCTAAAGAATATGTAAAAGTGACTGCTGAAGGTGAATCTTCACGCTTGGTTTCGAATTCAAATATGCACTTAGATTCTCATGATATTTATAATGATGCATCTTTGATTGCATCGAATAAGAATTTAGATATTTCAGCAAATAATTTATTCAATAAATCTTATCAGGAGTATCAAAAAGAGATAAATGCAATCTATCAAGTTGAAGGTGGAATTATTAAAAATGTAAATGAGTTATTTGCTGGTACGACACCGGTGGTTGCATATAGGGAGCTTGATTCATCAACAGTATTTGGTGATAAATATCAATCTTCAATTGTCACTACAGGCACGATGACTCTTGATGTTAAAAATAAAGTGGATAATGGGACAATCGGTAAAAGTGCCAAAGAACAAATTTCAGACAGTTCAGCTAATGTTAAAACCACAAAGAGCATAAAAGTTGATAGTAATTCCATTAAAGGCCCAGAGTTAAGCCAGTCTAGTGATGTTACTTCACCAAATGTAAAGATGCCTACGCTCTTTTTTCCTCAGAGTAATGATGTTCCTTTTCCTAAGTTTAAATTGCCAAGTAATCCTAATGGACTTTTTATTTACTCTCCGAGCCTAAAATCAAAATATGTTATTGAAACTAACCCTGTATTGACTAACTTAGGTAGCTTTTTAGGGTCTGACTATTTTCAATCAAAGCTAGGCCTCAATCTTGACAAAAGATCTCCTTTTCTAGGCGATGCTTTTTATGATACGAGAGTTATTACTCAAACTATTTTTGAACAAACTGGATGGCGTTATTTACATAAGGATGTCGGGAGTGATTTAGTTCAAATGCAACAATTGATTGATAACGCAGCATTAGAAAGTAAAGAATTCCGATTAACCGTTGGTGTCGCACTAACTGCAGAGCAAATTTCTAATTTAGAAAATGATATTCTTTGGTATGAGACTATTAAAGTTAATGGTCAAACGGTGCTCGCGCCTAAGCTGTACTTATCTCAAGCGACTCTCTCTAATGTGAAAAATGGCGCTTTAATTGCTGGAGAAGAAATCGCAGTCAGTGCAGGTAACATCAATAACTCAGGAAGCATAGATAGCTCAGGCAATATGACTTTAGTTAGTCAAAATGCGATCAATAATAACGGCGGGTTATTGCAAACTTCTGGCAATATGCTGCTGCAAGCGCTAAATGACATAAACAATATTGGTGCTCAAATCAAAGGTGGCAATCTTGCGTTAATCAGTGAACAAGGCAGCATTAATAACCTGACCTAAACCTCAACGACACAACTCAATGATGATCGTGGCAATCGTTATATAGGTACAAACTTTGAAAGTACGGCCTCTATAGAAGCAGATCAACATTTAGTTATTAATGCAGGCAAAGACATCAACATTCATGCCAGCCAGGTTTCTGCAGGTGGCTGTGCCGCGTTACAGGTTGGTGATAATATCAACATCACTTCTGCCAACGATGCGACTCAAATCAAAGGCCACAATATGGAAAAACGTCATGTTGAGGTCGTCAGCTCTACTGTTAATGCAGGTAATGATTTGGTACTTAATGCGGGTCAAGACATTACGGTGATTGGCAGTCAAGTAGTGGCAGGGGGCGACGCAGCGCTGAAAGCTAAGGGCGATATTACCTTACAAGCGCAAACTAACAGCGATTATTCTTACCTTAAAACCAAAGAGAAGAAAAGCTTTGGCCGCTCAAAAACCACCATTGTTGAAACCCAAACTGAAAGTGTCGTTGGCGCAGATATTACGTCCGGTGGCAACCTTAGCTTACAGGCTCAGACATTAGGGGATACCCAACTTGCGGGTGGCAGTAGCAGCATCAATGTCATTGGCTCTAAACTGACATCCGGTGGCGATGTCAGTTTAAGCGCGGATGGTGACATCACCCTTGCAGCGCAAGAAACCAAAACGTACAGCCATAAAGAAGTGAATAAAAGTGGCTTTGGTGGTCTGTCTAAAAAACAAAAAGGCAGCATTGATTATGCTACTCAGCTGACTGGCAGTGATGTGGTGGGCGCAGGCTCTGTGCTCATCAATTCAGGTAATGATATCAATCTCATTGCCAGTGGTATTGAAGCAGGCAAGGACGCCTCTTTAACCGCGATGAATCAAGTGCTCGTTGGCGCAGGTGAGACTACCGAAAGTCATCAATCTTGGTCTAAAAGCAGCAGTTTCTTAAGCGGTGGCAGTTTGTTTTCAATGGAGAGCATCAAAGACACCAGCAAGGATATTACCGCGCAAGGATATTACCGCGCAAGGCAGTAATATTACTGCCCAAGGTAATGTGAATGTTCAATCCGGCAATACCAAAGTCATTGGTTCGGATATTGAAGCAAAGGGTAATATATTACTGGTTGCCGATACGGGCGATGTGCAAATTCTTGCCGCAGAAGAGTCCCATAATAGCACTCATAAAAGTGAAAAAATTGATGTGGGCTTTGGTGATGCATTTAAAAGTCTCACCCCGCAAGGCATGATTGATAGTGTGAAAGATTCGGCCAAAAACGGGCAAATCAAAGCAACCATCGCAGATGCTACCTACGATGCGCAGGAGAGCAGCATTGAGCGTACCACGCATCAAGGTTCTAATATTGTGGCTGGCGGCGATGTTACAGTGAATGCCGACAATGACATCAACATTGAAGGTTCGAACTTAATCGCTGGTAATACACAAGACAGTGCTTTAGTGGCTAACGGCGCAACAGATGGCCCAGGCCAGAGTGGCGATGTTAACCTCAGTGCGGGTAACAACATTACCATTGCGGAAGTCAATGATACGGAACACACGAAATCGAAAGAAACTCACGGCGAAGCCAGCTTAAGTGTGACCGTGCAACACCAAGCGGTAGAAGTGGCCAAAATGGTGGTTGCAACAGAGAAAGCGCGTAAGCAAGCTGAGCAAGCACAAAAAGATTACAAGCAATATAAGAAGCAACTTGGCGGGCTTGAAAATACGTTAAGTGATTTAAAAACGCAGCTAGCTAATCATGAGCCAGGCGTGACTAAGCAAGATATATTGGAGCTGCAAGGCATTATTGCCGACACCAAAGATGATGAAGCTTGGTATGTGAGTAATGTTGCGCTTGCTGGGGCTAACCTTGCATCTAAAATTACCTTGCTCGCCAAACAAACCGCAGCAGCGGCACAAAGTTCGGGAACGTATGGGTTTGATGTCGGGTTAGAAGCCAACGTGAACGCCAGTACCAGCAAAAATGAAACCATTAGCAGTACGGCGCAAGGTTCAACCATTGCAGGTAACAACATCAATATAAAGGCCGGTCAAGACGCCACCATTCAAGGCAGCCAAGTGCTGGCCGATGATGAGCTGAACTTAAGCGCTGAGAACATCAATATCTTAGCCTCGAAAGACACGCAATACACTCAATCAAGCAGTGAAAGCGGCAGCATTACGGTCTCGACCAGTGTGTATGGTGCGTCTACGGGATTGAGTGTGAATGCGGAAATGTCTAATAGCGCTGTAACCAGTAATAGCACCACTTACAATAACAGCGTACTCGTCGGCGATAATGTCACGATGAATTCAAGCAATGACACCACGATAAAGGGTGGGAATGTTATTGCCAATAATACACTGAATGTTGATGTGGGT
The DNA here is from genome assembly GCF_014694375.1 of Vibrio sp. S17_S38. Taxonomy (GTDB): domain Bacteria; phylum Pseudomonadota; class Gammaproteobacteria; order Enterobacterales; family Vibrionaceae; genus Vibrio. Next base: position 312,910 of record NZ_JAAUWW010000002.1, read on the forward strand.
GGTGATTTAACGGTGGAATCGGTACAAAACCGAGAAACCGCTAATAACCATGGCATGAGCATCAGCGCAGGCACAAGCTTTGGTGGCGGCGCTGCGGATTCAAACTGGCATGCACCTGAAGGCGGTGACTTAAGCGGTGGCAGTGCTGGCTTTAATCAGTCCCAAGGCCGTAGTAGCCAAACCGATACGGTCATCAGTAGCTTAGTGTCCAACGGTGATGCCAATATTAACGTCAAAGGCAATACCGATTTAACGGGCAGTACCATTGCCACATTGGATGAAAATAGCAACGACAGTGGCAAGCTTGCTATGAACACAGGCAGCTTAACCTTTACCGATTTAAGTGATACCCGCTACAGCAGTAATAACAACAACGGCGTTAATACCTCTGTGGGCATTAACGGCACCGATATCGATGCGACCAATAACAGCACCACGTTAAACCTTGCCAATGGCAGTCATTACAGCAAAGATAAAACGCTGGCGACATTAGGCCAAGGTGAGATTACCGTAAATGGTCAAACCGAAACGGGCGATGGCACCGTTTTAGCACCAGAGCTTAACCGAGATATTCACAACCAAGATAAAGAGCTGTTTGCGGTGGATAGGCAGCAAGGTAATGTGGATGTCACGGTTGACCATCGATTGTTGACGGAAGAAGGACGAGAGCAAGTTGTAAAAGACTTAGATGAATTTGGTCAAAATACTCAAATCATGGCCAATGACGTTGCTTCAATTCCTAAAATAAAGTGTGATCAGGAATGCTCTTCGGTTGAGTCAAATTACAATAAAGCAGTAGAAGTTTTGAGTCTTTTGGATATACCAACGGAATACAATAATGGGGGCATCATTGCTCAGGTGCCAGTGTTGTTTGGTGGTGATGATATTAAACATACGATTACGGGGGATAAAAACAGTGATGTCTATACCGTTAATGGCATTTTAAATACTTTTGAAGGTGCACAAGAAGGAGGGAATATTATGGCAGGTGAAGGTGTCGCTCATCAAACCGTATACAACCCCACTCATGGCATTTTCAGTGATTTATTAGAGTCTGCGGTGGATTTGGTGGGTAACCATGTGGGTATTCAAACAGGGATAAGCCAACAAATGGAACAATTTCAGAAAGATTGTGTAGGGTGCATGATTTACATGCATTCGCAAGCCAATATTATTTCACAAGCAGGAGCGAACCCTGAAAATGGTAATCAGTATATTAGTATTGGTTCACCTTTATGGAATAGTACATTAAAAGATAAATTTAATATTAATAATAAATCCTATATTTTAAAACACGATGGAGATTATGTTGCTAAGCCTATAAATGTAATTAATCCAACAACATGGAATAATGCTGGTCATCCTGTTGAAGCTTACAAACCAGAATTGAATAAACTTCATGAGGGACTATATGATAGGAAATAAATGTTGCTTTTTTTTTGTTATCGTACTGTCTGGTTGTAGTGCAATGGTTGACAGTGTAGATAAGTATACGGGTGATTATGATGGTAAATATTTAGGTGAATATATGATCTTCCCTAGCCCATATTATACTACTCGTATATTTAATAATCCTGAATATATAGGAAACTCACCAAGTTCTTTTAGTGTTGAATCTTACAGTTATAAGGAAATGACTAAAGATGAGCGTTTTTTTCATAAGTACTATTTTACAGATTTAGGCGAAAACGCAATAGAGCTCCCAGCCAAACAAATGTGGCACTCTAAAAGGCAAGGAAAACACTTTTTCCCGAGGCTAGCTATCGGTTATTCAGAACGCAGCACTACTCAAGAGGAACGAGATAATGTGAATCGTTTTAGGGATTCCTATACTTACCAAAAAAAGAATGGCCAATATGTGAAATTTGACTATTTAGAAGCTTATGCTGCTTATGAAAAAAAACGTATTCCAGTGCAATTTTGTCAATCAGACGGTTGGTGTAAAACTTATATTCGGCCTATGGACTATTCTAGTGGCGCATTTGTTGTTTATGATGCAAAAGATACCACGCCGACGAGTAGAATACTTTACGAGCTAGATAACGCCCTTTATGTTAAGCGCTCTGATATTTACCCACCATGGGAAACAGAGGAGTCTGATAATGAATAAATTATTTATCGTATTTGCAGTGTTCATTTTTTCTGGTTGTTCTAGTACTGCCGTAAAAAATCTTGGTGAATCAAGTTTATATAATAATCATTATCATTTAGAACGACATTTTGATGCGCCAAATTCATCAAAGGCCAATGAAATTAAATATTACCTTGCCAATATTGGTGATGGGACGATTGAAATTCCACCCACTCACATGTGGTACGCTAATCGTAAAAATCAGGCTATTGATAATGATGGGTATTTTGAAAATATATTTCTTTATGAAAAGATCAATGGTGAATACAAGAAATACGATAATTTATTAGCAGTAAAAGATGGGCGAGATGTTTTAGTTCCGATTTATCACTGCGCAGAAGTAAATTGGTGTCAGCTATACATTCCACCGATTTCTAGAGGAGCGTATAAACAATATCAATCAGGAAAAATTGAGCCATTTGATAAAGATGGTTTGTTTTATTTTATAAGTCATGGATTATATATAAAGCATGACGATTTATATAAACTTAAGTAAGGAAGCTTAATGAGAAAGTTACAAATAATATTGTTCATAATGCTTTTATCTGGTTGTGGATCGTTACCACAATCACCATCGTCTTTTCCGATAGCAAAAATATATGAAAGAACCGCTTTAGACTATGGAGAAAATACCGTTATTTTCAATTTCCCTACTCATGGTTATGTCGGTGATAAAATGGCGATTGCCGCTAATGGTGCTGCAGGAAATCGAAAAGCACTGTTAGAGCAAATGAATAAATATCAAAAGATAGCAGAAGCCGAAAATCTTCCTATAGTGATAGTGATCACTAGCGTGAATCCAGAGTTATCAAAAGCGATTATATTGGGAACCTTAACGAGTGACTCCGTTAACGGGAATGATTACTCAAATCTAAGATTTGTTTATGCGGGTAAGCAGGAAAACTCTAACGAGATAAAGGATGCTATGGAGATAAAAGGATTTAAATATGGATTTATGGATATTTATAATGGATTTTAAATAATATAAAAAATTCACCTCACATAAATGGTTGTGGTGATAACGAGAAAGATAATTTAACTTGTAATTATGATAAATATTTAAATTAATTCTCTTTAATAGAGAAGGTACTATTTTGTCTAAAATAAAAAAGGAAATAAAAATGTTTAATAAATGGTGTTTAATTTTAGTGTCTTTGTTTGTTATCTCTGGGTGTTCATCTTCTCCAAATAATGAATACCTTAATGCACCTAAGGCAACAGGAGATAAAGCTTTAGTGTATTTAATGAGGACTAATGGACATAGTATGTTTAATGCAACATACATCTTAAATGGCGTTAAAATTGTTTCACTTAATGATTATGAATTTTCTTGGATTTTAGCTCCTGAAGGGAAATATGATTATTCAGTAGCAGAATCTATGACGAAAGCTTTGAAGACAACATTAAATTTTGAGGCTGGGAAAACATATTATCTTTACTATGGATTAGAAAAAGATGACTCAGGAAGATCGAGTATTATAACAAAGCTGCTAGATGAAGATAAAGCTTTAAAAGTATTGCCGTATAGTGAATATAAAAAAGCAGCAAGGCAGTTGGCACAGTGAATTTGTTTTTCCGTACGAAACTATAGAAGATCTTGCTGATTTAGGTGATTAATTAGCGGGGAGTGATGTGATGGGTACAAGGCATGTTGTATCCATTAGTTCAATGAAGCACGCAGAGTTATTAAATCAGTGACTCATTATTACAGTTCTTGAGCGCAAGGCTTGTATTGTCTACAATGAGGCACTTTTTATTTACTTAGGTCATTAACATGAGCGATACGAACTCAAAGCCAACTTTACCAGATCACCTTTCGGGCAATCCTCGCAGTCCACATCATGTAGCAGAATGCTTCGATCATCCAATTGGTATTCGTCTTAATGGGAAAGAGCGTACGGATGTTGAAGAGTATTGTATTAGTGAAGGTTGGGTGAAAATCCCATCACCGAAAGCGTTAGATCGCCGTGGGCAACCAATTCTGATCACCTTAAAAGGTACGGTTGAAGCCTTTTATATCTAAGCTTTTTTAGCAACACATAGAGCTCAGAATTATCTAGGCTTTATGTGTTGTTTGTTTTATTCGATTTTTCACACCAAGTTTTAATATTCCGCTTTTCTAACCTCTTCCGCTTAATGTAAAACAAAATAGGTAGTTTCGCTTTTTATGCGATTTGGCTTTCATTCTTGATGGTAAATATTCACTAAAATGCAGTATGCCGATGGAGTCTTTTATGCTTGAGACAATTTATGATGATATGTGGAACTCTTCGTACCCGAAAATAGAAAATAATCAGTATGTGTCACCACCAGTGCAAAAATGATCCACTAACACCAATTGAAAATTGATCCACTTGGTATCATTCAGTTTTAACAAAACTGGATGGTGATTATGTTAACCAAG
>NZ_JAAUWW010000003.1 GCF_014694375.1 Vibrio sp. S17_S38
TAAAAGAAGCGCTGCGGTCGTGGCGGAATTGGTAGACGCACCAGATTTAGGTTCTGGCGCCGTAAGGTGTGAGAGTTCAAGTCTCTCCGACCGCACCATTATTCAAACAAAACCCACTTTTTAGTGGGTTTTGCTGTTTCTGATCTGAATAATAATCATAATTATCTGTGTTAATGGCATGAATATTTAAAAAATACATTCCAATTATCTGCATCCTCTTGCACCATAAGATCTCATTTTAATCTCAGAATAGAGGTCCGGCAGTGGAATCATCTCAAAGCTCTAAAAACCTGTCTCTCAAAATTGGTTGTTATACTCCCAACTCACCTTATGGTTTATACGATCTCGACTTAGATACACAGACAGGAGATTTAAACGCCCACAAGTTAAACATACAAATACCTAATCCTTCTTATTTTGATATTAATCAATCTCAGATGTATATAATTTCAGAGGTCAATTCCACCGAACAACCTCAAATAAGCCAATATTCACAACAACAGTCATTACTTACAAAAGTAGCGAATCTAGATATTACAGGATGCTCTCCTTGCTTTATTTCTGTGAATAGCAAATATCAATTAGCCACAACGGCTCAATATGGCAGCGGTCATATTGATGTTTACCAGCTCGATGACTCATTGGTGCTAAAACAACATATACAAGTTATAGATAGCTCAACCATAGAGGAATCACCTCGAGTATCTCATGCACATCAAGCGCTTATTCTTAACCATACGAAAACACTGGTGAGCGTTGATTTGGGGTTAGATAAAGTCTCTTTTTATCCATTTAATGACATCGCTCAATTATTTGCCATTGAACAACGTCAAGAAATACAATTAAGCCAAGGTTCAGGCCCCAGACATCTCGTATTTACCCATGATGAAAAAATTGGAGTTATACTCTGTGAACTATCAGAGCAATTAGTGTTAATCCATCAGGAAGATGGGAAGTGGCAAGTCAACAGCGAACAACGTGCCTTTCCAAATACACTAAATGGACAAGCTGCTGGTGCAATAAAATTATCACCAGATGAACGATTTGTTTATCTATCTGGTCGCCGTCAAAATATTATTAGTTGTTTTGAGCTAGATCATCAATCGAGGGTATTAAACTATCAATATTCCATTGATTGTGGCGGGGATTTCCCACGTGATTTCGCAATTTCACCAAGCGGAGAATGGTTGGTCGTTGTTAACCAAAATAGTAATAATATAGTGAGTTTCAGGCGAAACAATGTCGATGGAACACTTGCTCCAACTGGGCATAGCACAATGGTAACTATGCCAGTATGTGTCAAATTTAACGATTTGATATAAAGGGATATGACCGACTCATAGAATGAATTTATAAGCCTAATGCATATTTGAGGACTTGCTTTTTGATATCCCCAGAATGCTGCGCAACTTTTAGCGCAGCATTACGAATAAGTTTTAAGGGTTTGATATCATTGCTAAACGTTGTATAAAAGAAGTCCATCCCCGTTTGCATGATTAAGTTATCTGTTCGACGGCGTTTTTGGTAATCAACAAAAGCTTGTTCAGACTCTAAGCCCTTATCAGCAATCGTTTCAAGTAGCATCCATACATCTTTAAAGCCAAGATTCACGCCCTGCCCCGCCAATGGGTTAATCGTATGAGCAGAATCTCCCACTAACACACAACGTTTAGCAAAATACTTCTGAGCATGACGACGAGTTAATGGAAATGAACCCGCTTGCAACACGTTAATATCACCTAATTCAGCAGGAAAGTTCTCCAATACTTCTTCACGCAGCTTATCTAATGGCAGATTTTGTAATTGTCTGATTCGTTTTGGTGAGTCATACCAAACTAACGAGCCCTGTTCTCGTCCATTAGCAAGTGGGGCTAATGGCAAAAATGAACGTGGCCCACTCGGCGTAAACCATTGCCATGTTGTATCACGCAAGATTTGATTATCTTGAGATGGCAGTTCGACATTGATCAACATGCAGCACTGGCGATAATCCCACGCCGTGACACCAATATTCGCTTGCTGGCGTACTTTAGAATTAGCGCCATCTGCACCCACCACCCACAGAGCATCAAGTGTTTTCCCTGATGATAAGACGACTTGATTATACGATTCATGAAACTCAATATAATCAAGGCTATCAGGGCAAAACAATTCTAGATTAGGGTATTGCTCAAATTCCTCCCACAAACCTAACTGCAATAATCGATTTTCGACCATATAGCCTAACTTATCTAAATTCAGGTCATGAGCGTGAAAACGAATGCGACACTCAGAATTTTCCCAAGTTTCTAAACCGAGATAAGGCAGTACCCTTTTAGACTTGATATTTTGCCAAGCGCCAAGCTGTTGCAATAAATCAACCGATGCTGTTGAAATAGCGGAAACCCGTAAATCCATGGGTTGAGAAGTCTCAAAGGTTGCCGGCTTCAATCCTTCCACCAACGCAACACGTTTTTTTTGTTTTGCAAGGCCAAGTGCAACTGCTGCACCGACCATACCACCACCAATCACAACAACATCAAACTGAGACATATAAACTACCATTCACTATTTTTTTCTATTCTACTTCTTTCACCGGCATTTTCCGCTATCTCATTCAAATTATTCTGATTCCAAAATAAATAAACCCACAATAAAAATACGTCAAACTCCCTTATTGCGCTTAGATCTAGTCAGCTGAGATTTAAAGCAGTACAATACGCGGCTTGCTAGATTAGCGCAGCTGTTGCAATGTTAATCTGCACAATTATGATGAGCAAAAGCTCAACCCAAACCTGATTTAATACGAGCGAATGTGATAATGAGTAAGAAACTGCTAATTAAAACTTGGGGCTGTCAGATGAATGAATACGATTCATCTAAAATGGCCGATTTACTAGGTGCCGCAAATGGATATGAGCTAACCGAAGATCCAGCGGAAGCAGATGTATTACTCCTTAATACCTGTTCGATTCGTGAGAAAGCACAAGAAAAAGTGTTCCACCAGCTTGGTCGTTGGAAAACGTTAAAAGATAAAAAAGAAGGTGTGATTATTGGTGTGGGCGGTTGTGTAGCAACCCAAGAAGGGGCCCATATTCGCCAGCGCGCTCCTTATGTTGACGTTATTTTTGGTCCACAAACATTGCACCGTTTGCCTGAGATGATCAAACAATCTCAATCTAAATCTGGTCCTGTTATGGATATTTCTTTCCCAGAGATTGAAAAATTCGATAATTTGCCAGAGCCAAAAGCAGAAGGCCCAACCGCTTACGTTTCAATCATGGAAGGTTGTTCAAAATACTGTACTTACTGTGTTGTTCCTTATACACGCGGTGAAGAAGTCAGCCGTCCAATGGATGATGTACTATTTGAAGTCGCCCAACTTGCCGAGCAAGGCGTTCGTGAAATCCATTTACTGGGTCAAAACGTAAATGCTTATCGTGGGCCAACATTTGACGGCGATATCTGTTCATTTTCTGAATTACTTCGCCTAATAGCCTCTATTGATGGTGTGGATCGTCTTCGCTTTACCACAAGCCACCCATTAGAATTTACCGATGATATTATCGCTGTTTATGAAGATACACCTGAACTAGTAAGCTTTTTACACTTACCGGTTCAAAGTGGATCAGACCGAATATTAACCATGATGAAGCGCCCTCATACGGCTATCGAATACAAATCTATTATTCGTAAATTGCGTAAAGCTCGTCCTGGTATTCAAATCAGTTCTGACTTTATTGTTGGCTTCCCTGGGGAATCAAAACAAGATTTTGCTGATACCATGAAGCTTATAAAAGAAGTTGATTTTGATATGAGTTTCAGCTTTGTCTTCTCACCACGCCCTGGTACACCAGCCGCTGATTATCCTTGCGATACTCCGGAACAAGAGAAGAAAGACAGATTGTATGAGCTGCAACAACAAATAAATACTCAGGCTATGCGATACTCTCGCTTGATGCTAGGTACAACACAACGCATTCTAGTTGAGGGACCATCGAAAAAAGACCTGATGCAACTTAGTGGACGTACTGAAAATAGCCGTGTCGTTAACTTCGAAGGTTCACCGAACCTGATTGGTCAGTTTGTTGATGTAGAAATCACAGAAGTATTACCGAACTCACTGCGCGGTATATTAGTACGCACAGAAGCTGAAATGGGTTTGCGTTCTGCAGTGTCTCCAGCAGAAATGATCAAAAAAACACGTAAAGAGGATGATTTAGGGGTTGTGACTTTCGTTCCTTAACTCCATATCCTTCTATAATTAAGCTAATAGCGGTTCAAATTATTGAGCCGCTAACTTTGAGAGGGAAACAGTGAGCAATAAAATCGTCACGCTTGAAATCAACTTAGAACCTTCCGATAACCGCAGACTCTCTAGTTTATGCGGCCCTTTTGATGACAATATCAAACATCTTGAACGTAGATTAGGCGTTGAGATAAACCATCGTGGAAATTTTTTCACCATTATGGGCAAACCTCATACTGCCGCTGCGGGTTTAGATATTCTTAAAGATTTATATGTAGACACCTCACCTATTCGTGGTGAAATCCAAGATATTGAACCGGAAAAAATTCATCTTGCAGTAAAAGAGTCTGGTATTTTAGAACAGCAGCAAGAACAAGTGATCGAGTACGGTAAAGAAGTCTTTATCAAAACAAAAAAAGGTATTATCAAACCACGTACACCTAACCAAGGGCAGTATTTGGTCAATATCGTTACCCATGACATTACTTTTGGTATTGGCCCTGCCGGTACAGGCAAAACCTACCTTGCTGTTGCCGCGGCAGTTGATGCACTCGAACGCCAAGAAATCAGCCGGATCCTATTAACCCGCCCTGCAGTTGAAGCAGGAGAAAAACTGGGTTTCTTACCAGGAGACTTGAGCCAAAAAGTTGACCCATATCTTCGCCCTTTATACGATGCATTGTTTGAAATGCTTGGCTTTGAAAGGGTTGAAAAACTCATTGAACGTAATGTCATTGAAGTCGCTCCTCTTGCCTATATGCGAGGACGAACTTTAAATGACGCTTTTATCATTTTAGATGAAAGCCAAAATACAACTGTTGAACAAATGAAAATGTTCTTAACCCGTATTGGCTTTAATTCTCGTGCGGTGATCACCGGGGATGTGACTCAGATTGACTTGCCTCGTGGTGCTCGTTCCGGCCTTCGTCATGCAGTGGAAGTATTATCTGAAGTAGATGAAATAAGCTTTAATTTCTTTGTTGCTGATGATGTGGTTCGTCACCCTGTTGTGGCTCGCATTGTTAATGCCTACGAGAAATGGGAAAGCAAAGACCAAAAAGAACGCCAACTTACCGAACAGCGCCATCGTAAAGAACGAGAACAGCGAGAAGCACAAGCTGCCGCTATTTTTAATAATGCTAAAGCAACTATTGAGACAAGTTCAAATACTGAGTCTCAAGTACAATCAAAAGCAAAGGATTAGATTACCTTATGAGTATTGAACTCGATCTTCAAATCGTAGTCGAAAATGGCGATGCCTTACCGAGTCAAGATCAATTCCAACAGTGGTTAGATGCGGTCATCCCACTATTCCAACCCCAAGCGGAAGTAACGATTCGTGTTGTTGACACGAATGAAAGCCAGCAATTAAACCGTGACTATCGCGGAATAGATAAACCCACCAACGTGTTGTCTTTTCCATTCGAAGCGCCACCCGAAGTGGAAATCGATTTATTAGGCGATTTAATCATTTGCCAACAAGTGGTGGAAAGGGAAGCTAGCGAACAAAATAAACCGCTTAATGCCCATTGGGCACATATGGTTATACATGGCTCGCTTCATCTGTTAGGTTATGACCATATCGAAGATGAAGAAGCCGAAGAAATGGAAAGCATCGAAACTGAAATCATGCAAAAACTTGGCTTTGATGATCCTTACCTCTCTGAAAAAGAGTAAACTAGCGTCTTTCATATAGAAGGTACTGAGTGAGCCAACACTATTTTGGGTCACTACCTCCTATAATTAGTAATCTAAAGCGCGCTATCCGCTGTTGATAGTAATAACTAAAGAGTAGACATGAACAATGATAACTCACCTTCTCATTCGGAAGGTAAGAACGACAAATCTGAAGGTCCCAGTAGAAAGTCCTTCTTCGACCGTTTAGCTCAATTGTTTCAAGGTGATCCAAAAGATCGCCAAGAGCTTGTGGAAGTGTTCCGTGATTCAGAAGAAAACGATTTAATCGATCCTGACACACGAGACATGCTTGAAGGAGTGATGGAAATTTCAGAAATGCGCGTACGGGATATTATGATCCCACGTTCTCAAATGATCACTATCAGTCGTGATTATGACTTGGATTCTCTTGCAACATTAATTATTGATGCAACCCACTCTCGCTATCCTGTTATCAATGAAGATAAAGATCACGTTGAAGGAATATTATTAGCGAAAGACTTACTACGTTACTTAGTAGCAGACAGCACACCATTCACCCTTAGTGAAGTGGTTCGCCCTGCAGTGGTTGTGCCAGAAAGTAAGCGTGTTGATAGATTACTAAAAGAATTCAGAGAAGAACGTTATCACATGGCTATCGTGGTAGATGAATTCGGTGGTGTTTCAGGCTTAGTCACCATTGAAGATATCTTAGAAGAAATCGTTGGCGAGATTGAAGATGAGTTTGACGATGAAGAAAGCGCCGATATCCGCCAGTTAAATAGGCATACTTTCTCAGTAAAAGCCCTCACGGACATAGATGATTTTAACGATGTCTTTAATACAAATTACAGTGATGAAGAAGTTGATACTATCGGTGGCTTAGTGATGATTAATTTTGGTCACTTACCTGAACGTGGCGAATCAGTGGAAATTGATGGCTATACTTTTAAAGTAACTGCCTGTGATAACCGCCGAGTAAATCAACTCCAAGTTACGATTCCAAATAACTCAGAAGCTAATATTGAACCTGAGCAAGCGAATCCTTAGATAGTAGAAGTCATAATCACGAATGAATAATTCTTTTCTTCTGCGCATAGGGCGGCCTCTTTTGGCCGCTTTCATCGGCGCATTGACCACCCTTGCTTTTGCCCCTTTTAGTTATTGGCCTATAGCACTTGTTAGCCCTTTTTTACTCCTCCTACTTCTCAATAAACAATCCACTAAAGCTGGTGCTTGGATCGCTTTTTCTTGGGGATTAGGCCAATTTGGCACAGGTATTAATTGGGTTCACGTTAGTATTGATACCTTTGGTGGAATGCCCAAGCCAGCCAGTGTGTTTTTAATGGCATTACTGGTTTCTTACCTTTCCATTTATCCGGCTTTATTTGGCGGCTTGCTTAACCGCTTCTTTCCACAAACTAATAGACGTCGATTATTAATCGCGGCTCCTATTTTATGGCTAATAACCGATTGGCTACGCGGCTGGGTATTCACCGGTTTTCCTTGGCTATGGCTCGGCTACAGCCAAATAGATAGTCCTTTGAATGGCTTTGCTCCTGTCTCTGGCGTTGAAGCAATCACCTTGATGATCTGGCTGATTGCTGGCGGTGTGAGCTATGCTTTATTGTCCAAAAAATGGCAATACCTTTGTATTCCTGTCGGGATTTTTGCTTTAAGTTATGGACTAAATAAAATTCAGTGGGTTACACCCAACCCTGATACGAAAACTTCATTTGCTCTTATTCAAGGTAATATCGATCAAAAGCAAAAATGGCTACCAAGTCATCGCTGGCCAACACTGATGAAATATACAGATATGAGCCGTGAAAACTGGAAAGCAGATATTGTTATATGGCCAGAAGCAGCCATTCCAGCATTAGAATCCGACTTACCGGCCTTCTTGAAAAATTTAGACACCGCCGCACGTAATAATGATACAGCGTTGATAACAGGCGTGTTGTCGCAAGATAATTTAGGTCACTTTTACAATAATGTATTAACGTTAGGTAAAGATGACCAAGGTCCATACAATTACGATACGGCCAAGCGTTACAGCAAGCACCATTTGCTACCTTTTGGTGAGTTCGTGCCTTTTGGTGATTTATTACGCCCAATCGCACCTTTCTTTAATTTACCAATGTCCTCATTCCAACGTGGCGCATTTATTCAGCCCAACCTTATTGCCAATGGTCGACATTTATTAGCGGCTCTATGCTATGAGATTATTTTCAGCGAGCAAGTAAGGCAAAACGTCACCAATGATACGGATTTCATTCTAACCTTATCGAATGATGCTTGGTTTGGCGACTCTATCGGCCCAATACAACATATGGAAATCGCTCGTATGCGGGCTTTAGAGCTTGGAAAACCATTAATCCGTGCTACCAACAACGGTATTACGGCAGTTACTGATTACAAGGGCCATATAACGAAACAAATCCCACAGTTTCAAACCGCCGTATTGAATGCAGAGGTAACGTCAACTACAGGTAACACACCCTATCGTTCTTTAGGCTCTTGGTTGCTGTATTTATGGTCGGCTGTAGGATTTATCTTTATATGGTTAAAACGAAACTAGAGATCAATCATCTCGCTCAGCACTTGTAAAGTTATTACTATGGAATCAAAAAGGTGGCGTATCCTTCAAGATACGCCACCTTTTTATTTATCAACATCCGTTATTTTACTGATTCAATTACATTGACAGTTTCACTTTCCCCCAATGATAGTAATCATTTCTATAGGCTAAACTTCCCCACAATGCGTTGGCATTTGCCGTATCAATAATATCTTGAGATAAGGTCATCGGATTCAAATCATGAGTTTGAGTATCGTATTGATAGGTTTCAACTGGTTTGTTTGCTTGAAAGACTACAGCTTGATTATCATTGTTCATCCAAGCAAAGGTATTATGAAATTGCATCATGGCACGTAACTTAGAAGTTTCAATGTCTTGAGTTAAATCATGACCAATCATAGGGCCAAAATTATCAATCCCAGCGAGAGATAATAATGTTGGTGGTAAATCAATTTGGCTAGCAATACGATCATCTTGTTTTGCTTCAACTCCACCACCAAAAATAATGGCTGGAATTTTAAAGTAATCCGCAGGAATGGATTGATCACCACTCACACGAGAATCATGGTCGGCAACAACAACAAAGATAGTATCATCCCAGTAATCAGAGGCTTTCGCTTGCTTGATAAATTCACCAAACGCAAAATCTGAATATTTTACCGTATTTTCACGTGTGGCGGCAGGTGAATTATAAGGCTCAATTTTACCTTCAGGATATTCAAATGGGGAGTGATTAGTCGTAGTAAATACAAAACTAAAGAACGGTTTATCGCTTTTATTTAATTCGGTAAATTGCTGATGTGCTTTCTCATATAAATCTTCATCACATGCCCCCCATGAACCAACAAACTGTGGCTTAATAAAGGTAGGGAGATCTTGAATATCGGTAAACCCATTGCCTAAACAGTAACCTTTCATATTATCAAAATGACTTTCACCACCATAAATAAACTGAGTATGGTAGCCATTATGAGAAAGCGTTTGAGCAATGGTATAAAAATCTTGTTGGCCTTTTGGCAACTTAACAATGGCATTGGCTGGAGTTGGAGAAAAGCCACTGGTTACCGCTTCGATACCACGAATAGAACGAGTTCCAGTTGCATATAAACGAGTAAAATACCAACTTTCTTTAATTATCTCATCCAAATTTGGTGTTAGAGGTAAACCACCAAGCCCACCAACAAAACGCGATCCTAGACTTTCTTGCAACAAAATGACGATATTTTTTGGCTTTCCTTTATAGCTAGCCGGACGGCGAACTAACGTAGGCAACTCTTGATGCGTGTATTGTGATTGCTCAACATGAGTCGATTTTTGAATTAAATCCACCACCTTGTCATGTTCCATTTTCGGGTAGTACTTTGATGAATCTTCTTCTGTTCTCATCAACTTAATTGCGTAAAGCACCGAATAAGTCGAGTTTAAAGCAAAGTCATTCATTAAATTATCATTTGAAAAAGCAATCATCGAAGGATTAATACCACGATGACCAAAGCTAGAACGCGCACCTAACACACATAACGCTACTGCAACTAAACCTAAAGGTAGTCGCCAATACCAAGCTGGACTTGAAATATCCGAAACAATTGCGCCACTGAACATCCACCCGAAGTACAGCGTTAATACTGTCACGATGAAGCCCAGAAATAGTTCCAGCTTATAGCCAGTCCAAAGCATGCTCATCACTTCTTTTGGGTAAATCAAATACTCAACAAAAAATCGGTTCGGACGGACATCGTATTCTTCAATAAAAGTTGGCGTAGAGATTTCCATGTACACCAACAACCATAACCCTGCAACAAACCAAATGCGCAAAGCGGTTAGCCAAACACCACTAATGGCTTCAAACCCGGTAAATAAACAGGTCAATAAGCTTGGTAATATTAGTAAATAGCAGAGTGTGACCACATCCATACGCAGTCCAGAGATCAAAATCGTCTTCAGACCATTCGACTTCTTAACCCGATCTTTTTTCCAGATACACAAAGCGATACGTGAGGTGGTTAAAATGATAAGACCGGCGATAAAAACGGCGATAATAGGAAATAGCACACCTAAAAGTTGCTTTGCAATATCCATTAAAATTCTCATTAGTTAAAAAAGGAGCGCATACTTAGCATCTATAGACTGACCCTGTCCATGAACTTATGTCAGTTTTATGCAAAGCCACACATAAAGAGAGCATCCAGTAGTAATAATACTCAAATGGGAGCTAATACTTCCACATTTGATTCATTTCGATGATTTTTATAAGCGTTATAATCAGCTCGCCAATGATTTGATTATCAGATCAATAGAATCGATCAGCTCTAATTCGTCTATCACCCATGTATAAAAATCGACATTTAATAAACCCTAAAATCATTTTATATCACGCTGTAAGCTAAAACATTTGGTCCTCTTTACCCTAGAAAGTTCAAAAAAATATCCACTGTTCGATAAAACAGTGGATATCATCAAATATAAAACAGATTAGGCCATCATAGGTACCAAGAATACCGTGCCAATAATCACGGTTGCCAACCCACAAATCACAGGAATAAAGGTACGCTTTACTACATCAAACGGGCTGATTTTACCCATACCTGATGTTGCAACAATAACACCAGAAACAGGTGAAATAGTACGGCCAAGATTAGAGGCTTGTAACATTGGAATAATTAAAAATGCAGGGTTAATGCCCATTTTAGCGGCTAATGATGGTGCAAGCTCAACAAAAGCATAAAAAGACGCATTACCAGACCCCGTGGCAACAGAAGCCGCGACAGTAATAGCAGTCAATAGCAACATTAACGCCACCGCTCCAGCACCTGCATTATTGGCAAGCGCTAATAAATTATCAATAGCACCCATCGACATCAAGCCTTGTGCGAACAAACCAGCACCGACTAATAACATGACCACGCTTTTAAAGGCCTCTGCCATACCTTGATAGCACACTTCAAGATCTTCTAGCGCTTTTTTTCCATTAAAACGATTAGAAACATAATGTACGACTGCGCCAATAAAAATAGACAGCACGACAATAGTATAAATATCTAATGATAAACCAGAGATCGTCTTACCATTGAATAAAAACACACCAACAATTGGTAAAAATGGCAGTAATGAATAATAAGCTGGAGCACTCGTGTCCATATGAGAGATATCTACTTTCTCCATTGGCGTATTATCTTTTTTATCTAGATATTTATTCCAAAAATACGCAGCAATCGCCATCACAATAATGGCAGAGATAGAAACAGGCAATACAGTTTCAACTGCAAACACATGCAATGGTATGCCAGATTTTTGTGCAGCAATAACCACATCACCAGACGTTGGCGATAAGATAATCGCGGCTGGAGACGCACATACCGCAACCGCAGCAGGGCGAGAGATTCCCATCGCTGTCATCATCGGAAATAGCGTGGCCATCAGTAGAACACCTAGACCGGTGGCCGAGCTCACAGCTAAAGACATTAAACACGCAACAATATAAGCTGCAACCAATAAGATATAAGGCGATTTAATAAAAGAGAGCGGCTTTGAAAACTGTTTAACCACAATGTTATTAGCACCAATATGGGTCATATAAGTTGCAAAACCACACAGCAACATAATTTGCAGACCTAAACCACCGCTATAACTTTGCAATGTCGCTTTTAAAAATAGTAATGAATCCGTGAAGAAGTTTCCGGTTGATTCCATTCCTTGAGGAAGAACAGAGTGGCCAAGAGGTTGAGCGATTAGTAGTAGCAATGTACCCGCGGCCAATAAAACGCCCGTTGGTTTATATCCTTTTACAATGAAGTAACCCACGACAATGGTCACAGCAAAACCAATAATCAGTTCTAACATAGTTGTTTGCCTTTTCAATTATGCGATGAGATTTAAGTATCAGACATCGTTTTTAATATTATTGGCAAACAACCTATCAGATGAATCAATAGCAAATATTAATCTCTATCAATTTTTTCTTTGTAACACGAAATTTATTCAGATGACATTAATAGATTGAATCAAACAACGTCCATCAACACCACAAAATGAAACATTAAACGCAGGTTTTAATCAATAACATCTAAGGTTTTAATGGCACTCGAGCAAAAGCATCATTGCCACATTGTAGGCAAGGTTTAATCTCACAAGGGTGTGTATATTCTTGTCTATGACCACACTTCTCACACACTAACGCTCCAAGCCCAATAATATCACCGACTTCGTATAATCCTTTGTGTTCAATATCTTGGAATACTTCACGCCATTCAACTTGCGTTCTATCCGTAATTTCTAATAAGCCTTCCCAGATCGTTTCAGCTACTACGGTCATAAATGGATCATCATCTCTCCCTTCTTTACTCTTTTGATAGCTATCAGAGAATTCTTTCAAATCCGATTTCACATACTGCTTGATAAGTTCCAATTCATCTTTGGTCATATCTTTAACAGCATCAAGCATTCCTTTAGAGGTATCGGCTGCTTTATCAGCTTCTGCTGGCGTTTTATTTACGTTATCGATCAAGTGGTCTAAAACCTGTTTGTAATCGTGTTTACGCTTTGGCATCGGAAACTCCTGTCTATTATTTTTCAATGCATCGCCATTTATTGCTCTGGCTATTGTTGAGCATCACCGCTTTAAGGTATTCTATGCTCATCAAGTATGACCTGATCTAACCGATCTCACAAATTTACGAAACCGGATACCCTCCCAGATGCAAAAACCAGTAGCTAAATTAAATGAGCAATACAACCCACAAGACATTGAGCAAAAAGTTCAACAATATTGGGATGATAATAAAATCTTCGAAGTCACTGAAGATGCCGATAAAGAGAAATTCTACTGCCTATCTATGTTCCCTTACCCAAGTGGACGTCTGCATATGGGCCATGTTCGTAATTACACCATCGGTGATGTAATTTCTCGCTTCCAACGTCTGCAAGGCAAAAATGTTATGCAACCAATCGGTTGGGATGCGTTTGGCCTTCCTGCTGAAAATGCGGCAGTAAAAAACAAAACAGCTCCGGCACCTTGGACTTACGAAAACATCGAATACATGAAAAACCAGCTTAAATTATTAGGTTTTGGTTACGACTGGACTCGTGAATTCGCTACTTGTACACCGGAATATTATCGCTGGGAACAGGAATTTTTCACTAAGTTGTATGAAAAAGGCTTAGTTTACAAAAAAACATCTTCTGTAAACTGGTGTCCGAACGACATGACCGTTTTAGCTAACGAACAAGTTGAAGATGGCTGTTGCTGGCGTTGTGACACTCCAGTTGAGCAAAAAGAAATTCCACAGTGGTTCATTAAAATTACTGAGTACGCACAAGAATTACTGGATGATTTAGACAACCTAGATGGTTGGCCTGAGATGGTAAAAACCATGCAGCGCAACTGGATTGGCCGCTCTGAAGGCGTTGAGTTGTCATTTAAAGTAACAGATCAAGCCGATCTAGAAGTTTACACAACTCGCCCCGATACCTTAATGGGCGTAACTTATGTTGCTATCGCTGCAGGTCATCCTTTGGCAGCCCAAGCGTCGCAAAGTAATCCATCATTAGCGACGTTTATTGACGAATGTAAAAACACTAAAGTTGCTGAAGCTGAACTGGCTACGATGGAAAAGAAAGGCATGGATACTGGCCTTAAAGCTACTCACCCATTAAATGGTCGTGAAGTACCAATCTTCGTTGCTAACTTTGTATTAATGGATTACGGCACAGGAGCAGTGATGGCAGTCCCTGCTCACGATCAACGTGACTTTGAGTTTGCCACTAAATACGGTTTAGACATTGAAGCAGTTATTTTAGATAGCGAAGGCAATCAACCAGATGTTTCAGAAGTTGCTTATACTGAAAAAGGCGCACTCTTTAACTCTGCTGAGTTTGATGGTCTTGAGTTCCAAGCCGCATTTGATGCCGTTGCTGCAAAACTTGAAAGCGAAAATAAAGGGAAGAAAACCGTTAACTTCCGCCTGCGTGATTGGGGCGTTTCTCGTCAACGTTACTGGGGCGCACCAATTCCAATGGTGACCACTGATGATGGTGTCGTTCACCCTGTTCCGGCCGATCAACTTCCTGTTATTTTACCGGAAGATGTTGTTATGGATGGCGTAACAAGCCCAATTAAAGCCGACAAAGCATGGGCAGAAACAACGTTCAATGGTGAACATGCTCTGCGTGAAACCGATACTTTTGATACCTTTATGGAGTCATCTTGGTATTACGCACGTTATTGCAGCCCACAAGCAGACGATATTTTAGATCCTGAAAAAGCTAACTACTGGCTACCCGTTGATCAATATGTTGGTGGTATTGAGCATGCGTGTATGCATCTATTATATTCTCGCTTCTTCCACAAACTACTTCGTGATGCTGGTTATGTCACGTCCAATGAACCATTCAAACAATTACTTTGCCAAGGTATGGTGTTAGCAGATGCTTTCTACCACACCAATGAAAAAGGCACGAAAGAATGGGTTGCACCAACAGATGTCACTGTTGAGCGTGATGGCAAAGGTCGCATTGAAAAAGCAGTGGATGATCAAGGTCGTAACGTTGAACACTCAGGCATGATCAAAATGTCTAAGTCGAAAAATAATGGTATTGATCCGCAAGAAATGGTTGATAAATACGGCGCCGATACCGTTCGCTTATTTATGATGTTCGCCTCTCCTGCTGATATGACATTGGAATGGCAAGAGTCTGGTGTTGAAGGGACCAATCGCTTCCTAAAACGTGTTTGGAAACTAGTCGGTGAGCACACATCTCAAGGTAATGCTGTTGCCGTTGATACAACATCATTGACTGGTGATCAAAAAGCACTTCGTCGTGATGTACATAAAACGATTGCAAAAGTAACCGATGATATTGATCGCCGCCAAACGTTTAATACCGCCATTGCTGCCATCATGGAATTAATGAACAAGCTGGGTAAAGCACCTCAAGCCAATGAGCAAGATCGCGCTATCCTAGATGAAGCATTAAAAGCCGTAGTTCGTATGCTGTACCCAATCACGCCACATATTTGTTTTGAAATGTGGGCAGCGTTAGGCGGCGACAAAGTCGATACTTGTGACTGGCCAACATTTGATGAAAAAGCCTTGGTTGAAGATGAGAAACTGATCATCGTTCAAGTCAATGGCAAATTACGAGCCAAACTCACAGTATCAGCTGACGCAAGCAAAGAAGAAGTTGAAGCGTTAGGAATGGCCAATGAACATATCATTAAATTCACTGATGGTTTAACGGTACGTAAAGTTATTTATGTTCCGGGTAAACTGCTGAATATTGTGGCTAATTAATTACTGCGGATGCATTCCCATCCTATTAAATAGTCAATTTGAAGCGTAAGTAGTTGTATACCAACTTCTGCTTACGCTTATCTTATTCACTTTTCTTGCTTCTTAATTATATTTATACTCAAAATAATTGAAATTGCATCTTCACATAGAGTTAATAAGATAAGTTTTTCAATCCTACTCTATAGCCACAGAGGTATAACTTGGTGACTCGTTTGTTTTCTAATACACATTTCCGTATTTTCATCATTGCAACTTTAGCCATGATGACCACTGCATGTGGTTTTCATTTCCGTGGCAATTATTTACTTCCAGATGAAGTGGAAACTTTATCGGTTACCAGTTTTGATGACTATGCGATGATCACTCGTGAAGTCAAAAAACAATTAACAAGAAATGGCGTTAAAGTTGTTCCTCCCGGAGTGAATGTCGCAAATCTTTATATCATTAACGATAGTGATGGTGATCGAACGCTTTCACTCTATCAGAATGCCCGCGCCGCAGAGTATGAGCTATTTTATAACACCAGCTATAAAGTCACAGTGCCAGGCTACAACACAAAAACTTATAATATTCATATCACTCGTAGTTACCTTGATAACCCAATGGCTGCCTTGGCAAAGTCGGTAGAAAAAGATGTCATTTTAGAAGAAATGAAAGTTCAAGCCTCCCAACAAATACTACGCCAAATGGCAACATTAAAAACCCAGCTCATTGCAGTAGGTAGCCCAGACCCTAGTCAACAAAAAGACTTTCCAACTGAAGTGAAAGATACTAGCGCCACCATAACTCAAGATCTTGATAATGGTGTTCAGCAAACCAGTACAACGAAAGAAGTAACCTCAGAAGATATGCAGAAAAATTCAACATCAGATGACTCGAGAACTGACAGCGAAAAAGCTGATGATGCAAAAACCAATGATGAACCAACTAACGATCAAGACCAATAATTACGATGCGCATTTTTGCAGATAAACTTGCTGATCATTTAAAACATAAACAACACAACGTTTATCTAGTGATGGGCAACGAGCCGTTATTACTTCAAGAAAGTAGAGATTTGATCAACCGTGATGCAAAACAGAAAGGCTTTTTAGAAAGACAACGGTTTAGCTTAGATAAACAATTAGATTGGAGTCATGTTTACGATTGCTGCCAAGCTTTAAGCTTATTCTCAAACTTGCAAATAATCGAATTAGAAATTCCGGACGCAGGTGTTAGTGCCGCGGCCGCTAAAGAATTGGTCAATTTATCAACCATGCTACATCCTGATATTTTACTGATCATTATTGGTAACAAACTCACTCGTGCGCAAGAAAGTACCAAGTGGTTTAAAGCAATGCACACTCAAGGCATTCTTATTTCATGTAATAGCCCTGAATTACGCTATTTGCCACAATTTGTTCAACAACGATGCCAAAAGCTAAAACTCACTCCAGATGCAGAAGCAACACAAATGCTCGCCCAATGGCATGAAGGTAATTTACTTGCTTTAGCTCAAAGTTTAGAGAAGCTAGTATTACTTTATCCGGATGGTAAACTTACTTTATTACGAGTAGAGTCCGCTTTAGTCCGCCACAATCATTTCACCCCATTCCAATGGACCGATGCACTACTTTCAGGCCAAGAAAAACGATCACAACGTATTTTACGACAACTTGAAGCTGAAGGTGAAGAAGCCATTATTTTATTAAGAACGGTTCAAAAAGAGCTGTTTTTATTACATGACATGCAGCAAAGTCTACTTGCTCGACAGTCCATATCTCATGTTTTTGACCAACATCGTATCTGGCAAAATAAACGACCATTTTATTCAGCTGCATTACAGCGTTTAAATATGCAGCATCTGCAAATACTCATACAGCATTTAACCAAATTAGAGATCGATGTAAAAACAACCTTTAGCCAAGAGTATTGGCCTCAACTTGCCCAACTCTCATTAATGTTTTGCCAACCTACCAACACCTTTAAATTGTAGCCTTCGCAGGAAGTATGCTTTTCACTACAATTATCCATGTTATTCTTAGCGACTTTTTATTATTATTGCCCCGCAGCTCACGTCAGCTTGCATTATTATTTTATAAATGAGGTTTCACTTTGCAAATAAACGAATTAAAAGACTTTTTAGCCGATAAAGCTGATGACATGAAAGCAGAAAACATCATTACTTTAGATATCACTGAAAAATCCAGTGTGACAGATTTTATGGTTATCTGTACAGGTACCTCTAAGCGTCATGTTATTTCTATCGCTCAAAATGTTGCAAGTGAAGCAAAGGAAGCAGGCCTTGATCTACTTGGTATGGATGGTGAAAGCGAAGGTGAATGGGTTGTGGTTGATATGGGTTCAGTTATGGTCCACGTAATGCAACAGCAACACCGTGAACTCTATCAATTAGAGAAGCTGTGGAGCTAATAACAACACACCCAACGCTCATCCTTTAAGCCTCTATCAATTTAAGTCTTTATTTTTAAATAGATAGAGGTCAAGCAACAAGATCATGGAGTATCCCACATGAAGATCCAACTCATTGCAGTCGGAACCAAAATGCCCAAATGGGTTGAAGCTGGTTTTCATGAGTATCAACGCCGCTTCCCCAGCGATATGCCACTTGATCTCGTTGAAATACCCGCAGGGAAACGAGGTAAAAATGCAGATATTGTTAGGATTTTGCAAAAAGAAGGTGAAGCTATGCTATCGGCTGTACCTAAAGGCAATCGCATTATAACATTAGATATTCCAGGGAAACGCTGGGATACCATCGAACTTGCAACACAATTAGATTCATGGAAACTCGATGGACGCGATGTTTCGATTTTGATTGGAGGTCCTGAAGGTTTATCTCCTGCATGCAAATCTGCTGCTGATCAAAGTTGGTCATTATCACCATTAACACTACCCCATCCAATTGTGCGAGTGATTATGGCAGAAAGCTTATATCGCGCTTGGAGCGTCACAACTAATCACCCTTATCACCGAGAATAATCGATAATGAGACGCAGACGTAGCCAAATTCGCGATTACACCGCTGAAGCTAAACTCTTTACTCGCCGTGCGATAGTGGCATTTATTGGTATTTTAGCTTTGGTCGGCGTTTTATTGGGTAATTTGTACTATATCCAAGTCGAACAATATCAAGATTATAAAACTCGCTCTAATGATAACCGTATTAAAATTGTCCCTATCGCACCTAACCGTGGCCTGATTTACGATCGTAATGGGAAATTACTCGCCTCTAACCGCCCTGTTTTTAACTTAGAAATTACACCAGAAAAAGTCGCGGATATAGATCAAACTATCGCGGGTTTACGTAAAATAATTCCGATCAGCGATGAACAAATTGAAACTTTTAAAAAAGAACGTCTACAAACACGACGCTTCAGCTCTGTCCCTCTCTTAACTCAATTAAGTGAACAAGACGTCGCAAAAATTTCAGTTCGCCAATATCAATTTCCTGGAGTGGAAGTCACTGCGGTATTAAAACGTTACTACCCTTATGGTTCAGCGCTTACCCACGTTTTAGGTTATGTTTCTCGAATTAACGATCGAGATATTCGCCGTTTAACTGAAGAAGATAAAATATCTAATTATCAAGCTACTCACGATATTGGCAAGATAGGGATTGAACGTTTTTATGAAGATACACTACATGGCACTTCGGGTTATCAAGAAGTTGAAGTAAACAGCCGTGGGCGTGTCATCCGTACATTAAAATATGTTCCCCCTATCCCAGGTAAAGATCTAGTCTTAAACCTTGATATTGATTTACAACAATACGCTTTTCATTTAATGGACAAACGTCGTGGATCGATAATTATTCTGGATCCTAAAGATAACGGCGTACTCGCGATGGTTTCAAGCCCAAGTTATGACCCTAATGCCTTTGTTCACGGTATTAGTAGTAAAGCTTACAACCAGTTACTCAACAACCCAGATCGTCCATTAGTCAACCGTGCCACATTAGGTATTTACCCACCAGCATCCACGGTTAAACCCCTCATCGCAGTCGCCGCTCTTACCGAAGGCGTTATCACACCTGAAACGACTCGTAACGATCCGGGGATTTGGTATATCCCTAATGCTCGTAGCCATAAGGGTTACCGAGATTGGAGTCGCTGGGGCCATGGAGTTGTTGATGTAAAGAAAGCACTAGAGGAATCTGTTGATACCTTCTTCTATCAAGTTGCCTTTGATCTTGGTATTGATCGTCTATCAACATGGATGAACAAATTTGGTTATGGTGAGCTTACTGGAATCGATTTACATGAAGAAAGCAGTGCCAATATGCCGACTCGTGAATGGAAACGTGCTCGCCATCGTACGCAATGGTATCAAGGTGACACTATCCCTGTTGGTATTGGCCAAGGTTATTGGACAGCTACGCCTATGCAAATAGCAAAAGCGCTGTCAGTTTTGGTCTCACATGGCAAGGTTCGGGCTCCTCACTTATTGCGTGCAACGATAGATAAAACGTCACCGTCAGCCACGCCTGTACTCAGCCCGATTAAAACTTACCCATCAATTACAGGGGTAAAAGAATCTTATTGGGATCTTGCAGAAGAAGGCATGCATCTAGTAGCAACCGGTAATAGGGGTACTGCAAGACGTTCTTTCTATGGCGCAAAATATCAAGCAGCCGTTAAATCGGGTACAGCTCAAGTGTATGGGTTAAAAGAAGGCGAAAAATATGATGCGGATGAAATCGCAGAACATCTTAGGGATCATGCATTATTAATGGGATTTGCCCCATTCAAAGACCCTAAAGTCATTGTCTCGATGGTACTTGAAAATGCAGGGGGAGGATCGGGCGTTGGTGGCCCAATTGCTCGACAGATATTCGACCATGTCATCTTGAATAATGATGAAACCGACTCTTCACAGGATAAAAAATAATATGAGCATGAATTTATCCGATGGAAAAAACCGCGCATTCTTTGAAAGACTGCATATTGACCTACCATTATTACTTGGGATTTTAGTGCTGATGGTAATCGGCCTTGTCATTATGTACAGCGCCAGTGGGCAAAACCTTGAAATGATGGACCGTCAAGCCATGCGCATGTTGCTTTCACTCGGTGTAATGATCTTCCTGGCTCAGATTACACCTAGAACATTTGAATCATTAGCACCAATACTATACGTCATTGGCGTGATGCTTTTACTCAGCGTGCTCTTTTTTGGAGAAACCTCAAAAGGTGCTCAACGTTGGTTAGATTTAGGTATCGTCCGTTTTCAGCCATCGGAACTGCTGAAACTTGCCGTTCCTTTAATGGTTGCTCGTTATATTGGTAAACAGTCTTTGCCACCTACTTTTAAAACGTTGCTCGTTTCTTTAGTTCTCGTGTGCCTACCTACCATTCTTATTGCAAAACAGCCTGACTTAGGCACATCAATCCTTATTGCTGCTTCTGGTATTTTTGTTATTTTTCTGGCAGGAATAAGCTGGCGAATTATCGCAGCGGCGGCTTTAACTATTGGGGGATTTATCCCTATCCTTTGGTTCTTTTTGATGCACGAATATCAAAAAGTTCGCGTTCGAACCTTATTTGATCCGGAATCTGACCCATTAGGCGCTGGTTACCACATAATACAAAGTAAAATAGCCATTGGCTCTGGTGGTTTGACAGGTAAAGGTTGGCTACATGGCACTCAATCACAACTAGAATTTGTTCCTGAGCGCCATACAGATTTTATTTTCTCTGTTATTTCAGAAGAATGGGGAATGATTGGAGTTTGTTTCCTACTCGCAGTTTACCTATTTATTATCGTACGCGGGTTATATCTTGCCACACAGGCTCAAACTGCCTTTGGTAAAATGATGAGTGGAAGTGTTGTATTAAGCTTTTTTGTTTATGTTTTTGTCAATATTGGGATGGTGAGTGGCATTCTCCCAGTGGTCGGTGTACCGTTACCTCTAATCAGTTATGGTGGCACCTCAATGGTTACCCTATTAGCAGGTTTTGGTATTCTTATGTCTATTCACACACATCGTAAAATGCTTTCTAAGGCGAACTAAATTGATTAAACGCATTTCAACCTATTTACTTTTCACCTTGCTACTGGTTTTAGTTGGGTGTTCATCCTCTAGTAATAGATACTCACTTAATGATGACGTAGCGCCTGAAAAACCATTATCAGTTGCACATGTTGAAGATGCACATCCAAGATATGAGCCCTTCAGCCGTAGCGGAAATCGTGATTACACCTTACGTGGGAAAAATTATAAGATAGTTAAAGATACAAAAAACTTTACTCAAACTGGTTATGCTTCATGGTACGGAAAGAAATTTCATGGTCACCTAACCTCTAATGGTGAAGTATATGATATGTATTCCATGTCCGCGGCACATAAAACATTACCAATACCTAGTTATGTCAAAGTAACCAATACGGCAAATGGTAAAACCGTCATAGTAAGAGTCAATGATCGCGGCCCTTTCCATGATGGACGGATTATTGATTTAAGCTATGCAGCCGCTTATAAATTAGGCGTATACCAAGCCGGCACAGCACCAGTTAAAGTTGAATACATTACAACAGCAAAGACAAAAGTAGATCAAGCCTACTCCAAGGAAGAGTACTTGATCCAAGTCGCTGCAGTCTCTGATAAAAGTAAAGCGGAAACTTTAGCGAAGCAATTAGGTCAAAGCTATTCGATTACCTACAACGTACAAACAACGAACAAAATAAACCGTATTATGCTTGGACCATGGAAAGACCAAGATTCAGCTAATGCAGTATTACTAAAATTACAAAGCTCAGGCTACAGGACCGCTTTTATGAAGCACCAAACTCGGAAATAAACGGTACAACATAAACTTTTTATTTTCATTTTCGAAAACACAATCTATATCTGTTCTGATTTACAAAAATAAATCTGATAAGATGCGGATAATTTACGTTCACCTACAACATTGATGTATATATCTCATGAAAAATACTGTTCAATATTTAAAATCATTGCTAATCCCGTCATTAGCATTATCAGCATCACTAGTGTCACTTAATGCCTCAGCTTCCGATCCAATTGTTGTGCCTAACGCACCAGACATTGCCGCAGCCAGCTACATCTTGATGGATTACCATTCAGGTAAAATTCTTGCTGAAAAAAACATGGATGAGCGTCGTTATCCCGCTAGCTTAACGAAAATGTTAACCAGCTATGTTATCGGTCAGGAAATTAAAACTGGTAGCATTTCTCGTGACGATGATGTTGTGATCAGTCAAGCAGCTTGGGCGAAAAACTTCCCTGACTCATCAAAAATGTTTATTGAAGTAGGTAAAACCGTCAGTGTTGATTTACTCAATCAAGGTATCATTGTTGACTCAGGCAATGATGCTTGTGTGGCAATGGCAGAACACATCGCTGGCTCACAAGACTCTTTCGTCGATTTAATGAACCAATGGGCACAAAAAATCGGCATGAAAAACTCACATTTTGTGAATGTTCATGGTCTAGATAACAATGAGCACTACTCTACTGCGCACGATTTGGCTATTTTAGGGGCTGCTCTCATCCGTGACGTCCCTGAAGAATATAAGATTTATTCTCAAAAATCATTTACTTACAACGGAATAACCCAATATAACCGTAACGGATTACTTTGGGATAAAAGCATGCGTGTTGATGGTATAAAAACCGGCCACACAAGTGGTGCTGGCTACAACTTAGTTACATCCGCTACCGAAGGTAATATGCGTCTTGTTTCTGTTGTAATGGGAACGAAAAGTGAAAATGCCCGCAAAGCTGAAAGTAAAAAACTATTAAGCTTTGGTTTCCGCTTCTTTGAAACAGTTTCTCCTCATAAAAAGGGTGAAGAGTTTGTGAGAGAAAAAATCTGGATGGGCGATAAGAGCGAGGTATCTTTAGGTGTTAATGAAGATACTTACGTTACTCTACCGCGCGGACAAGCGAAAAACTTAGCGGCAAGCTTTGTCCTAGATAAAGAATTAAAAGCGCCAATCAAAAAAGGCCAAGTGGTAGGTAAGCTTTTCTACCAATTGAACGACAGCGATGTGGCTCAATACCCATTAGTTGCTCAAGAAGACGTTAATGAAGGTGGTATTTTTAGCCGCTTAATTGATTATATTGTCTTATTGTTCAAAAGCTGGTTCTAATCAACCCGCTTAAAAAGCAATAAAACTAGCCTCTAAATAAAAGTCACTTCGGTGGCTTTTTTTGTTTTCTAATTCCCTATATGAAAAATATTCGCCTCCTCACTATTCCTATAAAATATCAAATAAGTTTTTATTATATAAACAAAATTTTAATAACCCTCCGTATTTATCTAATACATTGATAACAAAAACCAACCTTACTACTCAATATCTAAGGTTGAGATTTCAGCTTAATAGATTTACTATGCGGCCTTTCATGCTCAATGTTTCTTTGGAGTCACTATGCAAGAGCAAGCAAAACTAAAAGATTTACTCGAGTTTCCATGTAAGTTCTCATACAAAGTAATGGGCTATGCGAAACCAGAATTGCCCGATCTTATTCTCGCTGTTATCCAAAAACATGCGCCAGGTGATTATGTTCCAAGTGTAAAGCCTAGTGCTAAAGGAACTTACAATGCGGTTTCTGTTACCATCACCGCCACATCAATTGAGCAAGTCGAAATTCTCTACAAAGAGCTAGGTGAAATCGATATTGTTCGAATGGTTCTTTAGAGTGTAACAAACCAGATTGAGTGATACCTGTATCAATTAAATAATACCCCTACCGCTTACCCGTAGTTAGTCTAGCTAAAGGGGTTTATACTATGCATCTAAAGCCATTAGCCATTAGCCATTAGCCATTAGCCATTAGCCATTAGCCATTAGCCATTAAAATTATTAGATTCAGACTCTATTCAATCAATTTAATTTGAAGAAAATCAGCTTAATACTATCAAGCCGGATTAAGGATAAACGATTTATGTGCAACGAATCGGATTCACCTCTCACTCTCAATCCGTGTAATTCTTTACTTGAAACAAAATTGACCATCCGGCAGTTAGGCAAACAAGACTATGCCCCTGTTTGGCAAGATATGCATAAATTCACCGATGAACGAGATGATTTAACCTCTGATGAAGTGTGGTTAGTCGAGCACAATCCAGTATTTACTCAAGGTCAAGCAGGTAAACAAGAGCACTTACTCAATACTGGTGATATTCCAGTGGTACAAAGTGACCGAGGTGGACAAGTGACATATCATGGTCCAGGTCAGATCGTTGCTTATTTTTTAATAAACTTACGTCGTAAAAAGCTTGGCGTTCGTGAACTAGTTACTCATATTGAAAATATTGTCATTGAAACACTCTCTACTTTTGGTATTGATTCAGCTGCACGAGCGGATGCTCCGGGTGTGTATGTAGACGCAAGAAAAATATGCTCTCTTGGGCTACGCATTCGAAAAGGATGCTCATTTCACGGCCTTGCCCTCAATGTTAATATGGATCTTACCCCTTTCCTTCGCATCAACCCATGCGGATATGCTGGTATGGAAATGGTACAAGTAAAAGATGTGGATGGACCAAATAACATCAATGAAGTTGAAATTGTTTTAATGAAAAAAATCACAGAGCTACTTGGTTACGACCAAGTTGAATACACCACAGAAAGCAAAAGCTTTGATAAGTAGGTAGCATGAGCAAACCAATTCAAATGGAACAGGGCGTTAAATATCGTGACGCTGATAAAATGGCACTCATCCCAACCAAAACAGTGACGGTAGAAAAAACCGACGTTTTGCGTAAACCTGAATGGATGAAAATTAAACTGCCAGCCGATAGTACTCGTATTCAAGAAATTAAAGCTGCAATGCGTAAAAATGATCTCCATTCTGTTTGTGAGGAAGCATCGTGTCCTAACTTAGCGGAATGCTTTAACCATGGCACAGCTACTTTTATGATTTTAGGCGCAATTTGTACACGTCGCTGCCCTTTCTGTGATGTTGCCCATGGCCGTCCAAATGCTCCAGAGACCAATGAGCCTCAAAAGCTAGCGCAAACCATTAAAGACATGAAGTTAAAATACGTGGTAATTACTTCTGTTGACCGTGATGATCTACGTGATGGTGGTGCAAAACACTTTGCTGATTGTAATAAAGCCATTCGTGAACATAGCCCACATATCAAAATTGAAACCTTAGTGCCTGACTTCCGTGGGCGTATGGATGTGGCATTAGATTTAATGAAAGATAATCCACCGGATGTATTCAACCATAACCTTGAAACTGCACCTCGTTTGTATCGCCGTGCGCGACCTGGTGCTAACTACAAATGGTCATTGCAATTACTTCAAAAATTCAAACAGCAGCACCCAAACATTCCAACTAAATCTGGTTTAATGATGGGGCTTGGTGAAACTAAAGAAGAGATTATTGAAGTATTAAAAGATCTACGGGCGCATGGCGTGACCATGCTAACTCTTGGGCAATACCTGGCACCTAGCCGCCACCACTTACCAGTTGAACGTTATGTCCCACCATCTGAATTTGATGAATTGAAAGATATCGCTCTTGAACTTGGATTCACTCACGCAGCATGTGGACCATTTGTTCGTTCGAGTTATCATGCGGACATGCAGGCGCAAGGCATTGAAATTAAATAACTATCAATAAGTTAAATACTAAAAGGCGAATAATTCATTATGAATCATTCGCCTTTTTAATTTTTTGAATTTAATTTTGAACTTATCAGTAAAAGGTCAGTCATATAATATGTAGCAAGCAAGATTCTGATTTTGGTTACGGCCGTCAAGTTAACCAAAATGTATCCTACTTCTGCTTTTTCATATTAATTCCTAAAATTGTTTTATGCCCAAATCACTTTGATCTGGGCTTTTTTTTGCTTACAACTAATACCCATCTTATAAACAGTCTACTTACGAATTAAGTAATCTGCCTTTCCAACCCACTTATAGCTTGTTAGCTCTTCTAAGCCCATAGGGCCACGTGCATGCAATTTCTGAGTAGATACTGCAACTTCTGCACCTAAACCAAATTGAGCACCGTCGGTGAAGCGTGTAGAGGCGTTAACATATACAGCGGCAGAGCCTGCAGAGTTTATGAATAATTCAGCATTGCGTAGTGATTCAGTCATAATAGCATCTGAATGACTGGCATTATGGACTTGCATATGATCAATTGCTTCAGCGATATTTTTCACCACTTTAATACCTAATGTATAACTTAACCACTCGGTATCAAAATCGCCTTCCACCGCATCACGCTGATTATCTGTATTAATGAAAGGTTTGGCACTGTTATCCAACACAAATGTGACTTGTTGATTAATTTTAGCAGTTAGCATTGGAAGAAATTCTTTCGCCACCTTTTCATGAACTAATAGCGTATCCAGAGAATTACACGCCGATGGTCGTTGTACTTTGGCATTTTCAACTACCGCAACCGATTTGACTAAATCAGCACTTTCATCAACAAAAATATGACTGATACCAAAACCACCAATGATGACTGGAATAGTGCTGTTTTCTTTACACATTTTATGCAAACCAGCGCCACCGCGTGGAATGATCATATCAACATAATCATCAAGTTTAAGCAGTTGAGAAACTAACTCACGGTCTGGCTTTTCAATATATTGTACAGAAGATATCGGTAATCCTGCTTTTTCTAGTGCTACTTGAATCACCTTGACCAATTCCATGTTAGAAAAAAATGTCTCTTTTCCACCACGTAAAATACTCGCATTCCCCGTTTTAAGGCATAACGCAGCAATATCAATGGTTACATTGGGGCGAGCTTCGTAAATCACACCCACCACGCCAAGTGGTACTCGACGGCGTGCTAAAGACATGCCATTTTCAAGTATCTTACTATCAATTTCGGAGCCAACAGGATCATTCAAATGAATAACATTTCTTACATCAGAGGCAATATCAGACAATCGTTGCTGATTAAGCAATAAACGATCAAGCAATGCATCAGTTAAACCAGCAGCCCGCCCTAACTCGATATCTTTGATATTCGCAGCTAAAATTTCAGCTGCATTAGCTTCAAGTTCATCTGCAATGATTGCCAATGCTTTATTTTTTTGAGCGGTCGACGCAGTTGCCAATTGAAATGAAGCTTTTTTGGCCGCTTGGCCCATTTTAATTAAGTCCACAATCTGCCCTTAATAACATTAATATAAGTGAATGAGCGCTTACTCTTGAATCACAACAAGATCATCACGATGGATAATAGTTGAGCCATATTCATAACCTAGAATGGCTTCTATATCTTTACTATGTTTTCCAATAACTTGCTCTAGCTCACTATTTGAATAACTCACAATCCCCTTCGCAAGTAACTGCCCGGATTGATTACGTAAGCGAACCACGTCACCACGAGAGAAGCTTCCCTCAATCATAATAATACCTTTGGCTAATAAACTACTTCCTCGCTCAATCACCGCTTTAGAAGCACCATCATCTATGATCAGATCCCCCACCGAAGCAGGTCCTGCTAAAATCCAACGTTTACGATTTTCTAATGACTCTGCCAATGGAAGAAAACGAGTTCCTTGAGGATGTTCACCTACCGCATCCAAAATCACATTTGGGCTACTTCCTGCTGCAATAACCACTTCGATACCAGAACGACGCGCAATATCTGCCGCTTGCAATTTTGTTGCCATACCGCCCGTTCCTAGTGTGGTGCCACTGCCACCTGCGATTTGTCTTAACGTTTCATCAATGGTTTTGACTTCACGAATAAGTTCAGCCTTTGGATCTTTGCGTGGATCAGCCGTAAATAAACCAGATTGATCGGTGAGTAATAACAATTTATCAGCGCCACATAAAATGCCTACTAATGCCGATAAATTATCATTGTCTCCAACTTTAATTTCAGA
Organism: Vibrio sp. S17_S38; assembly: GCF_014694375.1. GTDB lineage: Bacteria > Pseudomonadota > Gammaproteobacteria > Enterobacterales > Vibrionaceae > Vibrio. Next base: position 28,594 of record NZ_JAAUWW010000003.1, read on the forward strand.
GGTCGCAACTGCATCGTTTTCATTCACGATTGGAACGATATTGTAATCAATTAGCGCATTGATAGTGTCGCGTGCATTTAAAAACCGTTCCCTGTCTTTCAAATCAGCTCGAGTCAGCAACATTTGACCTATTTTAATACCATATAAAGCAAATAATGACTCCCATACTTGAATCAATCGACTTTGCCCAACAGCAGCTAATAATTGCTTACTTGCCATTGAATTCGGCAATGCGGGATATCCTAAATGCTCACGGCCAGCGGCAATCGCACCAGAAGAAACCACCACAACCTTATGGCCTCTTTCTTTTAAGTCTGCACATTGACGGACCAAATCCACCATTCGAGCTTTATTGATTTCTAATGTACCGCCGGTCAACACACTTGTACCAAGTTTAATGACAACAGTATAAGATTCATGATGTATTTGAGCTGACATGTATTTCCTGTCAATAGACGTTTAAGTAATAGGATTGTTACCCTTTGTTTTATCAATACAGAGCAAATTAAACAAGAAGAAAAGGCGCAACAATGCGCCTTTATGAAGAATATATTTTGGTCGAGAATAAAAATCTATTTTTCTGGATGAATTTATTATTCAAACTTTAATCATATTACGCCATATCGACCGAATCTTGATGCAAACTAAGTGTAAATGAATGCTGACAGGATAAAGAATTACTCAGCTTTTGATGAAAAGCTTCCAATGTTCTTTCAACTTCTGGTTGAGCTTTCAATGGAATAGCAACGTCTATCCATTGGCCTTTTTCATCATATTGGCCATAAGAATAATTAGCGACAAAATTTTTCTCGTTTTTCTCTAGTTTCAGCCACCATCCCCAAAATTCACGCAGTTCTGGAGATTTTTGCTCATCAGTGCAAACAGATAGACAATCAAACAAGTACATTCCCGGTTGACACTCTGACTCCCTCAAATAAGGTCCAATAGCCTTCAAGGTCGTCAATAAACGAAAGTGTGTCGGTTCAGCAGCAATAGCGGTCATAGGATTCTCCACGTTATTATATAAATGCAATCATTTGTTGCATAAATGTTTTTTACCATGGTTAACCATTTACCAATATTTGTCACTCTTTTAGAGCATCATTTAACCAATCAACTGCAATTTTGAGCGCTTGCTCATAGCCTTGATGAATCGACTGAGCCGTCAATTGCATCGCTTTTCCTCCTTGACTAAATCGAGCCACACTTTGATTGTCTTCTTTGCTGCCGACAGGATCCCCTTCTAAACCTAATGCTAAGATGGGAACTGGTGTTTTCCTACTGGCCAATAGACCTTGCGATTTTAACGACCAAGCACTCATTTGCTTAGCCAAGCTCGCTATATCTACTGACTTGCGACCTAGACGAGATGCAATGGCATCAAGATGCATTTTAGGCATATTTGAAAATTTATCAGGAGTCGATAATAAACCATGAATGGGCGCTCCTAATGATACACAAGCGTGTACTTTTTCTGGCTCTAAAAATGCCATACGAGTCATTAAATTGCCGCCAAATCGCATTCCGATCAGACCGACCTTAAAATGATCAACCCATGGAATATTACGTAAATCATTAAGTACAGCGCGATGTAAACGGCACGAATCCTCAGTAAGCTTCCAATACGTATTCGTCCCAATGCCCGGCATATCAATGGTTAACATTGCGATTTCATGTTGTGCGAGATAATCATGAAAAATACGCCACATATCTGTTTGTAATGTGTCAACGCCTGCACAAACAATTACTACAGGTAATGGCCTTTCGGTATGTGGAAGATGCAAACTTGCGTCAATGGTTTTATTATCAAACGGAATCTTGAGTTTTTTGATAATATACGGGCTGTGTTCCATCGCTTGAGAATACGCTTTATTGACTAGAATTTGAGCTTGGAGAGATAACGTATCAGCATTCAGGTGTGGGTAACTAGCAATGCTAAAACACAAGCTTGCAATGTACCATTCATCAGAAGCCGCCTCACCTTTCAGAGCCGTCGCTTTATTTTGATGAAGCATTCCTTGCTGAGTCCATTCATACGACCAGTTGCCTGGACGATAGCCGGCAATAGTATCAAGCCATACTGGATGTTGATGCTGATTAGGAGAACTAGCAATTCTAGCTAATACCGATTCAGTCTCAATAGGATCTAATCCCTGCCAACTCCACTCTACACGGCGTAATGTTCTATACCACGCGCTTTGTGTCCGTTCTTGAGTTAAGTCCAACTGAATTTGGCTATCTTTTAAATACTGAACCAAGCTAGAAGTTTCGCTGGCATGTTGATGCTTATTAAATATAGATTCGGATATATTCTTGCTTTGCTCTTCCAAGTTGTATTCCTTAAAAGTCCACAGACTTCAATCTGATAGGGATAAGGTATTTTAACTGATATTTAAAGATACATCTGCGTTAATCCGTTAAGAGATGTTGCCATTGAGGGTAGCGTTGCAAGTACACTTTGGCATAACTGCATACTGGTAAAATTCTTTTACCTAACGCATCAATATCGTTTAATACCGTTTCCATTAAAATTTTACCACACCCCTTCCCTCTTAATTCATCAGGTACAAAAGTGTGAGTAATAACCAAAGTATCGCCATTTAAATGATAATCTAAACGTGCCCAATAATTAGGCTCGACTTCCACTTGATAGCGCCCTAACTGTTGATCATGAGTAAACACGGCCATATTTTTTCCTCTCTCTATTTTGTCCATAAACACAAAAACCCCATGCAACCCTCTCAAATGAGAATATTGTATGGGGCTTCAATATAGAGCAAAGAAACTATTTTTGCTTGCGATTTACTGGCTCTTCAAATTGTAGAGTCATATCCCAAGGCTGCTCAATCCAAGTGTCTTGCGCAATATCAACAATGTAGTCATCAACTAACTCTTGGCCTGCAGGTTTTGCACACACACAAATTAGCTTAGCTTTTGGGTACATTTGACGAATATGACGAGCGGTATCACCGCTATCCACTAAATCATCCACGATTAAGAAACCTTCACCATCACCTTCGATAGTTTTAAGCACTTTCATTTCACGTTGATGGTCATGGTCGTAGCTTGAGATACAAATCGTATCAACATAACGAATACCTAACTCACGCGCTAGAATTGCAGCTGGGACCAAACCACCGCGGCTTACACCAACGATACCTTTCCATTGCTCTGCTGGCATTTGTTTAGCAGCAAGTTGACGACAATACATCTGCATATTGTCCCAAGTAACGATAAATTTATTACTCATAATATAAACCTGTTTTATGCCCTGTTGATTAAAAACTACCACCTTCTATGATAGCTTTTAATAGTTGGGCCATTTATTTTATAGTTCTAATCCGTATCAAAAACGATTACGCACCAGTAAGAATGAATTTCAATAAGAAAATAGCCGCTAGAATCCACACGCCCACATGTACTTCTCGTGCTTTGCCACTTAATAGCTTAATCGCTGCATAAGTTACAAAACCCATTGCGATACCTTCCGCAATTGAAAATGTTAAAGGCATTAATAAGCAGACGACAGCAACAGGAGCAGCTTCACTTAAGTCATCCCATTGGATATTAACTAAGCCTGACATCATTAATATAGCAACATAAAACAATGCGCCAGTCGTTGCATAAGCTGGGATCATACCGGCTAATGGCGAGAAGAATAATGCAAATAAGAATAAAACGCCAACAGTAACCGCTGTTAAACCTGTACGTCCACCAACGGCAACACCAGCAGTACTTTCAACAAATGACGTCGTATTAGATGTACCTAACAAAGCACCAATAGCGGTTGCTGTTGAATCAGAAAGTAAGGCTTTATTTAGACGAGGGATCTTGCCATCTTTACCAATAAAACCAGCTTTATTGGCCACACCAACAAGAGTTCCTGCGGTATCGAATAGGTCAACAAATAAGAAAGCAAAAATAACCGAGATCATACCAACATCAGTGATAGTCGAGAAATCCAACTGCAAGAAAGTTGGCTCAATACTTGGCGGTATAGAAACAATGCCGTGATATTCAACATTACCGACAAGAATACCTAAAGCCGTGGTGGCCAAAATAGCAATCATAACTGCTGCGCGGTAACCACGTTGAACAAGCACGATAGTCAGTACAAAGCCTAATGCACCAAGCATTGCAGGGATAGAGGTTAAATCACCTACGCCAACTAAAGTCGCTTGGTTACCGACAACAATGCCAGCGTTCTTCAAAGCAATTAACGCAAGGAACAAACCAATACCAGCAGAAATACCTAAACGTAGAGATACCGGAATAGAGTTAATAATCAACTCACGGATTTTAAATAAGCTTAAAAGAATAAATAACACACCAGAGCAAAATACAGCAGCTAACGCCATTTGCCATGTGTGTCCCATGCCTAATACAACGGTATAAGTAAAGAAAGCATTCAACCCCATTCCAGGAGCTTGGGCAATGGGATAATTAGCATAAAGCCCCATAATAAAACAGCCAATTGCAGCAGCAAGGCAAGTTGCCACAAAGACAGAGCCATGATCCATACCTGTGCTTGATAAAATAGCAGGGTTGACGAAAATGATATAAGCCATCGTCAAAAAGGTAGTCATTCCTGCCAAAATCTCAGTTTTAACGTTGGTACCATACTCTGATAGCTTAAAGTACTTTTCTAACATGTTTTATTCCTAAAAAGTGAACGATCCGTCGGCTACAATCGATTGCGCAATCGATTGTCAAAATGAGGGGTATTTTTCCAAAAAAAAGGGCACAAAGCAAACTGTATCTAGGTTTATTGAGGTATTTATTAACAGATAAAAAAATACCACCTAAAACAGGTGGCAGTAGAACTAAACGAAGCCGAAACGGCTAGAATAATTCTTAATGATAAGGGGTATTTAGCACACAATTAAAGTAAGTATTAGGTGTATCAAAATATCGTCCAAATCGAACAACATATTTCAATATTGAAGCACAAACTTACTATATCGTAATCAAGTATCACCCGCATGAGCAGTTGATATCAAATAGTGATGTAAATATACTAAATTCGTAATTTAATTACAATAAAAACTTGTAATAGAATATTAAAAGGATTCAAGAGTGACTAAAGTCACCTTTTTAGGTAATTAAAATTCTTACAGCTTATCGATTTTATGTAAACTTACCCCATCTATACATAAAAAATAGTCTTTAGCGAAACTTAACACCCCTGTACATCCTCGCATTCAAAGTGCATTATTCTAGAATATTCGGATTAATCCCGTTCATTTCCACTGTATTTACTGCATTAGGAGTTATTTGTGTCTAAACCTCATTCTGAAATAAGCCAATTATCCCCACAGCCTGTTTGGCAATTTTTTGACAAAATCTGTTCTTTCCCTCATCCATCAAAACATGAAGAAGCATTAGCTCAATACATTGTATCGTGGGCACAAGAACAAAGCTTGGAAGTACGTCGTGATCAAACTGGCAACGTCTTCATAAAAAAACCAGCAACAGCAGGAATAGAAAACAAAAAATCCGTTGCTCTACAAGCTCACATTGATATGGTTCCTCAAAAAAATGAAGGAACCGACCATGACTTTGCGCTAGACCCTATTCAACCTTATATTGATGGTGACTGGGTAACGGCTAAAGGAACGACTTTAGGTGCAGATAATGGTATGGGCATGGCATCTTGCTTAGCCGTATTAGCATCAAATGATATAAAGCATGGGCCACTAGAAGTATTACTCACAATTGATGAAGAAGCGGGTATGACTGGCGCTTTTGGGTTAGAAAAAAACTGGCTTAGCGCTGATATCCTACTTAATACCGACTCAGAGCAAGAAGGTGAAGTGTACATGGGTTGCGCTGGCGGTGTGAATGCCTCGTTAATCTTTGATATTAAACGCACTGCACTTAAAAGTGATGCTATACAGCAAAAACTAACAATAAAAGGCCTTAAAGGAGGTCACTCTGGTTGTGACATTAACACTGGCCGTGGTAATGCCAATAAAATCCTTGGTCGCTTTCTAGCCGAATCTGCTGAAACACTTGGCCTTGAAGTCATTGAATTCCAAGGTGGTAGCTTACGAAATGCTATCCCGCGCGAAGCCTCTGTGATTGTTGCAGTACCGTCAAAAAACAAGGCCGAATTAGCGTCCGCCTTTGAGCAATATATACAAACTGTTAAACAAGAGTTAGGTAAGGTTGAAACCACGCTTCAATCTCAATTAACCAATGACACAAGTGCACTAGCACCATTAAACCAACAAGATCAAAATCGTTTCATTGCGAGTTTAAATGCTTGTCCAAATGGTGTGATCCGTATGGATGACAATATCGAAGGTGTTGTTGAAACCTCTCTAAATGTTGGTGTTATTACCACAGGAGAAGATAAAATTACCATTTTATGCTTGGTTCGTTCTCTTATTGATTCGGGCCGTGAAATGGTTGAAAGCACGCTAGGCTCACTCGCACAGCTGGCGGGCGCAACATTAAAACTCGATGGTACTTACCCGGGTTGGAAACCAGATGCAGACTCTGAAATCATGCATATATTCCGTGATGTTTATGAAGGGATCTACGGACGAAAACCAAATATCATGGTTATTCATGCTGGCTTAGAGTGCGGTTTATTTAAAAAACCCTACCCTGAAATGGATATGATCTCATTTGGTCCTACGATTAAATTTCCACATTCACCTGATGAGAAAGTAGAGATCGCGAGTGTAGCGCTTTATTGGGAACAAATGATTGCCATTTTAGAAAACATCCCAGAAAAAGCATAAAATATAAACTGAGTCCCTAGTTCAGAGGCATTGCTTAGCTTGTCTATATTAGCAAGCTCATTTGCATTGTTAGCCGCTAGGGACTATTGCGCTCCCTTCTACAATAAACATAACTGCTGATTCAATTCATCAGGCTTTAGCATCACATTCAAGCCGAGTAGACGGATTTCCCGGCCATGGCTACGTTTTAAAATATCCTCTAATAACGATTCGAAATCACCCAAGTTTAAATACTTATAACTATGTTCAATCGTGGTTTGTTGAAAATCTGCAAACTTCACCTTTATACCTTGCTTCAAAATTTGCTTATCCGGACTCACTTTTAATAAACGTTTTTCGAGTTCAGGGTATAGCTTATCTTCAATTACCTGCCAACATTGAGTATAAGACTGGATATTAACGCTAAAAGTTCTCTCAACACCGACCGACTTTCTTTGCCGCTCAATCACCACTTCTCTTTTATCAATAGCATGGCTGCGCTGCCACAAAGATGCTCCCATTCGTCCAAACTGACGTAACAAATCGCTATAATTAGCTTGCTTCACATCAAGGCAAGTATATAAATTGGCCTTATGTAATTTAGCGATACTCACCTTCCCAACACCCGGAATTTTTTCTAATGGCAACTCATCGATTGTTGATTGGACTTTATTTGGGGGGATGACTGCGACACCATTAGGCTTATTAAGATCAGATGCTATTTTAGCTAAAAACTTTAATGGCGCTACACCTGCCGAAGCGGTTAAATTTAACTCTCTTTCAATATCTTGTCGTATAGCCTGTGCAATTAAGGTTGCTGAACCATGATGTATCAAACAATGGCTGACATCTAAGTAAGCTTCATCTAATGATAAAGGTTCGATTAAATGTGTATAACGCTCAAAAATGGCACGAATTTGCTTTGAAACGGCTTGATATACAGACATTCTGCCAGGAACTAAAACAAGATTAGGACAAAGTTGAAACGCTTTTGCCGTCGGCATAGCAGAACGTACGCCATATTCTCTCGCTTTATAATTACAAGTACTGATCACTCCGCGCTGTTTTTCATTGCCACCAACCGCAAGAGCAACCTCTCGATATTGCGGAAAGTCCCTCATTTCAACCGCAGCGTAAAAACAATCCATATCGATATGAATAATTTTTTTAGTATCCATAAAACAGCACCACCAAAAGACTGTATATAAAAACAGTGTCAATGATAGCGGAGTTCAGTAATAAAGCCTAATAAAGTTGTGGGTTAAAATGATACATATACAAAAAAGCCCTTACCCAATTAAGAGTAAAGGCCATAATGACAACTCAAAATAAAAATTATTGAATACGGTTACTTTCCCACTCTGCCAATTTTTGTGCTCGAATGGCGGCTTTTTCTTCACGCTTTTTGCGAGCATCACAAGGCTCTGGGCAGTTACAAACCTTATCAACACCAACTGAACCTAAACCACCACAACTGCCTTTTACTACCTTCTTCTGAAAGATATAGCCGACAGACATCGCGGCAATGACCAATACAAACACTAAAAAAGTGATCAAATACGTTGTCATGATAAAATCCTCGTTTGTTATTGCTTATCGTTCAGATAAGGCTTAAATGCTTCTGATGCATATTCTTTAAAGCCATCGTCGGTTTTAACAATATACAACACTGGAATATTTTCTTTATTCGCAATACGGATTCCTTCCACTTCACCCAATACCATCAATCCTGTTGAAAGGCCATCAGCTGTCATACATGATGCATCTAATACCGTGACCGATACAACTTTATTATTAATTGGTTTGCCTGTTTTAGGGTTAATAATATGAGAATAACGGACGCCATTTTCTTCAAAGTAATTACGATAATCACCAGAAGTGGCTATCGCCATATCACCAGGTTCAATTATATTTTCTACTGAGCGCTCATTGGATACAGGCTTCTCAACGGCTATACGCCACGCAACACCGTCACGATTATGTCCTTTAACACGGATCTCTCCACCCACTTCGACCATATAATTCAGTATACCAATCGACTCTAAATAATCTGCCACTTCATCAGTACCACGTCCTTTAGCTATACTTGATAAGTCGACATACAGGTCAGGAATATCTTTAATTAAAGTATCTCCTGTCTCAGATAAATGTTGAATACCAGTAATAGCACGGCGATGCTCAAGTTTTTCAGCAGTTGGCGTATGATCTGGACGATCTTCAGGACCAAATCCCCACAAGTTAACAATTGGGCCAACCGTCACATCCATAGCCCCTTCCGTTATTTTATTGATGCGTAAAGCTTCGCGAACAACAGTCGCGGTATCTTCAGACACAGTAAAAGGCTCACTGCTACGATGCTGGTTAAACTGGCTTAATTCTGAATCAGGTCGATAGGTCGACATTTCATCGTTTACTTTTTCCAGAACTTTATCGACTTCTTTTTGGATATCTTCAGGAGCTAGCGGATTACTTTCAGTTAGGTACTTAACATTGTATCCAGTTCCCATTGTTGGGCCTGAAATGTGCACTTGCTGAGGTGGCTTAGAGCAGCCAACTAAAACAAATATAGACAAAACCAGTGTAAGCGAGTATTTCGCTCGATTAGCAAGATGAATAGCACTTAATTTCACTTGCTTACTCCTTAATGTAATAAAAAATCAGAAATAACTATTAAATCAATTCGATAAAAACGTTATTTCTCATTATTTCAAATTAAAAAATAATGGCTGACTTAATTAAGTCAGCCATTAATATCAATCCGTTAGCAACAATTAGCCACCGAAGTCATCTAATAGAATGTTTTCGTCTTCGACACCCAAATCTTTCAGCATACCGATAACGGCAGCATTCATCATTGGTGGACCACACATGTAGTACTCACAATCTTCAGGCGCTTCATGATCTTTCAAGTAGTTTTCATAAAGCACATTGTGGATGAAGCCAGTGTAGCCATCCCAATTATCTTCAGCCATCGGATCAGACAGAGCGCAATGCCATACGAAGTTGTCATTCTCTGCAGCAAGCTTATCGAAATCTTCAATGTAGAACATTTCACGCTTAGAACGCGCACCATACCAGTAAGACATCTTACGATTTGATTGTAAACGTAATAGCTGATCGAAGATATGAGAACGCATTGGAGCCATACCAGCACCACCACCGATGAAGACCATTTCTGCATCCGTATCTTTAGCGAAGAACTCACCAAATGGACCTGAAATAGTACATTTATCACCTGGTTTCAATGACCAAATATACGAAGACATAATACCTGGTGTTACATCTGGGTTATTTGGTGGTGGGGTCGCAATACGCACATTAAGCTTAATCAAGCCACGCTCTTCTGGGTATGAAGCCATAGAGTATGCTCGGATAGAATGCTCTTTAACCACTGACTCATAACGGAACAAATTAAATTTATCCCAATCACCACGATATTCTTCTGGAATATCAAAATCAGAATACTTAATGTGATGTGGTTCAGCTTCAATCTGAATATAACCACCAGCGCGGAACGGTACTTCTTCCCCATCAGGGATCTTAAGCACAAGTTCTTTGATGAAAGTTGCTTCGTTGCCATTAGAAAGAACTTCACATTCCCACTTTTTAACACCGAAGATTTCTTCAGGAAGTTCGATTTCCATGTCGTTTTTCACTGCTACTTGGCAGGCTAAACGTTCACCTTCACGAGCTTCACCTTTACTGATGTGATCCAATTCTGTTGGCAGAATATCACCACCACCAGATTTAATTTTCACGCGGCACTGGCCACATGAACCACCACCACCACACGCAGACGATACAAAGATACCTTTGCTCGACATTGCGCTTAGTAACTTATCACCAGGAGAAGTAATAATACTTTTCGCTGGATCTCCATTAATGGAAATCGTAATGTCACCTGTTGGTACTAATTTCGATTTAGCAAACAAAATCACTAAAACTAAAACTAGTACAATCAGAGTAAACAATCCGACACCAAGAAGAATAATGTCCATTGACTATTTTCCTTATTTATTGGGTGCTTACCCTACAGTTGAATACCAGAGAAAGACATAAAGCCTAGCGCCATTAAACCAGCAGTGATAAAGGTAATACCTAAACCACGAAGTCCTGGTGGTACATCTGAATATTTCATTTTTTCACGAATACCAGCCAAAGCAACAATTGCAAGCATCCAACCTAAACCAGAACCGAAACCATATACAATAGACTCAGTAAAGTTGTAATCACGCTGAACCATGAAAGATACACCACCAAAAATGGCGCAGTTCACAGTAATTAACGGTAAGAAGATACCTAATGCGTTATACAAAGGTGGGAAAAAGCGATCAAGCACCATTTCCAAAATTTGTACTAAAGCCGCGATCACACCGATAAAAGTAATGAAATTAAGGAAGCTAAGATCAACACCGTCAATTAGTGCACTATCTTTAAGTACATAGGTATAAACAAGGTTATTCAATGGTACCGATAACGTTAGAACCACAACAACCGCAACACCAAGACCAATAGACGTCTTAACTTTTTTCGATACTGCTAAGAAAGTACACATGCCTAAGAAGAAAGACAGTGCCATGTTCTCAATAAAAATAGAGCGAACTAGTAAGCTAATATAATGTTCCACGACAACTACTCCTTCGCTTCAATTTGTTCAGGTTTCACAGTTCGGATAATCCAAATCAAGAAACCAATCAAGAAGAATGCAGAAGGTGCAAGTAACATCAAACCATTAGGTTGATACCAGCCACCGTCTTTAATTAATGGCAATACTTCCATACCAAATAATCTTCCTGAACCAAGTAATTCGCGGAAAAAGCCAACCACGATCAATACAAAGCCGTAACCTAAGCCATTAACAATACCATCAACAAAAGAAGGAATTGGAGGTGACTTCATTGCAAACGCTTCAGCACGCCCCATTACGATACAGTTGGTAATAATCAAGCCAACAAAAACAGATAACTGTTTTGAAATATCGTAAAAGTAAGCACGTAGAACCTGATCAACCACGATTACCAAAGATGCAATAATTGCCATTTGGACAATTATACGCACACTATTTGGAATATGATTACGCATCAAGGACACAAAGAAGTTAGAGAATGCTGTTACTAGCATTACTGCAATCGTCATAACGAATGCGGTTTCTAATTTCGTTGTTACGGCTAACGCTGAACACACACCCAACACTTGAAGTGCAATCGGGTTGTTATCAACAATCGGAGCAATAACGACTTTTCTAAATTCTTTAATACTCGCCATTAGTTAAGTTCTCCCGCTTGTACTTTTGCAAGGAATGGACCATAACCCATATCGCCTAACCAGAAATCAAAAGTATGTTGAACACCATTACTGGTTAATGTTGCACCAGAAAGCGCATCAACACCATGTTCTGAACCTTGTGGCGCGCCACCTTTAATAACTTTAATGGCTGGCTGATTGTTTTCATCAAACAGTTTCTTGCCAATAAACTGATCACGCCATTTAGGGTTTTCAACTTCACCACCAAGCCCAGGAGTTTCACCTTGTTGGTAATAAGTAATACCTTTAACTGTATTACCATCAGTCTCAACCGCAACAAAAGCGTACATCATCGACCATAAACCAGTGCCATTCATCGGTAAAATAACTTCCGTCACTTTATCGTCGTTTTTCACAAGGTAAACAATGCCATGATTCGCACGACGAATGATTTTGGCCTTATCTTGTTCTGGTGTTAACTTGATTGATTCATCTACATTTTTAGCTGCAGCGCGTTCATCAAATTTAGTCGCATCACCATCAACAAACTCACCCGTTTTAAAATCGATTAAACGCGGTTCAATGTGCTGACGGTAAATAGCTTGTATATCATTCGCATCTTTAGCTTCAAAGCCAGCAACAGCAACGATATTACTTTGCACATCAAGTTTAGCATTTGCGACTTGTTTTGGTTTTAACACTACCGCTGCCGTTGATACTACGATTGAACACACTAGGCTCAATGCAATAACAATAATCAGCGTTCTTTTAATGCTATCGTTATTATTTGCCATAGCGAGCTAATCTCCTTTTGACGTTTTTCTCAACGACAAAGTAATCAAACAATGGTGCGAACAAGTTAGCAAATAGAATTGCCAGCATCATCCCTTCAGGATAAGCAGGGTTAACCACTCGAATTAACACACACATTACACCAATCAAAATACCGTACCACCACTTACCTTTATTGGTAAACGAGGCCGAAACTGGATCGGTTGCCATGAAAATCATACCGAAAGCAAAACCACCTAAAACAAGGTGCCAATACCAAGGCATTGCAAACATTGGGTTCGTCGATGAGCCAATAACATTAAATATTGTTGCTACTGCTGCCATTCCGATCAGCACACCTGCAATGATACGCCATGATGCAATTCGCATATAAACGATCATCAAGCCGCCAAGGATCAGTGCCAAAGTAGAAACTTCACCAATTGCACCTGGAATATTACCGATAAAAGCGTCCATCCAAGTAATAGACTGGCCACTTACCGTATTAACCAAAGCACCATGACCACCTTGAGCCCATTGACTTAAAGCAGTTGCTCCTGAAAAGCCATCAGCCGCAGTCCAAACTACATCACCTGAAATTTGAGCAGGATAAGCAAAGAATAGGAATGCACGACCAGCAAGTGCAGGGTTTAAGAAGTTACGACCTGTACCACCAAAAATTTCTTTCGCAACGACAACACCAAAGGTAATACCTAAAGCGGCCTGCCAAAGAGGAAGCGTTGGTGGGACAATTAACGCAAACAAAATAGAAGTAACAAAGAAACCTTCATTGACTTCATGCTTACGTACCATGCAGAACAATACTTCCCAAAAGCCGCCCACAATGAATACGGTTGCGTAAATAGGTAGGAAGTAAGTTGCGCCTAGCATCATCATGCTACCCCAACCAGCTCCTGCTCCTAATGTGCCACCCAACATCTCGGTAAACCAGTAATGCCAGTCACCCGCAACGATAGATGCAAATTGATCACCAGAATACATGTGATTTAAAGCATCAATAGCTTGATGACCTGTGTTGTACATCCCCCAGAACATTGCAGGGAAAACAGCAAGCCATACCATGATCATGATGCGTTTCAAATCAACGCTATCACGAACATGAGAACTGCGTTTTGTTACAGTACCTGGTGTATAAGCTAAAGTTGCAGCCGCTTCATATAAAGCAAACCAACGCTCATGCTTACCGCCTGGTTCAAAATGCGGTTCAATATCTTCAATAAATTTCTTAAGGCCCATGAATTACCCTTCCTTCTCGATCTTATCTAGGCAATCGCGAAGTAATTCGCCATATTCATATTTGCCTGGACATACAAAGGTACACAATGCCAAATCTTCTTCTGCAAGTTCCAACACACCCAAGCGTTGAGCACTGTCAGAGTCACCAGCACATAAGTCACGAAGCAACAATGTTGGTTCGATATCCAAAGGCATAACACGCTCATAATTACCAATTGGCACCATTGCACGGTCACTACCATTGGTCGTTGTCGTCATATTGAAAACTCGACTTGGAAATAAGTGACTTAAGAATGAACGAGTAATTGAAAACTTATCTTTACCAGGCATTGCCCAGCCTAAGAACTCTTTTTCGCGGCCTTCATGCAAAACTGAAACTTGCATGTGATAACGACCTAAATACGCGTGTGGGCCTGAAGCCTGAGTACCAGACAATACAGAACCAGAAATAACACGAACTTCACCCGGCAATACTTCGCCTTCAGTAACATCATCTAGACTTGCGCCAATTTGAGTACGAATAAGACGAGGATTTTTAGTTGCAGGACCCGCTAGAGAAATAACACGATCAGTATTAATTTCACCAGTTAGGAATAACTTACCGAATGCAATCACATCCTGATAATTTAGACTCCACGCAACGTTAGTTAGGCTTACTGGGTATAAATAATGCATGTGCGTACCGACTAAACCAGCAGGATGCACACCAGAGAACTCGTGCTCTTCAACATTCGATTGAGAAGAATTTGGTAACGTTTGATTTCCTTTACAGACATAAACTTTACCAGCAGTTAAAACAGAAAGAATATCTAAACCTGCTTTAAATGCTTCTGGTTGTTCATTAATTATCACCGCAGCATCCGCAGCCAATGGACTAGTATCCATGGCTGTTACGAAAATTGCCTGAGTGTTGGATTCAATGAGAGGAACCTTGCTGAACGGACGAGTTCGCAGAGCAGTCCACATACCAGACTCAACTAATTGCGACACAATAACCTTACGGTCAAGTTTCGCTAGTTGATCGATAGTGAAGCTTTCGAAAGTCACTTGGTCATCACCCGACACTTCAATCACAACAGATTGAAGCACACGCTTTGCACCACGATTGACTTCGATAACTTTACCGCTTGCAGGTGAAGTGTACTGAACGCCAGGATTCTTTTTATCAACAAAAAGAACTTGGCCTTTTTTCACTTCATCATCTACGCGAGCATGCATTGTTGGACGCATGCCTACGTACTCTTCGCCAAGCAAGGCGACAGTTTTGATGGTAGGACCATCACTAATCACTTGGGCTGGAGTTCCAGAAATTGGAAGGTCCATACCCTTTTTTATTGTAATCATACGCAGTTGCACTACTTTATTTTAGGAAATAGGATTCTTTGTATTGTGCGACTTGAGACACGACATTTTATTTTATTGTGTCCAGTTCTGACTCTATGTGATCAGAATCGCAACATCCGCATAGAAAGGTCTACTTGAGGCCTTTTGGATAAGTTTTTGAGATAAACAAACCCACAGGGGTCATATTCTAACACTTTTTTAGAATGGCACGCCATGATGATTCACATTATTCCTACTCTTTTTTGACCCAAACCAGACATAAATAATGCCCTAAAATTCATATTTTTGAGGCGCTGCACAAATATAATAAACGATTTAAGTTGTGAGAAAAAATTGGCGATAACCCAAACATCAAGACAAATTAGGTTATTTTACTGCATAGCTGTGTATAAAAATCAGTCACTACGCTCACCTTGTGAACAATGCACATAATAATAGCTGAATAAATTTTTTAGCACATTGATATCGTTTTATTTATTCTAAAAATACCTCTTTATTTCCCACCACCAGCACATTTAGGGGATGCAGGGATTCCACTAGTTAATGCTTCCCATTCTGTATTGGTATAGGTATGCATCGACAAGGCATGAATATGATTGCTTAACTCTTCAGAAAGTACGGTATTGACAGCCCTATGACGCATAATCAACCGTTTACCTTCAAACTCATCACTTACGATAACAACTTTAAAATGACTCTCTGATCCCGGTGGAACATTATGCATATTGCTTTCATTCAGTACTTCAAGGTACTTAGGGTTAAAAGAAGCTTGCAGTTTTTTCTCTATCGTATCTTGGATCATATCTGTCCCTTCTTTCTGTTAATGCGCAGATTCATCGATGCTTTATTACGATTAGCTCGCACCAATGTCTAAATAGCCACAATGTCATTTTTCGTTATGATTCAATAATCGAGATACGCATTCATTATCTCTAACGTGTTATCATACTGTTTGTGCCCACATAACGCAGCCCATTACGGCTAATTATTATAGATTGAAGATGAAAACACTATTAACTTTACACGATCGTAAACTTGACCTTTATCGCTTCCCTAAGCGATCTAATGAAACGCTACAGGCTTGGGATGCTGGCGACGAATATCTCATCAATCATATAACTGAAGCCCCCCTTTCTTTAGGGCAAAACATTCTCATTTTAAATGATAGCTTTGGCGCGTTGTCATGTTGGTTTTCAGATAAACATAATGTCACTATGATGAGTGACTCGTTCATATCTCACAAAGCAACACTAAAAAATCTACAACGAAATCAATGTAATAAAATACAGTTCCTCAATTGCCTTGATGACATCCCAAGCGACATTAATCTCGTGATCATGCAGTTACCTAAAAGTAACCGTCTACTGACTTGGCAGCTTTCAAAACTGCGAGCTTCAATACCTGCCGACTGCCGTATTATTGGCGTTAATAAAGCTAAAGAGATCCATACCTCTACTTTAGACTTATTTGAAAAATACCTCGGTGTCACCACAACCTCCCTTGCATGGAAAAAGCATCGGCTTGTATTCTCAAATGCAAACTGCAAATCCATTTTACCTGTTGCGGCAGAATGTGAGTGGCCGGTTGATGGTGAAGATATAGTCTTGTCTAATTACGCCAATGTATATTCAGGTGAAAACTTAGATCTTGGCGCGCGCTTCATGCTAAATCATTTACCACAAATCGAAGATCTACGTCATATTATCGATTTAGGCTGTGGTAATGGTATTTTGGCAATTAAGGCTGGGCAACTTAATCCCCAAGCTCGAATCACCTGTATAGATGAAAGTTTTATGGCTGTGGCATCGGCCAAGAAAAACCTTGAACGAAATCTGGGTTCTGAGCGTAACATCCAAGTATTAGCCAACAACTGCTTAGATGGCATGAAACAAAACAGCAGCTTCTTGGTTATTTGTAACCCTCCTTTTCATCAACAAAATGCGATTACCGATCATATTGCTTGGCAAATGTTTTGTGATGCCAAAGATACATTGAACCATGATGGCAAATTATTGGTCGTAGGTAACCGTCATCTTGATTACCATATAAAACTGGAAAGATTATTTGGCGACTCTCAAGTCTCTATTGTGGCTGAAAATTCGAAATTCATGATCATTGAAGCCATTAAAAACAATGACCTTAATAAAGGATAGTAATAATGAAAATGTACTCTGCTAAAAAATTAAAAACCATACTCATCGTTACGGCAAGCGTATTATTATCGGCTTGTGCCAGCGTATCTCAAAATGATTTGGTTAATCTCACGCCATCATCAACATTGAGTGCTAAACAAATAGTTAACGGAAAAACCTTTACGCTAACTAGCCAAGATATCCGCACCGCGCAATATATTGCTGAAATAAAAATGGATGGCCAAGAACAAGTACAACCATTGCATGCCAAGCAAAATGTACGTCAAGCTTATACTAGCGCTATTTATCAACAGTTTTACTCTCAAGGCTTTGCAAAAACCAAAAACAGCAACAACACATTAAACATCAAAATTGTGGATGCCGTTGCAAAGGTCGATCAAAAATCGATGAAATTTGCGATTAGCGGAAAAGTTGTGATTCAAATTACCGCGGAGACACCTAATGGTAAATTTGTAAAAAGTTACCAAGGAACAGGGAACAAAACAGGATCATTTACAGCCAGCATTGCTGATGTTGAAGAAGTCATTAACCGCGTATCAAGTAACGTGTTAGCCAATATTGCCAAAGATTCTGAACTGACTAATTATATGAAAGGTAACTTTTAATGAAAAAGATCGTATTTTCTCTTTTAATACTATTTAGCGTATCAAGCATTGCCGCGCCTCTGGTAAAAGTTGAAACCACTGTCGGTAACTTCACCATTGATCTTAATCAGCAGATGGCGCCTATTTCGGTTAAAAACTTTTTACGTTATGTCGATGATGGCAGCTATGTAGGCACTCAATTTCACCGTGTGATCCCGGGCTTTATGGCTCAAGGTGGCGGTTTTGATGAGGATCTTAACCAGAAATCATCATACTCACCAATTCGTAACGAAGCCTCCAATGGCCTAGAAAATAATACGGCAACCGTTGCAATGGCTCGTACTAATAATCCAAATTCAGCGACTCGTCAGTTTTTTGTTAATCTGACTGATAATGATTTTTTAAATTACGCTCGTAGCAACCCAGGCTATGCCGTCTTTGGTAAAGTGACTCAAGGCTTTGATGTCGTTCAAAAAATGGCACAAAAACCAACTAGCTCACAACGCGGCATGCAAGATGTTCCTGTCACTCCAATTCTGATCACTAACATGACAGTAGTGAAATAGCCCTCTCGTATCCACTATAGATTTCAATCGAGCCATCATCGATAACTTTGATGGCTCGATTATTTTATCTGCTCGCCCATTAAGGAGTATTGAATGGCTTCAATGACATGGAAAGAAACCTTTAAATCCTATTTAGACAAGCGCCTATTATGGATTTTCATGTTAGGTTGCTCGAGTGGTTTCCCATGGGTTTTAATTGGCTCAAGCATGTCCGGATGGCTCACCGATGCAGGGCTAACCCGTACTGCTATTGGTTATTTTGGTTCAGTATTTGCCGTTTATGCGATTAATTTCTTGTGGGCACCTTTAGTTGATCGCGTTAAATTACCTTTTCTATACCCATTCCTCGGCCAACGTCGCAGCTGGATATTTCTGTGTCAAACGATCATTTTAATTTGCACTTTTTATATCGCGGGGCTAAATCCTGCTAATGACCTTATTTTGATGTCAGCAATTGCGCTGGCGATTTCAACCGCATCTGCCACACAAGATATTGCGATTGATGCTTTTCGGATTGATAGTTTTTCAAAAAGTCACAGCAAACTCCCTCAAGCTTCTGCCATGTCTGTAATTGGATGGTGGACCGGCTATTCTCTGCCCGGCTATTTTGCCTTTGCCAATGCAGATATTTTAGGTTGGAATAATATTTACTATGGTATGACTGCCGTTATTATTCTACTCATGCTATTTACTCTGTTCACTCGTGAACCCATTACCCAACGCGATGAGCTTCAACATCAAGCAGAACAACGCCATAATAAAGTAGTTAAGTCGAAAATCACTGCTTGGTTATCCGTCACCTTAATTGAACCTTTCCTTGATTTCTTTCGTCGTAATGGTGCCCAAGTCGCAGTGACCCTTTTGCTATTTGTTTTTCTGTTCAAAATTGGTGAAGCCTTCCTTGGTCGTATGTCGATTGTCTTTTACAAAGAAGTCGGTTTTAGCAACGAACAAATTGGTGATTATTCCAAGCTGATTGGTTGGGGTGCAACCATGCTGTTCACTTTTATTGGCAGTATGTTTAACGTTCGGTTTGGCATTGTAAAAGGATTAATGATCGGTGGTATCGCAATGGCGAGCAGTAATTTAATGTTTGCATGGATGGCATCGGTTGGGCCAAACGAGCATTTATTTCTGGCCACTGTTTTGGTTGATAACTTCACCACTGCATTTTCAACCGTCGCATTTGTCTCTTTCTTAACCGTGCTGACAGGCCAAGCATTTTCTGCGACTCAATATGCATTACTCGCTTCTTTAGGTAATTTTGGCCGTACAACTCTAGCGTCCTTCAGCGGTGAATTAGTGGACTACTTAAATAACTGGCCACTGTTCTTTATCATTACCGCTTTAATGGTGATACCAAGTTTGATCATGCTGTATTCGTTACGACACTATTTTCATAACTTGCTAGAAAAGGCCAAAGACCAACGCTGATATTCAAAAAACGATAGTCTTCAACAAAACAGTAGCATTCAGAAAATTGATATAAAAAACCAAGACACACACTGAACAATATCAATATAAAAACTCAGCCCCCTAAATACAAAACGCCCAATGCAATCGCTTGCTTTGGGCGTTTTTGTTACTTGTTCAGTTTTACAGTCACTTTTCTAGGGTAAGTTCCAATGAGATCACGTAACCGTGATCTTTATCACAATAAAAATGTGGTTTTGCATGATCTATCACTTACAAATGGGATTTAAAACTATATTATCAGCGCCATTAAAGGAACACTGCATCACGGATAGATGCAAACCACCATTTACTAATAAGAGAGCCCACTTATGCGCAAGACACTTTTAGCTCTTAGTTTAGTTGCCGCTTCTGCCCCTGCGTTAGCTGCTGACTACTCTGATGATATCCATAAGAATGATTATAAATTCGTTCAGTTTAATTTGATGTACGCTTTAAATGAGAAACCTCAGGCTAAATCAGATAGTAATTCTGGCCATGATTATCTAGAAATGGAATTTGGTGGTCGCTCTGGAATTTTTGATCTTTATGGCTACGTTGATGTTTTCAACCTAACGAGTAATGATAATAGCGATAACGATAAAGGCAGCGATGACTCGCAAAAAATCTTTATGAAATTTGCACCTCGTATGTCAATTGATGCCATTACAGGTAAAGATTTATCATTTGGTCCAGTTCAAGAGCTATATGTCGCAACGTTAATGGAATGGGATGGCGGCACAAAAAATGATGGCGCTGTTAATACCCAAAAAATCGGTCTTGGTTCAGACGTAAATGTGCCTTGGTTTGGTAAAATGGGCCTAAATCTATACGCTACTTACGATTCTAATCAAAAAGATTGGAATGGTTACCAAATTTCTACTAACTGGTTTAAACCTTTCTATACTTTCAGCAATGATACTTTCATTTCTTACCAAGGTTATATCGATTACCAATTTGGCATGAAAGATGAGTATTCAACTGCAAGCAATGGTGGTGCGATGTTTAATGGCATCTACTGGCACAGCCAACATTACGCAGTTGGTTATGGCTTAAAAGCTTACCACAATGTTTACGGTATTAAAGATGGCGCATATGGTCTAGATACTAATGGATTTGCTCACTACTTCGACGTGACTTACAAGTTCTAATCAATCTTTTATTGGTTAATACTTAAAATAGCGCAGGCTCTATAGCCTGCGCTTTTTTTCTTGCTGGATTTGATTAAAATAACGCGATCACAATGTTAAGCTGATGGATAATTACTCAAGGAAGATATGATGAACATAGGCATTGTAGGATTAGGCGCGATTGGATCGTTGTGGGCAGTAAAATTACAAAAAGCAGGTCATCAAGTTTGTGTGTTCACCAGAAACCCAGACCAACAAACAGCCCAAGTCACTCTCGACATGAATTCTAACAATGACTCTGTTTACACATTTCCAACCAATCAACATGACTATCTAACACAATGTGAATGCCTGCTGATAACAGTGAAGTCAACTCAAGTTACTCAAGCTATATCTCCTTTGCTGACTTATTTACCAATCACTACCTCAATTATTTTTATTCACAATGGAATGGGTGCGGTTGATAATCTACAAAGCCAACTTGCTGATTTTCCGGTTTACCTAGCCACCACAACTCAAGCTGCCTTTCGACCAAAACCCAACCATGTTCAACACACAGGTTTAGGGGGAACATTGATTGGTCCTTATAACTCGAACATAATCAGCCACTATGTTCTTAAGGCATTAAATAACGCATTATCACCCGTTAATTGGGAAGAAAGCATTCAAACCGCGTTGTGGAATAAGCTTGCTATTAACTGTGTCATCAACCCTGTTACTGCAATTCATCAATGTAAAAATGGTGAATTAACACAAAGGCAATTCACGCCAACCTTAGATCTTTTAATACAAGAAATAGTCCCAGTAATGAATGCCGAAGGTATTAAGGTTTCCGCCGATCAACTGACCAAAATTATCAATCATGTCATTTTAACTACCGCTGATAATTACTCCTCCATGCAACAAGATGTAGCTCATCAGCGAGTAACTGAAATTGATTACATAACTGGCCACTTGATCCGTGCAGCAAAATTGCATGCTATTGAAACCCCAATGAATCAGCAACTTTTTTCCCAAATCAAACAACTTGAAGCACAATACTCAACTCAATAACTTGACAATAAATCCACATAAAAAACGGCTTTATATTGGGCTGCTCCATGATTTGATTTATACTCGCCGTCTTAGCTTTTTTGTGTATATGGTTAGAGTTTTATGGATGGTAAGAATACGTTTAATAGTGGCAATATCTGTTTTGATATAGAGGCTGTTCGTCGCCAGTTTCCTGCATTTAATTCCATAGAACAAAATACAACGTCTCCATTAGTGTATTTAGACAGTGCAGCTACCACTCAAAAACCACTTTGTGTGATCAACGCCATTAGTCACTACTACCGCCAACAAAATGCCAATGTACACCGTGGAAGTCATAGCTTAACTGCCAATGCCACCGCTCAATTCGAACAAGCTCGTAACCAAGTTCAACATTTTATTAATGCTCAGCATAGTAAAGAAATCATTTGGACACGTGGAGCAACTGAAGCTATTAACCTTATCGCGCAAACTTATGCCCGCAGCACACTACAAGCAGATGATGAAATTTTAGTTGGCGAAATGGAGCATCACGCTAATATCGTACCTTGGCAAATTGTGGCAAAACAAACCGGTGCCAAAGTCATAAAAGTGCCGATGACGAAGGATTGCCACTGGGATATGTCGGTATTTGAATCACTATTAAGTACACGAACTAAAATTGTCGCCGCAGCTCATATCACCAATGTAACGGGTACACGTCAACCCATAGAGAAAATAACACAAGCAGCACATGAATATGGCGCGGTCGTTGTTATTGATGGCGCTCAAGGCATAGTTCATGAAGCCGTCAATGTGCAAAATCTTGATTGTGATTTCTATGTATTCTCTGGCCACAAACTTTATGCGCCAACTGGTATTGGTGTGCTTTATGGCAAGCTCGATTTATTAGAAGCCATGCCGCCTTGGCACGGTGGAGGAAAAATGGTGCGACACGTCAGCTTTGAACACACCACTTTCGCAGAGCTTCCAGCAAAATTTGAGGCTGGCACACCGAATGTGGCAGGTGCGATTGCTTTAGCCACCGCGATCGGCTGGTTACAACATTTTAATCATGCGGAACTCACCGCCTATCAGGATGCTTTACACCAGCAATTAGTCGATGGATTAAATGAGATCGAAGAAGTTACAGTTATAGGGCTACAAACCAGCAGTAGCGTGATCAGCTTTAAAGTCACGATTGATCATGAAGAAGTTCATCATCAAGACATCGCGACATTATTAGATCAACAAAATATTGCGGTGCGCTCTGGTCACCATTGTGCTCACCCACTGATGGAGGCACTAGGGATAAATGGTACAGTTCGTGTGTCATTAGGCATCTATAATAATAAACAAGATATTAGCGCCTTTCTCAACGCACTAACCAAGAGTATTGATTTACTTTAAACCTATTGAACTATTGCCTGAATTTTATCGACAATGGCACGCAAGCCATTACCTCGGGTTTGCGTCAAATGCTCAACTAAACCTAATTGTTCGAAATATGCTTGAGTATCAAAGCTTGAAATCTGTTGAGGTGTTTGATTATTAAAAGCAGCTAAAACCAAAGTAATCAAACCTCGGACTATACGAGCATCTGAGTCAGCGATAAAATGCCAAACGCTGCCATCAAATTCAGACATTAACCATACTTGGCTTTCACAGCCTGACACCAAATCTTGATCAACTCTCATATCTTGAGACATTTTAGGCAATAACTTTCCCCATATAATGACTTGGCGATAACGATCTTCCCAATTAGTCAAAGATTGCATGGTTTCAATAACAGATTGAGACGTAATTTCAGTCCCAAATGGATGAGTAGAACAAATCATTTTTTACCTTTAATGTATATTTCTCGCCAGATTTTAAAACCAGAATGCAGCATTCAACCATGCCTATTTTTCATCAAACGTCGAACTATCCGCAACGTTGTTATTAAAGCTGACACTTGCAGGTGCTAAACGCCGTTTTGATTTCCAATTAGGCTTCACTGGGCGAAGTGGACAAGTACGCTTCCTAGCAACAATAAAATAAGCACTTCCAAATGAAGAAGCACAACGACCTAAACTATGCTCTAGCCATGTTCTCAATGGGCTATTTGCTTTTCGTGATGGGAATAATCCATAGCAATCAGAGTCAATAATTTCATAGTTAAGAACGCCCAACCAATCTTTAATACGATAAGGTGTAAACATTCTACCGCTCCATGGCAGATTATTTTTCCGCCAAGGAAGCATTCTTGCAAAGCCTAAAATACTCATAGCATTAAAGCCTGTTAGGATCATATAACCGTCATCAATAATTATTCGATCAACTTCTCGCAACAAGCGATGAGGATCGCTACAATAGTCAAGCTGATGACAAATCAAGGCTGTATCGATACTTTTTTCAACAAAAGGTAAGTCAAAAGCATCTGCAATGACGGTATGACGAGAGTTAGTAATATCAAGATGAATCTGATGCTTAATATTACAATTACTTGTTTCAAGCTCACAACTTAAACCGCCAAGCTTTAACATATGGTAGCCAAACAGTTTTGGACACCATTCATCAAGACGAGTTTGGATCGAGTCAAAAGCCCATTCAGCACTTTTCAATTGCTGCCATGAATACGGCTGAGAAAAAGATTTTTGACTTCGTGCTGGCTTCATACAATACGTCTCTTCGCGGCAAGATTGGAGTTTTACCCATGTTAACAGAAACAAATACGGCTGGACTAACGATTAAAAACATCCCAGCGTTTAATGATAATTACATCTGGTTAATTCAAGGTAATGATCAACGTTGCGCACTAGTTGACCCGGGCGAAGCTGCACCAGCTCTTGCCGAATTACAGAGTCAAAATTTACAACTCGATACGATTATTATAACCCATCATCATGCTGACCATGTTGGCGGTGTCGCAGAACTTCTACGTCATTATCCAAAAGCAAAAGTCATTGGACCTGCAAATGATCCTGTTATGATGTTGACCCAATCGGTAGAAGGTGGCGATTATATTGATATCTTTGGGGAAACATTTCTAGTGATCGACGTCCCAGGGCATACGAATGGTCATATTGCCTATGTGGGGGATGGTAAGCTTTTTTGTGGCGACGTACTATTTTCAGCTGGTTGCGGTCGTGTATTTGAAGGGACTTACCTACAAATGTACGATTCGTTGCAAAAACTGGCATCATTACCGCAAGAAACAGAAGTATATTGCGCTCACGAATACACCTCTTCTAACCTCTCTTTTGCGCTCGCTGTCGAACCCGAAAATGATTTATTACATCAATATCGTGATGAAGTGAACCGTCTACGAGCACAAGAAAAACCGACTATTCCAACTACCTTGCGTCAAGAAAAATGGGTCAATCCATTTTTGCGTTGCCAAGAACCTAATGTCATGAAGGCAGTTTCAAAAAGAACCAGCGATCTTTCAGCCTTATCTGTTTTTAGTGCATTACGTGATTGGAAAAATGAATTCTAAATCTTTACGTTTAAACGCATAAACCATCCAATGTTACTGCAAGCAAAGCAGCAACATTGGATTTTCATATCGATAACAATTTACTTCCATTAATACTTCATCTCCATGCATCCTCTTACACCTGAACATTTTCTAGATAAATAAAAACAATCAGTAACGATTGAATATGCTGAATAAATAAAAATTTATGCTATTTTTATCTTTTCTCACTTGCCAGCAAATCACTAACACAAGTATTATTTGCAACCATTTCTGAAAAGGCGACATGAATGAAACCGTTTATCTGGATACTGGTACTGCTATTAGCGGGCTGCCAAACCGCTCCTTCTCACAATGATAGCGCTACAATTTCGGATAAAGAAGCAACCACTGCGACTAAAGCAGTACCGTTTGAGCCACCAAAGCAGCTCACGCCACAAGAACAAGCTGATCTTTGGAAACGCATATCAATGCAGTTTACACTGCCGATCCCAGATGATGATCCAACAGTTAACTATTATCGTACTTGGTATTTAACTCACCCGGATCACCTAAAAACTGTCTCAGAACGTGCCGCGCCTTTTCTATATATGATCACGACGCGCATTGAAGATCGCGGACTACCGTTAGAACTAACCTTACTTCCTGTCGTCGAAAGTGCATTTGACCCATTTGCTTACTCTTTCGGTAGTGCCGCAGGTTTATGGCAGTTCATTCCGATGACGGCCGACCGATTTGGTTTAGAACGAAATTATTGGTATGACGGCCGACGTGATGTTAGTGCGGCAACCGATGCGGCGCTCGATTATATGACCTACTTAGGTAATCGATTTGATGGAGACTGGGAGAATGCCATTGCAGCTTACAATAGCGGTGGTGGTCGAGTATCTAGTGCTATACGAAAAAATAAAAACGCAGGGAAACCAACGGATTTTTTCTCATTGGACTTACCAAAAGAAACTCGTAGCTATGTACCCAAGTTACTTGCTTTAGCCGATATTTTAGCAAATGAAGAAGAATATGGAGTGCAAATTCCGGTCATTGATAACAAACCGGTATTAGCCAGTGTCGATCCGAAAGAGCAGCTCGATCTCGCGATTGCCGCGCAGTATGCAGGTATCTCAGTCAAAGAGTTGCAAAGTTATAATCCTGGTTTTAACCAATGGGCCACAGCGCCTGATGGACCGCATGACTTTTTAATCCCGATTGATAACGTCGATCAATTTAACCAAAAAGCTGCCGAAAACCGCGGTAAGGGCATCAAGTTAATACGTTACCAAGTAAAATCAGGTGATACATTAAGTGTCATTGCACAAAAAAATCAAACTACGACCAAAGTCATTCAACAAGCAAATGACTTACAAGGTGCGAACATTCGTATTGGGCAGTATTTACTTGTGCCGCGTTCGACTCAAAATAATCAAGCCTACGCATTAAGTGCTCAAAATCGTTTAGCCAAAACTCAATCCGTTACTCGCGGAAAATATAAAACGAATTACATCGTTACCAAGGGCGATAGTTTTTGGTCTATTGCTCATAAAAACAATATAACAGTCGATGCTTTAGCTCGCTGGAATGGCATGGCACCAAAGGATTCATTGCGAAGCGGGCAAAAATTAGTCATCTGGAAAGGCAATAAGAATGGTTCAATAATAAGAACCGTTTATTACAATGTTCGCTCTGGCGATACCATTGGCGATATTGCAGAGAAATTTAAAGTTAAATCAACAGATATTGTTGAATGGAACGGAATCGCAGAAGAAAAGTATTTAAAGCCGGGTCAAAAATTGAAACTTTATGTAGATGTAACCAAAGTTGGTAGCGTTTAGACAATCGACAGAAAACCTATACAACATAAATTAAAAATCCCCAATCCTTGGCACATAATCCAATATTGGGGATTTTTGTATTTTATTGATCGTTGATTAATCGAAAATGAGCCAACATAGGGTTGTGATCTGAAGCAGTAGTCTGAGGCGATGTCGCTTTTATCAATTTTAATCCTCGATAAAAAACATGATCAAACGCTAATCCATTAATAAATCGGCGACGATTGTCAGGAGCAAAGCGAGCCTCATGCATTCCGAGCTTAATCATTAATCTCCCCACCTCGTTAGTTCGAGTCTCACTCCAAGTATTAAAATCACCCGCAATAATTAAAGGCCCGATGTGCTTCTTCACTGCTTTACTCAAATGGGTAATTTGTGATTGGAAGTCTTTCGTCCCCAATGTGAAATTAATGGAATGCAAATTCACCACACCTAGTTGCTGACCATTTGATAAAGAATACTGCGCATACAAAGCAGATTTAGGAAGAAGGATCCACGGTTCAAGCGCGGTATAAGCACAAGCATTATTAGGTAATGATTGCGATAGGTTTAATACTCCCGCACTAACATCAAAAATCTTAAAAGCATTAACATAACTGGCTCCCCAAACTTGATCATCAATCCAACGGTTCAACTCAGGTGTTAAGCTCGCCTCTTGTAATAACATCAGCTGACTTTGTAGGCTATAAGCCGTCAATGCTTGCTGCCAACCTTCATCAAGTTGCTTATGAATATTCCAGACTAAAACATGAAGATCACCATTTTGATCAATCGATGGCTGGGATTGTTGAGACTTTTCAGTTTGCTTGGCTTGATGGCAATACCAATCACTGCGCTCAGTATCATGGTTAATAGAAATAAGTTGCGGCTTATCTGGTACGGAAAACACCCACGAAAACGCAGTAAACCCAATTAAAACCAATGCCGTAATCACAGCCAACGACCATTTAATGCGTTTTATTTTCATACCCAATAACCTTTAATAATTGAGGAAGGTAATTTTCAGGTGGTAGATAAACAAAAAGGAAGCGTAATGCTCCCTTCGTCAAGTACATAGAGGTGATCTATATTTAAACCGCTTCGTCGTCTTCTTCACCAGTACGAATGCGAATTACACGTGAGACTTCTGAAACAAAAATTTTGCCGTCACCAATTTTACCCGTTTGTGCCGTTTTCATAATGCAATCAATGCAATCGTCCAATACATCATCTGAAACAACGATTTCTAGTTTCACTTTTGGTAAAAAGTCGACCATATACTCAGCGCCACGATAAAGCTCTGTATGCCCTTTCTGGCGGCCGAATCCTTTCACTTCTGACACCGTCATACCGGTAATGCCAACTTCAGCTAACGCTTCACGTACATCATCTAACTTAAATGGTTTGATGATTGCTTCAATTTTTTTCATTATGTTTATCCCTAAATTCCTGAAATATTGGTTC
This sequence comes from Vibrio sp. S17_S38, assembly GCF_014694375.1. Classification (GTDB taxonomy): domain Bacteria; phylum Pseudomonadota; class Gammaproteobacteria; order Enterobacterales; family Vibrionaceae; genus Vibrio. The sequence goes on from NZ_JAAUWW010000003.1 coordinate 57,563, forward strand.
AGTATACTCATACTATAGATTACTGAAAAGAGAGCGTTATCTGAAAAAGAATAATAATTACGTTTAGTTCTCATTCCATTGAAGATAATTGAATCAAATACTTGTCTACTTGTTCGTTACTTTTTGTGTAGTTTTGATCTATGCCATACTAACTGATGTGTACAGCCGCTATAGGCTTTACAGACAAATAAACCTAACGCTGCAATTAGATATTCTCCATCCATAAGTAATGGAATTCGATTTCTTTGCCAAGTTGGGACTTTATACTCTTGCAGCAATTTTTTTAGTTTACGGCTATGTTGACGAGTTTCTGGTTGTGCCGTGATGCTTGAAGGTGAAAATATAACTTGTAGATGCTGCACCTCAGATTCTAGTGACAGATCAAAGGCCAGATCCCCCTCTTCTAATTCCGGCGCTTTTCCAGCAAAAACTAAGCTCAATTGGCCTAACCCATCCGGCAACATTAATGACGTAGTAATATTCCAGTCTAATACTATGGATGACAGATCATCAGCTACCGCAAAAACATAAAGCTTATTATCAAATCGACCAACTTGAGTTCGGCCATAACGAAACTCTGGAGCAGCATCCGCTTTTGCTAAAGCCACATCTTGCCATAATTGCTGTAATTGTTTCTCACTTGGCATTAAGAATCCAAGCTTAGCCAGCCACATGCGGATTAATGCGTCTCTTGCTGGTTGAGCCTGCTGTTTAAGGCTTTTAATCGATAAACTATCATCTGGCCCGATCATTCCTTGTAGACGCTCATACAAGAGCGATTGGAGCAATGCTTCTTGATCCGCACATAATGCAGCACTGCGAGCGACCGTTTTTTCGATCTGAGGCCACCTTTCTCTTAATAACGGAGTAATCTGATGACGAATAAAATTACGATCAAAGCGAACATCTTGATTACTTTCATCCTCTATCCAATCAAGATTATGATGTTCTGCATACTCTTGAATGTTCGCTTGAGAAATGGATAAAAATGGACGCAATAAATGACCTTGATAAAAATCTGACAACTCTGCCATGGCCGACAAACCTTTAGGCCCACTACCTCGCTTTAGAGCTAATAAAAAAGTTTCAACTTGATCGCTAGCATGTTGCCCCGTCAAAAGAACACTATTTTCATCAATATAATTAGATAAGGCTTGATAACGAGCGTCACGCGCAGCTTGCTCAATGCTCACTTGCGCGCCGAGATCTAAGGTTACTTTTTCTGCATAAAAAGGTATATCGGCTTGTTGGCTATAATTCTTGCATTGCTTCTGCCAATGATCCGCGTTATCACTCAATCCATGATGAACATACACTGCACTATAACGATAGTTCGGATATTGATTTTTAAATCGCCCAAGCAGAGACAGCATTACTCGTGAATCGACACCGCCACTTAACGCTAAAACGAAATGCGCATCTACGGGTAAATCATGTAAAAGGTACGCATTAAGTTGCTCGCAAAAGTGACGATATAACATAAAGGAAACTACTCTAAAGCTGAATTTAATTGGAATAATGATAATAAATAGACAAAAATAAAGCGAGCCTCAGCTCGCTTCAATATTCATTTCTATACTTAAGTCTAAATACTTAAAAATCTAAGCACTCAAGAAGATAAGCTTAGCAATAACCATAGCTCATCAAACGTTGGTAACGACGTTCAAGCAAGTTGTCATGATCTAATTGATCTAGCTCTTCAAGCTGTTTGAGTAAAACGGCTTTAATATTTTCAGCAGAGACTATTTTATCACGATGCGCACCACCTAATGGCTCTTCAATGATTTGATCAATCAAACCAAGCTCTTTTAGGCGAGGTGCAACAAGGCCCATGGCTTCAGCCGCTTGTGGCGCTTTATCCGAATCACGCCATAAAATTGATGCGCAACCTTCAGGAGAAATAACCGAATACGTCGAATATTGCATCATATTCACATAATCACCGACACCAATCGCCAGTGCGCCACCGGAGCCGCCTTCACCAACAACATTACAAATTACTGGAACTTTAAGTCCTGACATCACTTTAAGGTTACGCGCAATCGCTTCAGATTGGCCACGTTCTTCCGCACCAACACCAGGGTAAGCACCCGCAGTGTCAATAAAAGTAATAATCGGAATATTAAAACGCTCTGCCATTTCCATCAAACGTAATGCCTTGCGATACCCCTCAGGACGAGGCATGCCGAAATTACGACGAATTTTTTCTTTCGTCTCACGACCTTTCTGATGGCCAATGATCATCACTGAACGGCCATCTAAGCGAGCCAAACCACCAACTATGGCTTTATCATCAGCATAAGCACGATCACCGGCTAATTCATCAAACTCAGTAAAGGCATGCTCAATGTAATCTAAGGTATATGGACGCTTTGGATGACGTGCAAGTTGTGCTACCTGCCACGCGCCAAGATCGCCAAAGATTTTTTTCTTTAGCTCTAGGCTTTTAGCTTCTAGTTGGCTGATCTCTTTACCTAAATCAACAGAAGATTGACCACCGTGACGTGAGACTTCACGTAAGGCTTCAATTTTAGCTTCTAACTCTGCGATAGGTTTTTCAAATTCAAGAAAATCTAGGCTCATCAATGGATCCTTTAATATCATTTAGTTGTTTTGCTATTCACTTAAGGAGATAGCAAATACATTTAGTCAGGGCATATTTTAGCGAATGCGCTAATAATGCCCTTTTCTTTAGTTAAATTCGAGTTCTACTTGCTTAGAACCGATAAGAAGTTTCAATTCGTCGAGTAATTCATCTTCTGGCGTCACTCGCCATTCAACACCCAACGCCAATTTTGCTCTAGCATCTTGGCGTTGATAATAAATATTCACAGGTACCGTTCCTGCTCGATAAGGCTCTAAAACCCGAGTAAAACGTTCGAAAAATGCCCCATCGATTTGCTTTTCATCTAATGAGATGGATAAGCCTCTGGCGTACTTTTCTCGGGCATCGGCCAAACTCATGATCTCTCTTGCCGACATTTTAAGGCCACCATTGAAGTCATCAAAGCTGACCTGTCCAGAAACGATCACTATTTTGTCCGTTTCTAGCAATTCCGCATACCTTTCCAGTGAATCAGAAAACAGCATCACTTCCACACGGCCAGAGCGATCATCAAGCGTCATCAAACCAATTCGAGTGCCACGTTTTGTGGTCATCACACGTGAGGCAATTACTAAACCGGCTACAGTTAACGATTGATCACGGCGCGTTGGCTGTAAATCACTCAACCTACACTGGGTATATTTACTCAGTTCTTTTAAATAAGCATTAACAGGGTGCCCCGTTAAATATAGGCCTAATGTAGTTTTTTCACCTTCCAACCAAACTTTTTCGGGCCATTCAGGTACCTGAGCATAAGCTTGTTCAATTTCTTCTGGCGCTTCCGTCAATACACCAAACATGTCCGACTGACCAAAAGATTCAGCCTGATGAAATTGACCAGCTGCTTTTACTGCTTCTTCTACCGAGGCCATTAATGCAGCTCGATGCGGACCTAATCGGTCTAATGCACCTGCTTGAATTAGCTTTTCAATCACGCGCTTATTGCACTTTTTCAAGTCCACCCGAGCACAAAAATCAAATAGATCTTTAAAGTGACCACCTTGTTCACGGCAAGCGATAATATTTTCAATCGGCGCTTCGCCCACCCCTTTTATCGCACCAATACCATAAACAATCGCGCCTTCTTCATCCACATTAAAGCGATATAAGCCAGAATTTACATCTGGTGGCAATAGCTTAATTTTCATGCGAATACATTCATCCACCAAGCCAACCACTTTCTCGGTGTTATCCATATCCGCAGTCATTACTGCCGCCATAAACTCAGCTGGATAATGAGTTTTGAGCCATAAGGTTTGATAGGAAACTAACGCATAAGCGGCCGAGTGCGACTTGTTAAATCCATAACCGGCAAATTTTTCTACCAAGTCAAAGATCTTCATCGACAACTCACCGTCGACACCGATACTTTCAGCACCCGCTTTAAATACCGAGCGCTGCTTTGCCATCTCTTCTGGCTTTTTCTTACCCATCGCACGGCGTAACATATCTGCGCCACCAAGCGTATAGCCAGCCAGAATCTGTGCGATCTGCATGACTTGTTCTTGATACAAGATAATGCCGTAGGTTGGCTCTAATGTTTCTTTTAAAGACTCATGTTGCCACTTTTCATCAGGGTACGACACCGCTTCACGGCCATGTTTACGATCGATGAAGTTATCTACCATGCCTGATTGCAATGGCCCAGGACGGAAAAGCGCAACGAGTGCGATAATATCTTCAAAACAGTCCGGCTGAAGGCGTTTAATCAAATCTTTCATACCACGCGATTCCAACTGGAAAACGGCGGTAGTTTCAGAATTTTGTAGTACTTTAAACGATGCTTGATCTTTTAAATCAATGGATTCAATTCGAACCGGTGCTTTGCCTTCTTTCTCAAGCCTTGGGTTAATTAAGCCTAAAGCCCAATCAATAATGGTTAACGTTCTTAAACCTAAAAAGTCAAACTTAACTAAGCCGGCCGTCTCTACGTCATTTTTATCAAATTGAGTTACAGGGAAGTTCCCTTCCGAGTCGCAATAGATTGGGGCAAAATCTGTAATAGTGGTTGGCGATATAACCACACCACCGGCGTGCTTACCGGCATTGCGGGTACAACCTTCAAGAATTCGGCACATGTCGATGAGTTCTTTTACATCTTCATCGGCAGCATAAATTTCAGGTAATTGTGGTTCGGCATCAAAAGCTTTCGCTAATGTCATTCCAGGATCCGGTGGTACCATTTTTGAAATACGGTCCACAAAACCATAAGGGTGACCGAGTACACGGCCTACATCACGGATAACCGCTTTGGCCGCCATAGTACCAAAGGTAATGATTTGAGATACCGCATCACGACCATAGATTTCAGCAACATGATCAATAACCTGATCTCGCTTATCCATACAAAAATCGATATCAAAATCGGGCATGGAAACACGTTCTGGGTTTAAGAATCGTTCGAAGAGTAAATCATATTCCAATGGGTCAAGATCGGTGATCATTAAAGCATAAGCCACCAATGAACCAGCGCCCGAACCACGTCCCGGCCCCACTGGAATGTCGTTATCTTTTGACCACTGGATGAATTCCATTACGATCAAGAAGTAACCGGGAAAGCCCATTTGGTTGATAACATCGAGTTCAATTTGAAGTCGTTCATCGTATTCCGCGCGTTTCTCTAAGCGCACATTTTCATCTGGGAATAAAAACTCAAGACGAATTTCTAAACCTTCTTGCGATTTTTTAACTAAATAATCTTCAATGGCCAAACCTTCTGTTGGGAAGTTTGGCAAAAAATACTCACCTAAACGTACGGTAACATTACAGCGTTTGGCGATTTCAACTGAATTTTGTAGTGCTTCGGGAATATCTCGAAACAGGTGGCACATTTCATCTTCAGTGCGAAGATACTGTTGTGCGCTATAATTTTTAGGTCGACGAGGATCAACTAAAGTATAACCATCGTGGATAGCCACTCGAATTTCATGTGCATCAAATTGGTCTGGCGATAAGAAAACCACCTCGTTAGTCGCCACAACAGGCAGTTGATATTGCTCGGCTAGATCTAGCGCAAAATGCAGATAACTTTCTTCATCAGCGCGGCCGGTACGAGTTAACTCTAAATAGAAATGATCTTCGAAATGTGTTTGATAAAACTCAACACAAGCGTCCACTAAAGGTTTATTGCCTTTGAGTAAAGCTCGTCCAACCTCACCAACACGTCCTCCAGAAAGAATAATCAACCCTTCTTTATGATTCACTAACCATTCTTTATCAATCACTGGTTGGTGCTGTATATGACCACGTTGATAGGCTTCAGAAATCAATAAAGTAAGGTTGTTATAGCCTTTATTGTCTTTTGCTAAGATAGTGATTTTAGTAAGTTCGTCGCCAAACTCCGGTGACTGGAGAGTAAAATCTGCGCCTATGATAGGTTTTACCCCACAACTATGCGCATTACCGTAAAATTTCACTAAACCGCATAAGTTCGTAAAATCGGTAATCGCCATTGCAGGCATGCCATATTCTGCCACTTTCTTGACCAAAGGCGGCACTTTTGACAGACCATCCACCATGGAATAGTCGCTATGAATACGCAGATGTACAAACTTAGGATCAGACATAAATTTCTATTTTTGCTCAGATTGTATGTTCAAATTATGTGCTTAGATGACGTATTTAGTCTCAATGAAAGTTTACGGCTTAGCGATAACCATCACAAGAAAATATCCACTTAATCAAATTAGACCTAGCACCTTTTTAACAGGCTTATAACTTTTTCTATATTGCGCTAATAAACTAGCATCTTGCGTAATACTAAACTGCTCGATGGCCTCAAGATGCACTTTGGTCGGATAACCATTATGCTTTGCAAAACCAAACTGTGGAAATTGCGCATCCAACTGTTTCATTTCCTCATCACGAATGACTTTAGCAAGAATAGACGCAGCGCTGATTTCTGCCACGCGTAAATCCCCTTTAACAACAGCTTCACTTGCCATCGGTAAATTAGGCACTCGATTTCCATCAATCACAACGAAGTCAGGTTCAATGGCCAACCCTGCTACTGCACGCTGCATCGCAACCATAGTGGCTTGTAGGATATTTAGCTCATCGATTTCCCACGCTTCACAACGACCAATCGACCATGCTAATGCCTTTTGCTGGATCTCAGGAAACAGTGCCATGCGTTTCTTTTCAGACAATTTTTTAGAATCGGTTAATCCTTCAATCGGATTATTAGGATCTAAAATAACTGCAGCAGTAACGACAGCCCCCACTAATGGACCACGCCCAACTTCATCCACCCCTGCAATGCAGTGAAAACCCGATGGATATTCATAAATAGGAAGTTCTGTTTTCATCATACTGTCTTGTTATTTTGCCATTAAATTAGATTCAGAATTTAAGTTTGCAAAATTTGGATCAATCAAGGCTAAAACAGAGCTTGCCGCTTGTTTATCAGCATCTTTACGTATCCATTGATGCATTTCAGTAAACTTTGCTTGCATAGCTTCACCTTCTTCCGTCATCAAACGCTCAATTTCAGCAGTAAGATTTTCAACCGTACAATTTTCTTGTAAAAACTCTTTGACCAATTCTTGATCGGCAAGAATATTAGGTAGCGATACATAAGACGTTTTAAGCATACGACGAGCAATAGCAGCAGATAATGCATTAACACGATAACCAACTACCATTGGGCGATTCACTAACATACATTCGAGCGCCACAGTACCCGAAGCAAGCATGACGACATCTGATGCCTCTAATACCGTTCTTGCTGTACCATTCACTAATTCAAAATGTAATTCAGGAGCATGTTGCTTCCACGCAGCTTCAAACTGATCACGACGCTTTTGGTTAACCAACGCGACTACAAAACCTAAATCTGGATTGTTTTTAGCTAATTTCTGGCAAGTTTGGATAAAAGGCTCGCATAGCTTCTTCAATTCAGCATTACGACTACCAGGTAAAACAGCAAGCCAAGTTTTATTAGGATCTAAATTCAACTTTTCACGTGCTGCTAATTTGTCGCTATACAGCGGAATAGTATCGGCTAACGTATGACCAATAAATTCACATGGAACATTAAATTTATCGTAAAACGCTTTTTCAAAAGGTAAAAAAGCCAAAACTAAATTAGTCGCGGCGGCAATACCATGAATACGGTTTTGTCGCCATGCCCATACCGATGGACTGACATAATGTACCGTTTTAATACCTGATTTCTTCAGAGCCAATTCAACTCGTAGATTAAAATCAGGCGCATCAATCCCGACGAAGACATCTGGTGGATTTTGAATAAAATAATCGATTATCGTCTTTTTAACTTTAAGCAAACGAGGTAATCGCCCAAGTACTTCGACCAATCCCATTACGGATAGCTCTTCCATATCAAAGAGAGAATCACAGCCTTGTTCAATCATCTGTGGACCACCTATACCAACAAACTCAGCATTTGGGTGTATAGCTTTAATCGCTTTAATTAGGCCAGCACCTAAAGTATCACCAGATAACTCACCAGCAACCACACCAATTCGTAACGGACGATCCATATTATTATCCTTTTCAAACAAAAAAGGCCTAAACAAGGTTAGGCCTTTCCAATCTCAACATTGAAATTTTCGACGATTATCGAATAATGCCACGTGAGGAATTATTAATGAAATCAATTAAAACTTGAACTGAAGGAAATACTTTCGCATCTTCTGCCATTTCTGCTTTCGCTTCTTCTAACGTATTTTTATTACGATAAAGAGACTTATAGGCACGACGAATAGCATGGATTTCGTCTTTTTCAAAACCACGACGTTTCAAACCTTCATAGTTAACACCAAATGGTGTCGCATGATTACCTTGTGCAATAACATAAGGCGGGACATCTTGAGCAACGCCTGATGCGCCACCAACCATACAATGCTGACCAATATGGCAGAATTGATGTACCGCTGAAATCCCACCAATAATGGCAAAATCTTCAACCGTAACATGACCGGCTAAGGTTACATTATTAGCCAAAATACAGCGATTACCAATCACACAATCATGCGCAACATGTACGTTCACCATAAATAGGTTATCACTACCCACTTTGGTTAAATGCTGATCTTGAGTAGTGCCACGATGCATGGTGACACTTTCACGGATGACATTGCGATCACCGATTTCTAATCGAGTCGGCTCACCTTTATATTTGAGATCCTGACAAGCTTCACCGATAGAGGCAAATTGGTAGATTTGGTTTTCTTTACCAATTACGGTAGGACCTTTGATAACAACGTGAGAATGGATCTCTGTGCCATCACCAATCTCCACGTCAGAGCCAATGTAAGTAAATGGACCAACTTTAACGTTAGCACCAATTTTCACTCCATCTTCAATCACTGCAGAAGGATGAATTTGAGCAGTTTCATGGATTAATTTTGCATTATTCATACTAGCGCTCACCCTTTAGAATTCACGACGCGCACATTTTAACTCAGCAGAACAAACAACTTCGCCGTCTACTTTAGCTACGCCATTGAATAAAGCAATACCGCGGCGGTCTTTAATAAATTCAACTTCAATCATTAATTGATCACCAGGTACCACTGGCTTACGAAATTTAGCTCGGTCAATACTCGCAAAGTAATAAAGCTCATTTTCTTTTGGTGCGCCAAAGGTTTTAAATGCAAGTAACCCCGTTGCTTGAGCCATGGCTTCTAAAATCAAAACACCCGGGAAAATTGGAAGCTGTGGAAAGTGTCCTGTGAATTGGGGTTCATTAACAGAAACATTCTTAAGCCCAATAAGATACTTACCTTCTTCATAATCGGTCACTCGATCGATCAATAAAAATGGGTAACGATGCGGCAATAACGCTCTAATTTCTGTAATATTTAATGTTTTCTTTTCAGCAGTCACAATCAACTTCCTATAAATGTTCTAAAATATTATTGATGTAGCGATGAAAAGTCTGTTACTTGAAGATTTTTCATTATGCTATAAACCATTAAACTAAATAAATTACTAATGTGTTTTATCAATATATTAATCTTTTAACTTTTTTTCTAAAGTTTTAAGACGTTTATGCATATCATCAATTTTCAATGTTCGAGCGGCGGTTTTACGCCACTCTTTATTCGTTTGCAGTGGGATACCTGACGAATACACACCCTTCTCTGGGATGCCACGCATAACCATTCCCATACCGGTTATTGTCACTTGGTCAGCAATATCAATATGACCGTTAATCACGGAGGCTCCACCAATAATGCAATATTTACCAATATTCACACTACCCGCTACAGTAGTGCTACCAGCCATCGCCGTACCATATCCTATACGAACGTTATGTGCGATTTGAATATGATTATCAATAATTACGTTATCTTCGATAACCGTATCATCTAACGCGCCGCGGTCAATCGTAGTACAAGAACCAATCTCAACTCGATTACCAATTATCACGCCTCCGAGTTGAGGGATTTTAACCCACTCACCACGATTATTCGCATAACCAAAACCGTCCGCACCAATAACTGTATTGGCTTGGATTAAGCATGACTCCCCAATAGTTATATTGTGATAAATCGTCGTATTAGCACAAATTGTTGTATTGGCTCCAATCTTAGTATTCTTGCCAATAAAGCAGCCTGCACCAATTACCACATTGTCCCCAAGCTCAACACCAGTTTCAATCACAGCATGGTGAGCAATGCAGACATCAGCACCCAATATCACATCATCCGCAACGGCTGCTGTCGATTCAATACAATCAGCAGGCTTTGGTGTTATATCAAGGGCTTGAGCCACTAATGCATAAGCAAGATAAGGGTCTTCAACTACAAGTGCATTCGTTTGGCATACGTCGAGTTCAGATGCTTTAATAAGGACGGCACTCGCTTTACATTCTGATAAATGCTTGCGGTATTTTTCATTGGTCAAAAAAGTTATTTGACCAGAGCCAGCTTTATCCATCGCAGCAACAGAGGAAACGGTACAATCACCATCTCCATGTAGCTCTCCGCCTATTATTTTTGCTAGTTCAGCAAGTGTTTTATTTGGCATAAATAAAATCTTTCTACTTTTATTATTTTAATTCTTTAATAACAGAATCTGTAATGTCTGCGCTTGGTGTAGCATAAACTAACGCTTGGCCATTTAGCACAATATCGTAGCCATCTTTCTTCGCGACTTTATCGATCGCAGCTTGAATTTTCACATTAATTTTTTGCATTTCTTCTTGCTTCATTTTGTTGATATCAGCTTGGAAAGACTTTCCTTTAACTTCTAACTTCGCTTGCATCGATTGAATATCAATACGGAGATTATCAACATCATTAGTCGACATAAGTTGAGCATCACGTTTTAATTTTTCCACTTTAGTATCAATTTGTTTTTTTAGTTTATCCAGTTCAGCTCTTTTGTCTTTGCTGGATTTTTCTAATTTTTGCTCTACTGCCTGAGCTTGAGGAACGGTTTGAAATACTTTTGCCGTATTCACGTAGCCAATCTTTTGAGCTGCTTGTGCCGCTTGTGCCGTTAAAGATGCAGTTAACACAACTAAGCTGATACCTGTAATTTTCATCAATTTTTTCACAATAATTTCCTTACAAAAAGAATCTAAAATTAGAATGTTTGTCCAATAGTAAAGGTGAAGAACTCATCATCATCGCCTTCATAAATTTTCAACGGTTTTGCTATTGAGAACACCAAAGGCCCCATCGGTGACATCCATTGCATCGCCATCCCTACCGAATAGCGGAAATTTAATGGATCTGAGTAATCATAATAATATTTCTTACCTGCCATGTTTGCATCAGGATCCCTATACTTAAACTCAGTATCCCAAACACTTGCCGCATCAAGAAAGATGCTCGTCCGAAGTGAATTCGCCACTTCTTCTGAAGCAAACGGGGTCGGGACAATAAGCTCAACACTCGCTACAGCGGTTGCATTACCACCAACTGAATCATCGGTTGCAGTATAATTTGGATTGTTCCCTCCAGTTGAACCACCCTCATCATATACGGCTTTCGGCCCTGCAGAGTTAGAACCAAAACCGCGCAATGTAGAGAAGCCACCTGAATAATAGTTTTCATAGAATGGGTATAAGTTATCATTACCATTCACAGAACCGTAACCATTACCGTATCCCAAACGTCCTCGTAATAAAACAGTAAAGTCTTGTTTCTTAGTCAGGGGAATGTATTGTTTTGCATCATATTGAATTTTGTAATAGGGAACATCCGAACCTGGTGTTGTTATTTTAAAGAATGCTCTTTGGTGGTTACCCGCTGTTGGAAAATACCCTTTATTCAAGTTGTTACGGGTCCAAGAAATATTGACATCATAATCATCAACTTTTAATTCGCCTGAAGCTTCATCGTAATTACCCGCATTTTCCTGAGTCGTTAAGAAACCTTCATTCTGAACATAAGGGTCTAAATTGGAAATTTTGTTATGTGTGTAACCAATTCCTAATTCAATATAATTAAGCTCATTGATAGGGAAACCCCAAGTTAAACTGGTACCATAACTTTCGTTAGTATAATCAACTATCCCTGCTTCAGATGCTTCAAATTCATTATAGAATACCTTGCCACCTAAACTAACACCATCTAACGTCCAGTACGGATCCCGATAATCTAAACTAATATTTTTTTGGTAATCGTTTGTCATGGCATTGATACCAATTCGATTACCTGTCCCTAAAAAGTTGTCTTGTTGTAAACCAACTTGAAAACTAACACCCGATTCCGTGCCATAACCAACCCCAAAGTTAATGCTACCTGAGTTGGCTTCTTTAACATTGTAAACCACATCAACTTGGTCGTCAGTTCCAGGAACACGCTGTGTTTGAACATCGACAGTTTCAAAGAAACCCAAGCGATTCAAGCGAGCCTTACCGGCATCAACTGATTTAGAATTTAACCACGAGCTTTCCATTTGGCGCATCTCACGGCGTAATATTTCATCTCGTGTAATCGTATTACCAGTAAAACGAATATCACGTACATACATACGACTGCCAGGATCTATTTGAATGGTCAAAGAGACTTCTTTCGTTTCATCGTTAAATTCAGGTATTGTTTGAACTTTAGGATAAGCGTATCCAGATTCACCTAATGACTTTTTAATACCATCTTCAAGCATCGTCGCTAATGAGCCATTGTAAGTATCACCACTTTCAAATGGGATCATCGCTTTAAAATCGTCTTCCTTTCCAATAAGATCACCACGAAACTTCACCTCTTTAATGATATAAGGTTCACCTTCGGTAACATTAAGCGTGATATAGACACCTTTTTTATCTGGTGAAATTGACACCTGAGTAGACGTCACTTGAAATTTTAAATAGCCACGATCAAAATAGTACGTTTTAAGTTTTTCAATATCACCAGCAAGCACTTGCTTTTGATATTTTTCGTCCGCTAAAAAGTTCCACCACGGCACATCAGCATTAAGATCGAAACGTGATAAAAGTTGGCTATCGGTAAACACTTTATTACCAATGAAATTGATTTGCTGAATTTTGGCTGAAACCCCTTCAGTAAAAACAAACTTCAAATCGGAACGATTACGCGGTAAAGGTGTAACGACGGCTTTTACTGTCGCGTTATACTTACCCACGCTGTAGTAGAAATCTTCTAAACCTTTTTCAATTGAGCTTAATTTAGTTCGATCTAACGCTTCGCCGACACGAATGCCAGATGCATCAAGATTCTGCTGTAGTTGCTCATCCTTAATAGCTTTATTACCTGAGAAAGACACTTCAGCAATAGTTGGTCTCTCTTTCACTTTAAGTAATAAGACCGAGCCATCACGATAGACTTTAACATCTTCAAAATTTCCCGAAGAATAAAGCGCGTTAATAATCGCAGACGCATCTTGTTCATCCACAGTATCGCCTACTCGGACTGGCATTTTTAATAGCACAGCACCAAGCGCAACGCGCTGTAAACCTTCAATTTTAATGTCAGAGACTACAAAAGAGTCCGCGTGAGCCACTGATGAGATAACCAGTAAAGCCATAATCCAAATGCGTTTGATCGCCATAAACTTGTTCATAAATCCTTTATAAATAGATGCCTTGTTAAACCACTACTGGCACTACAGGCGAGCAACGTCATTAAAAATTGCTATTAGCATTAAAGAAAAAATAGCTGCACTACCAATACGATAACCAATCTCTTGCACCTTTTCGGAGACAGGACGGCGAATAATAGCTTCAATTGCAAAAAATAGCAGATGTCCACCATCCAATACAGGAAGAGGCATCAAGTTAATAATACCTAAATTAACACTAATAAGGGCTAAAAAACCTAAAAAGTAAACTAAACCGTAATCAGCGGTGGTACCAGCGCCTTTAGCAATAGTAATCGGCCCACTTAAATTATTAATACCGACGTCACCAGTAAACAGTTTTTTCACCATTGTCAGTGTTAAACCAACAATTTGTCCGGTTTTATCAATCGCTTTAGGTATTGATTCAAGCACACCATATTTTTGCTCAATCCGATACTCTTCCGGCCAAGCATCCATTGAAGGTGCAACACCCGCAAATCCTATTTTGCTTCCATCAGCTAAAACTTTCATTTCTGGTACTAAAGTCAAAGCTTGCTCTTTTCCTTCTCTTTCCACATATAGAGAAAGTGATTTTTCTGGACTAGATTTAACGGCATCAACAAAATTTTGCCATATAACGACAGACTTACCGTCAATTGAAAGTAATTTATCACCGACTTTAAATCCAGCTTTCTCCGCAGCACTATTTTCACTGACATTAGAAACAACCGTTGTCAGCGCTGGTCGATAAGGTTTAAACCCTAATGTTTGCATGACAGAATCTGTTTCAGGATCAAATGACCAATCTTGAGTGTCTAAAGTAATCTTTCTTTCAAGACCAACATCTTCTGGCGAACTTACGGTCAAAATTATCTGCTTATCGCCAATATGAGAAATCAACGCCATATGCGCAGATTCCCAATCAGAGGTTTTGATATCAGATACTGATTTTAGTTCCATGCCTGACGTCATTCCTGCATTTGCAGCAATAGAACTTGGCGCTACATCACCAATCACTGGTTTTAACGCTGGCACACCAATCATAAAAACTAGCCAATAGGCAAAGATCGCAAAAAGAAAATTAAAAACAGGGCCTGCAGCAACAATAGCACTACGTCGCCATAAGCTTTTATGATTAAAAGCCATGTGCTTCTGATCTTCGGGGACATTATCAACTCGAGAATCGAGCATTTTGACAAAACCACCTAAAGGGATCATTGAGATGGAATACTCAACTCCATCTTTCGCTTTACGGCTCCAAAGAGACTTACCGAATCCAATCGAAAACTTTTGAACCTTAACACCACACCGACGTGCAACCCAAAAATGACCAAATTCATGTACTGCCACTAAAATACTAAGTGCAACGATAAACGATGCTAAATTCCATATTATGCCAGTCATAATGATCGCTCTGTTAATAATTCATTGGCGTATTGGCGAGCTATATTATCTAGCTCAAGTAAGCTTTCCAAACTCTGTGCACCAAGAGTTGATAAGCCACACACTTTCGACATAACAGCCTCATTAATGATGGCAATATCGGTAAATTTAAGCTGATTATTTAAAAAAGCAGCAACTGAAACTTCATTGGCTGCATTAATCGCAGTCGTCGCATTTTGCCCAGTATAACAAGCATCAATCGCAAGCTGTAAACAGGGGTATCTTGACATATCAGGTTCAAGAAAAGTCAGTTCATTTAGCTGTGTAAAATTAATAGGGTTAACGCCAGATGGAATACGTTCAGGGTATGACATTGATAATGCAATAGGGGTTCTCATATCAGGCTCACCCATTTGAGCAATGACGGAACCATCATTATATTGCACCATAGAATGAATGACTGACTGAGGATGAATCAAAACCTTAAGCTGTTCTTGCTTTGCATTGAATAGCCATTTCGCTTCAATAAACTCCAAACCTTTATTCATCATAGTGGCAGAGTCTACTGAGATTTTCGGACCCATTGACCAATTAGGATGTGCTATCGCCATCTCAGGCGTAACTTGGCTTAATGAAGAAACATCACTATAACGAAAAGGACCACCTGAACCAGTTAACAGGATGGAATGAACTCCACCAGCATCAAGATCACAATGTCCTAAGTTTGTCTGGATGGTTTGAGAAAGGCATTGAAAAATGGCGTTATGCTCACTATCTACGGGCAAAATTTCTGCTCCATACTGCCTAGCTGCATCAATAAAGAATTGCCCTGACATAACGAGAGCCTCTTTATTAGCCAGTAAAATTCTCTTACCTGCTTTTACCGCTGCCATAGTTGGTAATAGCCCAGAAGCCCCAACAATGGCTGCCATCACCATGTCAACAGGCTCAGCAGAAGCGACCTCACATAGCCCATCTAACCCTGACAAAACCTTAGTTGAAACATGTGAGTTTTTTAGCTTTTTTTCTAATAACAATGCAGCTGAGTCATCAGACATGACAGCATATTCAGGTTGCCACTGCAGACACAATTGATGCATTTTTTCAACATTAGAACATGCTGCCAATGCAAACACCGAGAAGTCAGTTGGGTTATGCTCAATGACAGACAGCGTACTCGCCCCGATAGAACCCGTTGCACCTAAAATCGTTATCTTTTGCATAAGATCAAACCACTAAAAGAGAAAGATGACGTAACACCGATACTACTGGCAAAGAAAATACAGTAGAGCAAAAACAGGAAATGCAGCCATTAAGCTATCAATTCGATCAAGAACTCCACCATGCCCGGGAATAATATTACTGCTATCTTTTATATCTGCCACACGCTTAAACATGCTTTCGACAAGATCACCTAATACTGAAATTACCACTGTGATGAACGTAATAACGAACATTGTTATTAAATTAGCAAAATGAATATCAAATAGTTTAGCAACAACCCAACCTACCAGCATCGCTAATATCATGCCACCAAATAAGCCTTCTAATGTTTTATTCGGGCTAACTTTTGGTGCCATTTTATGCTTACCAAATGCTTTTCCAGTAAAATAAGCGCCGGTGTCTGCTGCCCACACTAATAAGCATACATACATAACTAACTTAGCCCCATGGAGTGGGTGTACTGCATATCCTTCCGAACGGAGTATAAACACACTCCATATGAATGGCAGAATCGATAAAATACCAAACAAATGACGTAGAGAAAGACTCTTACTCCATATGCGAGTACTTTTGGGATAAGTCAACGCTAACAAGCTAGCAAATATCCACCATAAACTACCTACACTCAAAATTGCGAGATGTATGTTTGAAACTTGGGATAAGCTCTCAACATCAACTGGAATAAATACAAAACTGGCAAGCAGAGCAATAACTGCAGGAAATAAATTTTTCACTCGAGTGTTAGGACTAATAAACTGAGTCCACTCCCAAAGGCCAATACATGCGACGGCAGTCAAAGCAGCTATAAACAAAGGAATAGGTAATTGAAAAATCCCCCATACTACCAAAGGAGCTAAAATCAATGCTGTAATAATTCGTTGTTTCAAACTTCCATCCTTATGCTTTATCTCTATTTATGGTTCATTAATGATTGCAGCTGTTCACTCGTACAACCAAATCGTCTCTCACGATTAATAAACCAAGAAATTGCTTCTAATAACGCTTGTTCATTAAATTCCGGCCAATAAAGATCGGTAAAGTACAATTCAGCATAAGCCATCTGCCATAACATAAAGTTACTAATTCGACATTCGCCACTAGTCCTGATCATAAGATCCACATCAGGTAAATCAGACATGCATAAATATTGCGAAATTGATTCTTCGGTTATATCTTCAGATTTAAACTGTTGATTTTCAATGGATATTGCTAACTGCTTAACAGCTTGAGTAATATCCCACTTACCACCATAATTTGCGGCCACATTAACTACTAGCCCTGTATTACTCTGGGTGAGATATTCAGCTTCTGCTATTTTTTTTTGCAGAGAAGAACTAAAACGAGATTTGTCCCCAACAATTTTAAGTTTCAAATTGTTTTTATGCAGTTTTTTGACTTCTTTAGTCAGCACCATCATGAACAAGTCCATTAATAATCCGACTTCTTCTTGGGGCCGCTTCCAATTCTCACTACTAAAAGCAAATAAAGTAACCGCTTTAATCCCCAAACGAGAAGACGTACTTATAGTCTCCCGCACAGCTTTTACCGCAACACGATGCCCATACAGTCGAGGCTTACCTTGTTGTTTAGCCCAACGGCCATTACCATCCATGATAATTGCAATATGCTGAGGTAAAAGTTCCGATGAGAGTTGAACGTCTGACATTATTTAAAGTCTTTTTATTAGGCCAAAATAAAAAACGCCATACTGATAGATTAATAAATCAGCACAGCGCTTCCCAATTTGAGCGGAAAATTAAACTTCCATTAACTCTTTTTCTTTCACAGCTAAGAGATCATCAATATTTTTGATCGCTACATCTGTGATTTTTTGAATCTCATCTTGTGCTTTGTGATCTTCATCTTCTGAAATTTCTTTGTCTTTCAGTAACGATTTAAAATCACCGTTAGCATCACGGCGAATATTTCGTACTGCTACACGGCCACCTTCCGCTTCAGCACGGACAATTTTCACTAAGTCTTTACGACGCTCTTCCGTTAATGCAGGAAGTGGTACACGGATAACCGTACCAGCAGACATTGGATTTAAACCAAGATCTGATTTCATTATCGCCTTTTCTACTGCTTGAGTCAGTTCTCGATCAAAAACAGTGATAGCCAATGTGCGGGCATCTTCTGCAATGATGTTTGCAACTTGATTAAGCGGAGTTGGTGCTCCGTAATATTCTACTGAAATATTTTGTAAAATACTTGGATGCGCTCGACCAGTACGGATCTTTGATAGATTACTTTTAAGAGCTTCAACACTCTTATGCATACGCTCTTGAGCGTCTTTTTGAATTTCGTTAATCACGGTATCACCTTAATTATTGATATTTTAACAGAGCAAGAAAGCTATTCTATTTGCCCTTTTTACTTTATTCCGAGAGATCGCTAATCAATGTCCCTTCCTGCTCACCCATCACGACGCGGCGTAACGCGCCAGGCTTATTCATATTGAACACACGAATTGGCATTTTATGATCACGAGCCAAAGTAAAGGCAGCTAAATCCATTACTTTTAATTCTTTTTCTAATACGCTGTTGTAACTGAGTTTATCACATAAAATCGCATCAGGGTTAGCGACAGGATCGGCAGTATAAACACCATCCACTTTGGTTGCTTTTAAGACAACATCCGCTTCAATTTCAATCCCACGCAAGCATGCTGCTGAGTCAGTAGTAAAAAATGGATTACCTGTACCCGCAGAGAAAATCACAACGCGGCCTTGACGCAATTGGCTAATAGCATCAGCCCAATTGTAATCATCACACACACCTTTAAGAGGAATCGCCGACATAACACGGGCATTCACATAAGCCCGGTGAAGAGCATCACGCATAGCTAAACCATTCATTACAGTTGCAAGCATACCCATATGATCACCAACAACACGATTCATACCAGCTTCGGCAAGACCAGCTCCACGAAATAGGTTACCACCACCGATAACTACGCCAACTTGAACACCAAGTTCAACTAATTCTTTCACTTCTTGAGCCATACGGTCTAAAACCGTAGGATCGATACCAAAACCTTCTGCTCCCTGTAAGGCTTCACCACTAAGTTTTAACAAAATACGTTGATATGCAGGCTTAGGATTCGTTGTCATGGAGTTTACCTTTCAAAAAGTGTTATTTGATTAACTGTTACGGATAAATATGCATAAGTTAACCTCCCAAAAAGGCTAGCATAATATTTATTCATAACAACTAACGAATTATCCTTATTCACAAAAAGACCGCAGCATGGCCACGGTCTCTTAGATTAACTATACAAAATAGGAATTAACCTTTTTGTACTGCTGCAACTTCATCAGCAAAGCTCATTTCAGCAGCTTTCTCGATACCTTCACCAACTTCTAAACGTACGAAGCTAGTTACTGTTGCGCCTTTTTCTTTTAAGAATTCACCAACAGTTTTCTTAGGTTCCATGATGAATGCTTGACCAGTAAGAGAAACCTCACCAGTAAATTTCTTCATACGACCAATAACCATCTTCTCAGCGATTTCTTGTGGTTTGCCTTCATTCATTGCGATTTCAATTTGAACCGCTTTCTCTTTAGCTACCACATCTGCAGGCACATCTTCAGGATGAACATATTCAGGCTTAGAAGCTGCAACGTGCATTGCAACATGCTTGATAGTTTCTTCATCTGCATCACCCGCAACAACTACGCCAATGCGCTCACCGTGACGGTATGAACCTACTTTAGCGCCTTCAATGTAAACAACACGACGAATGCCGATGTTCTCACCGATTTTAGCAACTAGAGCAATACGAGTTTCTTCAAATTGAGCTTGAAGTGCTTCAACATCTGAACGCTCAGTAAGTGCAGAGTCAAGAACAGCATTGGCAAAACCTAGGAAGTTTGCATCTTTTGCTACGAAGTCAGTTTGACAGTTTACTTCTAGAAGCACTGCAAATCCTTCACCTTCTTTAACTAAGATGGTTCCTTCAGCAGCGATATTACCCGCTTTTTTAGCCGCTTTTGCAGCTCCGCTTTTACGCATGTTTTCAATTGCTAATTCGATATCAGCATTTGCTTCAACAAGCGCTTTTTTACAATCCATCATGCCTGCGCCAGTACGCTCACGCAATTCTTTAACTAGAGCAGCTGTTACTGTTGCCATGGTATAATCCTCGGTTGGTTCCAAAAATGGTAAAAAACAGGGGCCAGCTTAATTTTACATTAAAAGCATGGCCCCTATTACTAACTATAACTTAACCTTAACTACCAAATAATGACAATCAACGCTAAGTGACAAGGAGCAGTGATATTAAGCTTCTTCTACGAAACTATCTTTATCAGAAACTGCAGCTACGTCTTTGTTACGACCTTCAGTTACTGTTTGAGCAGCAGCGTTTAGGTAAAGTTGTACAGCACGGATTGCGTCATCATTACCAGGAATGATGAAATCAATGCCATCTGGATCAGAGTTAGTATCTACTACTGCAAACACTGGGATACCTAGGTGGTTTGCTTCTTTAACTGCAATGTGCTCGTGATCAGCATCGATTACGAATAATGCGTCAGGTAAACCACCCATGTTTTTAATACCACCAAGGGATTTTTCAAGTTTCTCCATTGTGCGCGTACGCATTAGAGCTTCTTTCTTAGTGATTTTTTCAAACGTACCATCTTGAGATTGCGCTTCAAATTCTTTAAGACGTTTGATTGATTGACGAACTGTTTTAAAGTTAGTCAACATACCGCCTAACCAGCGGTTGTTTACGTAGTACTGATTGCTTGCAATTGCCGCTTCTTTGATTGATTCAGAAGCCGCACGCTTAGTACCAACGAAAAGTACTTTACCTTTACGCTCACCGATTTTGCTAAGCTCTGCTAGCGCTTCGTTGAACATAGGAACTGTTTTTTCTAAGTTGATGATATGAACTTTGTTACGAGCACCAAAGATGAAAGGCTTCATTTTTGGGTTCCAGTAACGAGTTTGGTGACCAAAGTGAACACCAGCTTTAAGCATATCGCGCATTGATACAGTTGCCATTATATAATCCTCTTTAATGGGGTTAGGCCTCCACATCCCCCATGACTCCGACCCAAGTTCAATATTGACTTGAGCACCCCGGATCACGTGTCGGAATGTGTGTGATTTAAGAAATAAGTATGTGAAACTCACATTGCTACGCCAAATACAGGAGTGAACAGATGCCAATTTCGGTGCGCTTTATACCATAAAACCCACTTATTAATCCAGAAAAACTCATTAACTTGCTATCATTTTTTATTCATTTAGCCTGACATGTGAATTTTTAACCTAATTATACTGATGATAACGGATTTCAATTGCGATTAGCGCCGTCACTGAATACACTATTAACAATAGTTAAAAAGGCCAAATAAACATGACGATTAAAATTAAAACCGCCGAAGAAATTGAAAAAATGCGCATTGCTTGTAAATTAGCAGCCGATACACTTGAAATGATCGAACCGCATGTCAAAGCCGGCGTAACCACCGAAGAGCTCAATCAGATTTGCCATGATTACGGCATTAAACACGGCGCGTATTCAGCACCACTTGATTATCATGGCTATCCAAAATCAATTTGTACTTCCATTAATCATATTGTTTGCCACGGTATTCCTGCATCGCAAGACGAAATTGGCAGCAATGGACAACTCAAGCCAGCGGTATTAAAAAATGGCGATATTTTAAATATCGACATTACAGTTATCGTACCTAATGACCCTAATGCAGATCTCAGTGTGAGACCTGATGGTTATTACGGTGACACGTCAAAGATGTTTTTAATTGGTGATGTTGCACCAGCCGATAAGCGTCTATGTATGGTGACTCAAGAAGCTCTGTATGTTGGGCTTCGTAAGGTCAAACCAGGTTTACAGCTTGGTGAAATTGGCACCGCGATTGAAAAATATATTAAAGACAGCAACAAGAAAAATCCTCGTAATAAATTTTCTATCGTAAGAGATTTTTGTGGACATGGTATTGGTGATGAATTCCATGAAGAGCCACAAGTTGTTCATTACAAAAACACCGACCGTCGCATTTTAAAAGAAGGCATGATATTTACTATTGAGCCAATGATTAACGCAGGGAAATTTGGCGTAACCGTTGATGCTGCTGATGACTGGACGGTTTATACTGGTGACGCTAAAAACTCAGCTCAATACGAACACACCATTGTTGTCACCAAAACTGGCTGTGAAGTAATGACATTACGCTCAGAAGAGAACATTCCTCGCATTATGCATAACAGCTAAGTCGAGAAATATATTAAGCCAAACGCTTCAATTTTATTGCCCTCTCGGATTTATCTGCGAGGGCTTTTTTTTGTCTGCTCATTGGTTTTATAAGCTTGAAACGGTATTATCAAGACAGATTTTATTTGTTGCAGGGAACGCACAATGCCATATCAACCGCCGACTAGCCTAAAAGATGATCAAATTTGTCCGACAGAACTCAAATCTCAACTTGAGCAGTTTTCAATTCATCAAAAAGAAGCTTTTCTCGCTCATCAGCCAGTTGAAGATCTCGTACTTGCTCGCTCCGATTATATGGATTCAATCTTAGGTCGGCTGTGGCTATATTTTGGATTCAATGCATATTCATCTTTGAGTTTAATTGCAGTTGGTGGTTATGGCCGAGCTGAATTACACCCACTTTCTGACATTGATATTTTAGTATTGTCGAAAGAAAGCATTACTGAAGATATCAGCGCTAAAGTAAGCCAGTTCATCACATTGTTGTGGGATTTACGTTTAGAGGTTGGCCATAGCGTCCGAACACTTGATGAATGTATTCAAGTAGGATTAGATGATTTAACGGTTGCCACTAACTTACAAGAAGCACGATTTCTATGTGGTTGTAGCAGCACTTACACTTCATTAATTGAACAAATCAATGCCCCTACTTTTTGGCCAAGCGAAGTATTTTATAAAGCAAAATTACAAGAACAGCGCGAGCGACATTCACGCTATCACGACACTACTTATAATTTAGAGCCCGATATAAAATCTAGCCCAGGCGGTTTGCGCGACATTCACACACTAAGCTGGGTCGCCCGTCGTCACTTTGGCGCTACATCTTTACGTGAGATGAGTTATGCAGGATTTCTAACCGATGCAGAATATCGGGAGTTACTCGAATGCCAAAACTTCTTATGGCGAGTGCGTTTCGCTCTGCACATTGAATTAAAACGCTACGACAATCGATTAACCTTTGGTCACCAAGCAAGTGTGGCTGAGAACTTAGGCTTTATCGGCGAAGGCAATCGCGGCATCGAAATGATGATGAAAGAGTTTTACCGCACCCTGCGCCGTGTTGCTGAACTCAATACCATGTTACTAAAACTCTTTGATCAAGCCATCACTAACAAAGGAAAGCGACAAGAAGTCGAAATACTGTCTGATGATTTCCAGCGTCGAGACACCTTGATTGAAGCAAGAAAGCCCGCTTTATTTCAAGCTCGCCCAGAAACCATTCTCGACATGTTTCTGCATATTGCCAATGACTCCACCATCGAAGGTGTTAGCCCTGCTACTTTGAGACAACTACGCACAGCACGCCGACGCTTAAATCGTTTTCTTCATACCATTCCAGCCGCTCGTGAAAAATTCATGGAGCTTATCAATCACCCTAATGCTTTACATAAATCATTTGGTCTAATGCACCGTTTAGGAGTACTCGCGGCTTACCTTCCGCAATGGAGTCAAATCGTAGGGCAAATGCAATTCGATTTATTCCATGTTTATACTGTCGATGAACACAGCATGCGAGTATTAAAAGAAATTCACGCCTTCGGTGATTCAAATAATCATACAGAGCACCCAATTTGCTGCGATGTGTATCCAAGGATTCAAAAGAAAAACTTATTAATCATCGCGGCTATTTTTCACGATATTGGCAAAGGTCGGGGTGGCGATCACTCAGAAATTGGCGCAGTTGAAGCCTATGATTTTTGTATTGAACATGGCTTATCAAAACCAGAAGCAAAAATGGTTTCTTGGCTTGTTCAAAACCACCTATTAATGTCAGTTACCGCGCAACGTCGTGACATTTATGATCCTGATGTGATTACAGAATTTGCTAAGAAAGTACGTGATGAAGAATACTTAGAAAATTTAGTCTGCCTCACTGTGGCCGACATTTGCGCGACTAACCCTGAATTGTGGAATAGTTGGAAACGGACTTTATTAGCCGAATTATTTTATTCCACTCAGCGAGCTTTACGACGAGGGCTAGAAAACCCAGTCGATGTCCGCGATCGTATTCGCCATAATCAACATATGGCCGCGGCAATGTTACGCAAAGAAAACTTCTCGCCAAGAGAGATTGAAGTGTTATGGCAACGCTTTAAGGCTGATTATTTCCTGCGGCATACCGCGAACCAAATAGCGTGGCATGGTGAACATTTATTAAAGCATGACCACCAAGCCCCTTTAGTTTTGATCAGCAAAAATGCATCACGAGGCGGCACGGAAGTCTTTATTTACGCTAAAGATAAAGCAAGTTTGTTTGCCACTATGGCTGCTGAATTAGATCGCCGCAATCTCAGCATTCACGATGCTCAAATTATGACAAGCAAAGACGGTTATGCACTCGATACGTTCATGGTACTCGACCACAATGGAGATCCAATTGAAGACAATAGACACCAAATATTGCAAGAACAATTGACGACTATTCTCCAATCAACAGGGCTAAAACTGGCGACACCAAGACGCACTCCGCGTCAGTTATTGCATTTCAATGTAAAGACTCAAATTAATTTCATTCCAACCAAAACAGGTAAGCGTAGTCTGATGGAATTAGTCGCTTTAGACACTCCTGGATTATTAGCTAGAGTCGGATCGGCTTTTGCTGAACTCGGCATTCATTTACATGGAGCTAAAATCACGACTATTGGAGAGCGAGCAGAAGATTTATTTATTCTTACCTCACCAGCAAGTGGAAGATTAGAAGAAGACGAAGAACAAGCGATTAAAGCGTTATTGATAACAAAAATAAAAGAGTTATCACCACATTAAACTCAAATTGAAGCTAGAATTATCGATAGATTCTATGTTTAATTTAACGTGAAGATAAACGATTGAGGTAAATCTATATGTATCCAAATTTACAAACGCTCGGCATCACCGACCCTAAATTAATAGCCCGCTATAGTTTGCGTCAAGAAGCTCAAGTCGATGTACTTAAAATCTATTTCCACAAACAAAAAGGTGAGCTTTTTGCTAAAAGTGTCAAATTTAAATACCCACGTCAACGCAAAAACATCCGTGTAGAAAATAGTCAAGGCGGCTATAAAGAAACTACCGAAGTCAGCCCAAACCTCACTCAAGTAATGACGGAGTTAAACAAAATAACTAAACCTAAACCGATGGATAACCAAGATATTAAGCATAAAATTTTAACTGATTTACGTCATTTAGAAAAAGTGGTGGCAGGTAAAATTGCTGATATTGAAGCGGATTTAGCAAAGCTGAAATAAGGAAAATAAAGAGCAACATCTCCGTTCGCATAACGTCATTCGGTACATTAGCCTAAGCAAAGAAGATGCGGAATCTCCTCAACGCATTGAAACTCGAATTGCTGTCGGAGATCTTGATCTGCACTTCTACGTCGTTTTTCAGGATGACGATTTTCAGTTCCTATAACTGTTGTCACAGTGCCTCACTCCGAGGCTCGAAACTTATTTTCCTCACAACTAGAAGCTACTATTCCAACCAAACTTCTCAATAAGGTTCATCCACACCTCATCAAATTTTGCATCAATGATAACGGCGTGCTTAGTTATAGGATGAATAAAACTTAAACGTGTTGCATGAAGCATCAATCTATGTGCATTAAGGTGATCGCGAAATAATCGATTTTGCTTACCATCACCATGCGAAGTATCGCCAATAATTGGATGACGAAGATGAGCCATATGTCGACGTAATTGATGTTTACGTCCTGTTAACGGTTTCATTTCAACTAAGCCAAAGCGGCTAGTTGGGAAACGTCCGGTTGATAATGGGACTTCAACTTTAGCAAGAGGTCGATAGTCCGTAATAGCGGATTGTGCTTCTTGATCTTGCTTCGCAAATTTATCAGCGACCTTATCCAACTCTTTCTTGAGCGGATAATCTAATAGGCCACCTTCCTCGATCCAACCGCGGACAATCGCATGATAAGTTTTCTCAAATTGATGCTCAGCAAACATTGGCGCGGCTTGTGATGCGACCTCGCTGGATAAAGCAAATAGCAATACCCCCGAAGTCGGACGATCGAGGCGATGCAGTGGAAACACATGCTGACCAATTTGATCGCGTAATGTTTGCATGACGAATCGAGTTTCGTGACGATCCAACCAAGAACGATGCACTAACATTCCCGCAGGTTTGTTGACCGCAATAAGAAACTCATCTTGATAAATGATTTCTAGCTCAATCAGCGGTAATTCGCTCTCTGGATGATCATCTGCAGCAGTTAATTGCTCAACGTTATTAGCTTGATCGATATCATCTTGATCAATATTAGCTTGATCGGTTTTTTCTTGATTCATAATGTCGCTCATTTTACGATTTCATCTATTTGTTTTAACACTACCAATAACTGGTGCTGCGCTTCATTATTGACCATCGCTTGCTCAAAATAAGGGCTAATTTCAAACCCTCTTGGTATCACTTGTTCCGAGCGAATCAAGGCCTCCATTTTAGGAATAAAAACCCATTGTAACCACTGTGTTGGCGTTAACGTATCCAGCGCAAAAGGCTGAGAACTGGCAAGCATATCAGCATTAGGCGAATGTTCTTCCCATAAACTTAACTGCTGTAAAGTCGATTTTAATGTGTCCAGTTTTTGACAAAGTGAATCTGCTTGAATCATTTTACTCTATGCGCCCTTGATAATGGTCAAATTGGGTACCATTTAGTAGAGATTATACCTTTTTGAATTAAGATCGGATAACCCTCTATGAATGCTATTCACAATCTAAGTCAGCTACTCGAAAAAAGTCAGTGCCAATATAAAATATTTGATTTAGGTCGCCGCATTCAATCGATTGACCATAAAACCTTTCTACAAGTCGAAATGGCACAAAAGCCCTACCCTTATCCTCTACAACGACATGCACACCTTGGCATTGCTTATTGGACAGAGCAAAACCAACCTTGGATTTGGTTCTTAAAATTCCCATTGGATGAGCGAGGTTTACTCAATCAAACCGATGTTGGTAATTTCTTGAGATATGTAACCGAGGCAATGGGAGCGCAATTAAACCAAAGCTTAACAGAGGAACAACAGCAACATCTCGCAAGTAACCCATACACCTTTAAGCCTAAAGATGACAAAATGGCGGCTTTTCATAGCTTAATTCGAGCACATTTAGATTTACCCACCAGTCAATATTACGAACATGCTCAGCATTATTTTACAGGTGATCTTGGATGGAATAATTGGCAAACGGTCGGCTTGCAAGGCATTACGGATATATGTGCACGATTATCAAATAATCAAAATACCGTGGCAATTCGTAAAGCACTTCCATCGATCACAAAAGATGTTCAATGCCACCCAGCGTTGTATGTTTTGTTAGGCGCATTGGAGCATGTCAATCTAGACGACAAATTAAGCCTACGTATTGCTGAGCTCGCACTGGAAGAATCCAATAAAGACCAACCTGACTTATTTTTGCTATCCGCTTTTGTACGAGCGCTATCTGGCGGTAATATCGATCAACTTCAAACCGTCATTGAAGCCCTTTTAGCCAAACCAGAATTGAGTCATTCCGAGATATTAATTGCCATCGCGGGACGCTGTTGGTCACAACTTGCCACCGAAGCGCGAGCGATAAAATTCTTATTACGATTAGCCCAAACCGATAATCAAAATCTATTTAATCAATTATTTGCAGACTTAGTGATGCTACCTGAATTAAGGATGACATTTCTTCCCTTACTGCATAATACGCCAAGCCCAGAACTGGCTAACGCGCTGATCACCTTGCAGCAACACACTAAATCCGGCCAATAGTATTTGATTTTATGAAAAGCACTATTTACCGATTTATAAAATAAATACCTCAAAGGAAGCGTAAATGATCACGGATTTATTGATGATTTTAATCGTTATGTTTATTGCCTTTTTATTTTGGCAGCAGCGTCGTCAATCTGAATTAGCACATAAAGCGATTTTACGTCATTGTGAACAATTGGATCTGCAAGTGCTATCAACCTCTCTATTGCGCTATCAGATAAGGTTACCGGATGGTCGTTGGCGCTTTCACTCACTGTATCAATTTGAATTTTCATCTCGTGGTGATGATTGTTACCAAGGAAGGATGATTATGCTAGGTTTTAAAGCAACGCACTTTCGCCTACCACCTTATAGAATGGTTGATTATTAATAAGCTCAATTACTATTCAATTTTTTGTGTTAAAGAGAATCTAAAATGAATACTCAAAATGTCACGGCTGAATTACATAAAGTCTTATCCGAACTCAATGCCGAAGGGAAAGAACCTAGTGTGGCATTAGTGAAAGCTCGTCTATCTGTCTCTGTGCCAATTCCAGCTATCATCAGCACAATCAAATCGTGGAAAGCATCCAATAAAGTACCAAAAATTGAAATAGCCGCTCAAGAAAATGCGTCAAATAATGATCCACGAGTTCAGAGACTTGAAACTCAAATGCAGACTTTTATCCAACGTATTGAGCAATTAGAACTACGCATCAATCAGTTAGAGCAGAAATCAACAACAGAGCAAGGGAAATAGTATGAAAATTTGGGTTGATGCCGATGCCTGTCCAAAAACCATTCGTGAAACGATTTGTCGCGCCGCAGAAAGAACCGGTATAACCACCACCTTTGTGGCAAACCATCAAGTTCCCGTCCCCAATCGTACCAACATTCACTCGATCCAAGTAGAAAGTGGTTTTGATATTGCTGATAATGAAATTGTACGTCGAGTAGAAATTGGTGACTTGGTGATCACTTCCGATATTCCACTGGCTGATGAAGTAATAACCAAAGGTGGGCAAGCATTAAGTTCACGCGGTGAGTTGTACACTAAAGACACCATTAAGGCTCGTCTCAATATTCGTGATTTTATGGATACTATGCGCTCAAGTGGCATTCAAAGCGGCGGTCCTGCGCCACTTTCGCAAACCGATAAGCGTGAATTTGCAAATCATCTGGATAAGATCTTAGCAAAGGCTAAATAAAACGCTCATCCTGAATAACGTCTATAATGTGTTATTCAGGATTTCAACTAATAGACCATGCCTATAAAATTAACCCTTCAACTGATCCCACGAAATATTCGATACAATCCGACAATCATCGCATTTGAAATAGAAAATATCGTGCAGAGGTTGCTCTAAAGCCCAGTCATTATCACAACGTGGACAACGGCGTTGTTTTTCCGCTTCAAGGCTTTCCCCACCAATTCGATATAAATAATAATACGTCGGAATTTTGGTCAGATATTCTAAGCGCCCACGCAGATCCCAGCCTCGTCGAAATAAATAACTCCCAACATCTGAGATTTCTTTTAATGTTGCATGCTCTGCTTCCGTTGCGCCTGCCATTTGAATTTCATCGCACGCTTGCCATTCTGTTTGCCATTTAATGATCGCTTTATGATCGCCATTTAAGGTTGGCGGATTATGATATAAGGGAATAGGCCTAAACGTATCGCCACAGCGTAACGGTGAGCAGGAATGCACAAATGTGGTGTACAACACTTGCCAACTTGATTGCCCCGCATCTTCATGTGCAACAGTTTGCTCTGAGTTAAGATCTTGCCCAAGTACTTTCACCCTCGGCGCTAAAACCTTAGCATCAGTAAGCCGTTGCAAGCATACTTTGACATAAGCAGAATGATACCTTGGATGCATACTGTCTGATTCTGGACAAATTAAGCGCACACGAAATTCCCCATCACCAATAATAATAGGAAATTCTCGCCCTAATATCTGCCCATTAAAACGTAAGGCATCAAGTAAACCATTGATCGATTTCTCAACCGCATCCATGGTTGTATTATCAAAACATTCAAACTGCAACTCTACAACGTACACTTATCTTCCTTACACTTGCACTTGGCACTGAATTAAAAACTGCTCGATGTTTGAGCTCAACACATCCCGATTAGACGTACCTAAACGCTCTAGAATCACTTCACCACTAATATTACAAATAGAAATCACATCTAACTCGGCATCAGTGGTACCAATAAATACCGTTGGCTTTAACTTTAATCGACGTTGAGTCACCAAATGACCCAAAATATTTTCTTGAAGATGAACAAAATCATCATCACTCCACACTTGTAGTAAAGTGAACGGTTTTTCTTTCCAAGATAACGTTAAATCGGCGCTATATTGTGAACCATAAAAAGCTTTAATATCAGGGTGAATAATAAGCTCAATACCGCGTTCCAAATTACTGAAGTCGGCCAGTGCATCACGTTCTTGTGGTAACCACTCAACATGCTCGCTATCTTCTTGAGTTTGTAGACAAGGTGAAGCTAACCCTTTCATTTCATCGGCAATAGGATTGCTTTTATAGGCTTGTTGCCATTGCTCAATAAAATCAGAAGTAAGCACAGCCAACGCATGGGCAATATTGTGGTTCATTCAAGGCTCCATATTCAAAATTATACATAGATACCGATTGGAATTGGTATTACTATTCTGGTCACTGTAATAAATCTAGATTTTACTATGACTCATACTTCAAAATCCAAGCATTCATCAACTCAACCTAGCAGCACAAAATATGCTAATGCCAAAGAATTGCAAGGCTTAACATTAGGTCAGCATACACAATATCGTCATGATTATGATTCAAGTTTGCTACAACCAGTACCGCGTAGCTTAAATCGTCAAGATCTCGGATTAAACGAGATCAATAATCTACCTTTTGTTGGTTGTGATATTTGGACCTTGTATGAAATATCTTGGCTTAATAGAAAAGGATTACCACAAGTTGCCATTGGTGATGTGTTCTTGCCCGTCACTAGCCCAAATCTTATTGAATCAAAGTCGTTTAAATTATATTTAAATAGTTTAAACCAAACTCGCTTTGATGATTGGCAACAGGTGGAAAATACCTTAAAAGCCGATCTCTCTGCTTGCGCCGGTGAAACAGTGAATGTTTGCTTACACAATGTTGAGCATTACACCCTACAGCCGATTGTGACGATGCAAGGCAACTGTATTGATAATCAAGATATCGAAATCACCGATTATCAATTTAATGAACAATATCTGCAAAATTCAACCAGTAAGCAACAAGTCACTGAAACTTTACATAGCCATCTATTGAAATCAAACTGCTTAATCACCAATCAACCAGATTGGGGGAGCGTTGAAATTCAATATACCGGTAATAAAATCTCACAAGAGGCTTTATTGCGCTATCTCATTTCTTTTCGTGAACATAACGAATTTCACGAACAGTGTGTAGAGCGGATCTTCTGTGACATTATTAAATATTGCCAACCTCAACAACTCAGTGTTTATGCTCGCTATACTCGTAGGGGAGGCTTAGATATTAATCCTTACCGCTCTACTGTGCATGAAAAGCCAAATTGCATAAAACGTATGGCTCGCCAATAGAACAATATAAAGGCGATGTAATATCGCCTTTTCAACATAATCATTACCGTACTATTTATTTTGAATACACCTAGGAGAATGCAGAGACCAATGAAGAGAGTGGCTCAGATTATTATTACCCTTTTATTTAGCAGCCTTTTAATATCTAAACTGGCTCAAGCTCAAATATACCTGACCCCTTCACTTCAAGAAGCGGCAAGAGTGTTAAGTATTAATCCTCAGCAATCTCTAACAACCACTCAGCAGTTTCTCTCAGCCCGTAAACTCGTCGCCACAAATAGCCAAGATTACACCCTGTCACGTGATGGTAGTGAAAAAAGCATTAGGACACCGTCAACCAGTATTGAAGCCTTACAAATCATGGCTCAGGCCTATCATAATCAAGGCTTATACCAGTTAGCATTACAGTCGATTCAAGACGCTGAAACACTTGCCACTCAATACAAATTGCCTCAACTTTATATCAACGCTCGTCTTTCTCATGCCCAATTATTATGGGAGCAAACTCATAGCATCAATGACATAAATCGTTACCTTAGCGAGATTGATCAAAAGCTAGCTCAAGAACAACAAACCACAAACTGGAAGCAACAATTGAATTATCACCTCAATATGTTTAAAGCCAGTGTTTATGCTTATCAAAATAACCGCATTAAAGCGGAAGCCGCCTTCAAGCAAGCTGAAAACTATGTTGTTACCTTAAACTCGGTTTTACTGACGATCGATTATCATCTCAGTTTAGGTGAATATTATCTCGAGCAAGATGAATATGATGATTCATTAACCCAGCTTCTGATTACTTATTGGATGGCGGTAAAAGAAGGCGATAGCATTGAACTCGCTAAAACCAATTTATTGCTCGCAAAACTCTTCTATTCTCGCCATGTTTTTGATAAAGCCATTGAGCACACCACAGAAGCGGCGGACTTTTATGATAATTACCCTCACTCAACACCATTGTCTGAAACATTAAAATTGATGGCCGCTACCTATTACCAACAAGGAAAATTCAACCTAGCTTTAGTGAATTATTTAAATGTATTGGACAATGAAGAAACATTAAAAACGCTAGACCAAATAATAGAATTACGCATCAGCATTGCTAACACTTACTTGAAATTATTCGATTTCTCTCATGCTGAAATTTATTTAAATCAAGCCCAAAGAATGGTGGAGCAGACTAATTCGTCACTGCAAAAATCGGAAGTAAATCTACTGCAAGCTGCCTTAGCTTTATCACACGGAAACACAGAAACCGCATTAGCTTACGGTCAATTAGCCCTCACTGCAGCTACTCAATTAAACAATAATCACTTAAAAATGGGTGCGTACAAAATTAGTTCTGCCGCTTACCAGCAGAAAGGTAATTATAAACAAGCTCTCGAAGCGCAGCAGAATTATCAAAGCTTATGGCAGAACCAACAAGAACAATTTAATGCCATTAATGAAGAAGTATTTCGACAACAAAAAGATATTATTGAGCAATCCTTACATTATGCGGGACTAGAAGATAACCTTTCACGAAGTCAGCAGAAATATCATGATTATCAACAATCTACCTTAATATTAATTGTCGTTAGTATATTGCTATTAATGGTCATTATTTATCGCGGTAACCTAAATAAGAAAATCAAAAAAGAGCTGGAAATTCAAACTATTGATCTCTATACCCACACTCGTTCTGGCTTGCAAAACTTAAAACTTCTTAATGCAAAACTGCCAAAATCACTTGAGCGCAGTAATGCGGTCTTTGAACAATGGCGACTCGGTGAGTTAATCAATGAACCCTTAAGCGATCGACTTCATTTTGTTATGTTTGAGGTGCCTTTTTTACGCAATGTATACCTTAAAAGAGGCTATCAGGCAGGTTTAGATATAGAAAAAGCATTTGGTAAGCACCTACAAAATTTTGTCAATTCACCGGCACGCTTATACCATTTCTCCGATGGATTATTTCTTTATATTGAACCTAAAGCTAGCCATCAAGGCAGTACCGAAGCCATGTTTGAGAAAATCAACTCGTGGACTGAAACGTTCCAAACAAATATAACCATAGACCGACATATAAAAATGGGTATGGCGGAATATCCATTCTTACCTAAAGCCTTCACCGCAATTAATGATAAAGAATTGATTGATATATTATTAATGGCTATTTATATCAGTGGAAAAATAAGCACATACGAAGGAGAAACCGACAGTCAGTGGGTTCACCTATCTGCGATAGAAAATGCACCCGCCGCCAGTTTTGCGTCCCCTAATATTCGTTTAGCTTGCCAACAAGCGGTGAATCAAGGCTTAATCAAAATCCAAACCTTAAACGGTAACGATGAATTGGCTAAATCAATCATTCGTAATGAAAAGCTTGATCTCTAACTCCAAGACATTGCTAGTAGCCTCGCCTATAAAACGGGTGTAAGGTTTATATTCTTCATGCTAAGTTATGTCGAACTAAACGATAGAAACCTAAGAATGCAGCCTGCTTTATCCAAAGCTTACCTCACCCGCAGGTTATTCGCTCTTATCACACTCTCCTCCTGAATTATGTTCAGGTGTTTTCAAAATCAAGTTGGAAGGAATCGCCTATGATCACTCAAATAAGTCCTATGGGTAGTTTAGATTTATTGTCTCAATTAGAAGTTAACAAATTAAAAAAAGCCGCTTCAAGTGATCTTTATCAGTTATATCGCAGTTGCTCTTTAGCCGTTTTAAATTCAGGAAGTCACACCGATAATTCCGAACAATTATTAAGCCAAAATCTCTCTTTTGAAGTCGAAGTCATGCGGCGTGAACGAGGTATAAAATTAGAGTTAATTGATCCGCCAGAACACGCTTTTGTAGATGGCACGATTATAAAAGGCATTCAATCACATCTATTTTCAGTATTACGCGATATCGTATTCTTACATGTGCAACTAGCAGATAGCCAACGCTTACACCTCGTCGATTCCGCACAAATTACCAATTTAGTGTTTGGTATTTTACGTAATGCAAAGGCACTGCATACCGGCATTGATCCAAACCTCGTTGTTTGTTGGGGAGGGCATTCTATTAATGAGGTTGAATACCAATATACTCGCTCGGTCGGACATGAGTTAGGTTTGCGAGAAATGAACATCTGTACTGGTTGTGGACCCGGTGCAATGGAGGGGCCAATGAAAGGTGCTGCAGTTGGTCATGCCAAACAACGCTATACTTCTCAACGTTATGTTGGCTTAACTGAGCCTTCCATTATTGCGGCTGAGCCACCAAATCCAATCGTGAATGAGCTCATCATCATGCCGGATATAGAAAAGCGCTTAGAAGGTTTTATTCGGATGGGGCACGGGATTATTATTTTCCCAGGAGGCCCAGGTACCGCCGAAGAACTACTTTATATACTCGGAATTTTAATGCATCCAGAAAATTCGGATCAGCCTCTACCGCTAGTTCTGACTGGACCAAAAGAAAGTGAAGCGTACTTTAGATCCATCGATCAATTCATCCATGACACATTAGGACCTGAAGCGCAAAAGCATTATCAAATTGTCATTGGCGATCCTGCGCAAGCCGCTAGAATTATTAAAGATGCCATGCCAAAAGTGAAGGAACATCGCCGAGCTCATGAAGATGCTTATAGCTTTAACTGGTCTTTACATATTGATCCTGAGTTCCAAGCCCCATTTATACCCACACATCAATCAATGGCAGCACTGGATTTACACCTAGATCAACCAGCAGAGAAGCTCGCGTCTAATTTACGCAAAGCATTTTCAGGGATAGTGGCAGGTAACGTAAAATCAGAAGGCATCCGAGAAATCAAAAAGAACGGTCCATTTATTATTGATGGTGAGCGGAACTTAATGGCGAAAATGGATACTCTACTGAATGACTTTGTAGCACAGCAACGCATGAAGTTACCGGGTTCTGAGTACATTCCCTGCTATCGAATCGCAAAATAAAACCTTAGTATGTTAAGCTAACAAGCTTCTGGTGCATGATGTGCCCGAAGCTTTTTATTTTATCTCGCATTACTTTATTTACCGTCAGCAAGGAAAATTATGTCGATTCATTTGGTGATCATCGATGCACTTAACTTAATCCGTCGCGTTCATTCAGCACAACCTGATCCGGCAGATATTGCTCGAACCATTGAAACCACCAGTCGAACCTTACATAAGATTATTCACGAATCTCAACCCACTCATATTATCGCGGTATTTGATCATCACTTACAAGATAGAGGATGGCGAGCCAAGGTGCTTCCAAGCTATAAAGAAGACCGAAAACCCATGCCATTACCACTACTCAACGGCTTAGAGTCCATTCAATCTGCATGGTGGGATCTTGGGGTCGATTCATTACTTTCAGATGGTGATGAAGCCGATGACCTTATTGCAACATTAGCGTGCAAAGTTGCCTCCGCTGGAGAAAAAACCACTATTATTTCAACCGATAAAGGTTACTGTCAATTGTTGAGTCCTAATATTCAAATTAGAGATTACTTTCAACACCGCTGGTTAGATTCGCCTTTCATTGAAAAAGAGTTTGGCGTAAAACCAAATCAGCTGGCAGATTATTGGGGATTAGTCGGTATTAGCTCAAGCAAAGTGCCTGGCGTTCCGGGGGTTGGTCCAAAAGCGGCGAAAGAGATTTTGCAGCAATATGGTGATATAGAAACGGCTTATACAGCGGAAGATCTTGTTGCTAAATACCGAAAAAAACTCGATGAGCATATTGAATTAGCCAGAACCTGCAAACGTATTGCTGCTTTGCAAACTGAAATGGAATTAGGATTTAATTTACAAGATATTCGGTTTAAAAACGAAGCGTAACAGAAACAAGAACTAGAGTAGAAGACGCTAATTCGAGATCTAGAGAGGTAAAAGAAAAGCAATTATTAATCTAATATCTAGAAGTTAAGCGCCCCGAAGCGAGGCGCTCATTTTTTAATACGGCGAGATATTTTTCAAAACCTGTACATGAACTGTGATTTCTTCACGGTCATGGTACAAATGTTTCGCTTGCAACTTAAATGGCACTTCATTTTCTTTAAAGAAGATTTTCAAGTTTTCAATATCTTCAAGCACTTCGTCATAACGGCCTTTCATTGGCAATTTAAGATTGAAGATCGCTTCTTTGGCTAAACCACGAATCAACCATTCCCCCATCAACTGAGCAACGCGTGACGGTTTTTCAATCATGTCACACACAATCCAAGTCACATTTTTCTTTGGTGGAATAAACTTAAAACCATCTTCAGCGTGGTACTTAACTTGGCCGGTATCCATTAAGCTTTGCGCCATTGCGCCATTATCGACCGCATGTACGAACATTGAACGCTTAACTAATTGATACGTCCAACCACCAGGACAAGCACCCAAGTCAACCGCCCACATTCCTGGCGCTAAACGCGTTTCCCACTCTTCTTTTGGAATAAAGACATGGAAAGCTTCTTCAAGTTTTAAAGTCGAGCGACTTGGCGCATCCGATGGGAATTTTAAACGAGGAATTCCCATAAAAAACTGTGAGTTATTTTGCGATAATGAATAGCCTACAAAACACTGGCCTGGCGCGGTAAAGCAAATATGCAACACTGGTTTCTTCGCATTATCTTTAGCAAACAAAACCCCTTTACCACGCAGTGCAGAACGCATTGGTACCGTAAATTTACGGCAAAATTTCAATAGTTCTTTGGCTTCATTCGTATCAGGCGTTTCAACTCTAATATCACCGCAAGTCGGAAAGTTCTCTTGTGATTCAATCGCGGCTAGAATCGGAGAGATACGATCTTCACTTGGAAGATCGGTGATCTCTGCACTAACTGCCATCATCTGACGAGCAAAAATTAACGTTTTAAAGTCAATTTGTTTGATGAGCTTATCCGCATCACCCTCTTGGTAACATTCAAAAACAACATAGCCCGTTTGTTTCTTTACGCGTGGAAAGCCAAACAGTTCTAAGTCATTAGCTTTGTCTTGAATTTCACCTGCACACTCTTTTTCAAAGCCAGAGCGGCAGTAAATTAAAACGTGTTTCACGATGTCACCTTATTAAGTCTTAATACAGAAATAGTAAAAATGAGCCAACCCAACATAAAAAACAGACCACCAAGTGGGGTAATTGGGCCGAACCATTTAATGCCAGTGAGTGCTAGCGCATAAAGGCTACCACTAAAGCAAAGGATGCCGATGATAAAGCAACCACCAGCATAAGCTAGCCCTTTTCGTGCTTTTTCATTATAGCGTGGCTGATGTTCTGATGCTGCTTGAGGCTCATGCGCACTCAGTTGCAATAAAATACCACACGCTAATAAAGCAAATGTATGCCACGCTTGGTATTGCACCCCCGTTTTAAACACGGCTAATAAATATTCAGGTAATATTTTTGCTAGGCCATGCGCGGCAAATGCTCCTAATGCCACAACGATAAAACCTGAAAACCCAGCAATCGCTAGAAAACGCTGTCCTTTACACGGAAAAATTTGAGAAGAGCCTATCATAATCACTCCGATTTAATTTTGAGAGTCTGTTTTATAAAATCGCGCATCTTAGTAACAATAAGGTCGCGATTATGTATTTCAGTAAAACCTGAACGCACACGCGGCTTGAAACCATGATCGCCATCAGGAATAAATTCAATAGTGGTGGATTGAGATAATGCAAAATTGGAGCATTCTTCTTTTGAGCCAAAAGTATCACGCTCGCCTTGTAAGATCAGCATTGGCTTGGTCACATTCACTAAATGATCACCACGGTAATTATCTGGTTTCTTAGGTGGATGAAATGGAAAACCTAAACACATCACACCACACACGCTATCGAGTTCAGATAAATGACTCGCCATACGCCCTCCCATCGATTTGCCAGCTAAGAATAAATGAGTCTTTGGGTTTGCGTATCCATCAATAAGTGATTCAAAAGCAGCTAATAACTTAGGCGCTCGATCTGGTGGGCTTTTCTTCCCTGTCACCGCTCGATTGGTCATATAAGGAAAATTAAACCGCACGACTCGGATTTGATCCGATCCAAGTTGATGGGCGATATCTTGCATAAATTCATGATCCATACCCGCACCAGCCCCATGTGCAAATAAAATCGTTACTGGGGCCGATTTGCTGCCATTGACTAACACTGAAGTCATCAAACTATTCATTACCTTCTAACAACACATCTTGTTCGCTCGCGGCTTTCTCAATCATCCAATTTCGGAAAGTTGCCACTCGACCACTGTCAGCTTGTTTGTTATCACACACCACATAAAAGGCATTTTTACTCATTAAAACTTCATCAAATGGTTGTACTAAACGCCCAGCATTAAGCTCTGGTTGAACCAATACATTATTGACCAACGCAATACCTTGCCCATGAGTCGCGGCTTGGATTACCATCATAGAATGACTAAAAATAGGGCCATGATTCACACTCACACCATCGACTTGATGCTCTTTCATAAAGTTTTGCCAATGCTTACGAGAACTGTCATGTAATAAGGTGTGATACTTTAGATCTTCTAATCCTGCTAATGGTTTCGTCCCGAGTAACAATTGTGGTGAACATACCGGAATCAAACATTCGAGATAGAGTTTATCTGCGCGAACTCCAGGCCAGTTTCCTCGTCCATAATAGATAGCCACATCAACATCATCCGATAATGATCCATCGTCCATATCGACCGCTTTGATACGAACATCAATATCAGGTTCTTGAGCATTGAAATCAGCTAAACGAGGGACCAACCATTGAATCGCAAAACTTGGGGTTAAACTGATGGTTAATGCACCTTTTTCACTTCGTTCTAATACTTTATCCGTAGCATCAGAAATTGAAGTAAAAATATCCTTAATATCAAGAAAATAGCTTTGCCCTTCTTCCGTTAATAATAAAGAACGGTTGCGACGGCGAAACAATTTCATACCTAAAAATTCTTCTAATGCTTTTACTTGATGACTCACCGCAGCTTGAGTCACAAAGAGCTCTTCTGCTGCGCGAGTAAAACTCAAATAACGTGCTGCGGCTTCAAATACCCGTAACGAATTCAATGGTGGTAAACGTCTTGCCATAACTCAACCTTATTCATTATTTTTTCTTATGCGAATCATTATAAATTGTCCATTGTCGAACTACCATTAAAACTCTATATTTCACCCACATTAATGAATTACCCGATGTTTTCGTATGAATTCCCCTGTAATTGACTAATGCTAATGTTGTGTTTGCATTAACTCTTTATGAGTTTTCTAGTAATAGAGATAGTCCCTCATCTCTTTACTTTTAAGAGATTTGATGGATTATCAAATTTTCTGCACAGTCTAACTTCTCAAGTTGACTGTGCTTTTTTTTACTCTTAATTCAGCCTAACCTCTGGATAATTTACTCATCTTTAGTTACTCATATCCAAAAATAATAATACAAAAATGCCGACGGTTATGTCGGCATTTAAAGAGATAACTTAAGTAAATAAATTAACGTCTATCTATGGGCGATATACTTTTACATTACCAAAGCCCAAATCTTGTAAATACAAGGCTTGTAAACGGCTCATCACACCACGGTCACAATACAATAAGTATTCTTTACCTTGGTCTAAATCACCAAACTGAGTCGCCAATTTATAGAAAGGCAGATGTTTCACTTCAACATCACCAATATTCAGTGGATTGGTTTCTTTTTCATCTGGGCTACGAATATCCAGCACAATGGCATTTTCAGCAATCTCAGCAACTAGCTCAATTTCTGGAGCTTGTTCTTGGCTTTCTGCTTCAATGGCGCGAATATCCATCACTCGTGCATTCATCACTACTTGTTCTAGAATATCGAAATTAAAATTCAATTCTTCTTTTTCAAGTTTAGCTTTCACGGCTTTCACAGTTGGTTTTTTCGAGATCACACCACAATATTCTGGCATTACTTTAGCAAAATCTTCCGTGCCAATATCTCGAGCAACGTTGATAATGTCTTCTTTGTCCCAGTTAATTAGAGGACGAAGGATCAGTGTATCGGTCACATTATCAATAAGACGCAAGTTAGTCAGAGTTTGACTTGATACTTGACCAAGTGCTTCTCCAGTAACCAAAGCTTCAATGCCAAACTTTTCTGCAATCATACCGCCTGCACGCATAAACATACGCTTAAGCACGACGCCCATTTGGCCATCATCAACTTTTTCAAGGATCTCAGCCACAACCGGCTCAAAATCCACCGCGATGAATTTCACTTTGGCTGACGAGCCATATTTGTTCCAAATAAAGTGGGAGACTTGCTTCACACCGATCTCGTGAGCAGGGCCACCTAAGTTAAAGAAACAAAAATGTGTTTTCGAACCACGTTTAATATGCAAGTAGCTTGAAACACCAGAGTCAAAACCACCAGAAATCAAACTTAAGACATCTTCTTGAGTACCAAGAGGAAAGCCACCTAAACCCTTATGACGTGCCACCACTTGATTTAACTTATCGCCATCAATCTCAATATTTACCGTGACATCAGGTTTGGTTAATTTTACTTTTGCCGATTCAACTGCTTGGTTTAGACCACCACCAACGTAGCGTTCTACATCAATCGAAGTGAAATCATGATGCCCACGACGCTTAACCCGGACAACAAAAGTTTTACCTTCAATTAGGTCGCGACTTTGAATTAATGCTTGCTCATAGATATTGTGCATATCGGTGAAATCAGACTGCACAACCTCTAACGAGTGATGAATGCCCGGCGTATGAGTAAGGATTTCAAGCACTTCTGAGAAGTATTGATCACTATTTGCCGCCACTTCAATGTGGTCACGACGGTTAAACACCGCAACAGATTCTGTTCTACGCTGTATAATAGTACGAATATTGCGTTCCAGAGCTCGAGTGAAACGCTTACGCACCGAGTCACTTTTAACAAAGATTTCCGGATGGGGTTTAACAATAAACTTCATATTATGATTCGCTTTTAATCGGGTTATGGTACGCCATACCTTACTTATATAATCATTTCTTGCCATTACAGATATACCCGTTTTACTTGAAGCTGCAGCTTTGTTGGCTACACTCGTTCACCCCACTCACTTAGTTAACTAAGCTCACGGGGCTTCACTTGCTTGTCGCCTCACTGCAACTTCAATTACTTTGGGCATAGATAAAATAAGTAAGGTATCGCCAAATCTGAGGCGCAAAATTATACACCACATTACGTATCGACAACATTGATTTCCCGATTTCGCTGACTAAAGTTAAAAATATCTTTAAATGAATACGACAAACATGAGATTAGTCCTTGTTTCAGTGCCTATGGATAAATACAATTAGCCCACAGAATATTCCCTTTATATACTTGGAATACCGTTACATTTCCGGCGTCGGAGTTTTAATCGTATTTGACTATTAAAATAATACTGCCGCGTTTCATCATAGCGACCAGACTTACTCCTCAGTAATTTTGATTACACTCTCAAGCAAGCAGAAGAATATGGCCAATAAAAAACCTGAAAATATGAGTTTTG
Source organism: Vibrio sp. S17_S38 (assembly GCF_014694375.1). Taxonomy (GTDB): domain Bacteria; phylum Pseudomonadota; class Gammaproteobacteria; order Enterobacterales; family Vibrionaceae; genus Vibrio. The sequence continues at coordinate 99,826 of NZ_JAAUWW010000003.1, forward strand.
AAGAATCTTTAGCTGAGCTAGATACCTTAGTGAATCAACTAGAAAATGGTGACCTAGATCTTGAAGATGCCCTTAAGAAATTCGAACGTGGTATCTCTCTTGCGCGTGTCAGCCAAGGAAAGTTAAGCGAAGCCGAACAACGTGTTGAAATTTTATTAAACGACAGCGATGACGCAGAATTAATCCCTTTTGATCCTGAAAGTGACATTTGACATGAAAACGGCCCTAGCAGAATATCAAGATCGTAATAACCAGCAACTCAATGCATGGTTAGATCGCATTCCTTATCAACAACAAACACTCACACAAGCGATGCGTTACGGTTTGTTACTTGGTGGCAAGCGCGCTCGTCCATTTTTAGTCTATATTACAGGACAAATGCTTGGTCTAAATGTCGAAAGTTTAGATACACCTGCCTCTGCAATTGAATGCATTCATGCTTATTCATTAATTCATGATGATTTACCCGCAATGGATGATGATGAACTGCGCCGCGGCAAAGCAACCTGCCATATTGAATTTGATGAAGCGACGGCCATTTTAACCGGCGATGCACTGCAAACTTTAGCCTTTACTATTCTTTCAGAAGGCGATTTAAGTGAAGTGAGTGAACCTCAGCGTATTCGCTTAATTCAAGAACTAGCACGAGCTTCTGGTTCACTCGGTATGTGTATGGGGCAATCTCTCGATTTAGAAGCTGAAAACCGCAGCGTTGCTTTAGAAGAGCTTGAAAATATTCATCGTAATAAAACGGGTGCACTGATTAAATGTGCGATTCGTATGGGAGCACTATCCGCGGGTGACAAAGGGATGGATGTTTTACCACAACTAGATAAATACGCCGATGCCGTGGGTTTAGCATTCCAAGTGCATGATGATATTTTAGATGTTATCAGCGACACCGAAACGTTAGGCAAACCACAAGGCTCAGATCAAAATTTAAATAAAAGTACTTATCCAGCACTGCTAGGCTTAGAAGGTGCGCAACAAAAAGCGCAAAACTTGCTACAAGAAGCCCTACTCGCGCTACAGGCGATCCCGTACAATACGCGATTACTCGAAGAGTTCGCCCGATACGCCGTCGAGCGCAGCCATTAATATGATAAGCACGATTACAATAAGCGCTAATACCTTATGACCCTTGATATTTCTAAATACCCAACGCTCGCACTGGCCAATACACCAGATGAATTACGCTCGTTACCAAAAGAAAACTTATCGCCATTATGTGATGAGCTGCGTACCTATTTACTCAATTCAGTTAGCCAATCTAGTGGGCATTTAGCTTCAGGTCTAGGTACGGTTGAACTGACCGTCGCCCTACATTATGTTTATCTCACCCCTTTTGACCAACTGGTTTGGGATGTTGGCCATCAAGCTTATCCGCATAAGATTTTAACGGGTCGCCGTGATCGCTTATCTTCTATTCGTCAAAAAGGAGGGCTACACCCCTTCCCATGGCGTGAAGAAAGCGAATATGACACTTTATCGGTTGGCCATTCTTCAACATCCATCAGCGCCGCATTAGGCATGGCAATTGGCGCAGCTAAAGAAGGCAAAAACCGTAAAGTCGTCAGTGTTATTGGCGATGGCGCGATCACAGCTGGCATGGCATTTGAAGCGATGAACCACGCAGGTGATGTCCACTCGGACATGCTGGTGATCCTCAATGATAATGAAATGTCGATCTCTGAAAATGTCGGCGCGCTGAATAATCACTTAGCACAATTACTCACTGGTAACTTTTATACCTCGATCCGTGAAGGCGGGAAAAAAGTGTTATCTAACGTTCCACCAATCAAAGAATTGGTGCGTCGTACTGAAGAGCATTTAAAAGGCATGGTCGTACCCGGCACTATGTTTGAAGAGCTTGGGTTTAATTACATTGGTCCTATTGATGGGCACGATGTTAATGAACTAGTCAAAACTCTGAAAAATATGCGCAACTTGAAAGGTCCGCAGTTTTTACATGTGATGACCAAAAAAGGCAAAGGCTATGAACCTGCGGAGAAAGATCCGATTGGTTACCATGGCGTTCCTAAGTTTGACCCACAGGAAACCTCACTCCCAAAAAGCAGCGGTGGTAAACCAACCTTCTCAAATATATTTGGTGACTTCTTATGTGATATGGCGGCTATTGATCCTAAATTAATGGCGATCACTCCTGCTATGCGTGAAGGTTCTGGCATGGTGCGCTTTTCTAAAGAATTCCCAGAACAATATTTTGATGTCGCCATTGCCGAGCAACATGCGGTGACACTGGCATCAGGCATGGCAATTTCTGGTCATCATCCCATTGTGGCAATTTATTCGACCTTCTTACAACGTGGATATGATCAAATGATCCACGATGTGGCAATCATGAATTTACCTGTGATGTTTGCTATCGACCGCGCTGGTTTGGTTGGCGCTGATGGTCAAACTCACCAAGGCGCATTTGATTTAAGCTTTATGCGCTGTATTCCGAATATGGTGATCATGGCGCCAAGTGATGAAAATGAATGCCGCCAAATGCTCTATACAGGGCACATGCATCAAGGACCAAGTGCGGTTCGCTACCCTAGAGGTAATGGCTGCGGGGTGGAAATAGAACAAAATATGACAGCATTAGAAATTGGTAAAGGTCGTATTGTTCGCCACAGTGGTACCTCTCAAGACCAACCAGAAACGAATCCTAAAGTTGCCATTCTTTGTTTTGGCACCTTCCTCCCCGAAGCAATAAAAGCGGCTGAAACTTTTAACGCCACGGTCGCAGACATGCGTTTTGTCAAACCACTTGATGAAGAGCTGATCCGTACGCTAGCAAATAGCCATGATGTATTGGTAACTTTAGAAGAGAACGTCATTGCTGGCGGTGCAGGTTCAGGTGTGATTGAGTTCATGATGCAAAACAAATTACTCAAACCAGTATTACAATTAGGTTTACCTGATGAGTTTGTCTCACAAGGAACACAGACAGAATTATATGCAGATCTAGGTTTAGATACCGCTGGAATAGAGAAACAAATTAATACTTATTTAAAAAGTTAACTCAAATAAAAAATGCGTAACTCATTGTCAAAAATGATACAGACATCGGGTTACGCATTTAAAAATACAGAGACTAGGTTGATTAACTTTTATTTTACATTTCCAGTGCTTATAATCACATTCTAACTCTCTAGATTGTGGTTATTATGCAAAATCAAGCACCTTCAATAGAATCATCCACAACTGAATACCCTCTCTTACTCAACACGTTCAAGCGCTTTAGTTGGATGCTTCTCATCTTGCTCTGCATACTATTTTCAATTGGATATCTTATTTTTCAAAATTATCAACAAGATCTAAGGAAACACCTCTTAGATCAAGAAGAGGCTTTTGTATCAACCACCACTCAATTACTTAAAAAAGAAATGTATGAGCAATTAGTCTTGCTACAAATGACGGTTAATTCAAAGTCAACATCAGAGTTTATCCAAACTCCATCAGATACCAACCGAGTTGTGCTAGAAGGTCTACTTGAAAACTTGGCGAATACGTTTAAACATTTTGGACAAGTAAGGCTATTAGATAATACTGGCCATGAAATAATTCGTATTAATTATGATGGGAAGCAATCTAGTGTGGTTCCCCTCAGTGAATTACAAAATAAAGCCGACCGCTATTACACTCAACAAGGTTTAAAACTTAAAGCGGGTGAAGTATTTGTATCAAAAATGGATCTCAACCAAGAACAAGGCAAAATTGAGTATCCCCTTCAACCAGTATTACGTTTTGTGACACCCGTAATGAATAATCAAAATCAACTCGCTGGATTAATGATATTAAACTATCTTCCAAACGATATTTTAAAGTCATTTAAACAACAAATGGCATTACGCTTATCGGCTGAAGGTATGCTAATTGATGCAAAAGGATTTTGGATAAGCAGCCATGACAAACATAACGAATGGGGTGAGTCGCTTGGTAATTTAGATCGCACCTTACAAAAATCATATCCTAATGCGGCACAAACAATACTCACCAATGAAAGTGGTACGCTAAAAACTCAAGATGGTTTATTTCGCTACGAATCTCTTCAACCTTTTAACTTTAAAAAGTCGAGTTTAAGTTTAACCCACCGCAATAATCTACAAGTTTTACATGTAACAGAAGAATCACAGCACAATACCGACTGGAAATTAATTGTCTTCATCTCAAATGAGGCGATTAATGCTCAATCATTCTTTTTTAAACCCAGCGGTATAATTATAATTATAATTATAACTTTATCATTATGTTCAATTTTATTGCTGCTCGTTTATTTATCCATATCCAGAAAAAAACAAAGATTTTATCATAAGCAAATTAACCAAGAATTGAGTGCTTTATATGAAGATGCGCCATGTGGATATCACAGCTTAAATAGCCAAGGGTATGTTACTCGTGTTAATAATACAGAGCTTAATTGGTTAGGCTATTCAAGAGAAGAAGTTATAGGTCAACACTTTAGTCAATTTTTAACGCAAACAAGCCTCTCTGTATTTGAGCAATTTTTATCACAACTAAAATACGGTCAGAATATTGATAACTTAGTGCTTGAAATAGTTTGTAAAAATGGAGAAACCTTCTTTGCGTCTATAGCAGCTAAATCAGTCATGAGCCAAGGTCAATTTGTGGTGGCGAGAAATTCCGTATTCAATATATCCGATAGAATTGCATTAGAAAGAGAGCTCCACTATATCGCCCATACAGATGTATTAACCGGCATAAGTAATCGTCGCCACTTTTTTAAACTTGCAGATAAAAAACTGCATCAAGCCCAGAAGACCTCTGCCCAAGTTACATTACTGATGTTAGATATTGACCATTTCAAAACCATTAATGACCAACATGGTCATGATATTGGCGATATGGTATTGAAAAAGCTAGCTGAATTAATACAAAACCACATCACTGAGAATGTACTTTTTGCACGCTTAGGAGGGGAAGAGTTCGCACTGCTCACTACCGGGTTATCAGAACAGCAAAGCTTAGCGTTAGGTAATCAGCTACGGGATATCATACAAAGTAATAAAATTGAAATTAACGTAAATAAAAATCTTCAATTTACTGTATCAATTGGTATTACTATTGGTACTCAAGCTAATATCAATATTGACCAAATTTTAAAATTAGCTGATATGGCGCTTTATCAAGCCAAGAATCAAGGTAGGAATAAAGTTATTATGATAAATAATGAGTGAATCAATACACTCGTTATGAATAACTCAACACACCATCAGAAACGAGTGTTTTCACTGATGTGTTGAGTGTTTCAGCTGGCTTATAATGACACTTTAGACGCATCAAAACTTAGGCGTATCAAAGGTTCTTAGGGGCATCAAAATCATTAGGCTCATCGCTATAAATAGCCACATTCGATTTTTCAACTAAACCTGTTTCTGCTACACATTGTTGCTGAAAGAAATCTGAAATTTGCTTACGCTGGCAATGAGCTTCAAATACGTCATTATTGGCCCAAATTTCATGAAAAGCGATCGGGTAACTTTCTCCACCCGCAAATGGGCTACTGCGATGACGAGTCACAACGTATTGAATACATCCATCCTCGCGTAATGTATTTGGCTCTAATGCTTGTAGAATCGAAAACAATTCATCTTCTTTACCCGCTTTAGGTTGAAACTGTGCCACACAATAAACTTTCTTAGACATGTATTTTTCCTTTATTCAAAAATAGACCACAATTAGCCACAAACTAAATCCAGCCATAATCCCAGCCAGTACATCATCAACCATAATACCAAAACCACCATGCACTCTGCGGTCAAGTACAATAATCGGCCACGGTTTAATCATGTCAAAAGCCCGAAATAAAACAAAACCTATCAATAAAGTGTGCCAATCATAAATAGGTAAACCAAGCATGGGAACAATACTCATGGTGATCCAAAACCCAACAAATTCATCCCATACAATCGCGCCATGATCATGTACTTTCATATCATCAGAGGCTTTTTGACAAATCGTAATACCCACTAAAGCGGCCAATAATACGACTAAAAAATATCCCATCAACGGCAGTTGAACGATCAAAAAATAAAATGGAATTGCCGCTAAAGTTCCCGTTGTTCCAGGCACAATAGGAGATAAACCACTACCAAATCCGACTGCTAACAAATGCCAAGGGTTAGAAAGCTTAATGCGAGATTTTGGGTTTATTCCATCTTTCGGTTGTGACATATCATTACCTTATTTATTGTTATTGTTATTCAAAGTGATCAAAACCTCGTAGTTGCCATGCGTTATCTTGTTTTGATAGCAATTGGCCATGTTTAAAAAGTTGAATTTCATTTTCAGCAACATTGGTATTTTCAATTATCTGGCCAATACAGTAAGCATTCCCAACATTTCCTTCATCTTGATTCACTAACGTTTCCAGTTGGCATTTATGCTGCGGCGATACGGTAAAACACAACTCGTATTCCTCACCACTGCTTAGCGCAACCTGTTGTGCTTGCGCTATATCACCATAAAATGCGGTAGCCTGTTGTGATACCGGCAAAGCATCGATATTGACGTTAGCACTCACATTGGAAGATTTAAGAATATGTTTAAGATCGGAAATAAGCCCATCGGAAATATCAATGCAACTGGATGCCAAACCTAACAAAGATTGAGCAAAAGCAATACGAGAATCGGCGCGAAAATGTTGTTTTACTAAATACTGAGCGTATGGTCGTATCGATTTAGAATGATCAAGAATGACATCTAAACCCGCTTGGCTGTCTCCTAAATTACCACTCACATATAACCAATCCCCAACTTTCGCACCACTTCGGGTTAACGCTTTTCCTTGAGGAACAAAACCTTGAATAGTGAACGTTATCGTCAATGGGCCATTGGTGGTATCGCCTCCAATCAATTGCAAATCATGTTCATCCGCTAAGGCAAACATGCTGTCACAAAACTCGACAAGCCAAGACTCATTAAACCATGAGTTATCTTCTGTTTTTTGATTAAACTTGGGCATGCTAATCGCCATGGATAGCCAAGCAGGTATTGCCCCCATGGCAGCTAAGTCACTAATATTCGACATCAAAGCTTTATAAGCAACATCAGCAGGATCAGCATCTGCTAGAAAGTGAGTCCCCAGCACGATCGTATCGGTACTGACAGCCAATTGATAACCCGAAGGTACGCTTAATAAAGCACAATCATCGCCAAGCGCAAGTTGCACATCCGGTCGATTTTCCTGACGATGCGCAAAGTACTTATCAATTAAATTAAACTCACCAGACATACAAACTCTAATTAATATAAAACGTTAAATTGATTATACAAAAAAGGTCAGCACATGGCTGACCTTTCGTTTATTTAATTCAACATTAGACCTAAAGATAATTAAGGTACGATGAATATTTTATTTTTTGCGTACGTGCGGCGCGGCTTTATCAAGTACACCGTTAATGAACTTATGGCTATCTTCAGCAGCAAATACTTTTGCCAATTCAATCGCTTCATTAATCACAACTTTATACGGAACATCATCACGCTTAGTCATTTCATACATTGCAAGGCGAAGTAATGCCAATTCCATCATATCCAAATCTTGCATCGGACGAGATAAATATGGACGTAACTTGCTGTCTAATTCCATGTTGGAATTCACAACACCAGACAACAAATCTTGGAAATAAGCCACATCCGTTTCTGGTGCTTTTAGGCTCGGTTCTTTAGCATGATGTTCTTCTTCATCATACTTATCACCGGTTAGAAACTGATGTTCAATTGTTGCCACATTTTCTTTTGTGACTTGCCAAGAATATATCGCTTGTAGTGCGAATTGACGTGCATTACGACGTGCGGCTGGTTTCACGCGAGCCCCCATTAGGAATTAGATTGCAAAAAATTAATGAATTTCATTTAAAACGTTGATCATTTCTAGTGCGCTAAGAGCCGCTTCTTGCCCTTTATTACCAGCCTTGGTGCCAGCGCGTTCGATCGCTTGATCGATGGTGTCAACAGTCAATACGCCAAATGCAACTGGAAGGCTATATTCCAAAGACACTTGTGCTAAACCTTTATTACACTCACTGCATACGTAATCAAAGTGCGGTGTACCACCACGGATCACGGTACCAAGAGCAACAATCGCATCGTATTTACCCGTTTTTGCAACATATTGTGCAGTTAATGGTAGTTCTACGGCGCCAGGACAACGAACAACGGTAATATTATCATCAGCAACTTGGCCATGACGTTTTAACGTATCAATCGCTCCAGAAAGTAAACTTTCGTTGATGAAACTATTAAAACGAGAAATCACGATCGCAATTTTTGCGTTCGGTGCTGAGAAATCACCTTCGATTACTTTCATAAGTTATCCTTAAACTGTTTTTCTGTAGAGTGAGAATCGGCGGATTCTATCACAAATCTGTGACCGATATCTATGAGTAATTATTGCTAGTTTTTGGCTTTATAACCTAAAACCACTTTGTTTGTCTTTGCTCTATTCCGTTACATAATCCACAACATTCAATCCAAAGCCGGAAAGTGCATGGTAACGCTTTGAGCTAGAAGATAATAAGCGCATATCAGTGACACCTAAATCCGCAAGAATTTGAGAGCCAACCCCAACCCGACGAGATGTACCTTGTTTTTTCGCCATCACAGGCGCTGCTGCATTATCTTGTTGTTCGAATGCTTTTACTTTATTGATGATCGACTCTGAAGATTCTTCATTGCCTAAGACCACCAATACACCACCATCTGCTCCAATTCGCTTCATAGCACAATCTAAACTCCAGCTACGATCAGCAGCACGATTAGAGTGTAATAAATCGGTAAAAGTATCTTGCAAGTGAACACGCACTAACGGTGCTTGCTCTTTATTTACTGAGTCTTTTTTCAAAGCATAATGGATTTGATTATCAATTGTGTCGCGGTAAGTGATTAATTCAAAATCACCAAACTCTGTAGGTAATTGGCATGCGGCAACACGTTCGATCGTGGTTTCGGTGTTGTTGCGATATTCAATAAGATCGGCAATAGTGCCCAATTTAATGCCATGTTTTTCGGAAAATACTTCAAGATCTGGACGACGCGCCATGCTGCCATCTTCATTTAAAATCTCAACAATTACAGATGCAGGCTCTAACCCAGCTAAACGCGATAAATCACACCCCGCTTCAGTATGACCAGCACGAGTTAATACCCCGCCTTCCTGAGCCGCAAGTGGGAAAATATGTCCAGGCTGAACCAAGTCTGCCGCTTTCGCATTTTTTGCTACAGCAGCTTGTACAGTGACGGCGCGATCCGCCGCTGAAATTCCGGTCGTAACGCCTTCAGCAGCTTCAATAGAAACCGTAAAATTAGTCGTATATTGTGCGTTATTATCTTGTACCATTGGTGGCAAACCTAGGTTAGAACAACGCTCTTTAGTCAATGTTAAACAAATCAAACCACGTCCATGAGTCGCCATAAAGTTTACTGCTTCAGGCGTGATATGCTCGGCAGCCATGATTAAGTCGCCTTCATTTTCACGATCTTCATCGTCCATCAAAATAACCATTTTGCCTAAACGAATATCTTCAATAATGTCTTTTGAGCTGCTAATTGCCATAGTGAAATCCTTTAACTTTGAAATTAACTTTACCGCAAACTGAAAAATTACGACTGGTCAGCTTAAGCGAAACCATTTTTTTGTAGTAAATCCATAGTGACTAATGATTCTGGTGTCGATTCATCTTGAGCTTTACCTGAAATCAATCGCTCTAAATAGCGGGCAATAATATCCACCTCTAGATTAACTTTATGCCCAACTACAAAGCTATCGACTGTTGTTTCAGCCGAAGTGTGAGGCACGATAGTTATCTTAAAGCTGTCTTTACGCACATCATTAACCGTTAGGCTAATACCATCAATGGTAATAGAACCTTTTTCAGCGATATAACGAGATAAGTGACTCGGCACCTGAACCCAATATTCTACGGCTCGGCCAACGGGTTGGCGCTCAATAATAGTGCCGACTTCATCAACATGTCCTGAAACAATATGCCCACCAAAACGCGTTGATGGCAACATAGCTTTTTCAAGATTGACGCTGTCGCCCACTTGATACTGAGTAAATCCAGTACGCTTTAACGTTTCTAATGATAAATCGGCGCTATAGCTACGTTTATCAAACTGTACTACGGTTAAACACACACCATTCGTCGCAATACTGTCGCCTAATTGCACATCAGACATATCCAGCTTGCCAGAGTCGACCGTGATGGTGACATCTTCACCTTTTGGGATAATGGCAGTAATCGTACCAACTGCTTCAACAATACCTGTAAACATAAGATCTCTTTCTATTTTGATGTTGAATTGAGTGTCGCAATCAAGCGAATATCATCACCGACCATGCGACAATCTTTAACCGTTAAGTCAATCGTATCTTGCATCGATTCTAAACCCGTAATTTGAGTCAAGCCTCGTCCATCAGTGCCCATTAATTTAGGGGATAAATACACAATGAGTTCATCCACCAAGCCTTGCTCGATAAAACTGGTCGCCAACGTTGCGCCCGCTTCAACCCAAATGTGATTAATATTATGCTCGTTCGCAAGCTGCTTTAATAATAGGGATAAATCAAATTGATGATGTGGATTTAATGGCGCTTGGATAGATTCAATCTTACTCTTCGGTGATGAGACGATCTTGGTGTCACTTTTTTGTCCTACAACCAATAAGAGATCACCATCGGATTTCAGTAAATTTAACGTGTTTACATCTACTTTATTAATACTGTTATTTCTATCTAAAATAATCCGAATCGGTTGGCGCACAGTAGGTTCAGCATAAGATAGAGCAACCGATTCTGGTAAATCATTCCAACGAACATTCAAACTAGCATTATCATCAAGTACGGTTTTACTACTGGATAATATCGCGCCAGCTTTAGCACGAAAGACTTGAACATCTTGGCGAGCTTTAGAGCCTGTAATCCATTTACTTTCGCCATTTTTTAACGCTGTTTTACCATCCAAACTCGCGGCCAATTTTAGCTGAACAAACGGCATTCCCGTCTTCATTCGTTTAATAAAACCTGGGTTTAATGCGATGGCATCACCTTCTAATAAACCAACATCCACTTTAATTCCTGCATCACGCAGCATTTGAATTCCGCGACCCGAGACTTGAGGATTAGGGTCTTGCATTGCACAAACAACACGGCTTACTTGTGCTTGAATAAGCGCAGCTGCACACGGTGGCGTACGACCAAAATGAGAACAAGGCTCCAACGTCACATAAGCCGTCGCGCCTTTTGCATTATCGACAGCTTGTCTAAGCGCGTGAACTTCGGCATGTGGTTCACCTGCTTTTAAATGCGCACCTTCACCAACAATGCTCTCACCTAGCGTGATCACACAGCCTACATTGGGGTTTGGCGCAGTGGTGTATATTCCTTTTTTCGCCAACTGCAATGCGCGTGACATCATTTGATGATCAAAATTTGAAAAAGACATACTACCCTTTAATTTAATGGTTACTCGTCATCGATTTTAATGCGATATTCGGCTAGCTTTGTGATTCAAAGATCAATCTTCTAAACGCGCGATTTCTTCACCAAACTCACGGATATCTTCAAAACTACGGTATACCGAGGCAAAACGGATATAAGCCACTTTATCTAATGTTTTAAGCTCATTCATCACTAAGTTACCCACCATTTCACTGGGCACTTCACGCTCACCGGTTGCGCGTAACTGTGATTTTATATGACTGATCGCAAGCTCAACAGCATCAGCGCTGACTGGGCGTTTTTCTAATGAACGTTGCAATCCGCCAATCATTTTATCTTCATTAAATGGTTCACGATTACCATTGGTTTTAATTACTTTTGGCATCACAAGTTCAGCGCTTTCAAACGTCGTAAACCTCTCGCTACAAGCTAAACATTGGCGGCGGCGGCGCACCTGATGACCATCGGCAACCAAGCGAGAATCAATCACTTTAGTATCATTCTCAGAACAAAATGGACAATGCATATCCCTTCCTTTAATCCTCATTTGTTATGTATTCTAGTTTATCCGAAATGTGTACGCTTAGCGACAATGTGTACGGCTTTAATGTTGAGCTAAGCACGTTATACGGTTACACTTAATACACATTTTGCAAGATGACTACCTCGTCATCATCCACATTTATAATCAAAGTTAGGTTTTCGGATCTACAGATGCACATAGGAAGTAATAAAATGAAATATTTAGCATTAGCTGGATTGCTAGTATTAGCAGTTTCAGGTTGTTCATCTACCACTCAAGAAGACAATTACTTAGATGCGTCTTTCCAACTTTGTAATACCGAAGTAAAAGTTTTCTCTACTAGTGATGACGGTAAAGTACGTATCGTTTGTGCAGATAGTTCTAAGTTTGCAATGGATAACGCAAAAACATTAGATACAATGCAAGACTTAAACGCATCTTACTGCTCTGGTGGTGGTCTTGGTCAGTTTAACGAAAGCAGCCGTTATTACATGTTCAAATGTAAATCTGGCTCGATGATCAGCATCAACAAGAAAGATTAATAGTCGACAAATTCTGTTGATATGAACAAAGAACGCAAATCTTTATTTAGGTTTGCGTTTTTTTATACTCAAATAAAGATGACTACCACACCGCTCGTCATTCTGAATAACGACAAGGGTGTGTACCTAAACCATTCGTTTCACGATTTTAGGATGACGAATGTCTACTTTCTATACCCAAAAGAAAACCCAACATCCGAAGATATTGGGTTTATATTTATTAAGAAATTATTACTTTTTATAAAGCAATATTATGCGTAAACAGGTTTGCGCTTACAAATTTCTAATACTTTTGCTTTAGTTGCCGCAATCACAGATTCATCACCTAAGTTGTCAAGAATGTCACACATCCAGCCAGCTAGGTTTTTCGCATCTTCTTCTGTGAAACCGCGACGAGTAATAGAAGGAGAACCAACGCGAATGCCTGAAGTTACAAACGGGCTACGTGGATCGTTCGGTACTGAGTTCTTGTTAACTGTAATGTTAGCTGAACCTAGCGCTGCATCTGCTTCTTTACCTGTGATGTCTTTATCGATTAAATCAACTAGGAACAGGTGGTTTTCAGTAGAACCTGAAACGATGTTGTAACCACGAGCAATAAACTCAGCAACCATTGCTTTAGCGTTAAGTACAACGCGAGCTTGGTATGCTTTAAATTCTGGTTCTAATGCTTCTTTGAACGCGACCGCTTTTGCTGCGATAACATGCATTAATGGACCACCTTGCCCACCAGGGAATACTGCTGAGTTTAATTTCTTATACAGATCTTCACCTGCGTTAGACAGAATTAAACCACCACGAGGGCCCGCTAGTGTTTTATGCGTGGTTGTCGTGACAACATGCGCATGTGGCACTGGGTTTGGATATTCACCTGCTGCAATTAAGCCAGCAACGTGAGCCATATCAACAAAGAAGTAAGCGCCCACTTTGTCTGCGATTTCACGCATACGCGCCCAATCACAAATTTGAGAATAAGCCGAGAAACCACCGATAATCATTTTCGGTTTGTGTTCAATGGCAAGTGCTTCCATTTCTTCATAATTGATTTGACCTGCTTCATCAATACCGTAAGGAATAATATTGTAAAGCTTGCCTGAGAAATTTACTGGAGAACCATGAGTTAAGTGGCCACCGTGAGCTAGGCTCATACCAAGAACCGTATCACCTGCATTTAATAATGCCATGTAAACAGCATTGTTTGCTTGAGAGCCAGAGTGAGGCTGTACGTTTGCGTATTCTGCACCAAATAATTGACAGGCACGCTCAATAGCAAGTGTTTCCACTTTATCTACGAACTCACAACCACCGTAGTAACGCTTACCTGGGTAACCTTCGGCATATTTATTAGTTAACTGAGAACCTTGAGCTTCCATTACTCGTGGGCTGGTGTAGTTTTCTGAAGCAATAAGTTCAATATGCTCTTCTTGACGAAGTGTTTCTTCCTGAATCGCAGTAAATAGATCTGCATCGTAATCCGCAATGTTCATGTCACGTTTAAGCATTTGTATCTCCTAACTCAGATAATCTGAAAGTTCCCAAAAAACATAAGTCTCTTAACTTCAAAGTTAACAATCTTACGCTAATAAAAATAGTTTATGGTTATATCGTCGACTCTGGGTATAAACTATCAACCACTTACGCAAACGTTTACGTCACCGTGTTATATGGCCGCCATTCTACCTAATTTGTTCAAAATCAGAAAGTAGCAATGTCTAATTTCTTCACGCAAAAATTTAATACTTCGCATAAGAAATACTCATATCGAAGAAAAAAAGCACGATGAATCAAATAGCAGTGCCCACCAACACGATCAAACCCACAACAAATACAAAACATCGATTAACCAGTCATTAACAACAAAACCAGACGAAGCTGAGTAAAACTAAGCACTAAACTTCGTATTAATGGATAAAGTTGCCAAGTTAATTTTTAATGCGCCTAAAAAATGCACATAAAGAATGCTCTTAATTAATAATGCCTAATTCTAATCTTTTTTGATGACACATTGTGTATAGCGAATATTATTCACTTTGATCATAGCGCTATCACCTTTACTCCAAAATTCTTCTGCACCCTCTACCGATGCATATTTTTCCCCAGAAGCAGCTTCAATTCGAATTAATGGGTACGAGGCTTCTCGCGTCACTAACATCACTTTATCTTGACTAAAATACTCAACTAAAAAATGGCTTTCAAATTTCCCTTGGGACTCGCTATCTGTGAGCTTAGTTGAACATTCATAAACAACACTCGTCACTTCAACGCCATTAACCGAAGTGGATGTTTTAGGCGTCGCGGCTGGTTCAACAACCGTTGTACAGCCAGCCAGCAATAAACCCGCAGGTAATAGCAAAGGTAAGCTCAATAATGATAAAGACTTCATTTAATGCTCTCTCTAAAAGATTGTGATTACGTTCATTACATTTATTGATGTAAAAAACAGGCAACTTTTCTACTAGGCCCAGAAGATTGGCTTACTTTCTCTACCATCAGTTCAGGCTCTATTTGCAAACATTGTGGCATGACTTGCTGGCAGCGTGAAGCAAAGCGACAGCCTTTCGGAATATCAATTGGTGATGGGATATCGCCTTTTAATAAGATTCTTTTTCCAATACCAAGTTCTTGCTCTCTCAGCTTAGCGTCTCGATATTTTGGGTGAGTAATGGGAATAGCCGATAATAATGATTGAGTATAAGGATGCTTAGGATCTCGATATACTTGTTCTGCTGGGCCATATTCAACAATTTTACCAAGATACATTACGGCAATATTATCTGAAATATGACGCACCACCGATAAATCATGGGCAATAAATATCAGTGTTAATTGCATCTCTTTTTGTAATTCAAGTAACAAATTTAAAATCTGAGCTTGTACCGAAACATCTAGCGCCGACACCGACTCATCACACACCACCAGCTTTGGCTTTAATGCAATGGCGCGCGCAATACCAATACGTTGCTTCTGTCCACCCGAAAACTCATGTGGATAGCGCTGCGCTGCGCTTTCAGGCAAACCTACTTTAATCAGCAAATCTGCAACCCATTTTTTACGCTCTTGAGTTGAGCCAATATTATGGATGACAAAAGGTTCTTGTAAAATTTTACCCACGGTATGTCGCACATTTAATGATTCCGTAGGATCTTGAAACACCATCTGCATCTCTTTCCGCAAGCTGCGCATCTCTTGACTACTCAGCTGACAAATATCTTGTCCTTCAAAAAAAACCTTTCCCGACGTTGGTTGATATAAACGCAATAAACTGCGACCTAAGGTGGTTTTTCCACACCCCGACTCTCCGACAATACCGAGCGTTTCACCTTTATTCACCCTAAAGCTGACACCATCAACCGCATGCACGGTATAACTCTTTTTAAACAAGCTTTTACCTGAAAAAAAATGTTGAGTTAGGTTTTCAACTCGCATCAACTCAGTCATGTACTTTCCCTATAATTACACCATCTTTTTTGGGTATAAGTTGTTCCCAATAATGACAACTGACTAAATGAATATCTGGTACTTTCTTGGAGGTTTGTTCTGACAGGGTCGCTTGGTTTAAATCTGAAGATTGTTTTGATATGGCAGACTGCTTTGATATAACAGATTGATTTAAGATAACTAACTGTAAGTCAGGTTGCTTTTGATGACATAAATCTTGTGCATATTGACACCGCGTCACAAAGCGACAACCACAAGGCATTTGATTTAAAGCTGGCACTGAACCGTCAATAGTGGGTAATAAAGACTTTGGCGTACCAATCATACTTGGCATAGAAGCCAATAAGCCTTGAGTATAAGGGTGGCTTGGATGATCAAATAATTCAAAGATATCCGCCTGTTCCACCACTTTTCCTGCATACATCACGACCACTTGATCGCACATTTCAGCCACTACGCCCAAATCATGTGTAATAAAAATAATCGACATTCCGGTTTCAGCTTGCAACTCTCGCATTAAATCTAAAATCTGCGCTTGTACCGTCACATCTAATGCCGTGGTCGGTTCATCACAAATCAGAACATCAGGCCGACACGCTAATGCCATCGCGATCATTACCCGTTGACGCATACCACCCGAGAGTAAATGAGGAAACTCCAACATTCGTTGTTTCGGCGAAGGAATACCAACTTTTTCAAGCATCTCTAATGCAGCGCTATAACGTTGTTTCTTTTTCAATTCAGGTCGATGCAGTTCCAATACTTCCATTAGCTGTTTACCAATGGTGTGCACAGGATTTAGCGCCGTCATCGGATCTTGAAATATCATCGAGATCCGATTGCCACGCATGCGGTACATTTTCTCTGCTGGCAATTGCAACAAATCGAGTTCACTTTGGGAATCGTCTTTTTGATCAGAGTAAATAATGTTCCCTGCGACCACTTGGCCAAATGGTTTTGGTAACAATCCCATGATCGACATAGCTGTGACACTTTTCCCGCAGCCCGATTCGCCCACAATACCCAAAGTTTTACCTCGAGGAACATGAAAACTCACCCCATCAAGCACCCGCATGACGCCATCATCGGTGGTAAATTCAGTACAAAGATCTCGAATCGTGAGAACAGAATGATCGATCATTTATACTTCTCATCGACAAGTGTAACAGGCTCAAATGCTTTACCTGCTTTACCTGCTTTCATTGCTTCTTTAGTTTCTTGTTTGGCTTTTTCATCAATCCAAAACGTACTCATGGTGCCCATAAAGCCGTTAGCATTAAATAAAAATTCGGTTTGTTTAGTCGCAATGTCTTTCGGCAATTTCATCCAACGCCAATAACCTTCACGCGCGTATGGCACCATATAGCCTGGAACGATAACATTCGCTTCATTAATTAACATTTGGATCTGGCGAGATAATTGATGCTTTTTGGTTAAATCAAATTCAACTCTATAAGCATCAATCAGTTTATCCAGTTCAGGGGATGAGTAGTTAGTGAAGTTATTAGTTTGAGGTTTATTGGCATTTTCCGAGGAGAAGTACTGCCAGTAAACAGGAATTTTAGAGTTACTCATATCATGAAAGGACAACTGATGTTTTTTCTCCAGTACATATTTAAACATGCTAGAACCATCAATCAGGTTAAGGGTTAAATCTAGCCCTGCTAATTTGGCTTGCTCGCGTAAGTAAGCAATCCGTGAGGTGTGAGCTGGCGTTGCATACGTTACAGCAAAGCTTAATCGTTGGCCTTTGCCATTTTGGCGAATACCGTCCGGTCCAATTTGAGTAAAACCGGCTTTTTCAAAAAAAGAAACCGCTAACTTGGGAGCAAAATCAGGGGCTTTTATATCTGGTGCATCATAATCACCATGTCCTATCCCCATTGGATTTGGCTTACGAACATAATCATTTCGAAGCAGTTTCTCAATCATGCCATCATAATCGATCGCATGTTCTAGGCCTCGGCGAATATTAATATCATCTAACAATGGCATCGCAGTATTTATCCAGATCCCACCGGCTCCAACTGGTGCTTGATTAAAAGCCCACGCTTTATGGATATAGCCTTTGTCGTACAATTCTCCCGTTGCTTTTTCATGCCATAACGCAGGACGCAATAAGGCAAATGAATCCAGCTGACCTTTTTCAAAATACTTAAAGGCAATGTCTTGATCACGAATCACTTTAATATTGATCTTCTCAACATTAAAACGATGCTGGTAATACTTATTATCATAACCCCACCAATCTTTCACATGACGAAAAGTGACTGCTTTGCCTTTATCAATATCATCGATGTAATAAGGTCCAGCTGTAGGTTCGGCTTTAAAGTTATAACGACGAACAAAATCATCAGCGATGCCATCATCATTAGCATCTTTTTTAGGGTTCTCATAAAAATGAGCAGGTCGAGGTTGAAGGTTGACATAATCCATCAGTTCATCCGGATTTCTCTGCTTTCCCGAAACCACTGCAATGGTGTGATCATCATAAACAATAATCTCACTCACCTCTTTGGTATAAAAATCATTACTCCATGGATCGACAATGTCTTTCGAACGCATCATCTTCATCATGAAAGTAAAATCCTTCGCGGTGATAGGCACGCCGTCACTCCATTTCGCATTAGGATCAATCTTAAAGTAGACGGTTTTATGATCATCTCCTAGCGCCCAAGAAGAAGCAATCGATGGAAGCCATTTGTCCATATTTGGATGTCGATCTAGTAAACCAAGCGATGAACGAGTCCAAGCGGCAAAACCGCCATTAGAATCAGGGCCTACTGTGCGAAATGTTTGCGGAAAACTATCGATAAACGTGTGGTAAGTTCCACCAAAAGTTGCATCAGAAGAAGCAAAAATAGGCTCATTTGGATTGGTTTGCCAAGCAAGACTATCAGGTAAAGTTGCCGCTTGTAATGTAGCACTTACCAACAATAATCCGGTGGATAGCAGCGGCATCTTTAGCCATTTTTTCATCATCTAATCCTACTCAATTAATTTGATTTATATATATTTGGTGTAACGTTTTGGATCAAACGCCTCACGAATCGCCTCACCGATAAAAGTCACCATCACCAATACGCCCACAATGGCAGAGACCACAGACAATGCAATCCACGGTGCATCTAAATTCGACTTACCTTGTTGCAATAACTCCCCCCAACTTGGAGTCGGTGGCATTAATCCTAATCCTAAGTAGTCTAATGCCGTAAGAGCTGTAATATTTCCGACAATAGTAAACGGCGCAAGAGTCACAATCATCACCATAGTATTGGGTAAAATATGGTGAAATAAAATACGCCAATTAGACGCTCCCAATGCTTGAGCCGCCATGACATATTCACGTGCTTTTTCTTTGTAAGTCATGGTGCGCATGTACCACGTCATCCCCATCCAACCAAATAGCACATTAATAAAGGTAAACAACATAAAGCTGGGCTGCATGATCGAAACCAAGATCATAATGACGTACAAAAACGGCACCATCGACCAGATTTCAATAAAGCGCTGAAAGAATAAATCAAATTTCCCGCCCCAAAATCCCATTGCGCAACCCACACTGACTCCAATCGCATACGAAATAATCATGGTCAAAAAAGCAAAGCCCATCGCAATTCTAAAGCCATACAAAAGACGCGCTAGGATATCGCGACCAATGGTATCGGTTCCTAAATAATGCTTCGCTTCGACATTGGGAGCCGCCGGTGGGAAGTCACCATCAAAGTCTTGTTCATACGGATTCCAAGGTACGATTGGCATGATGACTTTATTATCATGCTCAGCGGTTTTATCTTCTTGTTCAAAGCGCTGTTGTAATAGGCGATAATTGGTTTCTGATTGATAGTCTTGACCAAAAGTGGTGCCAGAGAGTACATCGCCATAAGTAGGAAAATACCATTCACCATCATACTTTACTGCTAACGCTCGGCTGTTGACTAACAGTTCGGCACCAACGGCAATAATCACTAATAAAGCCAAAATAATCAGCGACCAATAACCCCGCTTAATCGCTTTAAAGCGTTGAATTTTTTTATTCGTGATTGGATCGAATTTCATCATACTCATATTCAACCTTACGCTCCAAACCGAATGCGAGGATCCACCAACGCGACGCAAATATCCGATAAAATATTCCCAATCAATAGCATCAAGGCATTAATAGCAAACAACCCCATGACGACCGGGTAATCTCGTTCCATAATCGACTCATAGCCAAGTAGGCCAATACCATTAATATTAAAAATTACTTCAATAAGAAAAGAGCCAGTCATAAAAAACATTAATGAATTACCAAACGAACTGGCAACAGGGATCAAGCTATTACGCAAAGCATGGCGGCGAACTGCTTTTTTAAAAGGTAAACCTTTGGCAATTGCAGTACGAACATAATCAGCAGCAAGATTTTCCATTAAATTGTTTTTCATGGTCATAGTGAGCAAAGCAAAGTCGCCAATCAAATAACAAAATAATGGTAAAACGGCATGCCACATAACATCTTTAATCTGCATCCACGACGAGAAATCATCAAAATCATCACTGACAAATCCGCCCATCGGAAACCATTCTAATTGGAAGCCAAATAAACTGATCAATAATACCCCGATGACATAACCGGGTAACGCATAGCCGACAAAGATAAAAATCGAACTCGAGGCATCAAGTACGCTGCCATGTCGCATTGCTTTAAAATAACCCAGAGGAATTGAGACAAGGTAACTAATTAGAAAGGTCATACCGCCATAAAATAGCGACACTGGTAAACGCTCGGCAATCATATCGGTCACAGGTTCGTAGTAGCGAGTCGATTCACCCAAATCCAGTTGTACTAGCTTGGTTAACCACGCCCAATACGCCTGTGGAATCGGTTTATCTAAACCATAAAATTCATTGAGTTCTGCGATTTGGTCATCAGAAAGTGCATTACTGGATCCTGTCGTGACTTGCGAAGTTAACGCTTTATCACCTTGCTGCATTTGTAAGCTCAGCAGCATACGTTCGACTGGTCCACCCGGCACAAAGCGAGTTAGCGTAAAGATCAACAATGTAATACCAATAAAGGTAGGAACGACCAGTAACAGTCGTCTTAAAATATACGCTAGCATCCAGTCCAGCCTGTCACCATGACTCAACACTCCCTATTGAGATAAACAATCATATCTTGCTGTTTAGATTATAGTTATTGATTGTAACGGGGAAGCGATAAATTCACTAGAAATGATAATGAAGGTTGTGAACGATTATCAGTTTCTACGCTGAATTAGTCTTTTTATTTATGTTAAAACCTCTCAGAGTAGGTAGATAGTTACCTAAATTGAGAGATTTTTATCATATGTGAGTCATGAGTGCTTATAAATTTTGCATGCGCTTTTTTAGCCTTGCTAAATCAATCGCACTTGATCGCACTGTGAGCTTAATATGACTATATTCATATTCTTCTTTCGTCACACTCATGCTCGACCGAATTTCACCTATAATACCGTTTGCGGTATAAGGAACAATAATGTCCTCTTCAATCATCTCGTGTTCGGCCGTATCAACAATATATTGATGTAATTTTGCCACATCAAACGGATCACGAGTTGAAGTCATCATGGCATCAGGAAATTCTTCCATTAATACTTGTTGTTGATCCAAGCTCAATTGATCGGACTTATTCAATACCAATAATTTATTGATATCGTCCACGCCCACTTCCGCCAATACCTCGTGCACCACATCAAGCTGAAGTCGGAAAGTCGTATCCGAGGCATCAACCACATAGAGCAACAATGACGCATCGTGCGCTTCGGCTAAAGTCGAGTGAAATGATGCAACAAGATCATGCGGCAATTTTTTAATAAAGCCAACCGTATCAGACACTAATATACGTGGTTGCGTCTCTGGAGACAAAGCTCTCACGGTGGTATCCAAGGTAGCAAAAAGCTTGTTTTCGACCAACACTTCACTTCCGGTGAGTGCCCGCATCATCGATGATTTACCAGCATTGGTATAGCCTACTAACGCAACACAAAACAGATCTGAACGCTGGCGACGACGCCCTTTCAATTCTGCTTGAACGCTAACTAACTCACGCCTAAGTTCGGCTAATTGATCGCGGACTTTACGACGATCGAGCTCGAGTGTTGTTTCGCCTGCGCCTTTACCCATTTGGCGCTCTTTATTACCAATGGTAGATTCTCGTAAGCGTGGTGCAACATAATTAAGGCGTGCAATTTCAACTTGTAGGCGAGCGGTTCGAGTTCGAGCATGGCGGCTAAATATTTCAATAATGATGCCAGTACGGTCAAATACTTCTACGCCTAATTGATTCTCGACATTACGCAGTTGTGATGGACTTAAATCACAATCAAATACCACCACATCGGCACAAGAAAATGGCAGATCTTCTGAGGTAATATCGTCAAATGAGGATTCATCCAATAATACTTCGTCAAAGTCATCCCCCTCTTCCGTCTCGCCTTTATTTCCAGTGAGATGTGCGATTTCAGCCAATTTACCCGCACCCAATACATTTTGTCTTTGGTTTGAGCGTTGCATTTGCGACTGAGTGCCAACCACTTTAAATCCTAGGGTTGTCACTAATCGAGCAAGTTCCGCCAGCGATTCAGCAGCTTCATCGCCTTTAAATTGCGGTGTACAGATAGAAATAAGTAAAGCGTGATTATGTAATGGTTTTGTCGTTAATTTCATATATTAGAGCACCTGAATGCGAACCAAATTTTGATCTAAAGTAATTTGATCCTACGCTTTTATAGGTAAGCTTTATAGAGGAGAGGAGACTAATCAAGATATTATTTACATTGAGGCTAAATTGCCAAGTTTTAAAAGATGAGTTAGATGTACAAAATAAGACTGCCCTCAAATAAAACAGAATAATTTTCGTCCCCACCCCTTTGTACTACCTAACTAGTTTACTGATTTGAAAATTACAGCTATGATGTGCCTTCTTTAGTATCGAAGTCGGTTGTTTTCTCTTTGAATTCAATTTTATTACAAGCGTCCTTCCAAGCTAAATGCTGTTGAGTAGTATATTCCACTACTTTATATTTTTCTGAAAGAGACTGATTATGACGAAGAAACCTTCATTGATTGGCGGCGCTTGTATTATTGCTAGTGTGTGTGTGGGCGCAGGTATGCTTGGATTACCAAGTGCTGGTGCGGGTAGTTGGACCATATGGTCTATTCTTGCCATCACATTAACCATGGCGGTCATGACAGTTTCTGGTTGGTTATTATTAGAAGCGTTTAAACATTACGATTTATCAGTTTCGTTTAACACCGTCACACTCGACATGCTCGGTAGTAAAGTTAACTTATTTAATAACTTAACCGTGTACTTTGTCGGTGGGATCTTACTTTATGCTTACACCACTTCATTCGGCCTGATTCTACAAGGCTCACTTGGCCTCGATAGCAAACTAGCGTCGATCTTATTTGTCTTTATTGCTTCAAGCATTGTATGGCATTCAACACGCGCCGTTGATCGTATCTCGATTATGCTCATTGCGACCATGATTCTGACCTTTGTATTCGGAGTCTTTGGCTTAACTGTGCATATTGATACTGCTAGCTTATTCGATACCATTAATCAGCAAGGGCAATATGCTAAATACTCGATGGCCTTGCTACCAATCGCGCTGACCTCATTTGGCTACCATCACTCAGTGGCGTCAATGCGTGCTTACTATAAGGAAGAGCGTAAAGCGAAATACGCTATTTTAGGTGGTACATTAATCGCCTTAACTTTATATATTATTTGGGTATTAAGTATTTTTGGTAATCTACCGCGTGGCTCATTCGGCCCTATCATTGCGCAAGATGGTAACGTGGATGTACTGCTCAAAGCATTGGGTGATGTAGTCGAATCGCAAAAGATAGCCCAAGCCATTAATGCCTTTTCAATGGCGGCCATTGTGTCTTCATTTATTGGTGTTGGTTTAGGGGTATTTGATTATCTAGCGGATTTATTTAAGTTTGATCAAAGTAAAACAGGTCGCACCAAAACCTGGGCCGTTACTTTTATGCCACCACTGATATTATCACTTCTTTTTCCATTCGGATTTATTCTAGCTATTGGTTATGCAGGAGCAGCAGCAACCGTGTGGACGTGTATTATTCCTGCATTGCTAGTGTTGAAATCTCGTCAGAAAAACACTCATTTACCTAACAAGAGTGGGCGAAATTTTGTCGTCGGTGGTGGTAAGTTCGTACCTTACTTTATTTTGCTCTTTGGTGTTGCTACCGCCTTATTTCATATTTTAACAATGTTAGGTATGTTGCCCGTTTTTAAAGGTTAGACTAACACTATTAACAAAATAGCCCTTCATCAGTAGCAAAATGATGAAGGGCTATTTTTTCTAACTATTATTAAACTAAGTGCTAGCCAAGTGCGCACTTGCGAAGAATGGTTACTTATTCTCTGCTAAATACTTAGGTACATCTTTAATACTATCAAGTACCACTGTAGCCAATTTTTCAGCCGCTTCCGTCACAGCTTTGCCACTGCGAACTAAGATACGAGTATTCACGCCAGCACTGATCGCGGCTTGCATATCCGCTTCTTTATCACCTACCATGACTGAATTTGACATATCAATATCTAATTCGTCTTGAGCTGATAAAAACATTCCTGGTTGCGGTTTACGGCAATCGCATTCTTGAGTGTATTTTTCAACGCTACCTTCTGAGTGATGTGGGCAGTAATACAAACCATCAAACTCAACACCTTGGTCAACAAAATTCCAATCCATCCACTCCGTTAATCTTAGGAATTCCTTTTCGGTATAATAGCCGCGAGCAATACCGGATTGATTCGTGACAAGCACCAATTGATAACCCAATTCCTTGATGGCTTTCGTGGCATCAAAAACGCCATCGATATATTGAAAATCATCAACTTTGCTGACATAGCCATGGTCAACGTTAATGACACCATCGCGATCGATAAAAACGGCAGGTTTAGACAAAATAGCACTCTCTCTATGATTTATTGTGCGTATACCTAAGTCGAGTCTCGATTTGGGTAAAGCATATTAGGCCTAATTATCGCACGCTTTATTTATGACTTCATTAGCTTATTCTTTTTTTGACTAACTTAAAGAAAGAAGCGCGGAATAAACATGAACTATTATAGGTAATCAATTACTTACAATAATTGATTGCATGTTTTATCAGCAGCCAATTTAAAACCTAACGTTTAGACGTCTAGACGTAGAAATACCCATTGACTTGTAGCACACAAAACCATAGCATCGTCTACAGATTGCAAACACGCTGTACTTTTCAACTGTATTCCGTGCATTATACGAAATGAAACTATTGTACGGATACAATTTAGGTCATTAAATGATTGAAATAAAAAACGTTAACAAAATCTTTTATCAGGGAAGCAAAGAGATCGTTGCCCTGAAAGACATCAACCTCACCGTTCCTCAAGGGGAAATATGCGGCGTGATAGGTTCATCTGGCGCAGGCAAAAGCACACTGATTCGCTGCGTTAACATGCTTGAAGCGCCAACATCTGGCAATGTGATTGTCGATGGTGTCGATCTTACTCAGCTTTCAAATACTCAATTAAGCCATGCTCGTCGTAATATCGGCATGATCTTCCAACACTTCAATTTACTCTCTTCTCGCACGGTATTCGATAATATAGCGCTGCCACTTGAGTTATCTAAAATTCCAGCAGCGCAAATTGAAACCAAAGTATCTGAGTTATTGGTATTAGTTGGGCTTGCAGATAAACGTGATACTTATCCAGCCAATTTAAGTGGTGGGCAAAAACAACGAGTCGCGATTGCTCGAGCATTAGCATCCGATCCAAAAGTATTATTATGTGATGAAGCGACCAGTGCACTTGATCCTGCGACCACAAAATCAATCTTAGAGCTGCTCAAAACCATTAATCAAAAGTTAAACCTTACTATTTTGATCATTACCCACGAAATGGATGTAGTGAAAAACATTTGTGACAAGGTGGCTATTATTGGTGGTGGCTTATTGGTTGAGCAGGGCTTAGTCAGTGATATTTTTGCTCACCCTAAAACTGAATTAGCGCAAGATTTCATTCGTTCAACGCTTGACCTCTCTATTCCTGATGATTACAAAGCTCGTCTACACACTGCACAAATAGAAGGTTCAGTCCCTCTTATTCGTCTTGAATTCACAGGCGCATCGATTGATATTCCTGCCGTAAGCCAATTATCTCGTCAATTCAATGTTGATGTCAGTATTCTAAATGCGGATATTTCTTACACTGGTGGCGTTCGTTTTGGCTTAATGGTGGCGGAATTCTTCGGCGACAAGACTCAAGTAGAACAGTCAGTCACTTTCTTAAAAGAACACAATATTAAAGTCGAGGTACTTGGCTATGTTTTATGATCACATCATGGATTGGTATTACGACCACCGTACTTTTCGTCTTATTTGGGGCGCAACGTGGGAAACACTTTACATGGTTGGAGTCGCTGGCCTAATTGGTTTTATGGTTGGCATACCAATGGGCGTGATTTTACATATAACCAAAAAAGGCGGCTTAACCGAGAACAAGCTTATTAATTTAGTGCTTGGCGCGATTGTGAATATCGGCCGCTCAGTTCCATTTTTAGTCTTAATGGTTGCTATCATTCCGTTTACCACATTATTAATTGGTAAGTTCATTGGCACTACAGCGGCAATTGTTCCGTTAACCGTTGGTGCAATTCCTTTTATTGCACGCTTAGTTGAAAGTGCATTAGTGGAAGTACCAACTGGATTAATTGAAGCAGCGCAATCAATGGGCGCACGACCAATGCAAATAATAGCTAAAGTATTACTGCCTGAGGCCCTGCCTTCTATTGTTAATACTATCACCATCACTCTTGTTACCTTAGTGAGTTATTCTGCGATGGCGGGTACCGTTGGTGGCGGTGGTTTAGGTGATGTTGCCATGCGTTATGGTTACCAACGTTATCAGCCTGACATTATGTTTATAACAGTGGTGTTATTGGTCATTGTGGTGCAAATTATTCAAATGGTTGGCGATCGAATAGCGACTCGTGTTGACCATAGATAATAGAAATAGAAATAGAAATAGAAATAGATTTAATATAAACAACCAATTAAAAATAAAATACATGGAGTTAAATATGAAATTAAAAGGTTTATTCAGCGCTGCTGTTATTACAACATCACTACTTGTTGCTGGTGCGGTAAATGCAGCGAGTAATACTATCAATGTTGGCGTAATTGCTGGAGCAGAAGCACAAGTTGCAGAAGTTGCAGCGAAAATTGCTAAAGAAAAATACAATTTAGATGTAAAACTAACGATTTTTTCTGATTATGTTATTCCTAATGCTGCATTAGATGATGGTTCTATTGATGCAAACGCATTCCAACATGCTCCATATCTTGATCAGCAAATCAAAGATCGTGGCTACAAAATCAAACCAGTTGGTAACACTTTCGTTTACCCGATCGCTGGCTACTCAAAGAAAATCAAATCACTTGATGAGTTGAAAAAAGGCGACAGCATTGCTATTCCAAATGATCCAACCAACGAAGGCCGCGCACTGTTACTTCTTCAAGAGCAAGGTTTGATCAAGCTGAGCAAAGAATCTGGCCTACAAGCTACGCCTCTTGATATTATCGATAATCCTAAGAAATTGGATTTTGTTGAGTTAGAAGCACCACAACTGCCTAATTCTCTACAAGACGTTACCATTGCAATTATCAATACTACTTATGCAAGCAGCATCAACTTATCGCCAGACAAAGATGGTATTTTTGTTGAAAACAAAGAATCACCATACACCAACTTAATTGTTGCTCGTGATGATAATGCAGACAGTGAAAACGTGAAAAACTTCGTAAAAGCATACCAAACTGAAGAAGTATACGAAGCAGCGAAAAAATTATTCAAAGGTGGCGTAGTGAAAGGTTGGTAATTCCGGCTAAACGCTAACAACACATTAAGGGTAGCTTCAGCTACCCTTTTTTATTTCATGCCTTTTATATAAAAACAGACCCTGAGTCCTATATTAACCACAGCCCCTGTTTGGTAAACCCATAAAGCTACTTCTGAACCGCTTTAAACCTAGGGTTCGCTTTACAAATTACATACAACCGCCCTTTTCGCTTCACTACCTGACAATCTGGATGGCGATTTTTCGCACTTTTTAACGATTTCAATACTTTCATTTATTATCTTCCTTTAAAAATACAACTAACCAATAACTGAGCTGAGCACAAAAATATCACTTTTAACCCCACCTTGTGATATGTTATATCATAACAATAAATATACTGTAATTATCAAACGGAAGCGAATTATTTTGCATAAAAAAGTAGCATTTAAAAAGGGCTTCTATTGATACAAAAATTCAGCACCTAATATTGAGGACCTGTGGTATTTTTATATGTAAATAATCAACCTTCTATATTGATAACTTATGCCTTACAAAATAGAACCAATCGGTATGGTTCAAAGCCCTTATAAAGAAAAATTTGCAGTGCCTAGACAACCTCGATTAGCACCAAGTGCGACGGCAAGAGTAAAGCTCCTTGGTGAAGCGAATAACCCAGAATCGGTACGTAGTATTGAACAATTCAGCCATGTTTGGTTACTGTTCTTATTTGATCAAAATCTCGCAGCCGGATGGAAACCAACAGTGCGGCCACCTCGCTTGGGTGGTAATGAGAGGATTGGTGTATTTGCGTCACGCTCGACCTTCCGTCCTAATGGGATTGGTATGTCGGCGGTAGAACTAAAAGGTGTAACACAAGAAGGAAACCAGACTTGGCTAGAATTAGGCAGTGTTGATTTAGTTGATGGCACACCAATCATCGATATTAAACCGTATATTCCTTATTCCGATGCATTACCAAATGCTGTAGGTGGCTTCGCAGAAAAAGCACCTGACGTTTTCAGCGTGATCTTTTCAGAAGCAGCCCAACTGTCATTAGCAAAACATTGCCAAAATAAGCCTTCTGAACATCAACAAATCCAGGCGGTAATCGAACAAGTGCTAGGACAAGATCCTCGCCCAGCTTACAAAAAAAATAAAACTGATAACAAAGAATACGCTGTGCATTTATTCGCTTTAAACGTCAAATTCACAGTTGAAAGTGATTTATCTACTACCATCGATACAATAAATCGCAATTTCATTCGAGTAACAACCATAGAACCCTTTTGAGAATGCGCTCAGGCTGATATTATGTTGGGCTAATTTACTATATGGACTAATTTTCCATATGGATAAGACACATCATTCAATAACTTAAGCGGGTAACATAATGCGCACCAGCAAATACCTTGTTTCGACTTTAAAAGAAACCCCAAACGATGCAGAAGTCATTAGCCATCAGCTAATGCTACGTGCAGGTATGATCCGTAAATTAGCGTCAGGTTTATACACTTGGCTGCCGACAGGTCTACGTGTACTGCGTAAAGTTGAAAACATCATTCGTCAAGAAATCGATAATGCAGGTGCAATTGAAACATTAATGCCCGTTGTTCAACCGTTTGAGCTATGGGAAGAAACTGGCCGTTCTGAAAAAATGGGCCCTGAATTACTTCGCTTTACTGACCGACACTCTCGTCCATTTGTTCTTAGCCCAACAGCAGAAGAAGTGATCACGAGTCTCGTACGTGGTGAAGTCAGCTCTTACAAACAACTACCATTGAACCTGTACCAAATCCAAACCAAATTCCGTGATGAACGTCGCCCTCGTTTTGGCGTTATGCGTGCTCGTGAATTTAGTATGATGGATGCTTACAGCTTTGATATCGATAAAGATGGGCTTCAAAAGTCTTATGACGCTATGCACGATGCATACTGTAAAGCATTTGATCGTATGGGCCTGGACTACCGTCCTGTACTAGCCGATAGCGGCGCTATCGGTGGTAATGGTTCTCAAGAATTTCATGTATTAGCCGAAAGTGGCGAAGATCTAATTGCATTCTCAACTGAATCTGATTATGCCGCTAACCTCGAAAAAGCAGAAGCCTTAGCACCATCAGCTGAATACGCAGATCCAACTCAAGAAATGACATTAGTTGATACTCCTAATGCAAAAACCATTGCAGAATTGGTTGAACAGCACAGCTTACCGATCGAAAAAACTGTCAAAACATTATTTGTAAAGGCTTCTGATGATATCGATGCATCAATCATTGCTTTGATTATTCGTGGTGATCACGAGCTAAACGAAATTAAAGCGGAAAACTTACCGCAAGTAGCCGCTCCTCTGGAGATGGCAAATGAAGAAGAAATTCGTCAGCTAATCGGTGCAGGCCCTGGCTCATTAGGTCCGGTTGGTCTTAAACTGCCATTCATCGTTGATCGCAGCGTCGCAGTCATGAGTGATTTTGGCGCAGGTGCTAATATCGACGGTAAGCACTACTTCGGTATTAACTGGAGCCGCGATGTTAAGTTAGGTCAAGTTGAAGATTTACGTAACGTAGTCGAAGGTGACCCAAGTCCATGTGGTAAAGGTACATTGATGTTAAAACGCGGCATCGAAGTTGGTCATATCTTCCAACTCGGTAAAAACTACTCAGAAAAAATGAACTGTGGTGTGCTTGGCCCTGACGGCAAAAACGTCATTCTTGAAATGGGTTGTTACGGTATCGGTGTAACACGTGTTGTCGCAGCCGCTATTGAACAAAACCACGATGACTCAGGCATTATTTGGCCAGACGCGCTTGCACCATTCCAAGTAGCCATTGTTCCTATGAATATGCAAAAATCGCCACGCGTACAAGAAGCAGCAGAGAAGCTTTATGCCGAACTTACAACAATGGGTATTGAAGTACTGTTTGATGACCGTAAAGAGCGCCCAGGTGTGATGTTTAAAGATATCGAGCTAATTGGCATTCCGCACACGGTTGTGATCGGAGATCGTAGTATCGATGAAGGAAATTTTGAATATAAACATCGTCGAGATGGCGTTAAAGAATCAATTGCAATCGATAATATTATTGAGCACTTGAAAGCCAAGCTACAATAAACCTCGCTTTATCTGATATGAAAAAGGCAGCCTTTACGCTGCCTTTTTTACTATCTTTTTTCTATTTTCTATAGTGTTCTTATTTGAAATCTACAGATAAAATTAATCAGCCGACACTTCAGTTTCTTCACCAAAAAATAGTTTAGTAATCAATTTATTGTCTATAGTTTCACCTTTTAAGGTTCTCACTAACAACTCACTTCCCAATAATTGTAGCGAAAAAACCACATCAGGCTTTACTCGTTTAATTTGAGGAATATGCTTACTTGAGTTTACCAAAGCAATAGTCTTAGTATTCTTACCGCCAACCTCTTTTGCCGCTAATACGATAAAAGCATTATCAGCATCGTCATTACGCAATGCCAGAATATACTGGGCTTTCTCAGCACCCGCTTCAATCAAAACATCAGAAGACGAAGGCTCACCAATAACAATATCGGCATCACTCGGATATTCATGCTCTACATTGGCAGGAATAACAACAGTGACCGATTCCCCACGTTCAGTTAAACCCTCATAGACGCTGTGCGCAGTTGGAGATACACCTAAAATTATAAAATGATTTTTTCTCATCACGTTCGATATCCTACCTTTAACAATTCTTTTTAAATTACCACCAATAACAGGACCAATAATCGCACTGATGGACGTTGCAAATACCGTAATACCCATCACAATAATCGATGCGGTAAATAATCTCGCGGTAGAGGTTATAGGATAAAGATCACCATAACCCACTGTCGACATACTCACGATGGAAAAATAAAATGCCGTGGAAAGATCAGTAATAGGTGAACTGAATTCAGCCCCTAAATATAATGTACCAAAAATAGCGTACAGCATTAATGCGCCCGTACTGGTTAAGGCAAAAAGGCTACCCGCCGCAATACTTGAACTATCAAAGCTTTTCCAGTACAGCAATAATAGAGCACTAACAATCAACGTATAACTTAGTAATAATAACCCAGAGCTTGATGATAAAAGGCTAATAGCCGCAACAATGATCAACAAAAGAAGGGAAAATGCCCAAGCTAATCGAGCTTTTAATGCCAAGCCAATAGACATGATAATCAAGCCAGCACCGAGCATTAATCTAGGTAATTCAGTTAGTCCAATTTCATCAATAAGGCTCGACCAATCATCATGCCAGTCTAATAAACTGGGCAAAATATTTAAGCTATGCTGTATCGCTGGTTTGATAAACCAATAGCCATTAGCCGCAACAAGAATGGCTAATATCCAAGATGGTTTATATAGACTGAGTAATTTTTTTCTCATCATGTTGCAAACATATCCGATAATAATAGAGCTGAGAGAATACCATTTAGATATTCACAATCAAAATAACCTTTTGTTGAGTAAAGCGACCTAAGTGGTTGGGATGAGTGAACTTAGAGGAAACTACAACTATCCAATAAGATAGCTATATTCGATGTTCCATATCGCTTTTAAGTATATTAATCTACCATCAACACTCAGAAATACCTTTAATCAGCTAGTAACTTAACTTGGATATATTTAATGAAAATCTACGACTGTTGCAACTTAGTCCGTGAACTATACGCTCAAATTGGCAGTGGCGATCAAGGCTATATTCCACAAGCTATTACTTGTGCTGTAAAAACCTTTAATGATATTGCTTCAGATGAAGACCTACCTAAAGAAACCCGTGAGCGAGCCGCCTTTGCCGCAGCCAATCTTTTAATCTCAGACTTTGAAGACTAAATCATAATAAGGATAACGCACGATGGATTTATCTAATTTTGAAAAAATGGATCCGATTATGTTGATGAGTATTGTCAACATGAAGATCCGAGATGAATTTGGTGACTTAGAAGGCTTAACTAAGTTTTTCGATATTGATAAGCAAAAATTAATAGAGAAACTCGCAACCGCAGGATTTGATTATTTACCAGAGGCTAAGCAGTTCCGGTAATTTATTTATAAAAATATGGGTTGGCTTATCTTCAATAATCAATTCTCCCTATCACTAGAAATCATAACTCACGCCAGCCCCAATAATCACATTATAATTGTCATAAAAATCAATATTAGAAAAATCTTGATTGTAACCAAGTAACGTCACTAATCCGACATTTTTCAAATTAAATGGCGCTTTATAAACATAAGTAGACATAATGCCTACACCATTATCACTGCGTGTGTCTTGAAAAATAGGGTTCACATTTTCAAAATCTTCATAATGATATTTGACACTTACGGTAAAGGTTCCTTTAACTAACCGCTTCAAAAAGGCAATTTGCCCAGTGTATTTATTTGATGACATTGCCTCACCAGATAAATCTTTACGCATATAGTTGACGGAGCTGCGTACTAACCATGTCTTACTTATCGGGTCTAAATGAGATAGTTCAATAAAGTACAAGTCACCATTACGATCTAATGCTTTTTGGGCTGTCGGAGAAAAGCTAATACCACTGAGTTCATCGTCTATTTTTTGATTCCCATAGGCCATTTCCAAACCAAATCGCGATGATAATATATCTGTATATTGGAAGCGTGCCCCTTGAATATTACGGTCAGTTTCTTTTCTATCTTCACCAACAAGGTAAGGATCTTTCCAAGTCGTCGCAGATAAAATACCTGGTAAGTAAGAAAGCTTAAAAGTACCCAGATTATCAACATATTGATGAAAACCTAACTCAATATGTGGCCGACCAAGAGCAATATCAGCTTCTTCTACACCAAATCGCACACGTGAATTGCCATTTGAAAACGTATAGTTCACATGACTCGCAGCCAAAGGAAAAAAGAAAGCCTCCTTTTTCTCTTCACCCGATCCTGATAACGAATCAATATTTTTAGGGCCAGAGTCTAGGCGAGAGTTGCTTTGCACACCTCCCACTAACATCGCTAGCGTTCCTGAAACACCAGGTTGCCACTTGCCTTTTTGTTCATCTGCATAGCTATACTCTGATAGTGCAAATAAAACCACTGCAACCCAAATAACTTTAACCATGCCAACACCGAACCATACAAAATAAGAATACTTGACTAAAAATAACAAATAAAACTAATCAATACAATAGCAAAGAACCATCTTAATTTAGAGTGATCTGCTTCCAGACTTAATTGTCGCTGTCTTATTTCATTTCCATATTTAGTGATATCCGCTCTATTTTTATTCATATTGATACAAACAAGACATACGTTATATTTTTATCAACTACTAAATAAGCATGGGTTTATAAACTCAACTGAGTCAAATACAAAACACATAGCTTTCATATTTAGGAGAAAAGGATGAAATGGACTTTAACTTATAGTGCTGTAATGGCTTCGTTGATATTAAGTCAGCAAGCTTATGCACAAGATTGTAGTAACTTACCTATTTGGCAATCAGATCAAGCTTACAATGGAGGCAGCCAAGTTCAACAAAATAACAATGCTTACCAAGCTCAATGGTGGACAAAGGGCAACTCTCCAGCGCAGTTTTCTGAATCATTTCAAGAATGGGAAAAGCTTGGAATATGCGATAATCAAGATGGCAATATTGCGCCAACAATCAGCATTATTTCACCATTGAATAATGCTCAAATTGCAGAATCCGTGACCATTACGTTAAAAGCCAACGCCAACGATGAAGATGGTAATATCAGTAAAGTAGAATTTTTTGCAGGTAATCAATCATTAGGTCAAGTGACTGCCGCACCTTATCAACTGGATTGGAGTGCGACACTAGGTTCGACCTCAATTCAAGCCATTGCGACTGATAATTTAGGAAAAAGCACATCAAGCCAAGTTTCTATTTCAGTCCAAAATGGTGATACCAATATGGCTCCAATCATCAGTCTAATTACTCCAACAGCGGAAGATGATATTCAACCTTCGGATAGTGTGACGCTAACGGCAAATGCTAACGATACCGATGGCTATGTGGCTAAAGTTGAATTTTATGTCGATAACCAACTGATCGCTTCAGACAATAGTGAACCGTTTGAGGCTCAATGGATCGCTACTTCAGGTCAACACTCGCTTAAAGCTAAAGCCTTTGATGATAAAGATGCGACCGCGACCAGTAACCAAGTCTCGCTTAACGTTGCCACTACATCTAGTGGTGGTTGTGGTGAAGTAGCGCTCTATTCTGCTGGCACTGCATATACCGTGGGTCAATTGGTTCAATTAGATAATCAAAAATATCGCTGCGATGTCGCGGGTTGGTGCTCTTCCGATGCATCATGGGCTTATGCGCCAGGTACTGGACAAAATTGGCAAGATGCTTGGACCAGCTTAGGATTATGCACTACACCACCAGTTGTTACATTAACCACCCCACAAGATGGAAGTGTCGTTTTAGCAGGAAGCGATGTTAATGTTACCGCACAAGCCTCCGATCCTGATGGCAGTATTACAAGTGTTGAATTTTTTGCTAACGGCGCTAGTTTAGGCGTTGATACTCAAGCACCGTATAGCGCTCAGTGGAGTGCAACCTTAGTCGGTTCCAACAGTATTAAAGCAGTGGCAACAGATGATGAAAACAACCAAGCTGAATCGTTAGCACAAGTGACTGTAAGTGATAAGCCTGTTGTGACACGCTTAATCTCTCCTACATCTGGTACGTCGGTAGGATTAGGTAAAAATGTTCAACTAGTAGCACAAGCCACCAGCATCACTGGTAGTATTTCTAGCATCGACTTTTTCGTTAATGGCAGCTTAATTGACACCGATACAACTTCTCCTTACGCCGTAAACTGGACACCAACCGCACTCGGTTCTTACACTATTTCTAGCTCTGCAACCGACAATCAAGGCAATAAAGCCGATTCCGATGCTGCAATGGTAAACGTGATTGAGAAAAGTTCGAAAGTACACAAGTTAGTGGGTTATTGGCACAACTTTGTTAACCCGGCCGGCTGTCCAATTCCTTTGTCTGAAATGTCAGATGCCTGGGATGTGATTGATATTGCTTTTGCTGATAACGATCCAAACAGCACTGGTACCGTTCATTTTAATTTGTTCCAATCGGATATTCACAGCAGCTGCCCCGCTATTGATCCTGTAAAATTCAAGCAAGATATGCGTGATTTACAAGCTAAAGGTAAAGTGTTTGTTCTGTCTTTAGGTGGCGCGGAAGGTACTATTACGCTCAATAGTGATACCGATGAGCAGCACTTCATTTCAAGCCTTACTAGCCTGATTAATGAATGGGGATTTGATGGCTTAGATATTGACTTAGAAAGTGGCTCAGGCTTAGTGCATGGATCGCAAATTCAAGCCCGATTAGGTGGAGCGTTGTTACAAATTGAGAAAAACATTGGCGGAGATATGTTCCTCACAATGGCACCAGAGCATCCATATGTTCAAGGTGGCATGGTGGCTTACTCTGGTATTTGGGGAGCTTACATCCCAATCATCAATCAAGTTCGCAGCACTTTGGATCTACTCCATGTTCAGTTGTACAACAACGGTGGTTTAGCGAATCCATATACATCAAGTGCCGCGCCTGAAGGTTCTGTTGATATGATGGTTGCTTCTGCCAAAATGTTAGTTGAAGGCTTTACGCTAGCTGATGGCTCTCGCTTTGAACCTCTACGTGATGATCAGGTCGCATTCGGTTTACCGTCAGGCCCACAATCGGCAAATTCAGGCCAAGCTCCAACTCAGAATATTACCGATGCGTTGGATTGTGTTACCAACACCACTCATTGTGGCTCGGTGATTCCAAGTAAAGCCTATAGTAATTTTGGTGGAGTGATGACGTGGTCGATTAATTGGGATAAATATGATGGCTTTAACTTCTCAGGCCCAATTAGCGATAAGCTCACACAGATGAATAACGCGCAGTAATCCTGACTAACCTTAACTCTGGATAACTAAGCATAAATATAGGCACAAAATGCCAGTTCGAATCATCTCGAACTGGCATTTTTATTTTAATTAGTTAAGTCTGTTAATCACTAGAGGAAAATTGATTTTACATTACAAACACATCGTAATTTTTCAATTGAGGAACTTGTTGATGCAGTTTTTCCTCTTCTCCCGCCAAGTCTTTTAAATCACCACAATAATCATTCGCTTCTTTCTGTAATTGTTTTGATTGAGATTTCAAACG
Organism: Vibrio sp. S17_S38; assembly: GCF_014694375.1. Taxonomy (GTDB): domain Bacteria; phylum Pseudomonadota; class Gammaproteobacteria; order Enterobacterales; family Vibrionaceae; genus Vibrio. Next base: position 136,869 of record NZ_JAAUWW010000003.1, read on the forward strand.
CGTTTCAACTTGTGATTTCAATCCCGTTAATTGATTTTGCAGTTCGGTGAGATTAACACTTCCGTCAGCTTTCATTTTCTCAGACAACACAGCAAATGCACTTGAGAAAAACTCACCATTAAAACGTTGTGTTGCAGCAGCTGATTCTTGTTTCCAGTTAATTAGCGCATCTTTAACTGCATCTTTTTTTATAATCCATTCACCATTGTTGTAATAACGAGATTCAATATCGGAATAATAACCACCAATGGCTGTTTTTACATTATCAAAAGCTTTGGTGTTATTAAAGCTAGCACTAATATCATCAATGACTTGATTCGCCAAAGTTACACCGTCATCAGCAATTTTTTTGGCTTTCGGAATATAAAGGCTAACTTTTTCTCGATACGCTTTAACAGCATCGGCTTGAGCCTGATCTAAATCTAATTTTTTACCGTTAATGAACAAATCATTATTTTGATTAATAAGTACTTTCGCTTGGTCTTGTTGATAGATCGAAACCGCATTATTTTTTAAATGCATTTCATTGTTAATATTGATGTCACATCGTGGTGTTTGTGCCATAGCAGAAACAGATGCAAAGGTTAGCGCTAAAGAAAGTAAAGTCCGTTTCATATGATAAGATCCCATTGGAGATGAGTAAAAGTAAGTAGGAAGAAAGACTAGCAATATATCTTTAGTTTAAGTCAGTAAAACGTTAACTTATACCAATACTTTCAACCCATCCCGCCCGATAATTAATAAATAGACATAATTTCGTAACACTTTGTGTGGGTAGCAATCTTGATAACAATCTCATCATCGACTGCTCTCCTCATTAAAGTCTTTCCTAACGGAGATTCTGGTGTAATTAACTGCACTATAATATTGGAGAACTGGACACTCAGCCCACCCGCCACAGGACTTAAGAAAAACCATTTATAACTGTCTTCATCGTCATCCAGCAGTTTGACTAAAGCACCAATATTCACAGAATCTGAGTCCAAGCAATTTTTCACAGCAAGATCTTTAAAGCTATGCAGATCTCTCAAACATTGCTGTAATCGCTGTGCTTGCCCATGCGCTAAATAAGAAGCCTCTAAACTCAAAGTATCGTATTTATGCTCAGGTACATTCTCTTTATCGGTTGCAGTTTGAGTGGCAGCTAAGGCTGATGCATATACCAATTCTAACTTCTTAATGATTTCTTGGTGGAGTATCGTTTTATCTATCAATATCTTGTTTATCGATGAGGAATTCATGATTTTCTCATTGTTGCATCTATTTGTACTTCTGAAATGAAGTATCATATTACTCTATTTTAATCGGCAAACGGAAATTGATGATGACCCTAATTCAGCAAGCATTAACGCAGCACTTTGGCTTTAGTGAGCTTCGTGGGGGGCAATCGAAAGTCATTGATACCATTTTATCGGGGCAATCTGCGGCGGCCATTTTTCCAACTGGTTCAGGTAAATCTCTGTGCTATCAATTACCGGCTGTGCTACTACCTAACCTAACTATCGTTATATCACCTCTACTTGCTTTAATGAGAGATCAACTCGAATTCCTTCATTCAAAAGGTATTGCGGCGGCCTCTCTCGATTCAACTCAAGATCGAGAAGCAAGCAATCAAATAATGCAAAAAGTGCGTAATGGAGAAATAAAAATACTGATGATTTCAGTTGAGAGATTGAAAAACGAACGCTTTCGTCAGTTTATCTCACAAGTACCCATTTCAATGTTGGTCGTCGATGAAGCGCACTGTATTTCAGAATGGGGTCACAATTTCCGACCAGACTATTTAAAACTGCCTTATTACTGCCAAAGTTTAAACATTCCACAAGTGTTATTATTAACCGCGACGGCAACTCCAGCGGTTATTGAAGATATGAGTAGTAAGTTTAATATCTTAAAAGAGAACATCACTATCACGGGATTTTATCGCCCCAACCTTGATTTAAGTGTTCTGCCTTGTGAGGAAGAAGATAAGCCACAAGCCTTAATTGATTTATTGTGCACAACACCTGATTTACCCACCATTGTCTATGTCACTTTGCAACATACCGCTGCTCAAGTCGCTCAACATTTGCAACAACATGGTATGAATGCCCTAGCTTATCACGCTGGATTAGACTCAGGCTTGCGTCAACATATTCAGCAGCAGTTTATGTCTGGAGAAGTACCCTGCATTGTTGCCACTATCGCTTTCGGGATGGGAATTGATAAGTCTAATATTCGTCGCGTGGTACACTTTGATTTGCCTAAGTCGATTGAAAATTACTCACAAGAAATTGGCCGCGCTGGGCGCGATGGTGAAAAATCTTATTGTACTGTGCTGGCGAATACTTCGGGTATCAATGTACTCGAAAATTTTGTTTATGGTGATACGCCAGATACTTGTTCTATTAAGCATGTATTGCAATCAATTTATGAAGACCAAAGCCAATCAGGGTTATGGGAAGTCATGCTCACGCGTTTATCTCGTGATTCTAATATTCGTCAACTGCCTCTAAAAACGCTTTTAGTGTACTTAGAACTACAAGGCATTATCCAAGCGAAATATAGCTATTACGCCGACTACCGCTTTAAGCATATTATGAGTGAAGCCGATATTTTAGCCCGCTTCCCACAGCACGGAACCAATTCTGAACGTCACCAATTTATTCAAGCCATTTTCAGTTGCTCAAAAATAGCCAAAACTTGGCGCAGTGTCGATTTCGATGGTTTGTGGATGGGCTATCAAGCAGAACGTAGCCGAGTGGTCGCAGCGTTAGATTACTTTCATGAACAAGGTTTTATTGAACTTGAAAGCAAACAAGTGACGGATGTATATCAAGTTTTGGGTTCAGAAACACCAGAGACTCAGCGAGATCATACTGAGGTTGCCAACGAGCTAAGTGAGCTTTTCAAGCAAAAAGAACATGGTGATCTAAACCGAATTCAAACATTGATTAATTTATTTGAAAGCTCGTCCTGTCTAAGCTCTAAGCTTGCAGGATACTTTTTAGACCATGATGTTCCAAATGCTTGTGGTCATTGCAGCGTGTGCCGTGGCAAAGTTGCCACTTTGCCTAAACCCTATTTAGATGAAATACCATTAGAAACTATCGCCCATTGGATAAAACCATTTAAAAGTGCTTTTGAGAGCAGCCTTCATCAAGAAGAAATGCAATTAACCTCTGAAGCAATCACAAGATTCCTATGCGGTATTTCAACGCCGCTAAGCAGCAAGCTAAAAGCGAATAAAATGGAAGGCGCTAGCAAGCTTGAGCAATATCCATTCTCTCAGGTACAAAAATGGGTAGAAGCACTCAGTTAATTAAATCTAGGCCATAAAAAAACGGTCACCGTAAAGGTGACCGTTTTTTATATTTCTTAAAGCAGCGACTTATTCGTCGTCATTCTTACGCTTACCCGCTGATTTACGTTTATTACGCTCAGTTTGAACCTTTTGGAATTCAACCAATTCTTTCTCTGCCCATTCAGTTGCTTCAGCTTCAGTTTCAAAACCTAATTGACGTTTAGAGATAATTGTACGTCGAGAGGTAATTTGGCGAACAATCTCAGCAGACCAACCATTACGCTTTTCAACCAATTGAAAGCTATATTTGTTACTCATAATACTCTTTTACCTGCCTTGCCCCATGGTGAAACATTTCGCTTAGGCGCAACGCTAAATTAGGCGCGCATTAAAGCATATCTTGACGAAAAAAGATGCACTTTTTAATAGTATTTATTGTTCTTTAAACACAAAGTGCGCAGTCACCGGAATCCCCAGTGCAATAGAATCTAATTTCGCTATATTCTTAAGAGCTTCCACACCTTTATCTAAACCAAAGTCTGCCACATTTACAACAATAGGCTGTATGGTATCCACCTGAAAACCACCGTCGCTCAATCTTATAACTGAAACATTGGTGTCTATTGTTTTAGACTTTCCATGTAAAGACAGTTCCGTTTCTAACGGCATGGTAACCAATTGTCCTTTTTCTAATTTTTTTAATTGTGCCACATTCAGTTGAGCGGTAAGCATCGCTTGTGGAAAGTCTTTTACATTAAACAGCATTTGACTCATACGTTCATCGCGGACGGGTACTTTAGTATCAACACTCGATAGCGTTATATCAATGGCAACCTTACCGTCAGAACCAAGCGTACCGGATAATGTTTTAAAATGATGAACCTCCGTAATACTGTTATTTTTGGTTGATACAAAATTCAAAATTGAGTTTTTATCATCTAAATTCCAATCAGCTAAAGCTTGCTGACAAAACAACATCATCGCTACCCACGTACCATTTAAAAGCCATTTAACTGTTTTATTCATCATTTATTCCTTAGTTTTAGGGGATGTAAATAAGTGTAGTCGCTAAATTAATATTCATGTGTTGATTAGGTTAAATGATAAAAAACGGCCACCGAAGTGACCGTTTGTGTATTTATAAATAGCTAAACTTATTTAACCAATATGCTTACGCGCATTACGGAATATACGCATCCATGGACTATCTTCAGACCAATCTTCAGGATGCCATGAGTTTGCTACCGTGCGAAATACTCGCTCTGGATGAGGCATCATAATAGTGACACGGCCATCTTCGGTAGTTAGACCTGTAATTGCATTAGGTGAACCATTCGGGTTGTTTGGATATTGTTGAGTTGGATTACCCATATTATCCACATAACGTAACGCCACAGTGCCTGAATTTTCGATTGCTTGAAGATGTTGATTACCACGCACTTCGACACGGCCTTCGCCATGGGAAACCGCGATTGGCATACGAGACCCTGCCATTTCACTAAAGAAGACAGAATCCGATTTTTGCACTTCAACTAAGCTGAAACGAGCTTCAAAACGTTCAGATTCATTGCGCACGAAACGAGGCCATAAATCCGCACCTGGAATAAGTTCGCGCAAATTAGATAGCATCTGACAGCCATTACATACACCAAGTGAGAACGTATCTTGACGTTCGAAGAAACCAGCAAATTGGTCACGAGCATTGTCATTAAACAGTACTGATTTCGCCCAACCTTCGCCCGCTCCAAGTACATCTCCGTAAGAGAAACCACCACAAGCCACAAGGCCTTGATAGTCTTCTAATACCGCTTGGCCTGTTAAAATGTCGCTCATGTGTATATCGGTAGTTGCAAAACCAGCACGGTCAAACGCTGCCGCCATTTCAACATGAGAGTTAACACCCTGCTCACGCAAAATCGCCATCTTAGGTTTTTTGCCCATATTGATCATCGACGCGGCAATGACTGGTGCAGCCACATCTTCATTAATATCAAACGTTAACTTAACATTTAAGCCTGGGTCATTATTGTCGGCTTTGGCTGCATGCTCTTGTTCTGCACACGCAGGATTATCACGCATGGCTTGCATTTTATTGGTGGTTTCAGCCCAAATCATGCGAAGCTCAGTACGGTTACGTTCAAGTACAACGGTCTCACCGTCAGTGATCACAATGCTATCTGATACTTCAACCGAACCAATAATATGAGAACATGTCAGTAAGCCATGCTCAGCTAACACCGATTGAACAACTTCAACGTCATCAGACTGAACTTGAATCACAGCGCCCAATTCTTCATTAAATAAAGCCGCTAAAGAATCTGAGCCTAAACCAGCAATATCTGCTTTCACACCACAGTGACCCGCAAATGCCATTTCAGATAACGTAACAAACAAGCCACCATCACCTTTATCGTGGTAAGCCAACAACTTGTTGCTTGCCACTAAGGTTTGTATCGCATTATAGAAACCTTTCAGCTGCTCGGCATTATCCACATCAGCAGGTTTATCACCCAATTGCTTATACACTTGAGCGAGTGCAGTTGCACCCATGCGGTTTTTACCGTTACCCAAATCAACGAGAATAAGGTTGGTATCACCTTTGTTGAGTTTTAATTCCGGCGTGATGGTTTTACGCACATCTCCAACGCGAGCAAATGCGGTGATAACCAATGACAATGGCGAGGTCACTTCACGATCTTCGCCATCTTGTTGCCATTTGGTTTTCATCGACATTGAGTCTTTACCGACCGGAATGGTTAAACCAAGCGCTGGGCAGAGTTCTTCACCGACCGCTTTTACCGCCTCATAAAGCCCAGCATCTTCACCCGGATGACCCGCAGGAGACATCCAGTTAGCCGATAGCTTAATATGCTTAATATCACCGATATTGGTTGCCGCAATATTGGTGATAGCTTCACCTACCGCTAAACGCGCTGATGCACCAAAATCAAGTAATGCCACTGGCGTACGCTCACCCAATGACATAGCTTCGCCGTGATAAGTATCGTAACTTGCCGCTGTAACAGCGCAGTTCGCCACAGGAACCTGCCAAGGGCCGACCATTTGGTCACGAGCCACAAGACCAGTCACAGAACGGTCGCCAATGGTAATAAGGAAAGTTTTCTCAGCTACCGTTGGGAGGCGTAATACACGATCAATCGCTTCATTTAATTCAATACCACTGCGATCAATTGCTGGGTTATTCGCTTTTAATGTTTTTGCATCACGATGCATTTTAGGCGTGTTACCTAACAAAACATCCATCGGCATATCGATTGGCGTATTATCAAAATGTGAATCTTCCAGTTTCAATTCACGTTCTTCAGTCGCAACACCTACGACGGCATAGGGTGCGCGTTCACGCTGACAGATGGCATCAAATACGGCCATATTTTCTGGAGCAACTGCCATCACATAACGCTCTTGAGATTCATTACACCAAATCTCTAATGGACTCATTCCAGGCTCATCATTAGGTACATCACGCAATTGGAAGATACCACCACGCTCACCATCATCAACAAGCTCTGGTAATGCGTTAGAAATACCACCCGCGCCCACATCGTGGATAAAGGCGATTGGATTCTCATCGCCAAGTTGCCAGCAGCCGTCGATCACTTCTTGACAACGACGCTCCATTTCTGGGTTTTCACGTTGAACCGAAGCAAAATCGAGATCTTCAGCCGATTGACCCGATGCCATTGAAGAGGCAGCGCCGCCACCTAAACCGATATTCATTGCTGGGCCACCAAGCACAATTAAACTTGCGCCGACTGGGATTTCTTTTTTCTGCACATGTTCGTCGCGAATATTGCCTAATCCACCAGCCAACATGATTGGTTTGTGGTAACCACGAATTTCTTCGCCGTTATGAGAGTTCACTTTTTCTTCGTAAGTACGAAAGTAACCCAATAGATTTGGACGACCAAATTCATTGTTAAATGCTGCGCCGCCAAGTGGACCTTCAAGCATAATATCCAATGCTGTGACAATACGGCTTGGTTTGCCAAAATCCGTTTCCCAAGGTTGAACAAAGTTTGGAATTTTAAGATTCGATACCGAGAAACCGACTAAACCCGCTTTAGGTTTACCACCTATGCCAGTTGCGCCTTCATCGCGAATTTCGCCGCCAGAACCAGTTGAAGCGCCCGGCCAAGGAGAAATAGCGGTTGGATGGTTATGCGTTTCTACTTTCATCAAAATATGCGCGAGTTCTTGCGTGTAACCATATTGACGCGTTTTTGGATCTGGGAAGAAACGTCCAACACTTGAACCGACCATAACAGCCGCGTTATCTTTATAAGCCGATAAGACGTGATCTGGAGTGACTTCCATGGTGTTTTTGATCATCTTGAATAAAGACTTTTCTTGTTCAACGCCATCAATGGTCCAAGCTGCATTAAATATTTTATGACGGCAATGCTCTGAGTTCGCCTGAGCAAACATCATCAATTCAATATCAGTCGGGTTACGACCTAACTTTTCGGTAAAGCTTTCAACTAAGTAACCAATTTCATCATCTGCCAAAGCAAGACCAAGCGTAACATTCGCCTCTTCAAGTGCAGCGCGACCACCGGTTAATAAATCCACTTCCGAAACCGGTGCAGGTTGCGCGACTTTAAACAAAGTTACAGCTTGTTCAAAACCAGAAAAAACCACTTCCATCATTCGATCATGCAAAAGAGCTTTAACTTCTAATAATTGCAGTTCAGACAATTCAACTGAGGATTCCACATAATAAGCCGTACCACGTTCAAGACGCTTTACTTTAGTCAAGCCACAATTATGGGCAATATCGGTCGCTTTTGATGCCCATGGAGAGATAGTGCCAGGGCGAGGAGTCGTCAACAGCAGTTGACCTTTAGGTTCATGATCTTCGATGGTTGGACCATACGTAAGTAGTTTTTCTAACTTTTCAACTTCTTGAGCATCAAGCTCAGTCGTTAGATCTGCAAAATGTGTAAACTCAGCATAAATACCAGATACAGGTAGGTTTAACTCACGACAAAGCTCTAAAAGCTTGTTGACACGAAATTCGGATAAAGCGGGTGAACCACGCAAAATTCTCATGTACTTAGGTCTCTTTGGCTGTTGGGTTATAAAAAATAATATTGATATAATTTCAAATGGTTAGCTTTTATTTACGTTATATCAATGTCATTTCAAACCAGTGAACGGCCTTTTCCGGCGTATTATAAAGGAAATTAGCACTCGACGTAACACCCAAAGCAACCGTTTGCGCAATTTTTTATCTTTGTTAGTCATTAACAATAAAACAGCATATTTTGACGTTAATATTAAGCCGATGAAATGAATATCGATTCGCCACATTTCATCAATTTTGCTGAGAACCTCTGCATTTGGTATAAAGTACATCTAAACGACTTTATGAGATCCCCTTTTGACTAAATATTGCTCTTATATTGAAAGTAAACGCTGGATTCTGGTCCTATTTTTTCTCATTGGGTTGACCGCTTGTCAGCCAGATCCTAAGTCTATGACAGACTTGGAACAGATCCAACAACGTGGTGTATTGCGTGTTGGCACTTTAAATAATCAACTGTCTTATTTCATTGGTCCAGAGGGCCCCACGGGATTGGATTATGAGTTAGCACAAAAATTTGCCAAGGAGCTGGGAGTAAAACTTGAAATAAAACCGTCTTACCATTCAAGTGGACTTTTTCCTGCATTAAAAAATCATGAAGTCGATCTTATAGCCGCCGGAGTCAGCCACACTCCGGATCGTCTAGCTGAGTTTAATGTTGGGCCTGCTTATTATTATGTCAGCCAAAAAGTCATTTATCGCAAAGGAACATGGCGTCCACGTAACCTTAAACAATTAATGGAAAAACAAGGCAGTCTTGTCGTAGTAAAAGATTCTGAATTCGATCAAACATTACAAGCTTTGTCGTCAAGTAACCCTGAACTAAAGTGGGATACTGTACAAACTACTGATACTAATGATTTATTAAAACAAGTCTCAACTGGAGATATTGACTTTACCGTTGTCGATTCTATTTCACTATCGGTTAATCAAAGGCTACACCCTAATCTAGCCGCTGCCTTTGAACTCACCGAAGATCAGCCAATTTCTTGGTATATTAGAAAATCCAATGATGATTCACTCTACGCTATGATGTTGGAATTCTTCGGCGATATTAATCAATCAGGCGATCTCGCCCAACTAGAAGAAAAATATTTTGGCCATATACAAAGCTTTGACTATGTGGATACACGAGCCTTTATTCGCTCACTAGACAGTAAGCTGCCTCGTTATAAACGACTATTTCAAACTTATTCTAAAGAATTTGATTGGCGGCTAATTGCGGCATTATCTTATCAAGAGTCACACTGGAACCCTCATGCAACCTCACCAACGGGTGTCAGAGGTATGATGATGCTCACTCAGTCAACCGCGAAAATGGTCAACGTCACAAATCGACTTGATCCCGCCCAATCAATTAAAGGTGGCGTATCTTATTTACGAGGTATTATGAGACGGATCCCTGATTCGATTCCAGATCATGAGAAAATTTGGTTTGCTTTAGCCTCCTATAATCTAGGATATGGCCATGTCATGGATGCTCGTCGAATTACACAATCTCAAAATGCCAATCCGAACTCTTGGACAGATGTAAAAGAGCGTTTACCATATTTACAATTATCAGGCTATTACCCTTATACTCGATACGGTTACGCTCGTGGTAGTGAAGCAAAAAACTATGTCGAGAATATACGCCGTTACTACCAAACTATTATTGGTTATGAAGCCCAAGCGAAACAAGAAATTAGAAACGATAATAAAGATACCGACTTCACCGTGATTGATGCCCCAACAATCTAAGAAGCCAAAGACGCGCAAGAGACAGATGATTCATCAAAGCAAGTGGGTATGACAAGCATCAAGAAATAACAATAAAACTAGCCTAACGCTTTAAATATTAGGTTAGTTTTATCAATTCATAAGAACGTAATATAACAAGGCTATAATTAAGATCTAATTAGACATCAATCATTAATTTAATAAGGGGAAATACGAATGTTCTCTAAAAAAAAGCTCATAAAAAAATCACTATCACGCAGTTCAAGTTCAACCCGTAGAAAGCGTATGATTTCAAATAACAAAAAGAAAGTCATTTGGCGCCATCGTAGTTTTGTTTTTTGTGCTGAAGAAGATCTACAATAACGCCCACCATCATCACAACTCACACCCTGCATTCCATTCAATTATTTAATGAACTCGGCAGATATAAACCTACTTATTTGCCGAATTATCATCTCCAACCTCTTTTCTTCTTTTTTCTTTAATCTCTTTACGACGCCGGCGAAAGAAGAGTTGTAATTGTCCACGGCACTCATTTTCTAATAATCCGCCCACGACTTCCGCATAATGAAAAGCAGCCTGACTTTCAAACAGGTTTAATACGGTGCCAGCCGCGCCCGCTTTTAAATCTGGAGCACCAAATACAATACGTTTAACTCTGCTATGCAACAAAGCTCCTGCGCACATTGGGCAAGGCTCTAATGTCACATATAAGGTCGTATCGAGTAAACGATAATTCTCAAGTACTAAACCAGCTTGACGTATTGTCGCGATTTCAGCATGTGCAGTGGCATCATGATTTTCAATAGAAGTATTCCAACCTTCGGCAATAATCTCACCGTCTTTTACTAATACAGCGCCAACAGGTACTTCACCACTTGCTTCAGCTTGTGCAGCCAATACCATTGCACGACGCATGAAGTATTCATCTTGTGGAGTAAATTGGGGTGTTAAAGATTTTGTCACAATGGCTACCTCTCAAATTGAGCGAACATTATACGTGATTGAATCATTTTCTACAGACGAAAAAAATCCTCGCCTATTACTAGACGAGGATCTAAAAGTTTAATCAGTTAATATTTTCGCCCAAAGGCAGAAGAATTAAGCTTGACCTTTCACTTCTTTAAGACCGTTGAATGGTGCACGTGAACCTAGTGCTTCTTCGATACGGATTAGTTGGTTGCCCGCTTTTAGGTATTAGCAGCAACACGGTCAGAACGGCTCATTGTTCTTATTTCCACAAACTAAAAAATCCTCGCCTATTACTAGACGAGGATTTAAACGTTTAATCAGTTAATACTTTCGTCCAAAGGCAGAAGAATTAAGCTTGACCTTTCACTTCTTTAAGACCGTTGAATGGTGCACGTGAACCTAGTGCTTCTTCGATACGGATTAGTTGGTTGTACTTAGCAACACGATCAGAACGGCTCATAGAACCCGTTTTGATTTGACCAGCAGCTGTACCAACAGCAAGATCTGCAATAGTTGCATCTTCAGTTTCACCAGAACGGTGAGAGATAACTGCAGTGTAACCAGCGTCTTTAGCCATTTTGATTGCTGCTAAAGTTTCAGTTAAAGAACCGATTTGGTTGAACTTGATAAGGATAGAGTTAGCAACGCCTTTCTCAATACCTTCAGCAAGAATCTTCGTGTTTGTAACGAATAGATCGTCACCAACTAGTTGAAGCTTGTCGCCCATAAGTTCCGTTTGGTGTTTGAAGCCAGTCCAATCTGATTCATCAAGACCGTCTTCGATAGATACGATTGGGTATTGGTTAGCAAGATCTTGTAGGTAGAAGTTAAACTCTTCAGAAGTGAAGATTTTGCCTTCGCCTTTCATGTTGTAGTTGCCAGCTTCTTTGTCGTAAAACTCAGATGCAGCGCAATCCATAGCAAGAGTAACGTCTTTACCAAGCACGTAACCAGCAGCTTCAACCGCTTCTTTGATTGCAGCAAGAGCTGCCGCATTTGATTCTAGGTTAGGAGCAAAACCACCTTCATCACCAACTGCTGTGCTTAAGCCTTTCGCTTTAAGAACTTTAGCAAGGTTGTGGAATACTTCAGAACCGATACGTACTGCTTCTTTGAATGTTTTCGCGCCAACAGGTTGAATCATGAATTCTTGGATATCAACGTTGTTATCAGCGTGCTCGCCACCATTGATGATGTTCATCATTGGAAGAGGCATAGAGAATACGCCAGGAGTACCGTTTAGTTCAGCAATATGCTCGAACAAAGGCATGCCTTTTGCTGCTGCTGCTGCTTTTGCGTTAGCAAGAGAAACGGCAAGAATAGCGTTAGCACCAAATTTAGATTTGTTTTCTGTGCCATCTAAATCGATCATTACTTGGTCGATTGCAGCTTGGTCTTTCGCGTCTTTACCAGCAAGAGCAGTTGCGATTTCGCCATTTACTGCTTCAATTGCTTTAAGAACACCTTTACCTAGGAAACGTGATTTGTCGCCGTCACGTAGTTCAAGAGCTTCACGAGAACCTGTTGATGCGCCAGAAGGAGCAGCAGCCATACCGACAAAGCCACCTTCAAGGTGTACTTCAGCTTCTACTGTTGGGTTACCACGTGAATCGATGATTTCGCGACCTAGAACTTTAACGATCTTAGACATGAATGTTTCCTCTCGTTTAATTTAAAATTTAAATGTCAAACTAATGGATAGCAGCACAACTTTTGCAACCATCCGTATCCTTTTTACATCTTACTTTTTTAAATCTTTTAAGGCTAAACATCAGCTCAACCTTAAAAGTGTTGAAACTATTTTATTTTTGAACGTCAGCTTCAAACTCGCCACGCTGGAATTGACCTGCGGCTTTAACAAAACCAGCAAACAATGGATGTCCATCACGTGGAGTTGAATTAAACTCTGGATGGAATTGGGCTGCCACAAACCAAGGATGATTCGGGTTTTCAATCACTTCAACGAGTTTTTTATCTGCTGATAAACCAGACACTTTCAATCCTGCTTTTTCAATTTGAGGACGTAAATTATTATTCACTTCATAACGATGACGATGACGCTCATGAATTTGAGCATTACCGTAAAGCTCATAAGCCTTCGTACCTTTCTCAAGGTGACAAAGCTGGGAGCCTAAACGCATCGTACCGCCAAGATCTGATGTTTCGGTGCGCTCTTCAACGTTACCTTCTTTATCAACCCATTCAGTGATAAGACCAACCACAGGGAATTTAGTTTCAGGATTAAATTCGGTTGAATGTGCGCCCTCAAGGCCAACAACATTACGAGCGAATTCAATTAACGCCACTTGCATACCAAGACAAATACCTAAATAAGGCACTTTGTTTTCACGAGCATATTGAGCGGCCATAATTTTGCCTTCAATACCACGATCACCAAAACCGCCAGGAACTAAGATGGCATCTAGGCCTTCTAATAATTCAGTTCCTTTTGATTCAACATCTTGTGAGTCAATATACTTAATGGTCACGCTTAAACGGTTTTTCAACCCTGCATGTTTTAAGGCTTCATTCACCGATTTATAAGCATCTGGCAATTCAATATACTTACCAACCATGCCAATAGTTACTTCACCAGTTGGATTGGCCTCTTCATAAATCACTTGTTCCCATTCTTTCAGATCGGCCTCAGGAGCCGAGATACCAAAACGAGAACAAACTAAGTTATCTAAACCTTGAGCGTGGATCAATTGAGGGATTTTATAGATCGAATCTACATCCTTCATTGAGATCACTGCTTTTTCCTGCACATTACAAAATAGAGCAATTTTCTTACGCTCATTGGCAGGAATAATACGATCACTACGGCAAATCAAAATATCAGGTTGAATACCGATTGATAATAATTCTTTTACTGAATGTTGCGTTGGCTTAGTTTTTACTTCACCTGCAGCGGCCAAATAAGGCACAAGCGTTAAATGCATGAACATGGCGTGCTCACGACCAACTTCTGCTGCTAACTGGCGAATCGCTTCCATAAATGGCAATGATTCAATATCACCGACCGTTCCGCCAACTTCAATTAATGCAATATCATGGCCTTCTGCGCCAGCAATAACGCGATCTTTGATCGAGTTAGTGATGTGAGGAATAACCTGAATGGTTGCACCTAAATAGTCACCACGGCGCTCTTTACGAAGAACGTCTTCATAAACGCGACCAGCAGTAAAGTTATTACGCTTGGTCATCTTGGTACGAATGAAACGTTCGTAGTGACCAAGATCGAGATCGGTTTCCGCGCCATCTTCCGTGACGAATACTTCACCATGCTGAGTTGGGCTCATTGTGCCCGGATCAACGTTGATATAAGGATCAAGTTTCATCATGGTCACTTTAAGACCACGAGCTTCTAAAATTGCTGCTAATGATGCGGCTGCAATACCTTTACCTAGAGAGGATACAACCCCACCAGTAACAAAAATGTAATTTGTCGTCATGCTTAACCTGAAATTGGTTGAATGAGGGAAAATGGATTACTTCTGGACGGGATGAAAATATACCAGAACCGCTTTTCCGCTACAACGTGAAATCTATCACAGTCTGTAATTTAATTTTTTGCTTCAAATCAATTTCCCTCATCGACAACGAATTTTAAGCAATTAAACTTTCTATTTATTAAGGCTTTTCGTCCACAAAAGTATTCATATGCGCTATTTCTCCTCAGATTTAACTTCATCCCAAGCCAAATCAAGCTCCTCTAAAGAACAATCGACTAGCTGCTTGGCCTTTTCATGAATCTTAATTTCAACGCCTCGAAATCGACGTTCAAATTTTTTATTTGCTTTAGCAAGAGTCATTTCGGGATCTTTTCCTAAGTGACGCACTAAGTTCACCGTCGCAAACATCAGATCACCCAACTCTTCTTCTACTTTTTGTTCATTAACCTTAACTTGCAGCGCCTCTGCCATGACTTCATCAATCTCTTCCTGTACCTTATCAACAACAGGTCCGAGGGTTGCCCAGTCAAAACCAAATTTAGCCACTTTCTTTTGAATTTTATTCGCACGAGATAATGCAGGTAAGGCTTTTGGTATTGAGTCTAGAATACTTTTTTCAACCTTGCCTTGCTCCAACTTCTCTTTTTGCTTTTCAGTATCCCATCTCTGATTCAATGCGCTTTCATCATTGATGATTTCTTTTACACCATGTTTATCTGGAAACACGTGAGGATGACGACGAATCAGCTTTTGATTCACACTTTGCACAACATCATCAAAATCAAATAATTCTTGCTCATTCGCCAATTGGCTATAAAAAATCACTTGAAACAACAAATCGCCTAACTCTTCTTGTAAATTTGGCCAATCTTGATTATGAATTGCATCCACGACCTCATACGTTTCCTCAATCGTATGAGGTATAATGGAGTCAAAGGTCTGTTTTTTATCCCAAGGGCAGCCATTTTCAGGATCGCGCAACTGCTGCATGATAGCTTTAAGTTGTTCAATCGGATTGCTAAGGGATTTATTCAAAATGGTTTCACTCGTCATATTTCATACTCATTTATATTTTATGGGATAATTATTACCATAAAAAAACACCGCTACAATCAGCGGTGTTTAACTTGTTCTCGTTAAATTATTTCAGACGTTTGACTCGTAATACATCTTTAATCTGCTCAACTCGTGCCACAATTCGATTCAGTATTTCAACATTATGTACATCAAGATGAAAATCCATAATCGTGATCTGGCGTTTGTAGTCGGTACGACTATTCATGCTATTCACTTTTATTTTCTCATTAGATAACAAGGTACTGATATCTTTTAATAATCCGACACGCTCTAACGCCTCAACTCTAATGGTCAAAACATATAAACCATTTGAGCCCCCTCCCCAAACTGTATCAATAATACGTTCGGGTGCATGGTGATTTAGTTCACCGAGTTGTTCACAATCAGATCGATGAACCGAAATTCCGCGCCCTTGCGTAATATATCCACGAATTTCATCACCCGGGATAGGTTGGCAACAGCGTGCAAGATGCGTCATTAAGTTATCAACCCCTTGCACCACTACCGCATCTTTTCTTGGGCGGTTGTCATGTACCGTTTTTGCCTCTTGTAACTTAGCTAGTGCTTGTTTGTCTTCTTCTTCAGCGGTTGGTTTATTAACCAAAGCATTAATGTGATTAATCACTTGGTTAATACGTAAATCACCACTACCAATACCAACAAACAACTCATCATTGCTATTAACATTAAAACGCTTCAAGGCATATTTCTGAGCATCTTTTAATGTAGCGCCAATTTTATGCAACTCTGATTCGAGAATATCTTTACCTGCTTCGAGATTTTTATCTCGACCCAGTTTTCTAAACCAAGCATTGATTTTGGCACGTGCGCGGCCTGAGTGCACAAAACCTAAGGATGGATTAAGCCAATCTCGTGATGGATTAGGTTCTTTTTGGGTAATAATTTCAACTTGATCGCCCATAGATAACTTATGGGTAAACGGTACGATCCGCCCTCCCACTTTTGCGCCAATACAGCGATGTCCGACTTCAGAATGAATATGATAAGCAAAATCAAGTGGTGTCGCGCCCATAGGTAAATCAACCACATCGCCTTTTGGGGTAAATGCATAAACACGATCGTCGAACACTTGACTGCGGAGCTCATCCAGCATTTCGCCAGAATCTGCCATCTCTTCTTGCCAATCGATCAGTTTACGTAGCCATGTAATTTTCTCATCATAACCACTGCGCCCTGCCGTACTGCTGCCTTCTTTATATTTCCAATGCGCGGCAACGCCTAATTCAGAGTCTTCATGCATTTGTTTAGTTCGAATTTGGATTTCAATGGTTTTCCCTTCCGGCCCAAGCACAACCGTATGGATAGATTGATAACCATTCGGTTTTGGATTCGCAACATAATCATCAAATTCACTTGGTAAATGTCGATATTTGGTATGAACCATACCGAGCGCACCATAACAATCTTGTAGTTGATCGGCGATAATACGTACCGCACGCACATCAAACAATTCATCAAACTCAAGATTTTTTTTCTGCATTTTTCGCCAAATACTGTAGATGTGCTTTGGTCTTCCACTCACTTCTGCATTGATATTGGCGTCTTTCATTTCTTGTGATAAATCAGTCACAAAGTCATGAATATATTGCTCACGGACAATACGGCGTTCCGATAATTGTTTGGCGATTTTTTTATAGGTGTCAGAACATTGGTAACGAAAAGCGTAATCTTCAATTTCCCACTTAAGCTGGCCAATACCTAATCGATTTGCTAAAGGAGCATAAATATTAGCGCACTCTTTGGCTGCAGCTTGACGGATGTCGTCGGGCTCATCTTTTACTTCACGCAAATTACAAATACGTTCCGCAAGTTTGATGATCACACAACGAAAATCATCCACCATGGCGAGTAACATCCGGCGGACGTTATCAACCTGCTCCGAAGCTTCTGAATCATCCATACTGACATTGAGCTGACCAATGGCTGCCATTTCATCGACACCATCGATAAGCTTAACGATTTCTTTCCCATAAATTTCGACTAATGCTTCACGATCAAATAATCCTTCGGAAACAATAGGAAAAAGCTGTGCAGCCATTAAGGTCGGGCGATCCATCGATAAGGTGATCAATATTTCGATCATTTCTCGACCACGCCATAGTAGCTTCTCTTTTTGCTTTTGATTAACCAGTATTTCTTCGCATTGTTGATAAACTTGCTTTAACTTATTACTGGTTTTTCCATCTTGATGAAGGCTTTCAATCCAAGCGTCTAGCTCAAACTCTTCATGCTTATTTAAATGTGCGCTTCTGACTGCGACCATTAGTACATCTTCCTGTCGGTAAAATTTGAATAACAGCGAAAATTACCTCTTTCACTGGTTATAATTTGAATCGATTCGGCTTTTTGACGGTGTTCTTTTTGACTTTACCTGTTTTGATAAATAGCGCCATCGACTCTAAATGACTGGTATGAGGAAACATATCTAACATAGCTAATTTATGTAGCTCGTAACCTTGGTTTAATAAATTTTGGCTATCTCTGGCTAACGTAGCAGGGTTACATGAAACATAGACCACAGCCTGAGCGCCAAGTTCAGCAATACGCTCAATGATACCTGAGGCGCCCGCACGAGCGGGATCAAGCAACACTTTATTAAATTGTTTTTTAGCCCAAGGTGCTTGGCGTAAATCTTGTTCAAGATCCGCTTGATAAAATTCAACATTCTTAATGCCATTACGTTCAGCATTTTCAGTTGCACGCTGCACCATGGCTTCCACACCTTCAACGCCAACCACATGCTCAGCATACTTAGCTAAAGAAAAGCTAAAATTACCTAATCCACAGAATAAATCGAGCACACGATCTTGTGAGGTTAATCCTAACCAATCTATGGCTTGTTTCACCATGGCTTGATTCACACTTTGGTTAACTTGAATAAAATCATTCGGTAAAAATGCAATCTGACTTCCTGTTTCTTGGTAAGCTAACGATTCACCCACCACACAGTGTAGCTCACCTTGATTGGGTGACAGGTACAATGTCAGATCATTCTGCTCAGCAAATTCAACTAAAGATTGATGCTCTTGGCTGGTTAAAGGTGCGGTATGACGCAACAACATGGCTTTATTAACACCGTCAAACACCACTTCCACATGACCAAGCTTTCTTGGCTGATCCATATTATCTAATACTGATTTAATACCCGGTAGTAAGGCATTCAATTGTGGTTCTAATACTGGACAATCGGTAACGTTAGCAATGTTCTTACTACTTTTTTGACGGAAACCAAATTGAAGTTTCTGGGTTTTAATATCAAACATTAAGCTAATGCGAGCGCGGCGGCGATAGCCAGTATTACTAGAAATAATGGGTTCTTCGAGTTGAAGATCTCCATTGGTCGCAGCATTTTTCTTAAGCGCCTTGCCTGCAAACTTAGTCATCAATTGTGTTAAAGATTGTGATTTATGAGAAATTTGATCCTCATGGCTCAAATGCTGAAGATTACAACCACCGCAAGTTTGATAATGTGGACAAAATGCATCAATACGTTTATCGCTCGCTTGCTCAACTCGCATGAGCTTCGCTTTAGCAAATTTGCTTTTATCTTCCATCACTTGCACTAACACACGTTCACCAGGTAGCGTACCTTCAACAAATATTGGCTTTTTATTTTCGTAAGCAATCCCTGCCCCTTGATGATCGAGGCGTTCGATAGTCACAAGTTGATGCTTGATCTGACTTGCTTGTGGTTTTTTAGCTTGATAAAAATTGGCCATTACGACTTACTACCTAGTTATAAAATTGAGTTACTTAAAAATATTATCGCTTAATTTAATTAAAATAAGCGATATGAATAACAGTGAAAGTTGTGTTTAATCGTGAATATCTCACTCTATGATTGTCGAAACACACATTGTTGATTAAGCTAACGATTCGTTTAGCTTTTATGGTGACTAAGTGTACTTGAATCACGGCTATTTAGTGGCATTCAATCACTCACAATTATCAAAATAGCTATTTTCCCATATCCAGACAGGCTTGTAATTAAAGAATCATGACAAGGTATGGCTTACGCGCCCGCGTAATTACATTAACGCTCGCACCAACACTCATTATTGGTTTTTTATTGAGCGGATTTTTCACATTAAATCGCTACAATGATCTCGAAAATCAATTAATTACTTCTGGA
Organism: Vibrio sp. S17_S38; assembly: GCF_014694375.1. Classification (GTDB taxonomy): domain Bacteria; phylum Pseudomonadota; class Gammaproteobacteria; order Enterobacterales; family Vibrionaceae; genus Vibrio. The sequence continues at coordinate 156,632 of NZ_JAAUWW010000003.1, forward strand.
ACTGATATCATTGAACCGTTAGCGATTGCTAGTGAGTACGGCATGACTCAGCAAAGCCGAGAAGCTGTACGCCGTTTAATAAGTTACGCTCACCGTAAACATTCAGATATTGTGCGCAGTATAGCGGTATTTGATTCTCATCATGAGCTATTTGTAACATCAAACTTTCATCCTAACTTTCAATCACTCACTTTTGATAAAACGAAGCCGATCCCACTTCTCAGCACAATAGAGCAAGCGAAAAACAACTCAAACATTTTGATCTTACGCTCACCTATCTTAGCCGAAGGTCAATTTTCTGACCCTACCGGTAAAGAAATCGATCCAAACCAAGCTTTAGGTTATATCGCTATCGAGTTGGATATGTCGTCATTACGACTGCAACAATATCAAGAGATATTTTCGGCATTAATGGTGCTCATTTTTGGTATAGGTCTATCTGGATTTTTTGCTTATCGCCTAATGCGTGATGTCACATTACCGATTTCACATATGGTAAGCGTAGTAGATAAAATTCGCCGCGGACATTTGGACGTAAGGATTGAAGGCAAGCTGCATGGCGAACTCGATACCTTAAAAAGTGGTATTAATGCCATGGCAATGTCGTTGTCCGAGTATCATGTTGAAATGCAACATAGCATTGATCAAGCCACATCCGATTTACGAGAAACCCTTGAACAACTAGAAATTCAAAATATCGAACTTGATATCGCAAAAAAACGAGCTCAAGAAGCCGCTCGAGTGAAATCTGAATTCTTAGCTAATATGTCGCATGAATTACGAACTCCATTAAATGGCGTAATCGGTTTTGCCCGTCAAATACTCAAAACCCAATTAACATCGAATCAAGTCGATTACTTACAAACCATTGAACGTTCAGCGCAAAGTTTATTGTCAATTATTAATGATATTCTCGACTTCTCTAAACTCGAAGCCGGTAAGCTTTTACTGGAAAATATCCCATTTGATTTACAAGAATCATTAGATGAGGTCGTTAGTTTACAAGCGCCGAGTGCCCACGAAAAAGGATTAGAAATTACATTAAATCTGGATCCTGCACTCCCTGCTGGGTTAGTCGGTGATTCATTACGAATTCAACAGATCATTACTAACCTTGTTGGTAATGCTATTAAATTTACTGAACGTGGCAACATTGATATTTCAGCTGAGCTGCGTTCAAGTATCGACAATAAAGCAGAAGTACAATTTATTGTTCGTGATACTGGCATTGGGATATCCGAACGACAACAAGCCCAATTATTTCAAGCTTTCAGCCAAGCTGATGCCAGTATTTCACGCCGTTATGGCGGTACAGGTTTAGGGCTTGTGATCACGCAAAACCTAGTCAGTCAAATGGGGGGAGAAATCAGCTTAACCAGCCGTTTGCATCAAGGATCGACCTTCTGGTTTACCGTAACATTCCAAACCACCAATATACCGTTGGTTCCTCAAATAGACGCTTCTGCGCTTGAAGGTCAATCGGTGCTATTAATTGAGCCCAATATTTCACTAGCCCGTATTATTGAGCAACATATGATTCGATTAGGCATGTTGGTTACACATTTAGATCATTTACCTGATGCGGCCTTATCTGATAGTAACGAACGGTTCGATATATTGTTATTTAATACATCGCCAAGTGCACCTTTAGATCAAAATCAAATTTTCAGAGCCATCCAACAAGGTATGAGTATTTCATCTAAAATGATCCTAGGCTTGCCAAGCACAGAATTAGCGTTGGCAGAAAACCTAATCAAACTGTATCCAATTCAATGTATTGCCAAGCCAATCATTCGTAAGAAGCTCTTACAAATGATGCTGCCTAACCAAGCACAATCAATGCTGCTTGCGGCACCAGAAGCACCACATAGTGAGAAGTTACCAATCCGAGTAATGGCTGTTGATGATAACCCAGCTAACTTAAAATTGATCACAGCGCTGCTAGATGAACAAGTAATGCACGTAACCACTTGCTCAAATGGTGCAGAAGCAGTTTTACAGGCAACAGAAAACAGCTTTGACATTATATTGATGGATATTCAGATGCCGCATATGGATGGTGTGACTGCTTGCTTACACATTAAAGAAACTCAGTTGAATGGTAAAACCCCCGTTATCGCTGTAACCGCTCATGCAATTGAAGGTGAAAGAGAACGATTATTACAAGCGGGTATGGATGATTATTTGTCCAAGCCAATCGAAGAGCATGTGTTGCATCAACTATTGGTGCACTGGAATCCTTATACGGTCTCCGGCACAATTGAAAAAATAGACACATCAGAAGATAAAAATGATAAAACGCATAATCCGCTAAGCTTATCCGATAACAGCATTGATTGGGCGATAGCGTTAAAACAGGCAGCCAATAAAAACGATCTTGCTATTGAAATGCTACAGATGTTAGTCCACTTTATTCCCGAAGTGGATAAACAAGTAGAAGTATCTTTAGCTTCGAAAAATGGTTCTGAAGCTGAATTACTAGCTATTATCCATAAGTTACATGGAAGCTGTGCTTATTGTGGTGTGCCTAGACTGCAAAATATTTGTGCTGTTATAGAAACGGCTCTACGATCAAATCAGTTAATTGAGAGCATTGAGCCTGAATTATTTGAGTTGCAAGATGAAATGAGCAAGATAGTTCAAGCAGCAGGTGAGTATTTATAAAACAAGCGATGGAGAGCCGAGGTGTAAGGACGCTTCGCTCGAGGGCCGAAAAATCAAAGTTTAAATGCCGAAACGTAAGTGCCGAGTTTAGCTTTCCAAAATCACCGTTGCCATAGCATAGCGTTTTTCATCTGAAATAGATAAATGGATGTAATGGACGCCTTTTTGCTCTGCCAGTTTTTGTGCTTGACCATGCAATATTAAAAATGGCTTTCCTAGATCATCATTCCTAATTTCAAAATCTTGAAAACTAACACCACAAGCGATGCCAGTTCCCAGAGCTTTTGAAGCAGCTTCTTTCGCCGAAAATCGTTTCGCGAGATAACGACCTTGATATTTCAATGAGTCAAAAATATCAAGTTCAGAGGACACTAGAATACGCTCAGCGAAAGCTTTCCCTGAGCGTTGTAGGCTTTTTTCTATACGTTCAATATCAGCAACGTCAGTGCCAAGTCCAACAATAGCCATAATTTAACGGCGTGCTTGCTGCATAACGGCTTTCATATCAGCAACCGCTTTGTCTAAACCATCAAATAAAGCCCGACCAATAATCGAATGACCAATATTTAATTCATAGATTTCTGGTAATGCGGCAATAGGCCCAACATTATGATACGTCAAACCATGACCGGCATTAACCTTAATGCCAATAGAATGTGCGTAGGTTGCCGCAGCTGCAATACGCTTCAATTCTTCTTGTTGCTCAAGGTCTGTTTCAGCATCAGCATAATGACCAGTATGAAGCTCAATATAAGGAGCCCCACTCGCTTTAGCCGCATTAATCTGATCAGTAGATGCATCAATAAAAAGAGAAACCTTAATACCGGCATCTGCTAACTTTTTAGTAGCAGCCGTGATTTTATCAAGTTGACCAACCACATCTAACCCGCCTTCCGTGGTCAGTTCCTCGCGCTTTTCCGGCACTAAACAGACATATTCAGGCTGGGCTTTAAGCGCTATATCCACCATTTCATCTGTCACAGCCATTTCAAGATTCATACGAGTTTGCAATGTTTCACGCAAAATACGAACATCACGATCATTTATATGACGGCGATCTTCACGTAAATGGACGGTAATACCGTCTGCTCCGGCTCGTTCTGCTATTTCCGCTGCGTGAACAGGATCCGGGTACTTAGTGCCACGCGCATTACGAACGGTTGCGATATGATCAATATTGACGCCTAAGTAAATCTCACTCATCTTTCTCATTCCTTGTTATCAGCTCTTCAAGCTTGAATAAAATACCAAACATAGTAACTATTTCTTAGAAGCTATCATCACAAATAGCTCCCGACTTTTTAACGGTTTGCTGCCAATGTAGGGCTTTAATGCCATGCGGGTAAAGCGCTTAGCCGCTTGTAATTGGGATTTGGTTAAGAAACGACGCTCACTAATAGCGACTAACTCATTACCAAGAAAAGATAAGTTATCCTGTCTTACGCTCGCAATAAAGCCTTTTTGTTCACGGTAGCGATAAGTCATATTATCAGAGACAGGCTCGCCACTGCCGGCACAGTGCAGAAAATCCACGCCATATCCCAGTGAAGAGAGCAAAGCTAGCTCAAAACGGCGTAAAGCGGGTTCAGGGTTGTCACATTGGGCTAATTCGGTCAGTGCGGAAAGGTAATCGTGGAAAAGTTCAGGGTAAGCAGTTTCGCTTTCTACCACTCGAGCAACCAATTCATTTATATACATAGCAGAATAAAGATTGATACCAGAAAGAGGAATGCCCAAACTGATGGGTTCAGCTTGCTTTAAAGTACGCATTGAACCTTTACCAAACCACTTAAGCAACAAAGGGGTAAAAGGTTGCAACACGCCTTTGAGGTTGGATCGCTTACTGCGGGCACCTTTGGCTAAAATAGTGACTCGCCCATACTCTTCACTGAACACATCTAAAATCAAGCTGGTTTCAGTATATGGACGACGATGGAGAACAAAACAACGTTGGAAACCCAAAGCGTCAGACATAGCGTTTTCCGTCACTCACATTTCGAAGGCTCGTATTTCGATATAAAATCGAAATACGAGATCGCCATTCTAAAGATTATAAATCGTCAATATATCCAAGAGAACGTAGTGCACGTTCATCATCGGCCCAACCTGATTTCACTTTAACCCACGTTTCTAAATATACTTTACGGTCAAACAGCTCTTCCATATCCAGACGAGCTTCACGACCAATAGTTTTGATTTTTTCACCACCAGAACCAATCACCATTTTTTTCTGACCAAGACGCTCAACCAAAATTAGAGCGTTGATATGAAAACCATCGGTGTCAGGATTATAATCAAAACGTTCAATCTCAACCGTCACGGAATAAGGTAATTCCTCACCAGTAAAACGCATCAATTTTTCGCGGATAATTTCCGATGCCATAAAACGTTGAGAACGATCAGTGACATATTCTTCAGGGAAGTGGTGAACAGCTTGTGGCAACGCCTCACGGACTCGCTGACGAATCGCATCAGTATTACGACCATGCTTAGCCGAAATAGGAATAATATCGACAAAATCCATCTTTTCAGACAATGACTGCATATGCATCATAACGTGTGTACGATCTTTAACGTTGTCGACTTTATTGATCAATAAAATAGTTGGGAAGTTAGCATTACGCAACTTGTTCAAAACCATTTCATCATCAGGCGTCCATTGTGTTCCATCGACCACAAATAAAACCAGATTAACATCGCTTAATGAGCTGTTAGCCGCCCGGTTCATTAAACGGTTAATTGCGCGCTTTTCTTCAATGTGAAGCCCTGGAGTATCAATATAAATCGCTTGAAATCCATCCTCTGTATCCACACCCATAATACGGTGGCGTGTCGTTTGAGGTTTACGTGAAGTAATCGAAATTTTCTGGCCTAACAAATGGTTAAGTAGTGTTGATTTGCCCACATTTGGACGACCTACAATCGCGATAAAACCGCAATGCTGCTCACTTTCATCAATGCTTACATTGTCAGCTTTTGATGGTTGCGCTTCACCCGCAAAATAGGCATCAAGATCGAATTCTGGCTGCTCGTTATCTTGAACCTTGTTTTGCTCATTATTTGGATCATTTTTATTTGTCATTGGTCAGCACTCCTAACGCAAGTTCCGCAGCCGATTGCTCAGCTTTACGGCGGCTGGTACCTTTTCCTATCACCGGCGCAGATACACCAGCAATATCACATGAAACGGTAAACTCTTGGTTATGCGCTTCACCTTTAATTTTCTCGACGATATAAATCGGTAGCGGCTTACGACGCCCTTGCAAAAATTCTTGTAGTTGAGTTTTTGGATCTTTTTGCGAAATACCTGGCTTGATCGCTTCCAAGCGAGATTGATACCAACTCAATACAACACCACGAACAACCTCAACATCACTATCAAGATAACTGGCACCGATTATGGCTTCTACTGCATCAGCAAGGATTGAATCACGGCGATACCCACCGCTTTTCAACTCGCCTGGACCTAATTTTAAGTAATCTCCTAGCTCAAACTCACGCCCAAGCTCCGCTAAAGTTTGCCCACGAACTAATGTCGCGCGCATGCGGCTCATATCCCCTTCATTTATTTTAGGGAAGCGATGATATAATTCATCGGCAATGACAAAACTTAAAATTGAATCGCCCAAAAACTCTAAACGTTCATTGTGTTGGCTATTCGCACTGCGGTGAGTCAGTGCGAGGTTTAGAAGATCGGCGCTATTAAAGCTATAACCGATCTTTTTTTCTAACTTAGCAATCTGAGAATTCATGCTCTCTCAATTATATTAAGCCGCCGATACGATTAAATCGCACGCCGGTTGGGATCCACGAAGGCAATACGCTGTCCGCATCACGATCAAATTCAAAGCTAATCCAAATAGCAACGGCTTTACCGACTAGATTAGCCTCCGGTACAAATCCCCAATAGCGGCTATCTGCACTATTATCACGGTTATCACCCATCATAAAGTACTCGCCCTGAGGAACAACCCACTCCGCTTGATATGCTCTTGGCTTATAAGCCGCAACATTATCACGGCGTACCGGGCTGATTAAAATACTGTGTGCCACGTCACCCAATTGTTCCTTTGCTTGAATAAGAGGAACGCCATCTTGGAAGAAGTCACTTTGTTTTACATCCGAATGCTCAACAGGTTTACATTCTTGGCTGCCCGGAGACTGAACACATAACTGCTTACTTTCAGTATAGCGGATAGTATCGCCCGGCAAGCCCACGACGCGTTTTATGTAATCAATATTAGGTTGTGGTGGGTAACGAAAAACAATGATATCACCACGTTTTGGCTCACCGGTTTCAACCAATGTCGATTGAAATACAGGATCTTTAATGCCATATGAAAATTTTTCGACCAAGATGAAATCACCAACAAGTAATGTTGGCATCATCGATCCTGATGGAATTTGAAATGGTTCATAAATAAAACTGCGCAGAATCAAAACGAATGCAATAACAGGGAAGATTGATACACTATTTTCAACCCACCAAGGCTGACGATTAACTTTCGCTACGATCTCTTTTGGTAGAGGCTCTTTAGTCTGAGTTTCAATGTTAGCAACTGATTGTTGGCGTTTTTTACCCCAAACCAATTTCTCTAACACCCATACAACACCAGTAACTAAAGTCACTAAAACTAAAATCAATGAAAATGTATTCGCCATTTGGCTTCCCTATAATTTTCTAAAATAAGAACGGATATTCCATTCCGGTGTCCATTCAAAACCATTTTGGTTAAAACAACACTCAATAAAAACAATGAAAGTGAAAGAACGTTACTGCTCTTTCACTTTATTTCGATGACCCGATTTCAGCCTGATAAATTAATCTTTACCAACGTGAAGGATTGCAAGGAAAGCCTCTTGAGGTAATTCAACATTACCAATTTGCTTCATGCGTTTTTTACCTTCTTTTTGTTTCTTCAATAATTTTTTCTTACGGCTGATATCGCCACCATAACATTTAGCGATAACGTTTTTACGCAATTGCTTAACAGTAGAACGGGCAATAATATGATTACCAATCGCCGCTTGAATCGCGATATCAAACATTTGACGAGGGATGAACTCTTTCATTTTCTCGACTAATTGACGGCCACGAGTTTGTGAGTTTTCTTTATGAGTAATAATCGCCAATGCATCGACAGTTTCACCATTAAGTAATACATCAACACGCACCATGCTAGACAACTGATAACGCTGGAAGTTGTAATCTAAAGAAGCATAACCACGCGAGGTTGATTTCAAACGGTCAAAAAAGTCCAATACCACTTCAGCCATTGGTAAGTCATAAGTTAATGCAACTTGGTTACCATGATAAACCATGTCAACCTGAGTGCCGCGCTTTTCAATACATAAGGTAATCACATTACCTAAATAATCTGCTGGCACTAAGATATTACAGCGTGCAATCGGCTCACGAATTTCTTCTATGTCATTAATTGCGGGCAATTTCGCAGGGCTATCTACATATAGAATAGATTTATCCGTTTTCATCACTTCATACACTACGGTAGGTGCTGTTGTGATCAAATCTAAATCGTATTCACGCTCTAAACGCTCTTGAATGATTTCCATGTGCAACATGCCAAGAAAACCACAACGGAAACCGAAACCAAGTGCAGCCGAACTTTCTGGCTCATAGAATAACGAAGCATCGTTTAAACTTAATTTACCCAGAGCATCTCGGAAGTTTTCATAATCATCCGAAGAAACAGGGAACAATCCAGCATAAACTTGCGGTTTTACTTTTTGGAAACCTGGTAATCTTTTTTCACAACCGCCTTTGGCGTGAGTTAAAGTATCCCCTACTGGCGCACCTAAAATATCTTTAATACCGCACACAACCCAGCCAACTTCACCAGTATTGAGTCCATTAGTATCAACTTGCTTAGGAGTAAAAATACCAATACGGTCTACCCCCCAAGTCTGACCTGTACTCATTACTTTAATTTTATCGTTTTTCTTTAGTGAACCATTTTTAATGCGAACTAAAGAAACTACGCCTAAATAGTTATCAAACCATGAGTCAATAATCAAAGCTTGTAAGGGCCCGTCTGGATCACCTTCTGGAGCAGGAATTGATCTCACAATTTCTTCTAATACTAAGTCAACACCGATGCCTGTTTTTGCAGAGCAACGAACCGCTTCCATTGCATCAATGCCAACAATATCTTCAATCTCTTCCGCTACACGCTCAGGATCCGCGGCTGGTAAATCAATTTTGTTTAGGATCGGAACGACTTCAAGATCCATTTCAATCGCGGTGTAACAGTTTGCCAGTGTTTGAGCTTCAACACCTTGACCAGCATCGACGACTAATAAAGCCCCTTCACACGCCGCTAGAGAGCGAGATACTTCATACGAGAAATCAACATGTCCAGGAGTATCGATAAAGTTCAACTGATAAGTTTCACCATCGTTCGCTTTATAATCTAATGTTACGCTTTGCGCCTTGATTGTGATGCCACGCTCACGCTCAAGATCCATTGAGTCTAACACTTGAGCCGCCATTTCACGTTCAGTTAACCCTCCACAAACTTGGATTAGGCGATCAGAAAGGGTCGACTTACCGTGGTCGATGTGGGCGATAATCGAAAAATTACGAATGTGCTTCATAGGCTGGTGACGATACTCAATTAAAAAATGAAAAATAGAAACGCAACACTGATATGTTGGTTTCATTAAAGTGGAGGGGATTCTACCCAATTTCAAGCAAGGTAGCTATACCCTTATTACTTGAAGAGGTAGATCAAGTCATAAGAGAGGTAGGCTTAACAAATAGGCTGGCCAAGTATTCGAATTAAGCTGACTTCACGCCCAACTTTACCCTCTAACCAAGCCGTGATCGGCTTGGCGAAGTAAATACCCAAACCACCAAATAGAAAAAACATGAGGATAACAATCCCTTCTCCACCGCCCATTAATGGTCTTAACCATAACTGAGCAATAAGGCTACCTAACATCATCGCAAGTAAAGGCAATAAATAAACAGTTAGCGCAGAGAGCACAATACTTTTTTCAGGTAAGCCGATTTCAACGACTTGGCCCGTTTTCAATGCTTGCTTAGTTTCAAGTTTCCACACGTGAGACTTACTCCCTAATGCTTTAGAAACCAATCCCGTGCCACAGTTTTTTTGTGATTTACAATGATTGCAGCTGGTTTGCTGATCACAGCTCACTTGAACATAATGCTTACCATTTTGGGTAGCTATATCAACGACCGTAGCCAAAGCTGTCATCATTATTTAGTACCTTTATTGGTTGCCGTGTCCGTTGCTAACTTAAACACAATCGAATTGGCAATACGTTTTGCAGTCTCTGGAGGAATATCACCAATGACAGAAATTTCTTTATTATCTTTAACGAAAGTTTGCAAGGTACGACGACCTTGACGGTATATTTGCGTACGACTGTCTGGTGAATTTAGCTCTGAAACATAGACAGAAAAATTAAATAATCCATCAGAAAATAGCTGACTTTCTACAATACTGTCCGTAATAGGCATTCTGTATCGATTAAGATCATTTGCTTTAAAACCATCCGGCACCCAACTAACCTTCCAATCAGCATCGGCAGATTGAGGCTTAGGAATGCTTAATACATCAGGCAGTTTCACCCTATTAAGCTTTTCTAATATGGTAGCAATATGATCACTAACGGCATACGACACCGTCCTATATTGTTCTAAAACCTCACCATTACGTTCAATCAAATCAGCTCGTAAAGGCAGTTTACTGCGCTCATCAACCCAAACGACATAAGAATAACGCTGCCCATCTTTAGGCACTACCCTTATGACTTGGCAAGCAGATCCTGCTTCACGAGAACGCCCAATTTTAACAAAATCATATAAGCGACTAAGCTCTGTAATATTGCTGTTAATCATTGGAATAAGTGGTGCGACCATACTCCCAGAACGAATAGTGAACGGCTCAATACCCGGTTCAATATAGCTTATTTCATCCGCACGTCGAATTACTTCTCGAACAGGGCCACTGAGATAAACCAAGTGCGCAAGTTGTTTATTATCACCAACAGAGTGTCGATAAAGTAAAGGCTCGATGCTATTTTTCTTAATAAGAATATAAGACATTTCATAATTAAGAGTTTGGCTGGCTTCGCTCATTTGATGCAGTAAAGCCTCGGCTGAATTTTTATCTTCGGCCAAGGCAAGCTGACTGAATAAGCTGAATAGTAACCCAATACTAATCAGAAATTTTTTCATTTTATTACCGCTCTAGCGTTAAACAATTATTCACTGGAGTGATTAAGGCGTAACTGCAATTCATAATCTTGCATCAGTGCATTAATACGTCGATGTTGTTCCATCTCTTTCGCTTCAGTCGATTGAGTACGAACAGATTCGCTCGTCAAACTTACAGGTTCAGCAGATCCAGAAAAAGGGATGGTTTGTAAAACGGGTAGCTGATCTGATTCGCCGACGGCACCATTGCCGCCTGAATATTGCTGTACACCTAAAACCACAACTAACGAAACACAAGCGGCAATCCCTATTTGAGTTAGATTGGATAACCACGCTGGCATTTTTGAGCGCGCTTTTTGTGGGTTAGGTTGTGATTCCATTAATGGTACGACTTGAGCAAGTTTTCCATTTTGTTTTGAATGTGCTGGTTCAGATTCAAGTACCATTGCAACTTGGGAAGCAATATCCCAACCTGATGTATTTTGAGCGACATCACCACGCAGCGTGTCACCAATTAAATGGTAACAACTCCATGATTGTTGTGCTTCAATATCGTTTTCGATATCAGTTATCAATGATTGATCCACAAGCTCTCCATCCATTAGAGCCGAGATCTGTTGTTTACTGGTCATATTCATCACCATAAATTAATAAGACTATTAACGCTGAATTAGTGGTTTTATCTTCTTTTCCACTGCATCGCGAGCTCGGAATATCCGAGAACGAACCGTCCCTACAGGGCAATCCATCACTTCAGCAATTTCTTCATAACTTAAGCCATCTATTTCACGAAGGGTCATTGCCGTTTTTAAATCTTCAGGCAGCGCATCAATTGCATCAAAAACCACCTGCTTTAGTTCTTCTGACAACGTTAAGTTCTCAGGGTTCGAAATTTCTTTTAGTGCACTACCAGATTCGTAATATTCTGCATCCTCTGCATCGACATCACTGGCTGGTGGGCGGCGTGATTGAGCCACGATATAGTTCTTCGCAGTATTTACTGCGATACGATATAGCCAAGTATAAAAAGCACTCTCACCACGAAACCCTGGAATTGCTCTGTACGCTTTAATAAAAGCCTCTTGAGCAACATCCGGCACATCGCCTGGATTTTTGATATAACGAGAGACTAAGCTGCAGACCTTATTTTGGTATTTAATCACCAAAAGGTTAAATGCTTGCTTATCACCATTTTGAACTCGCTCAATTAAAACTTGATCTGTCAACTGCTCGCTCATTTCGAGCACCTACTCCTGTTGTTATGCTCTTATCTTCGCAGATATGAACTCTTATTCTTTATATTTGTAGTATTGACACCACACGAGCACCTGATATGACCGCGTATCAATAAAAAAGTTCCTTAAATTAAAACTTTTCGCTTTTCAATTATAAAGTGTAATGTAATTATCATTTACTTCGGTCGTCAAATTAACCGTAATCAGTAATCATATGGTATGTGAGACGATAATTCAGACATATTACCCTTTTTAAATCAAGAGTGCTTGCTCATAATACCATTCGTTATTTATTGTGAGACTAATTTACCACCAATTCTCTTTGATCCAATCTGTACGTTGAGGCAAACCTACAACAGCAGATGAAAAGCATATATGCACACAGTCACGTTATCTATGGTTGATTAAAACGCCAACCTCTGGCTTAGGGATTGAGACAAAATTATGAACGCAAATAATACAGAACATGAATGTGATGTGCTCGTCATTGGTAGTGGAGCGGCTGGCCTTTCATTGGCATTACGCGTTGCAGCTCACGGGAAGGTCATCGTATTAAGCAAAGGCCCAAAGTGTGAAGGCTCGACCTACTACGCTCAAGGAGGTATTGCCGCTGTTTTTGATGAAAATGACAGTATTGAATCTCACGTAGAAGACACGTTAATCGCTGGTGCTGGTATTTGCGAAGAAGAGACTGTTAATTTCATCGCTAAAAACTCTAAAGAATGTGTACAGTGGCTCATCGATGGTGGTGTTCCATTCGACTTTGATGAAAATGATAAAAGTGAACACCCTAAACACCACCTCACACGCGAAGGTGGCCACAGTCATCGCCGCATTCTCCATGCAGCAGATGCCACAGGAATGGCAATGCAAACTTCGCTACAAGACAATGTCGATCGTCATCCCAACATTCACTTTCTTGAGCGTTACAATGCGCTTGATTTAATTACTGAAGATAAAATTGGTGGCGATCCTAAAAAAGTGGTCGGTGCATACATTTGGAATCGTAATCAAGAACACGTTGAATCGGTCAGAGCTAAATTTGTCATCCTTGCAACAGGTGGTGCGTCGAAAGTGTACCAATACACGTCAAATCCAGATGTTTCATCTGGTGATGGTATTGCAATTGCTTGGCGTGCAGGTTGTCGTGTTGCCAACTTAGAGTTTAATCAATTTCACCCAACCTGTTTATTCCACCCTGAAGCTCGAAACTTTCTACTAACAGAAGCACTTCGAGGTGAAGGAGCATACTTAAAGCGTCCTGACGGCACTCGTTTCATGCCTGATTTTGACGACCGTGGTGAACTTGCACCACGTGACATCGTCGCCCGCGCTATTGATTTTGAAATGAAGCGTTTAGGCGCAGATTGCATGTATTTAGATATCAGTCATAAGCCAGCTGATTTTGTTGAAAAACACTTTCCCACTATTTATATGCGCCTAAAAGACCTTGGGATTGATATGACTAAAGAACCGATCCCAATTGTTCCTGCGGCTCACTACACTTGTGGCGGGGTCATAGTCAATCAGCAAGGACAAACCGATCTAAAAAACCTTTATGCTATCGGCGAGGTAACATATACCGGTTTACATGGTGCAAACCGACTTGCCTCTAATTCATTACTTGAATGCGTAGTGTATGCTTGGTCTGCCGCTAACGATATTATCGCCAATTTCGATAAAGCTACCCTAGCTGACTCTTTACCTTATTGGGATGAGAGCCAAGTATCTAACTCTGATGAAGAAGTTATCCTGCAACATAATTGGCATGAGCTACGTCTTTTTATGTGGGACTACATGGGAATTGTTAGGACAGATAAACGTTTAGAGCGAGCACTACGACGAATTCAATTATTACAACAAGAAACCCATGAATACTACAGCCACTTCCGCGTTTCAAATAATTTACTTGAACTGCGTAATTTACTCCAAGTAGCTGAACTCATGGTACGTTGTGCGATGGCAAGAAAAGAGAGTCGCGGTTTGCATTATACCTTAGATTACCCTAATAAATTAGAGAACAGCGGGCCGACAATTCTAGAGCCTGAAACCTTTAGAACCAGCAATCCATTATTTTAATCACAAAACACGGCCAATAAATTGAGCCTCGCTCTAAAGCTCTAAAGCTCTAAAACCTTAATGCTATTTTGTCCAATAAATAGCATTAAGGTTCCTTCTTCACTTCCAATCGATAATTGTCATCTTGATTAAGCAACACCAATAAACGACGATATTCGTCTTCATTAAACTGATATCGCCATAATCGAATAACCTGATTATTTAATCGAAGTTGTACCCAGAAAGTCATTAATTCAGTTTGAATTGCAGTAACAGGATGGAATATAGACGAATAGGAATAAGACGATTTATTATCTTCTATACTTTGAAAGCATAGTTTAAATGATAATTGTATTAATAATGGCGATAAAACTAAAGGAGAGAGAGAAACAGCGAGCCCCAAATTCAACAATAAAAATACACCTATTGCGATAATTGAAGCCATTGCTGTTTCTTTATAGTCAAAAATATGACATTTGTTGGCGCGGTTATCGAGATTAACGCACTTTACTGAGATTATGGGCAACGATCTTATCCACTAACTTTGCGTGCCCTAAATGTTCACTGCGCCCATGCCCCATGATCCAAGTAAATAAATCGGGATCATCACACTCAAGCAAAGACACAAATTCTTGCTGCTCTTGCTCACTTAGATCATCAAAACATTCTTCAAAAAAAGGCATGATAACAACATCAAGCTCTAGCATACCTCGGCGACAGGCCCATTTAATACGTGCTTTTTCTTCTGGTCTATACATCTCAATCCCACCTATTATTTTAATCATTTTAGTCTACCAGTATGATGACCTTCTCACTAGTACCGCTATCACAGAGTGGTATATAAATTATAACTTTACCGAGCCAATAATGAGAAAAGCTGACAAATGAAATAGACAGGTTTACCATGGAACAAATATTATCTTCAGGACGTTATAATGACTGGGACTTCTTCTACATTATCTTTATCTTCGACTAAAACATTACCCGACTTGGTTTTATGCCCACTGCATTCTTGGTCTGCCATCAATGTAGTTGGAGACGATAAAAAATCCTACCTTCAAGGCCAAGTAACTTGCGATGTCGTGGCATTGGATCCAACGAAAAGCACATTAGGTGCACACTGCGATGCTAAAGGAAAGATGCTCAGTGTCTTTCGTTTATTCAATCACAACGATGGCTACGCATTATTTCAGCATCGCTCAGCGATAGAGAAAGAACTACAAGAAATCAAAAAGTACGCCATTTTTTCTAAAATAGAAATGAGCCAAACCACTGATGTTTGTATTGGGGTTTTAGGGCAGCAAGCAGACATTTTTATTGATGAATTAAATGACCAAGCACAAGATGTTCGGGCCATATCAGGTGGTACAGCCATAAAAGTAGAGCACAATCGCTGGTTACTCTTGGTTTCAGAAGAACAAGCTAAAAACCACCTTAAGCAAGATTCACAGGCGGTCATTTGCGATGAAAGTATTTGGGATTGCTCTGATATTTTATCAGGTCTACCTCGTGTAAGAGCTCAAGATCAGTTAGAACACATTCCACAAGCCATGAATTTACAAGCTTTAGGCGGTATTTCATTCAAGAAAGGCTGTTATACAGGTCAAGAAACGGTCGCGAGAGCCAAATATAGAGGAATTAATAAGCGAGCCATGTTCTTACTTGAAGGTGTATCACAAGAGGAACTACCTGAAGAGTTAAGTATAGAAAGGCAAGTGGGTGAAAACTGGCGTGGCGCAGGTCAACTTCTTACCCATTATAAATATTCAGACGACAAGATCATCGCGCTTGCTGTGTTACCAAATAACTTAGAGGCTGAAACTCTATTCCGTTTAACCCACCAACCGAATATAGAGCTCACTTTTAGCGGCTTACCTTACTCACTGGAGAGTGATGAATAGTCGATTAAGATCACTTTATTAATGTAAATAACAATTTAATCAATATATAAAAAGATGGTTACATCCCACAAATAAAAACCAAAGTTGGAATTGTTATGCTTAATTTGTGAGTAAATAATCAAACTAATGATTTTAATGTATTCTAGTAATACTTGTGTTTCCTTTCGCTAATCTCTTTTTTTGCTAGGCACAAGTTTAAGTGGATTGGACTGAACAATCTTCTAAACCACTTTATATAATGCATCTGTGACTTTGCCCGTATACTCCAATACGGGCTTTTTTATTGAAAATAATAATGGCTTAATATGCAAGCAACAAATACATCCGCACATCTTATTCACACAATGAAATCATGGTTAAAGATCAAGCACCAAATAAAAATTAAAGCATGAAAAAACACCATTTAATCACATAAAATTTCATATTTAAACGATATTACAATAGAACATCCTGTATAATCATCGCCAATTACTATAAGGATGTTAGTATGAGACTTTTCAAACGTTACACACCTGGACAAATCGCTAAACACATTAGTCGCCTATTTAAAGGTCGTATCTATATTGATGGCGTCGGAAAGTTTGAATTCGATAATGCCAAGTTAATAATACCTAATCATGCTGAAACTAAGCATTACCAAACCGTTAGAGAAATAAACCAAGAAGTGAATAAAATTCGTAACCTTGCATTTTAATTCTAATTTGATTTACGGAATGAAAAAAGGCAGAAATACTCAGCACGGTATTTCTGCCTTTTCTCGTATGACTTTTAATTATTTGACTAGATTAGGTAGATCACCGGTAATCCCCAATGCTCGCTTCATCATCTCTTCTTTCATGCCCGGCATATGACCAATAAATTGCATACCTAGCCCTCGAACCAATTTTTTGGCCGGATTTCCACCTGCAAATAAATCTTTGAAGCCTTGCATTGCCGCGATCATTTTTGCCGCTTCCGCTTTACGCCAGCGTTCATAATTACGTAAGTTACGATACAGCCCAATATCTTCACCTTGTTGCCATAACAATAAGACTTCTTCCGCAAGACTTGCAGCATCAAGAAAGCCCAAATTAACGCCTTGCCCAGCAAGAGGATGAATGGTGTGGGCTGCATCACCGACTAACGCTACACGGTTTTGCGCAAAATTACGGGCATAACGCATTTTAAGAGGAAAAGCGTTACGTGCCCCCTCCACTTTGCACAACCCTAACCGCATATCGAATTCAGTAGTTAAAGCTTGATTGAAAGCAGCTTCCGAGCGCTCAACTAAAGCGTCAGCTCTATTTGGATCGGTTGACCAAACTAATGAACATAAATGCAGATCCGATAAAGGCAATAAAGCAATTGGCCCCTGAGGAGTAAACACTTGGCGAGCAACACCTTGATGCGGCTCTGTCGTACGAATATTAGCGACAATGGCGCTGTGTCCATAATCCCAATGCGTTAAAGGAATATCTTGCTGTTTTCTCACCCAAGAATTCGCACCGTCCGCTCCAATGACTAATTTAGAGGTTAACGAGTCTCCCGAATCTAAAGTGATCCAAGCTTCACTCTCACCAACCACCATATTTGAACAGCGATTTGGCATAAACAGCGTTACATTCGATAATGTTTTCACACGTTCTAATAATGCTAATTGAATCACTCTGTTTTCAACAATATGGCCAATATTCGATTGGGATAAATCATCGGCATGAAATTCCAGACGAGCAAAACTGTCTTTCTCCCACACTTCCATTGCCATGTATGGTGCTACTCGGCGAGACTCAATGCCACTCCAAGCGTGTAAGTTTTTTAAAAATAATTCACTTGCGCGGCTTAATGCAGACACTCGAGTAT
This sequence comes from Vibrio sp. S17_S38, assembly GCF_014694375.1. GTDB lineage: Bacteria > Pseudomonadota > Gammaproteobacteria > Enterobacterales > Vibrionaceae > Vibrio. Next base: position 174,532 of record NZ_JAAUWW010000003.1, read on the forward strand.
CTGGTGCATTATCAAGCTCTTTATTAGGTTCAGTGCCTTCAATAACCGCAATTCGTAAGTTGCTGTCAGCAAAAGAGGCCGCTAACGCAAGACCCACCATTCCGCCGCCAACAATAGTAATATCAAAGCTTTGCATGTTATCGCTCCACCAATCCCATCGTTCGTTTAATAATGGGTTGTTTAATAAAAGACAGATTACCTAATGCAACTAAAGCGAGATTACGACCAACTCTCAAACCTAGCCAATCATTAGAAAAAATATTCACCAGACTCGATGTCAGCGACATAGTTTGATTACGATCTGATTCTCGACATCGACGATATTTAGAAAGTACAGAATAGGAACCAATATCGTTTCCTTCATGATGTGCGTAAGCCACCTTTTCAGCCAGACTCATAACATCACGAATACCTAAATTAAATCCTTGCCCAGCAATCGGATGTAACGTTTGTGCTGCATTACCAACCACAGCAAAACGATGAGAAATAACAGAATCGCGATAGCGCAAAAATAAAGGGTAACTCGCACGTCGCCCTACTTTGGTTATTGCGCCTAAGCGCCAGCCAAATTGCTTTTGCAACTCTTGAGAAAAAGCTTCATCATTTAAAGATAAAACATATTGCGCTTGTTCTGGAGGTAAACACCACACCACCGAACTTCGGTTATCAGACATTGGTAAAAAAGCTAATGGCCCAGATGAAGTAAATCGCTCAAAAGCCATCCCTTCAGACGAAATTTGGGTCGAAACATTTGCGATCACAGCGCTCTGTTCAAAATCAATTTCTTTAAGCTCGATACCAAGTAATTGACAGCTTTGAGACAGAGCACCATCAGCAGCCACCATCAAGTTAACTTGTAGCCTCTCGCCATTATTAAGTTCAATGGCAACGTTTTCTAATGATCTTTCAATGCCCTTCACTTGAGCTGGACAAATATAATCAATCGCTGCCGTTTCCATCGCCACATCATTTAAAATAGTTTGATAAATATGTCCAACTGATTCAAGTTCAACTACGTACCCTAGTGCATTAATACCTTGTGTCTCAGCATGGATCTCAGCCAAACCTAAATGGCCTTGGTCAGAAACTTGAATATCCGTTATTGGCGTCGCGATGGATGCAAATTCATTCCATAAATCCAAGGTCTGTAAAATTTTAACTGTACCAAAGGACAAGGCAATAGAGCGAGAATCAAACCCTGGATGAAGTTGATTTTTAAGATCAATAGCCTGCGCTTCAACGACTGCAATCTTAAGTTTGCCATGACATAAACGATGTAAAGCTAAAGCTAATGTTGCTCCAGCCATACCGGCGCCAATAATCGCGATATCATATTGCTTCATAGACCTACCTTCAGACTGTGGCTATATTAAGACTATAGCTATTTGGATACGATTAATGCAGAGTTTTATTACCCAAAGCTTCATTATCCATCTTAGGTTTTGCACCTAAATCAGCATGAATAGTGAGAACACAAACTTTGACGTGCTCAAGAACCTGTTCCAGTAAAATGGCTTGTTCTTGTAAATCATCCTCTTCATCAATACCCAACTTTGATATTTCCTCAAGATCCGCTAATGCTTCTTTAGTTTCACTTGATAATTTAGTCAAACTCGCACCAGATAACCCCAACCCCGAAATAAAGTGATTCACCCAGTCAGAAGTTGCATCAGCATAAGCTAATAAGTCATCGTCATTTGGAAGTAACAAGTTTAATTCTAGATCCGTACCCGTCAATTCTGTGACAGAAACCGCGTAAACCAACTCGGCAATTTGTGTCGCTTTTGTCGGCCAAGCTAAACCATCATTGGTATAATCATGCAGCATTGTTTTCCAATTTTGGTTATCTAGTGGCAAACCACCACATAACATACCTGCAATGAGACCTTGTAATTCAGCAGGCGTAACCGACAAAGATGCGGATGTGAGCTCAGTTTGAACTTGAGTGTATTCTGGAAGAGTAATTTGGCTCATGAAATATCTCGCTTGAATATAAAAATAGTTATCTTAAGAATAATTGAAGTAAGTATACCAATTCTCCTCTGTGACCGAAAATCATAATCCGTCTTTAATTCAGTTACTTTATAATCGAATTAGTCAGCAAACAGCAAAATAATCATCTGATATGCTGAAACGCTTGAATAACAGCAAGGATTTAGCCTATAGTTTGCCTTTCAATGAGATCAAGTACAGCAGCGCCATAACTCGCTTGATTGTTTTGTCACCAGCAATAAAGAGTACACTATAGTGGAAGTCGAAATATTAGGAAAACTCACTCGTGTCAACTGCCCTTCAGGACAAGAAGAAGCTTTACAAGCCGCTGCTGATGAGTTGAATCAGCGCTTGAACAAGATGACTGAACGTACTAAGGTGAACAACATTGAACAGCTACTGATTATTGCCGCTCTCAATGCATGTTACGAAGTGAAAGATCTACAAAAAGAAGCACAACGTAATACTCAATTGATTGAACGCTTAGAGAGTTTAACTAAAAGCTTAGATCTAGCATTACCAAGTAAGCAACAACCAATCACTAAATAATCAGTTGATAAAATTCGCATAATCTTAAAGCAAGATGACTTTAAGATTAAATGCAACAAAATATACCCTGGTGTGTTTGTCAGAGGATTTAAGTCCCTGAGCCGATAAGCAACAAACCAGGATTGGTATTTGAGAACTATTGCGCAGGCTCGACTCGTATCGAGAAGCCTACGGTTCACATTACGGATCCGCCTTGAACTCGCTGGTTCATAGGTCCATCAATTCTCAACGGCACATTGGGGTATTCTCTTTATTAGAGGTCTGCTATGAACGACTCTCTCTCTCGCGATAGAATCCGAACGCTAATACGTAAACGGCGACAAGCACTCTCTCCCCAAGATCAAACTCAAGCTGGATTAGACCTTCTTAACCAAATTAAAAAGCTTCCGCACATTATTCGAGCTAAGTCTATAGCCTTGTATTTATCCATAGATGGCGAAGTTGACACCACACCAAGTATCAAATGGCTATGGCAACAAAACAAACAAGTTTTACTGCCTGTTATTCATCCTTTCTCGTCTGGGCACTTACTTTTCCTTAACTACTTACCAACAACGCCGATGCTTATAAATCAATATGGCATCCTCGAACCCATACTCGATAAAACTCAAATCTGTCCATTATCTAATATTGATATTATTTTCACACCTCTGGTCGCCTTTGATGAATCAGGACAAAGACTAGGAATGGGCGGTGGGTACTATGATCGCACCTTAGAAAAGAGTTTCGAGACCGGAGAAGGTGCACAAGCGATAGGATTAGCTCATAACTGTCAGAAAGTCGATACTCTTCCGACTCAACACTGGGATATCCCTCTATCGATAATTGTGACCCCAAAACAAATTTGGCACTGGGAAAATAATCTTAAATCGTTATAATCTTGCGCAAACGTTTATATACCCTCCTACTTGAGTATATAGCCCTCCCTATTTAATAAATTGTCGCTATTCATAGCTAGGAGCTTCGGATGACCCAAGATGAAATGAAAAAAGCCGCCGGTTGGGCCGCATTAAATTACGTTAAACCAGATAGCATTGTTGGTGTTGGCACCGGTTCTACCGTAAACCATTTCATTGATGCACTTGCGACAATGAAAGGTCAAATTGAAGGCGCAGTCTCAAGTTCAGTTGCTTCTACCGAAAGACTAAAAGAATTGGGTATTCATGTATTTGACTCAAATGAAGTGGATGGCCTAGACGTTTATGTTGATGGCGCCGATGAGATCAACGCACAACGTGCAATGATCAAAGGTGGTGGCGCAGCGCTTACTCGTGAAAAGATCGTTGCAGCCATGTCTAAAACCTTCGTTTGCATTGTAGATGGTACTAAAGCTGTAGATGTACTTGGTAAATTTCCACTACCGGTTGAAGTCATTCCAATGGCGCGTTCTTACGTTGCTCGTGAGTTGGTCAAACTCGGTGGCACACCAGAGTATCGTCAAGGTGTTGTGACTGATAACGGTAATATCATTCTTGATGTGCACAACCTATCTATTGTCGATCCTAAAGGTTTAGAAACTGCTATCAACGGATTAGCAGGCGTAGTAACGGTTGGGCTTTTTGCTCACCGTGGAGCTGATGTTGTCATAACCGGCACAGCAGAAGGCGCAAAAATAGAAGACTAAGCTAAGAGAATGAAACACTTTTAGCCCCTAAATTTTTAACGACATCCCATGATGTCGTTTTTTTATACTTTATTCGCTAATATTCTTACCCAAGTTCACATTTTTTTGATACTTTATTCAGTACAGACGCACATGGATCACAAAAAACCTTCATTCTTCAAAAGTTTATGCTTGAAATAAAAATATGCTTGAAGTTAAGAAGTGCGCCCCCTCTTCATTGATTATTAAGGACGACGTTAAATGAGCAAAATATCTCTCGATAAAGACAAAATTAAAATTCTTTTACTGGAAGGTTTACACCCATCATCAGTCGAAGTACTTCAAGCCGCAGGTTACACTAATATTGAATACCACAAAGGCTCTCTACCGGAAGATGAACTATTAAAAGCGGTTAAAGACGCTCATTTCATTGGTATCCGTTCTCGCTCAAATCTCACTCAAGAAGTATTTGATGCTGCAGATAAATTAGTTGCTGTCGGTTGTTTCTGTATTGGTACGAACCAAGTCAATTTAAATGCCGCAGCAAAGCGTGGTATTCCAGTATTTAACGCACCATTCTCAAACACGCGCAGTGTTGCTGAACTAGTATTAGGACAGCTATTACTCCTTCTTCGCGGTATTCCTGAAAAGAATGCACTTGCTCACCGTGGTATTTGGAAAAAAAGCGCCGACGCCTCTTATGAAGCTCGTGGAAAACGTCTAGGTATTATAGGTTATGGTCACATTGGTACTCAGTTAAGTATTCTTGCTGAAAACCTTGGTATGCGTGTTTACTATTATGACATTGAGAACAAGCTTTCTTTAGGTAATGCAACTCAAGTACCAACCATGAGTGAATTACTCAATAAATGTGATGTTATTTCTCTGCATGTACCAGAAACGGCCAGTACTAAAGATATGATGGGCGCGAATGAATTCGCTCAAATGAAACCGGGAGCAATTTTCATCAACGCCGCTCGTGGTACTGTTGTCGATATTCCAGCGTTATGCGACGCTTTAGAATCTGGTCATTTAAGTGGAGCAGCTGTGGATGTATTTCCAACAGAGCCAAAAACCAATAATGATCCATTTGAATCCCCATTAATGAAATTCGATAACGTGATCTTAACACCTCATATTGGTGGCTCTACGCACGAAGCTCAAGAGAATATCGGAATTGAAGTTGCAGGAAAATTAGCTAAATACTCAGACAATGGTTCTACGCTATCTTGTGTTAACTTCCCAGAAGTATCACTGCCGGAACATGTTGGTGCCTCTCGTTTATTACATATTCACGAAAACCGACCTGGTATTTTGACTCAAATAAATACCATCTTCGCCGAAGCAGGCATTAATATTGCTGGCCAATACTTACAAACCAACGCAGAAATGGGTTATGTGGTTATTGATGTTGAAGCCGAGCGTTCAGAAGAAGCATTAGAAAAAGTGAAAGCAGTACCTGGTACAATTCGTGCTCGTATACTTCATTAATATAGCTTTACGTTATTTATAAAAACAGCGACTATTAAGTCGCTGTTTTTTTAATTAACTCGTTTTATCAATGAAAATCGCTCATTATTTTAGGCTACTTTTATTGCTTAATTATATACACAACATCGACTTGATCTCTGATGTCAATACTTTGATCTTGATAACCTTGATCAGCCACTCGGCTTTCCATCATCATAGATTTCGCCATCACAGGAATAGCAGAGTCCCCACGGTAATGAATCGACTGAATACCGACTAGTTCAGTCTCAAACCCTTTTGCTAAGTCTTGCGCTTTTTGTCTCGCATCTTTAATCGCAGCTTGTCTTGCTTGTTGTTTATACTTGGCTTCATTTTGAGTTTTCAATTCAATTCTATCTACTTGATTAATACCCGATTTTAAAGCTATATCCAGATATTGATTCAGTTTATCCAATTGATAGATAAACACCGTAATATGCCTAATGGCTTGATAACCCGTTAACTCTCGTTTTTTATCTTTTGTATATTGATACTGAGGAAGTACTTGTAGGTTACCACTAACAATATCAGCCCTTTTTATCCCTTGCCCTTCAAGAGAGGTAAGAAGCTGAGTAACCACCTTATCTACCGCTTGCTTAGCCGCTTTAGCTTGGCTCTGCTCTGCTTGAATCGCCACGGTAAATTCAGCCATATCAGGCTGAGCAACTACTTGCCCAAATCCAGTGGTTGATAACGTTGCTGGCGATTCTGTCTCAGCTAAAACTACGGAAGAGAATACACATGTCATCACCAGTACAGCTTTACTTAGATTAGATTTCATTAAAACCTCACTTTATAATGGCAAACCATATATGATAAAACTCATTTCCTATCATATCATTGAGCTAATAATAGCAATAAAAAAAGGCGCACTCAGCGCCCTTTTCAATTCTTTACAGATTAGTAAAGACTTTCAGCTTTCTTATTATTCACATGCACATCCATTTGTGGGAATGGAATTTCAATGCCTTCTTTATCAAGCTCTTCTTTAATTGCTTGTAATAAATCAAAATAAACAGCCCAATAATCTGCAGTTTTAACCCAAGGGCGAACAACAAAGTTAACAGAAGAATCGGCTAATGCTTGTACGCCAACCGTTGGAGCTGGAGTTTTCAGCAAACGCTCTTCAGCAGCAAGTACGCGATTAATAACCTCTTTTGTATGCTTAAGATCCGCAGCATAAGAAACACCAATCACATAATCAATACGACGAGTTGCATGGCGAGAGTAGTTCACAATCGGACCACCAATCACGCCACCATTAGGTACAACTATCATCTTATTATCTGGAGTTGTAAGGACAGTTTGGAAAATTTGAATTGACTCAACACTACCAGCCACACCAGAAATCTCGACATAATCACCTGCTTTAAACGGACGAAAAGCGACAATCAATACGCCCGCAGCAAAGTTAGCAAGTGAACCTTGTAGCGCTAAACCAATTGCCAAACCTGCCGCACCGATAACAGCAACAACAGAAGCGGTTTGAACACCGACACGACCTAAAGCTGAAATCAAAACAATCACGAACAGTACATAGCGGACAAGTGAACCTACAAAATGTACAACCGCTGGGTCCATTTTTTTCTTTTCTAGCACTTTAGAAACGCTACTAGCAATCTTCTTAACGATAATATTACCAATAAAAATAATGACGATTGCTGAAATAATATTGACACCATATTGAACCAACAAATCAGAATTATTTGTTAGCCAATCGGTTAATTTAGGGGCTATAGCTGACGCCACTTCAGTTACCTTATCTTCTTCCATTGTTACTTCCTTATTCGCAATTCAAAACTATTAAACGTATAAATGAACTTGTATGCATAAATTAACGCTACAAATTTCAAAGTAATCTGCTCTTTCGCATATTGAATTAAAGCTTATAGCGTAGAACTAAATCTATAGTATATCGAGTTTAATATTCAGGAAACCATTTGTTATGTGTTTTATGATTTTTTCAATAATTTGCAACAATTGAGAGGTAATCACAAAAAATATCACCTCAACATATTGATTATCTGAATAATTAGCTCTCAACAAAAAATCAACATTTAGACAAAAGCTAACGTAATATTTTTATCCCCTAAGAAACAAGCTTCACTTAAATATAAAAAATCCCGCACTAGGCGGGATTTTTTGATTTACTAACTCATCACTTATGACAAATTATAGTACGTCTTTCGCGTTAAGATCTGAGAATGCTTTCTCAAGACGAGCAACCATAGACGCTTGACCTGCACGTAACCATACGCGTGGATCGTAGTATTTTTTGTTTGGAGCAGATTCGCCAGTTGGGTTACCGATTTGACCTTGTAGGAAATCACGGTTTTCAGCTTCGTATGCACGAACGCCATCCCAGTTAGCCCACTGTGTATCTGTATCGATGTTCATTTTGATAACACCGTAACCGATAGACTCTTGGATTTCTGCTTCAGAAGAACCAGAACCGCCGTGGAATACGAAGTTTAGAGAGTTAGTTGGTAGACCAAATTTCTCTGAAACATACGCTTGAGAATCACGTAGGATAGTTGGAGTAAGAACAACGTTACCCGCTTGATAAACACCATGTACGTTACCGAAAGACGCCGCAATCGTGAAACGTGGGCTGATAGCGATTAGTTTTTCGTAAGCGTAAGCAACATCTTCAGGTGAAGTGTAAAGCTCAGACTCATCCATACCAGAGTTATCAACGCCATCTTCTTCGCCACCAGTACAACCTAGTTCGATTTCGATAGTCATGTTCATTTTAGCCATGCGCTCAAGGTACTTAGCACAAGTTTCAACGTTCTCTTCTAGAGATTCTTCTGAAAGATCTAGCATGTGTGAAGAGAATAATGGCTTACCAGTTTGTGCGAAGTATTCTTCACCCGCGTCTAATAGTCCGTCGATCCAAGGAAGCAATTTCTTAGCAGCGTGGTCAGTATGAAGAATAACTGGAACGCCGTAAGTTTCAGCGATAGCGTGTACATATTTTGCACCAGCTACAGCACCAAGAATTTGAGCACCTTGACCTTCAAGTTTAACGCCTTTACCAAGGAAGAAACCAGCACCGCCGTTAGAGAACTGAACGATGACAGGAGCTTTAACTTTCGCTGCAGCTTCTAATACTGCATTTACAGAATCAGTATTTACAACGTTTACCGCAGGAAGCGCAAACTTGTTTTCTTTCGCAATAGCGAAAACTTTCTGTACGTCATCACCAGAGATAACACCAGGTTTTACAAAATCGAAGATCTTAGACATGGGTTTAGTCCTATTTTGCTGTCGTTCAAATTACAGCCGTTTAAATTACAGCTGTTTAAATTTTTTCACTCAATTAAGAATGAAATAGTTATTTAGTAAACGTTTGCTTGATTAACGTGGCGCATTATAGCAATAAAAAGCTTGGATTCACATAGCGTGATCAATACGACAGAATAAAAACAACAAACGTAAAAAAGGCGAAAGTTTACCTCTCGCCTTTTCTTAAAATATTACGCTTTAGCACGCTCTTCAAGCATTGCTACTGCTGGTAACACTTTACCTTCAACAAACTCAAGGAAAGCACCACCGCCAGTTGAGATGTAAGATACATCCGCTTTGATACCGAACTTATCGATAGCCGCTAATGTGTCACCGCCACCAGCTACAGAGAAGCCTGCAGATTCAGCGATTGCTTTAGAAATACCCGCTGTACCCGCTTCAAAGTTTTTGAATTCAAATACGCCAACTGGACCATTCCAAAGAATAGTTTTTGCGCCCATGATGATATCTGCTAGCACTTTTGTTGAGTCAGGACCAAGATCGAATATCATGTCGTCATCTTGAACATCAGTAACGTTTTTGATTACAGCTTCTGCATTTTCATCAAATGCTTTAGCACAAGCAACGTCAGTCGCGACTGGAATTGCACAATCTTTCATTAATTTCTTAGCAGTTTCGACTAAATCAGCTTCGTATAGAGATTTACCAACATTATGACCTTCTGCTGCAATGAAAGTATTCGCGATACCACCACCAACCACTAACTGGTCAGCAATTTTAGAAAGAGATTCTAAAACGGTCAGCTTAGTTGAAACTTTAGAACCACCAACGATAGCCACAAGTGGGCGTGCTGGGTTATCCATTGCTTTGCCTAGTGCTTCAAGCTCTGCAGCAAGAAGTGGGCCAGCACATGCGATTGGCGCGTTCATGCCAACACCGTGAGTTGATGCTTGAGCACGGTGAGCCGTACCAAATGCATCCATAACAAAGATGTCACATAATGCTGCGTATTTTTTAGATAATTCTTCTTCGTTTTTCTTCTCGCCTTTATTAAAGCGAACGTTTTCAAGAACCACTAATTCACCGGCATTAAGCTCTAAACCGTTTAGGTAATCTTTTGCTAATTTAACATCGCAATCTAGTGCATCGTTTAAGTAATTAACAACAGGCTCTAGAGAGAATTCTTCGTTGTATTCGCCTTCAGTAGGACGGCCAAGGTGAGAGGTAACCATCACTTTAGCGCCGGCTTCCAAGCAAGTTTTAATCGTTGGTAGTGATGCAAGAATACGAGCATCAGAAGTTACTTTACCGTCTTTTACTGGCACGTTTAAGTCAGCACGAATAAATACACGTTTACCTGCAAGATCCAGGTCAGTCATCTTGATTACAGACATGTTTGTCCTCTCAATGTTAGTGAAGTTTAAATTATAAATCGTTAAATTTTAAAGGCTCGGCCATTTAACCAAACTTTATGATATGCAGTTTACGGCCGGAACAACTCAACGGCGGCAATTGATATTTCTTCATTCCCTTCATTTAAGGGGAATCGCTTTAAATCTACATCTATACTGGGGTTTAACTTTTATTATTTCAAGGGTAAAAATAATAAATAGACTAAAATAACAGCGCAAAGTTAATTCTCATTTATTGAGTGCTACCTTGGCAAAATTTCCCCATCACTAAGCTAGTATCAAGCATTCGATTAGCAAAGCCCCATTCGTTATCACACCAAACTAACATTTTTACCAATCGATGATTACTCACTCGAGTTTGAGAACCATCTACAATGGCACTATGCGGATCGTGATTAAAATCAATCGATACTAAAGGCGCTTCGGTGTAGTCCAATATGCCATCCAATGTACAACGAGACGCTTCTACAATAGATTGATTTACGTCATCAACTTTCACGTTTTTGTGAACTGTGACACTTAAATCCATCGCTGAGACATTAATTGTAGGAACTCGTACCGAAATTGCCTCAAATTTATCAACAAATTTTGGATAAATTCTGGCAATACCTAAATGCAATTTTGTATCAACCGGAATAATAGATTGACTTGCAGCACGCGAACGACGCAAATCTGGGTGATATGCATCAATAACTTGTTGATCATTCATAGATGAGTGAATGGTAGTAATGGTGCCAGACTCAATGCCAAAGGCATCATCAAGAGCTTTAATCACTGGAATAATGCAGTTCGTAGTACAAGAACCATTAGATACCACATTATGTTCAGCCAATAAGCTTTCATGGTTCACGCCATAAATAATAGTATTATCTACATCGTTACCACCAGGATGAGAAAATAACACTTTCTTAGCACCAGCTTGAATATGCAATTGACCATCGGCTTGTGTGCCAAATTTCCCCGTACAATCTAAAACGATATCAACATTTAGATCTTTCCACGGCAATAACTTAGCATCTTCAAGATGTAAGAGACGAATAGAGTCAAAAGAAGGCGTATCCGATGATGATACAGGATGATGTATAAAGATATGTTCTTGATCGTGAGAAACTTTTTTCAAAAAACGACCATGACTTGAATCGTATTGCAGCAGATGTGCCATGCCTTCTGGTTCAGAGAGTTCATTAATCGCAACAATTTGGATTTCTTGGCTTTTACCACTTTCATATAAAGCACGTAAAACACTTCGTCCAATTCGTCCAAATCCATTAATGGCAATTCTCAGCATACTCATTCCATCGCATCTACTTTAAAGAGGCGGTGATTTTACCTTATCCCTAACTAAAGCGCATCTATAGAGTGATCAAACTCACTGTTTTATATCTGATATCATTAACTATAAATACAAAATGAAGAAAGGAGAGCCAATTCAGCATCAACTCTCCTTTATCTTCTGTGGTTTGTTCTATTACAAATTACAATTTCGCTTCTATCATTGCCTCAAGTTTACCTTGGTCAATGGCAAAATTCCGAATGCCCTCTGCTAATTTCTCAACAGCCATTGGATCTTGATGATGTTGCCATAAAAATTCAGCCTCTGTCATTTTTTCTGGTCGAGTTTTACCAGTTTGATTAGCTTGTAATTTAGCGACGATCTCACCTTGAGAATCTTCCAGTTTTTGTAATAAATCAGGGCTGATGGTTAAGCGATCGCAACCTGCTAATTCTAAGATTTCACCTATATTACGAAAACTCGCTCCCATCACAACCGTGTGGTAATCGTGAGATTTGTAATAATCATAAATTTGGCTGACCGATAATACGCCAGGATCTTCATTAGCCGCAAAATCACGTCCTTCTTTGGCTTTATACCAATCCATTATTCGACCAACAAAAGGTGAGATAAGATATACACTAGCCTCTGCGCAGGCTCTTGCTTGAGCAAAAGAAAATAACAAGGTTAAATTACAGTTAATCCCTTCTTGTTCAAGTTGTTCTGCTGCGCGAATACCTTGCCACGTTGAAGCCAGTTTAATCAAAATTCGATCGTTACTAATACCCGCATCGTTATACATTTTAATCAGCTGGCGAGCCTTTCTAATACTGCCTTCACAGTCATAAGAAAGACGCGCATCTACTTCAGTTGAGATCCGGCCAGGGACAACTTTTAAGATCTCTTGGCCAATAGAAACTGCCAGCATGTCGCACGCCGCACTAACCTGTTGCTCTTTATTCTTACTCTGCGTCTTCGCATACTCGATGGCCTGTTCCATTAAAGAAGCGTAATCACTTAATTGTGCTGCTTTCAATATTAAAGAAGGGTTGGTCGTTGCATCTTGTGGTTGATATTTTTGAATAGCTTGAATGTCACCAGTATCGGCAACAACAGTCGTGAAGCTACGTAATTGTTGGAGTTGATTCATTATTATTCCCTGCACGAATCCTAATCAGATTTAAGCATCCAATTGATAGACAAATATGAAAAAAGAAGTCGATCAGCCCTGCCTTAAGGGGAGGCAGCAAGGCTGACCGTTAATAGATAAACATATAGCTCTTTTGTTTGAGTATATGATTTTGGCTGTATAGATTTAGATGCCACGACTCAAACGATAAAATAAACTGTTATGTTTTAAGTTGGTTTTAAAATCTCGGATATTAGTATCTTCATCAATCACCACTAATTCAATCCCAGCGAACTCGGCAAAGTCTTCCAACATATCCAAAGTTACACATTGAGTGTAGACACTGTGATGAGCGCCGCCAGCATGGATCCAAGCCGCCGCCGATATTTCAAGGTTTGGTTTTGGCTCCCAAAGTGCATGTGCAACCGGAAGATTCGGTAAGCTAGATGGCGGCGTTACAGTATCAATAGTGTTCACCAACATGCGGTAACGATTACCAAGGTCAAGCAAGGTTAAGACTAATGCAGGGCCAGCTTTCGCACTGAAAATAGCACGTGCCACATCGTTAGTTTGTCCAATCGTATGACGATGAATTTGGATCGATGGTTTATCAGCAGCAATACTCGGGCATATTTCTAACATATGAGCACCAAGTACTTGGCCGCTACCCGTTAAGTTATACGTGTAGTCTTCCATAAATGATGTACCGCCCGCTAAACCTTCACCCATCACTTTTACAATGCGAGTCATCGCTGATGTTTTCCAATCCCCTTCACCGCCGTAACCGTAGCCTTTTTCCATTAGGCGTTGAGTCGCCAAGCCCGGTAAATTAGTTAATCCGACTAAGTTTTCAAAGGTATTAGTGAACGCCATACAACCGCGTTGTTGCAGAAATTTTTCCATACCCAATTCAAGACGAGCTTCATTTTTAAGTATTTCTAGCAAAGCAGGATCATCATAAATCGCGGCATCAATTTGATAGCTTTGATTATATTCCGCCAGTAGTTTGTCTACTTGCTCTTCATCGACCGTTTCAATTACTTTTGATAATTCACCCAAACCATACGCGTGCACTTCAAAACCTAATTCAATTTGCGCTGTGATTTTATTGCCTTCGGTAACGGCAACTTGACGCATGTTATCGCCAAAACGAGCCACACGCAGCGTTTGACTTTCTTGCCAACCTTTAGCGGCGCGAGACCAATTATCTAATTGTTTATGGACAGATGCTGATTGCCAATGGCCGACAATCACACGACGATCCAAACCAAGACGCGTACCAATAAAGCCAAACTCACGGTCGCCATGCGCACTTTGATTTAAGTTCATGAAAGCCATATCGATAGTTTCCCACGGCAGGGCTTCATTAAATTGAGTATGAAGATGAACAAATGGTTTGCTCAGCTTGCTTAAACCCGCGATCCACATTTTGGCAGGTGAAAATGTATGCATCCAAAGCACAAGGCCAAGGCAATTCTTATCGTTATTCGCTTGTAGGCAAATGTCGAGAATTTCTTCTGGTGACTTAACCGTACCTTTGTATTCAATCGGCGTCGAAATTGCACTGGCTTCGTTTAAACCTGAAACCATGGTTTGGCTGTTATCCGCGACTTGCTCTAATACTTTTGGTCCATATAAAGCTTGAGATCCAGTGACGAACCATAATGATTTTTGCGTTGAAGTTGTCATATTGTTGCCTCTTATCAATTCTTATAAATTTAATAGTTTTGTAACCATTAAGATCGTTTTTATTTTTGTCCGTAATACGCATTTTTGCCGTGTTTACGAAGGTAATGCTTATCCAAAAGTGTTTGTGGAATAGGCAGCGTACTTGGATTAATGCTAATGGTTCTAAAGGCCATTTTGGCTACTTCTTCCACCACCACCGCGTTATGTACTGCATCGTGAGCATCTTTCCCCCAAGTGAACGGAGCATGTTCGCGCACAAGAATTCCGGGGATCGCCATAGGGTTTTGCTCACCAATGGTTTCAATGATCACCTTGCCAGTATTAAGCTCATATTCATGTTGAATTTCGGAATCAGTTAACGCGCGAGCACAAGGGATATGTCCGTAAAAATAATCAGCATGTGTGGTGCCAAAAGCTGGGATCGCCGCGCCCGCTTGTGCCCAAGAAGTCGCATAGGATGAATGTGTATGAACAATGCCGCCCATATCTAAGAATTCACGATATAACGCCAAATGTGTTGCAGTGTCGGATGACGGTTTTAAGTCGCCTTCAACGATATTTCCATTAATATCAACAATCACCATATTTTCTGGTGAAAGATCTTCATAAGCGACACCGCTTGGTTTGATCACCACCAAGCCTTGATCGCGGTCAATACCTGATACATTTCCCCATGTAAATGTCACTAGTTTATGTGTTTGCAAGTCCATATTGGCTTGCCAAACTTGCTGTCTCAATTCTGGTAATAAAAGATCTGTAGGTAACATGGTTACTCTCCTTTAGATTGAGAATCAGTGAATGCTTCAACATGTTTACCCAATGCTTGATAAGCTTGATTACGCTGCTGGTAAAATGCGCTCGAATTAGCTACGGGTTGATAGGTATTGCGAATCGGACTGGCCATCACTTTTTGAGCTTGGGCCACACTTGGGTGAGCATCAGCGGCAACAGCGGCAAAGATAGCCGCACCCAAAGCGCAGCATTGATCGGATTCGACCACCGCAATTTCTCGCCCCATCACATCGGCGCAGGTTTGCATCACTAATGAAGATTTTTGTGCGATCCCACCAATCGCCAACACGCGGTTCACATCAACACCTTGGTTGACCATGCAATCCATGATCGCTTTTGCGCCGTGTGCGGTGGATTCAACCAAGCTATAGAAAACATCTGGTGCAGTGCTGCCAAGATTCAAACCACTGACCACACCTTTTAAGCGTTGATTAGCCATTGGCGTTCGACGACCATTATGCCAATCCATGCTAAGTGGAGAGTGATCGCCTTGAGGTTGCTCACTGGCAGAATCGGCCAGCATTGGAATAAGAATATCGTCGATGTTATCTAACAAATGTTGATCTTCAGGGTGCGTTTTAATCCATTGTTGAATTGGCCACATTAACAAACGCTTGTACCACGCGTAGATATCACCAAAAGCAGACTGCCCTGCTTCTAACGCGATTAAATTGGGTAAAGCACTTCCTTTAACTTGTCCGCAAATACCTTCAATCGTTTTGTTGCCAATTTTATCGGGTTTCACCATTAAGATATCGCACGTTGATGTACCGATAACTTTTACAAGATCGTGCTCGCCTGCCCCTGCGCCCACAGCGCCCATATGGCAATCAAATTCACCAATCGCAACGGCAATCCCTTGAGGTAAACCGAAGCGCTCAGCCCACTCACCAGACAACAAACCCGCTTGTTGATCGGACGTATAAACGGCATCAAACATACGGCTACGAATACCATCCAATGTCGGCGAAATAGCCGATAAGAAATCTTGATCCGGTAAGCCATCCCAATCGTCATGCCATAAGGCTTTATGTCCGGCGGCGCAAATTCCTCGGCGTAATTTATCAGGAGCTTGATTGCCAGAGATTAATGCAGGGACCCAATCGCATAACTCAACCCAACTATAAGCAGCTTGCGCTACGGCATCATCTTGCTCACTCACCCACGCCGCTTTTGCCCAAAACCATTCGGAAGAATAAATTCCGCCAACGTAACGCGTGTAATTAGGGAAATCACCACCATGTGCCAGCTTATTAATCAATTCTGCTTTTTGAATCGAAGTATGGTCTTTCCACAAAATAAACATCGCATTAGGGTTATTTTCAAACTCAGGCAATAAGGCTAAAACGTTTCCCTCTTTATCAATTGGCGCAGGCGTTGAACCTGTGCTATCGACCCCAATACCGATGATATTTTGAGTCACTTCAGCAGATACGGTTTTGAGCATATCTTGAACAGCCAAAGTCATTGCATCGATATAATCTTGCGGATGATGCCGGAATTGAGATTGTGCCGGTTGGCAATATTGCCCTTCCATCCAACGAGGATAATATTGAACACCACACGCCACTTCTTCACCCGTGGTTGTACTCACTAATAATGCTCGAACAGAATCAGAGCCAAAATCTAATCCAATGGTGAATGTATTTTTATTCATTATTTACCGCCAATATGATGAAATAATCTCTAATCATTATTTAATAACAAGAGTTTCTACTTCGCCATGAAACAACAAGCTAAAAACATAGACTATTTCGCTATGAATCTTTTTTTGATGTCATGATCATATTTATATAAAAACCAAACATTAAATCATTCGCTAATTACATGGATAATATCGCTACAATCTATAAACGAGATCACCATCACACCAATATAATAAAAACGAAAATTAGATAATTAATAACTTTAAATACAGTTTAATTAATAATTTAATTTATATAAAAATAGCTAAAAGTAATATTTTGCTATATGCATGGATATATTTGCTGCAATTTTCCTGTGTGACTTAGTTCACTTAACAAAAACAAATAACTGCCTATTCTCCTATCCGTTATATCAATAAAAATAAACCACTATGGATGGGGAATACAATGAAACTAAAAAAATTAATATCCGCGTGCGTGTTAACTGGCTTAACATTATTAAGTGCCCAAGCAAGTGCTTCTTTATGGGGCAGCGATGACGATACTTTAAAGCTTGGTTATTTGGTTAAACAACCTGAAGAACCTTGGTTTCAAACCGAATGGGCTTTTGCTGATAAAGCGGCTAAGCAATATGATTTTGAGCTAATAAAAATGGCCGTACCAGATGGTGAAAAAACGCTAAATGCCATTGATACATTAGCCGCCAGTGGCGCAAAAGGTTTTGTTATTTGCACACCCGATCCAAAACTCGGCTCTGCGATTATGGCAAAAGCAAAAAGTTATGGTTTAAAAGTCATTACTGTTGATGACCAATTTTTAAATGCTAAAGGCAAACCAATGACAGAAGTGCCGCTAGTCATGATGGCTGCTACTCAAATTGGTCAACGTCAAGGTTCTGAACTGTACAAAGAAATGAAAAAGCGTAATTGGGATGTTGCGACAACTGGCGTGATGGCGATTACGGCTGATGAACTTGATACAGCACGTCGCCGTGTTCATTGTGCAATGGATCAATTAACCACTGAAGGCTTCCCTGCCAAACAAATCTACACAGTACCAACTAAATCAAACGATATTCCGGGCGCACTTGATGCCGCAAACTCATTATTAGTTCAATACCCAGATATCAAACAATGGCTGGTTGTCGGCATGAACGACAACACAGTATTAGGTGGCGTGCGCGCAACAGAAGGCCAAGGTTTTAATGCCGATAATATTATTGGCATTGGTATTAACGGTGTGGATGCTGTGAATGAATTAGCCAAAAGTAAACCAACCGGCTTCTATGGATCACTTCTTCCTAGCCCAGATGTTCATGGCTTTAAATCAACGGAAATGCTGTACAACTGGGTGAAAAATGGCACTGAACCTCAAAAATTCGTTGAAGTTACCGATGTCGTCTTAATCACGCGTGATAACTACAAAGCAGAACTCGCTAAAAAAGGTCTATAACCCAAAAGATTGATACCCAGCAGTCATACAAGGCTTAGTTACGAAAACAATGCAAAAGTAGCAGTGCGAACGTAGCTAATCCTTGATTTGAGAGGTCATGATGATAATCAAAAAACCTTACGTCGAATTTAAAGATATTTGCCAATATTTTCCAGGTGTAAAAGCACTTGATGGAATGAGCTTTGCCGTTAATGAGGGCAGCGTTCATGCTTTAATGGGAGAAAATGGCGCCGGTAAATCGACACTATTAAAAATACTTAGCGGCATTAATCAGCCAACCAAAGGCCAGTTAATAATTAATGGCGAATCGATGAAATTTAAGCATGAAACCGATTCGCTAAATCACGGCATCGCTATTATTTATCAAGAGCTAAACCTTATTCCAGAGCTCAGCGTAGCCGAGAATATTTTCCTAGGACAATTACCGACTACGCGTGGTCGAGTCAATTACCCACTACTTAACAGCATGGCAAAAGAACAGCTTGATCGATTAGGAGAAAATATCGATCCAGCGAAACAAGTGAAAACCTTATCCATTGGTCAATGGCAAATGGTGGAAATAGCCAAAGCACTGAGTAGAGATGCCAAAATCATTGCCTTTGATGAGCCCACCAGTAGCTTATCTCAACGCGAGATATCCAACCTATTCAAGGTTATTGAAGAATTACGCGATCAAGGAAAGGTAATATTTTATGTTTCCCATCGTATGGAAGAAATTTTTAGAATTTCCGATGCCCTAACGATTTTTAAAGATGGTACACACGTGGAAACCTTCTACGACTTATCCAAATTAACGAATGACCGGCTGGTAAAATTAATGGTCGGGCGTGAATTAAAAAATATTTACAATTATCGCTCAAGAGATCACGGCATTGACGGATTAACCGTTAAGAATTTATTAGGCCCTGGGTTATCTCAACCAGCGTCATTCTCAATTAAACAAGGCGAAATTCTTGGTTTATTTGGTTTGGTGGGATCCGGTCGAACCGAACTCACTCGGCTACTTTTTGGCGCAGAGCCAAGAGAGAAAGGAGAGATTGAGATTGATACTTTCCCAGTAACGGTCAATTCTCCAATCGATGCCATCAAAGTAGGAATAACCTATTGCCCAGAAGATAGAAAGCTCAGTGGGATTTTACCGATATTGTCCGTTAAAGAGAATATGAACGTGACAGCTCGTCGTAACAACTTGCAATTTGGCAGCTTAATTAACGAGCAATGGGAACACGCTAATGCCGATGAAAAAGTGAGAAACCTGAAGGTAAAAACACCTAACTTAGAACAAAAAATTGGTAATTTATCAGGTGGTAACCAACAAAAAATAATCTTAGGCCGTTGGTTATCGACTCACATGAAAGTCTTGATTTTAGATGAGCCAACAC
The DNA here is from genome assembly GCF_014694375.1 of Vibrio sp. S17_S38. GTDB lineage: Bacteria > Pseudomonadota > Gammaproteobacteria > Enterobacterales > Vibrionaceae > Vibrio. Next base: position 194,209 of record NZ_JAAUWW010000003.1, read on the forward strand.
GTGGTATTGATGTTGGTGCAAAGTCTGAAATTTACGATTTAATTTTCAAACTGGCCGAATCCGGCGTAACTATTTTAATGATTTCAAGTGATCTTCCCGAAGTACTCGGTGTATCCGATCGAATCATCGTAATGAAAGATGGACAACTTAGCGGCGAACTTGAACGTAATCATTTCAGTGAAGAGTCCGCTTTAAATTTAGCTATGTTAGGCAAGAAAACCGCCGAACTTGCAGTCGAGGAATGATGCTATGACGACAATAAACACCACCTCAATATCAAAATCCACACCGAAAAAGTCCCGTTTTAAAATCGAACAATTCTGGGATCGCTTTGGTATGTTAACCGTATTCGCCGCACTCTTTTTATTATGTGCAGTATTTGTACCTAACTTTGCCTCCATGATTAATATGCGCGGCCTAGGTTTAGCAATATCAATGAGCGGCATGATCGCTTGCGCCATGCTGTTTTGTTTAGCCTGTGGCGATCTAGATTTATCGGTTGCCTCCATCGTCGCTTGTTCTGGTGTGGTTACTGCGGTTGCTATAAACAGCACAGAAAGTGTCGTACTAGGAATTGGCATCGGTTTACTTTCTGGCGTGGCATTTGGTTTATTCAATGGTTTTATCATTGCTAAACTCAAAGTCAACGCACTGATCACCACACTTGCCACTATGCAAATTGCTCGTGGTTTGGGTTACATCATTTCCGACGGTAAAGCAGTCGGTATTACTGAAGAAAGCTTCTTTAGCCTTGGTAATGCCTCATTCTTAGGGTTACCCGTTCCAGTTTGGCTCACCATTGTGACTTTCGGTGTGTTTAGTTTTCTACTAAATAAAACCGTATATGGACGCAACACTTTAGCCATTGGCGGTAATGAAGAAGCCGCACGTTTAGCTGGGGTAAATGTGACTCGCACTAAGCTGATTATCTTCACCGTATCAGGGTTAATTAGTGCATTGGCTGGTGTAATATTAGCAGCCCGCATGACCAGTGGTCAGCCAATGACCTCTGTTGGTTTTGAGTTAACGGTTATTTCCGCCTGTGTGTTAGGTGGCGTATCGCTTAAAGGCGGAATTGGTAAGATATCTTATGTAGTAGCAGGGGTATTGATCCTTGGCACGGTCGAAAATGCCATGAACTTATTAAATATCTCCCCTTTTGCCCAATATGTAGTACGAGGAAGTATTTTATTGGCCGCAGTTATATTTGACCGCTATAAACAACAAAAATAATACGCTTACAAATACCCATAAAAAACCTGCACCTATTGCAGGTTTTTTAATAATAAGACGTTATAAAACATTTTATCTCGTCAAGAAATATCGTCCACATAATAAAATATAAATATTCCAATATAAAAAATTAGCTGAATACATGTATATTTCTGCTATTTATTAAATTTCATGGGATTATTAACAGTACGATAAATTTAAGCGGGTTAATATTTTGGCATAACGAATAAAAAGGACGTAAATATAATGTATAAATACAAACTCCCCGTTTTAGAGAAAATAGGTTTTGGCGCTGGTGACATGGCGGTCAATGTTGTCATCTCTTCTATGATGCTCATCATTACTTTCTTCTATACCGATATCTTTGGTATTAAAGCTTCCGATCTTGCCATGCTGTTTATTGTTGTACGTTTAATTGATGCTGTAACCGATCCATTAATGGGTATGATTACCGACAAATTCACTTCTCGCTGGGGACGCTATCGCCAATATTTATTATTCCTTGCGATTCCGTTTGGTATTTCGGTTTACTTAGCTTTCAGCACACCCGATGGCGATTACAACACCAAATTGGTTTATGCCTACGCAACCTACATTTTCGTTACTCTAATGTTTACTGCAGTCACGATTCCTTATATTTCCTTAATCAGCGTATTAACAGATGATCCTAAAGAGCGCTTATCCGCTAATGGTTATCGCTTATTCTTTGCAAAAATTGCTGCTTTCTTAGTTACCATCATTGTACCTCAATTATCAGCACAGTGGGGACAAGACAATATCCAGCTTGGCTATCAATATTCGATGGGATTAATGGGCTTGATGGGAACTCTACTATTCCTATTTTGTTTTGCGACTACCAAGGAAAGAATCGAGCACGTTGTTGATCAAAAGCCATTTAAAGAACAAGTTAAAATCTTAATGAAGAATGACCAATGGTTAGTACTTTGTGGTGTGTGTGTAACCGGAACCATCGGCTATGTAGTACGTGGCTCTGTAGCCGCTTACTATGCTAAATATTACCTAGGTGGTGATGCGGGTACTATCTCAGCATTTTTAGCTACCGGAGTTGCCGCAGCAATTTTAGCTATGGTGGCGTCCACTTGGATCACCAAAACATATTGTAAAATCAAATTGTTCCGTTACAGCCAGATTGCCGTTGCTATTATCAGCGTTGCGCTTTATGTATTCGTAGGACCAAGCGACTTTGCTCTCGCGTTCATCCTGTATTTTTTACTGTCTTTCGTAGTGGACTTGCACGCTCCTGTCTTTTGGTCTGCGATTGCAGAAGCAGTGGATTACGGCGCATATAAAACGGGGAAACGTGTTTCAGGTTTAGCTTTTGGTGGCATTTCGTTTAGCCAAAAATTAGGTATGGGAATTGCGGGTGCTATCGTGGGTTGGTTACTAACTTTCTTTAATTATGTTCCTAACCAAGCACAATCGGATTTCACTTTAACTGGTATTGCTCTCATGCTGACTGTGATCCCAGGGTTCTTCCACTTCTTAATGGGCGCTCTAATGTTTAAATACAAAGTGACCGACAAGTACTACCACGCGATGACTGCCACTAAAATTTTGGATAAAGAACAAAACTTGAGTGATGTAAAAGCCCAAAAACCTGTTAAAGCTTAAGGTAAGAAGATGAACGAATTAACCAATCCAATTATCGAACAACGAGCTGATCCTCATATTTATAAGCACACCGACGGTTACTATTATTTCACCGCCTCGGTGCCAGAATATGACCGTATTGAGATCCGTCGAGCCAAAACGATTAACGGCCTAAATACCACCAGCGAATTGATTAACGCATGGTATAAGCCCGACATTGGTGCTTACAGTGATCTCATTTGGGCGCCAGAGCTGCATTTTGTGCAAGGGGCTTGGTATGTGTATTTTGCAGCAGCGCCATCACGAGAAATTGTGGATGGGCTATTTCAGCACCGCATGTATGCCATCAGTAATAAAAATGCCAATCCAACCACCGATGAATGGGTATTTGAAGGTCAAGTTGAAACTGGCATGGATACCTTTTGCTTAGATGCCACCACGTTTGCCCATCAAGGTAAGCAGTATTATGTATGGGCGCAAAAATCTAATCAAATTCAAGGCAATTCTAATCTGTACATCGCCCAACTTAAGACCCCAACGACGCTCGCAACACCGCCAGTATTGCTCACCAAACCTGAGTTTGATTGGGAACAGATTGGCTTTTGGGTTAACGAAGGGCCATCCATTCTTCATCGTCACGGTAAGTACTGGATGACTTATTCTGCCAGTGCCACTGATGAGAATTACTGTATGGGTTTATTGTACGCCGATGACAACAGCGATGTATTAGATCCTAGCAGCTGGCATAAAGCAGATGCCCCTGTATTTAAAACCAACTTTGAACGTAAAATTTACGGCCCAGGCCACAACAGCTTTACGGTTGATGAGCAAGGTCATGACCTATTGGTGTATCACGCGCGCGACTACACCGAAATTGAAGGTGACCCATTGTGGGATCCAAACCGCCATACACGAATCAAACGTCTTGAATGGCAAAATGGATTCCCTGTATTTGGTGACGCTATTTAACCTGAGTTCAGGTTATTTCATACTCCTTTGGCACTAGCGTGAAATAAGATTCAGCTAGTGTCCTTTTTCTTTTTTAACACTGACGAAGTATTGCCTATGTCGACTAAAGAACATTCAAATCAAAAGACGTTCTCAGCTCAAGAGCTTGAACAATCGATTCAATCTGGATTAGCTTTCGATGGTCTGCCTGCTCAGGTTTTTACCCTCATCAATTCAAACAATATGTCGGTTTCAATTATGGACATCGGCGCAACTTGGGTTAGCTGCATTCTTCCACTCGACAATCAGCCCCGTGAAGTTTTATTGGGCATGACTAAAATTGAAGACTATGCCTCTCATAATGCCTTTCTTGGTGCGATTGTTGGCCGCTTTGCTAATCGCATTAACCGCGGGCAATTTGCTATCAATCAGCAGCATTATCAACTCACGATTAATGATGGTGAAAATACCTTACACGGCGGCATTGATGGTTTTGATAAGCGTCGATGGACAGTAAAAGAATACAATAATAATCACGTGGTATTGTGCCTACACTCTGAAGATGGCGACCAAGGATTTCCTGGTAACCTTTCTGTTGAAGTGGTTTACACCCTCACTGAATGCAATCAAGTGTGTATTGAATATTCCGCATTGTGTGATCAAGACTGCCCAATAAACCTAACCAACCATGCTTACTTTAATTTAGATGGCGCGGAATCGAACCAGACAGTTTTAGATCATACGCTTTGGTTAAAATCACCTTATTACGCGGCAACAGATGAAAACTTAATCCCAACAGGTAAGTTAACACCTGTCACAAACACCAGTTTCGACTTTAATCAAGCCGAGCCAATTGGCGCTCGTTTACTGGAAGATAGCGACCAGAAAATCGCAAAAGGCTATGACCACGCCTTTACTTTCGATCTACAAGATTGCGATGGGATCACTCCCGTGGCCGAACTGACCTCGAGCGATAAAAAAGTCACTATGTCCGTGCTCACAGACAAACCTGCCATTCAATTTTACAGCGGGAATTTTTTAGCGGGCACACCATCACGAAATGGCACTTATAACGATTATCAAGGTGTAGCATTAGAAACCCAATTCTTACCCGATGCGCCTAACCAAAACTGGCCAGAAGGTAACAAAGCTTTTATTGCCCAAAAATCGTTCTATCAATACCAAACCAGTTATCAATTTAGTTTTTAGGTCGGCTTATGAGCATATTTGAATCATCTCAAGCATTAAAAGATATGCGTGCAGGTTTACGCTATAACATAAATGATCCAGATCTTATTGAAATCCGCGATCAAACTCGGGATAAAGTTGCTCAATACAACCAAATCCCGAGACGAGATCGCAAAGAACAACGCCAAGTATTAGACAGTATTTTCTCTCAAGTTGGCGAAAATGTGCATTTCGAAAAATCAATGAGCATTGATTATGGTATTAACACAAAACTGGGAAGCCATGTATTTATCAACTTCAATTTTGTATTGCTAGATTGTGCGCCTGTCAGTATTGGTGACCATGTTTTTATTGGCCCAAATGTACAAATCTATACGGCTCATCATCCGTTAGATGCGGCAAGTCGAGATTTACACATTGGCTTTGCCGAATCTATCACCATTGGCAACCATGTATGGATTGGTGGTGGATGTGTGATCTTACCCGGTGTCACGATTGGCGATGGCGCAGTCATTGGTGCTGGTAGCGTGGTAACAAAAGATATCCCTGCAAGAATGGTTGCAGTTGGTAACCCTTGCAGGCCAATTAAACCAGTCGAGTAATCCGTTTAAACACATTAAAATATAACAACGGTCAGCCAATATTACGCTGACCGCTTTGCTATGATGCTTGAACTAATATCCAACCGTTAACGCACTTGGTGTTCTCGGGTCAGATGCCCCAAAGAAGCCTTGCTCGGTATGCATAATCGATTGTGTGCTGCCCATGGCTTCTTTTTCTACTACATTTTGTCCTTTAGCTTTTAATAGTTTGATGGTGTCTTGGTTTAAGCCTTTCTCAATACGCAGTTCATCCGGTAGCCATTGGTGGTGTATACGAACCGCATTAGTAGCTTCAGCAATATTCATTTTGTAGTCAATCACATTCATAATGATTTGAAGCGTGGTAGTGATAATGCGGCTTCCTCCTGGGCTTCCCGTTGCCATAATTGGCTTACCATTTTTAAAGACTAAGGTTGGGCTCATGGAAGATAGTGGGCGTTTTCTGCCTTCAACCGCATTCGCATCACCGCCGATTAAACCATAACCATTGGGTACACCGGGTTTGGCTGAAAAATCATCCATTTCATTATTAAGTAAAATACCTGTGCCGTTAGCGACCATCCCAGTTCCGTAAGAAAAGTTCAGAGTGTAGGTGTTTGAAATAACGTTACCCATTTTGTCCATCACAGAAAAGTGAGTGGTTTGATCGCTTTCATACGGCATCGGTTGGCCATGTTTGATTTCACTGGCTGGGCGCGCTTTATCCTGAGAAATTTGTTCATAAAGTGAGTGGGCGTAATCTTTACTCGTTAAGCCTTTCATTGGAACGTTAACAAAGTCCGGATCGCCTAGATATTCAGCGCGATCGGCATAAGCCAGTTTCATCGCTTCGGCCATTACATGAATGGTTTCAGCCGTGTTATGTCCCATTTCTCCAATGCGGTAGTTTTCTAAAATATTGAGGATTTCGATGATATGAATGCCACCTGACGACGGCGGTGGCATGGAGGCAATGCTGTAACCGCGATAATTCCCCATCACAGGTTCACGTACTATTGCTTTATAACTGGCAAGATCCTCGATAGTCATTAAACCACCAGCAGCGGTCACTGAATCAGCAATGGCTTTTGCGGTTGGGCCTTTATAAAAACCATCCATGCCTTTTTCTGCAATTAGTTTAAGTGAGTTAGCTAGATCTTTTTGGATAAAAATATCACCGATTTGGTAATCCGTTTTACCGCCATCTTTAAAGAAAATAGGTTTACTGCTATCCCATTTTTGCAAACGGTCTTTCGCGCTTAGCAAAGAGGTATAAAGATCCGGCGTGACGATGATGCCTTTTTCTGCCATTTCAATAGCCGGTGCCATCACGGTTTTAAGATCCATAGACCCATAATTTTTTAACGCTGTAATGAAACCTGCAACGGTACCCGGAACTCCGACCGCAAGTCCATGAAAACGAGAAAGTTCTTCAACTGCATTTCCGTCTTTATCTAAATACATATCTTTGTAGGCTTTGGATGGCGCCATTTCACGATAATCTAAAGCAAAGGTACGCTTCTTTTTGGCATCATAAATCATCATAAAACCGCCACCACCAATATTACCCGCACGAGGTAAAGTAACCGCTAAAGCAAAACCAACAGCTACACCAGCATCAACCGCATTACCACCAGATTTAAGAATCTTTACGCCAATTTTAGACGCCAGTTCTTCTTGGCTGGCGACCATACCGTGTTCAGCCCAAACAGGATGATAAATACTGTCACTCGAATAAATGGCTGGGGTTTGTGCAGCGACATAAAAAGGGGTGAGAAAACAGGTGATAGAAAGTAAAACATTGGATTTAAACAGCGTACGTTTTGTCATGTGCTACCTCTAATTGAAGTGCTAAAAGCTAAAATAGGCTTTAGAAGAATGATTAGGGATCACGCAACTAAAGCCAAATGAGCAATACAAAATAAGCAACCTAGCCAATCAAAGGTAAAGATAAAATGTGATGGCCGAACTTGTGCTTGCTCAGTGTTAATTAGCTTTCGCCAAATTAATTTTTCAGTATGGTAGATAAATCGTGATTTAGGTAGGCTGAGCATAAACAAGAAATAACAAAATGTTCGCGGCGACCTTTCTGCTTAACTTTTGGTTGTTGGTTATCGATTGTTGAAAACAGCATGGTCGCCGAAGACGGTGATATTACATGACTTTTTCACGATAAAGTTTCGGGCTTAAACCTGCTTTGTTTTTAAATACACGTGAGAAATACAATGGGTCGGAATAACCAATTAAACGCGATATCTGATTAATCGAGTAGTTTGAAGTAACTAGCAATTGCTTAGCTCGGCTGATGCGTTGATCATCTCGCCATTGGGTAATGGTCATGCCTACTTCATCTCGGAATAGATGCCCCAAACGCGAGGGAGATAAACAAATCAATTCAGCTAATTGTTCATTCGAAAATTCTTCATTCAAGTGGCTCGACATATAATTTAAGACTTCGGTCACTCGTGGATCAACACGCTTTTTAATTAAGCAAGGTTGGTTCATTTTGCAGCGAATTAAAATCTGCTCAAGCAAGTTCAGCGTAAGTTCATCAGTATACATATCATCACTTTTACTCAGCGCTTCAATTTGCTGAAACAAAGTATCGATAGCCGCTTGATCTTCAATATGAATACCTTTGGTATAAAACACACCATGAATACATTCTTGCCATTTTAAGCGGTTGTTCCAATAAGCACGTGGACGAAAGTAAATCCAACGATGATGCCACTCTTCACATCCTTCCTTACGATGATAATAATGTGGAACGCCAGATGGAAATAAAACTAGATCCCCTTCTTCCACATCAAAACTCTCTTCACCATGTAAAACAGTACCTGCTCCTTTTATTGTTAAGTTCAGAATATAGCCTTTCATTCCGGCTGGGCGATCAATGATAAAATCAAGCTCTTCACCAGAGGCAATAGGAGTAAGCCCTGCCACTAAATGAGCATTGAAATCATAACCAGGCTTAAGAGGATCACTTTGTTTTAATTCGTCTTTATCCGGCATTTTATTGATTCCTTTCTTTTGCAAAGCCATCAACGACTAGACCATCAATAGGAAAATAGTGCGCGATTAACTTTGCTAAATCATCACCTTGATTATCGGTTTTCGTTATAACATTAGCCCACGCTTTTACATCATCATGGGCATGTTGCATCGCGATCCCAATGCCTGAAAATGACAACATCGATACATCGTTGAAATTATCACCCGCGGCAATAATATGCTCGGCTGAAATACCTATAGATTCAGCATAGTTTGCTAATGCATTACCTTTGGTATTTCCTTTCGCCGCCAGATCAATTCGGTTTTCTGCTGACCAAGCACCATCAAAATTATCAACAATAAAAGGCAACGATAGAAACGCCTTTAACTTATCCTGCTCACCTTGCACGACAAATTTCCAAATATAATCACTTTGTCCTACCAATGGTTCAAAAGCTTCTACTTGATAGATATTCGGTTGCCGATCTTTAGGGTAAGTCTTAGCCCAAACCTCTAACGGTTGCATATACTCAATCGGATCGGCTAACGAATAAGTCATCGCCTCTTTAGTATATATCACCATTTTTAGTTGATATTGATGTGCTAATGCGAGAAATGTTTGCGCCTTTACTTTTGGGATCCCATTATGAAACAGCACTTTCTCATTCTTATAATCATAAAGATAGGTGCCGTTACAACATAAAACTGGAGTGTCTAAACCCAGCTCATCGTAATAAGGTTTAGCGGCAGTATGATGGCGGCCTGTGACAATCATGACCGAATAGTGAGATTTAATTTTATCGATCACTGATTTAATAGTTGGGTTTAGTTGATGATCATCTTGTAGCGTGGTGCCATCGAGATCCAAAGCAAGCAATTGGTAGCGCATTTCCGTATTCCTTTATATGGATTTTTTCGTCACTAAATATATAAGTTAACGCACTAAAAAACACCTTATAGCAGCGTGAAATTTGATCTCGCCATCAAATAAAATGGATGATATCGCTATATATTTTCGAGTGTGCGTTTTCCTATTTATCTTTATATCGACAGGCACAAAAAAGCCAGCATCCGAAGACACTGGCTTTATCTATGCGATTAAATTACATCAACAATTAAGCGATTAATTCTTTCGCTGTCTCAAGTACGTTTTCAACGGTAAAGCCAAACATTTTAAATAGCTCTCCTGCTGGTGCAGATTCGCCAAATGTCGTCATCCCGATGATGCGACCGTCTAGGCCAACATATTTGAACCAGTAATCAGCAATACCTGCTTCAACAGCAATACGTGCTGTTACATCAGATGGTAATACTGCTTCGCGGTATGCCGCATCTTGCTTATCAAAGGCATCAGTCGATGGCATAGAAACCACACGTACTTTCGTCCCTTCAGCCGTCAGTTTTGCTGCAGCTTCTACTACTAGCTCAACTTCAGAACCCGTTGCAATTAAGATAAGTTCAGGCTTACCAGCGCAATCTTTCAGGATATAAGCACCTTTTGCAATGTTCGCAACTTGCTCAGCGGTACGTTCTTGTTGTGCTAGATTTTGACGCGAGAAGATAAGCGCAGATGGCGCATCTTTACGTTCAATCGCTAGTTTCCAAGCCACTGCTGATTCAACTTGGTCACATGGACGCCATGTGCTCATATTTGGTGTCATGCGTAGAGAGGCAATTTGCTCAACCGGTTGGTGAGTTGGACCATCTTCACCAAGACCAATTGAATCATGCGTATACACTTGGATGTTTTGAATTTTCATCAACGCAGCCATACGCATTGCGTTACGAGCGTATTCCATAAACATTAGGAAGGTCGCGCCGTAAGGAATGAAACCGCCATGTAGAGCGATACCATTAATGATAGCTGTCATTGCAAACTCACGCACACCGTAGTGAATGTAGTTGCCAGAAGCATCATCAGCTGTTAGCGCTTTAGAACCAGACCACATAGTCAAGTTAGAAGGCGCAAGGTCAGCTGAGCCGCCCATGAATTCAGGTAGCATTTGACCAAACGCTTCTAGTGCGTTTTGTGATGCTTTACGTGAAGCAATGTTAGCTGGGTTTGCTTGAAGATCGGCAATGATTGCATTTGCTTTTGCTTCCCAATCACTTGGTAAATCACCCGCGGTACGACGTTTAAATTCAGCGGCAAGTTCTGGGTAAGCTGTTGCGTATGCTGCAAACTTCTCATTCCATGCTGCTTCTTTTGCTGCGCCTGCTTCTTTTGCATCCCACTGAGCATAAATGTCAGAAGGGATTTCGAAAGGACCGTGTGCCCAACCAAGCTGTGCTTTAGTCGCAACAATTTCATCAGCGCCAAGTGGTGCGCCGTGACAATCGTGTGTGCCTGCTTTATTTGGAGAACCAAAACCAATGACGGTTTTAGTACAAATTAGTGTTGGACGAGGATCCGCTTTTGCTGCTTGAATTGCCGCTTCAATCGCATCTGAATCGTGACCATCAACGCTAGGAATAACATGCCAGCCATAAGCTTCAAAACGCTTAGGAGTATCATCTGCAAACCAACCTTCAACATGACCATCGATAGAAATACCGTTGTCATCCCAAAATGCAACCAACTTACCTAAACCTAGAACGCCAGCAAGAGAACATGCTTCGTGTGAGATGCCTTCCATCATACAACCGTCGCCAAGGAAGGTGTATGTGAAGTGATCAACGATGTCGTGACCTTCTTTATTGAACTGCGCTGCAAGCGATTTTTCAGCCAACGCCATACCAACAGCGTTAGTGATACCTTGACCTAAAGGACCCGTTGTTGTTTCAACGCCAGGTGCATAACCGTACTCTGGATGACCAGGCGTTTTTGAATGCAGTTGACGGAAGTTTTTCAGTTCTGAAATTGGTAGTTCATAACCTGAAAGATGAAGTAAAGAGTAAATTAGCATTGAACCGTGGCCATTCGAAAGAATGAAACGGTCACGATCAGCCCACTCAGGGTTTTGTGGGTTATGGTTTAAATGTGAACGCCAAAGAACTTCAGCGATATCGGCCATCCCCATTGGGGCGCCTGGGTGACCTGAATTAGCCTGTTGAACACCGTCCATGCTTAAAGCGCGGATTGCATTTGCTAGATCTTTACGAGACGTCATGTCTGCTCCTGGGTTTGCATAAGCGAATTAAAGGTTTTTAGGTTGGCAAAGTGAGGTAAATATTCACCCCACTCAGAATGCTGGTCGGTATTGTCGCAAAGCACCCGTGTTACTGCAAATATTAACCGTCGTATATTTGTTATTTTTATACTCTTTTCTTCGCTTTCTTATATTAATCACATAATTGGATACATAAGCCTTTCAGAGCGAGAACGCAATCGAATGCGTCAATAGAGAATATAGCCATATTTATGTTCATTTTTGCTTATTCAAATATGAGGTCAGAAGTAAGTACCTATCGATATTTTATTAAAAAAGGCTTGTAATTCGGACAATCAAAACTAGAATAGACGTCTAGATGTAGAAACACCTACAATTTTAACGTTTATTTAAGAAGACGCGAGCCCTTGTCATTAACCTCTGTCGTAAGTTAATGCCCACCATGGACGCGTCTTTTCTAACTCAATCACTTTTATCATCAAACGATGAACTAGCGTGATTCACAGTGGAGCATTCACACATGGCTAAGCATTTATTTACTTCAGAATCCGTCTCTGAAGGTCATCCAGACAAAATTGCCGATCAAATTTCAGATGCGGTTTTGGATGCGATTTTAGAACAAGATCCAAAAGCACGTGTGGCGTGTGAGACTTACGTTAAAACCGGCATGGTAATGGTTGGCGGTGAAGTAACCACTTCTGCATGGGTTGATATCGAAGAAATCACTCGTGAAACCGTTCGTGAAATCGGTTATGTCCATTCAGATATGGGGTTTGATGCTAACTCTTGCGCCGTATTAAACACCATTGGCAAGCAATCTCCAGACATCAACCAAGGTGTTGATAAAGCTGATCCAAAAGATCAAGGCGCTGGTGACCAAGGCATCATGTTTGGTTATGCGTGTAACGAAACGCCAGTTCTAATGCCTGCGCCAATTACTTACTCTCACCTACTTGTGAAAAAACAAGCAGAAGTGCGTAAAAGTGGCAAACTTGATTTCTTGCGCCCAGATGCAAAATCTCAAGTAACTTTCCAATACGACCAAGGCAAGATTGTCGGCATTGATGCTGTCGTTCTTTCAACTCAGCACAGCGATTCAATTTCAACCGCCGATCTACGTGAAGCGGTAATGGAAGAAATCATCAAGCCTGTTCTTCCTGCAGAATGGTTAAGTAAAGACACCAAGTACTTTATTAATCCAACCGGCCGCTTTGTTATCGGTGGACCAATGGGTGACTGTGGTTTAACGGGTCGTAAAATTATCGTCGATACTTACGGCGGCGCAGCTCGTCACGGTGGCGGTGCGTTCTCTGGTAAAGATCCATCAAAAGTTGATCGCTCTGCGGCGTATGCTGCACGTTATGTTGCAAAAAATATCGTTGCTGCAGGTCTTGCTGATCGTTGTGAAATTCAACTGTCTTATGCTATCGGTGTGGCAGAACCAACCTCTATCATGGTTGAAACTTTTGGAACTGAAAAAGTACCATCAGAAATCATTGTTGAAGCAGTACGTCAACATTTCGACCTACGCCCATATGGCCTACAAGAAATGTTAAACTTGCTACAACCTATCTATAAGAAAACAGCAGCTTATGGCCACTTTGGTCGTGAAGAATTCCCTTGGGAAGCAACAGACAAAGCAGAAGCACTACGCGCATTCGCAAGCCTGTAAAATCTCTTAATAGATAAAAACGTAATGTAATTAAGTCCTTGCTATTCTGGTGAGGACTTTTTGTTAGAACACAATTTAAAATGATAGGTCTAACATGCCAAATGGTCATATCCCTGCACATTTACTGCAACAGGTGCATAGAACCGTTGAAGGCTGTATAGAGAAAGCACAACAAGCTCTTGATTGTCAGTTTGCTATGCCAAATGTTCATTTTAATGTACGCGGTAAAGTCGCAGGCAAAGCTTATTTGCAAAGTTGGGAGATCAGACTGAACCCAACCTTATTATTAGAAAATCAAACCGAGTTTCTGCAACAGGTGATCCCTCACGAAATTGCACATTTAATTACCTATCATCAATTTGGTCGAGTTCGCCCTCATGGAAAAGAATGGCAAGCAGTCATGATCAAAGTGTTCAAACTCAACCCCGAAACTCGTCATCAGTTTGATGTCAGTTCCGTTCAAGGTCTGACGTTTGAATATCGTTGCCAGTGCCAAAACCATACGATAAGTATTCGCCGTCATAACAAGATAATAAGACAGCAAACTCAATATCATTGCACCCGCTGTAAAGCACAATTACAGCCTGTCATTAATACATCGAACGACTGATTAAATGCCTCTTCAGCCCTTGTTTTTTTGAACAACAACATCCATGTTATGAATAGACTATCCATCCGATCACAGGTTACACCATGAGAATCCCTAGAATTTACCACCCTGAAACCATTATTGGGCTTGGTGAACTCCCCCTTTCTGACGATGCATCTGGCCATATTGGACGTGTTCTTCGTATGACGACAGGCCAAGAGGTTTTGCTATTTGATGGCAGTGGCGCAGAATTTCCCGCCACTATCGCATCGGTTTCTAAGAAAAATGTCACGGTTGAATTACATAAACGTATTGAAAGATCTGTTGAATCTCCTTTAGATCTGCATCTTGGGCAAGTCATCTCTCGTGGTGACAAAATGGAATTCACCATTCAAAAAGCGGTAGAGCTTGGGGTAAATACCATTACGCCGTTAATCTCAGTACGCTGTGGCGTAAAGCTAAATAGCGAACGTTTTGATAAAAAATTACAACAGTGGCAAAAAATAGCGATTGCCGCTTGTGAGCAATGTGGTCGTAATATCGTTCCGCAAATTCGCCCATTAATGCAACTAGAACAATGGTGCGCGGAGGACTATGATGGCCTCAAACTCAATTTACATCCAAGAGCAAAATACTCAATCAACACCTTGCCTGAACCGGTTAATAAAGTTCGTTTATTAATTGGCCCTGAAGGTGGTTTGTCTGATGAAGAAATTCAAATGACCGAACAGTATAAATTTGAAGAAACCTTATTAGGACCGCGCGTTCTGCGAACCGAAACCGCAGGCCTTTCCGCCATCACCGCACTACAAGTTCGTTTTGGCGATCTGGGCTAAATCTAGCCAGCGGCTATTTAATATAAGCAGGAGAAACACATGAAAATCGGCATCGTAATGGACCCAATCTCATCCATTAATATCAAGAAAGATTCAAGTTTTGCCATGATGTTAGAAGCACAGCGTCGCGGTTGGGAAATCCATTACATGGAAATGGCGGATCTGCATTTAGAGCAAGGTGTCGCGATTGCAGACACAAAAACCGTCACTCTTATCGAAGATCCTGCTAAATGGTATGAATTCAACTCAGAACAAACGATTGAATTGTCGGAACTTGATGCAGTACTCATGCGCAAAGATCCTCCTTTCGACACTGAGTTTATCTATGCAACTTACATTCTTGAACGCGCAGAAGAAAAAGGCACGTTAATCGTCAATAAACCGCAAAGCCTGCGTGATTGTAATGAGAAACTGTTTACTGCTTGGTTCCCAGAATTAACCCCAACGACTATTGTTACGCGTAAAGCTGAAAAAATTAAAGCATTCAAAGAAAAACATGGTGATGTAATTTTAAAGCCGCTTGATGGCATGGGTGGCGCTTCTATTTTCCGTGTAAAACAAGATGATCCAAACGTTTCTGTGATCATTGAAACCTTGACTAATCACGGTCAGAACTACGCAATGGCGCAAACCTTCGTGCCTGATATCAGCAATGGCGATAAACGTATTTTAGTCGTAGATGGCGAACCGATGCCTTATTGCTTAGCTCGCATTCCAGCTAAAGGCGAAACTCGTGGCAACTTAGCTGCTGGCGGTCGTGGTGAAGCTCGTCCATTGAGTGAAACTGATCTTAAAATAGCTCTGGCTGTCGCCCCAACGCTAAAAGAAAAAGGGCTGATATTTGTTGGCCTTGATGTTATTGGCGATAAACTCACTGAAATTAACGTCACTAGCCCGACTTGCATTAAAGAAATTGAAGCTGCATTTGATATTTCAATTACCGGTAAGTTAATGGATGCCATTGAACAACGAGTCAATGAAAAATAATTATTATCAATATAGTTATTAATAAAAGTAGTCTGTTCATAATCAGTAATTATTAACAGACTGATATAAAGCCAATAGCGATCAAGCAAGGTAAGTAACAATCACCAACGGCTAATGATTCTGCTTACTAAAAAATAGTAGGCAGGTCATAAAACTGACACGGAGAGAATATGAATTTAACCGATCATTTTCTGATCGCCATGCCAAGCATGAAAGATCAAAATTTCACTCGAACCGTAATTTAC
Organism: Vibrio sp. S17_S38; assembly: GCF_014694375.1. Lineage (GTDB taxonomy): Bacteria > Pseudomonadota > Gammaproteobacteria > Enterobacterales > Vibrionaceae > Vibrio. The sequence goes on from NZ_JAAUWW010000003.1 coordinate 210,200, forward strand.
CTGTGTGAGCATAATGATGATGGCGCAATGGGGTTAGTGATTAATGCTCCAATCGGCATTAACATTGGCAACATGTTGCAGCAAATTGATGTTCAGCCTGTTCATCCACAAATTTGCACCAAAAGCCTACAAAATCCGGTGTTAAATGGTGGTCCTGTCGCAACCGACTGTGGCTTTATTCTGCATCAATTAAAAGATGACTATCAATCCAGCATTGAGATTAATCAGCATTTAGCCGTGACGACATCGAAAGATATCTTAACAGTACTTGGCACCGAAGCTGAACCTAAACAATACTTAGTGACATTAGGTTATTCAGGTTGGAGCGCTGGTCAATTAGAGCAAGAATTACTGGATAATGTTTGGTTAACCACCCCAGCCGATCCCAGTATAATCTTTGATACTCCACCTGCTTTACGTTGGAAAAAAGCCGTTCAATCATTGGGTATTGATACCGCTCAGCTTTCAATTGATTCTGGCCACGCATGATCCCAATAATAAACATCCATCATATTCGCTACTTATAACGAGAAACCCATGACTAACCAAACCATTATGGCATTTGACTACGGCACTAAAAGCATTGGTAGTGCCATAGGGCAAACCATCACAGGTACAGCTTCACCTTTGAAAGCATTCAAGGCTGTAGATGGTATTCCTAAATGGGATGAAATTGAAAAGCAAATTAAAGAATGGCAACCAAACTTAATTGTGGTCGGCCTACCAACGGATATGGAAGGTAAAGATCTCACCACCATCACCACTCGCGCTAAAAAATTCGGTAACCGTTTATTTGGTCGTTTTGGCGTTGCAGTTGAGATGCATGATGAGCGTTTATCTACTCAAGAAGCACGAGCTGAGCTCTTTCAAATGGGAGGATATAAAGCTCTGACTAAAGGTAATGTGGATTGCCAGTCTGCGGTAGTCATTTTAGAAAGTTGGTTCGAAGCACAGTATTAATCCAATAAATTGAATAGCAGGGACTAAAATCACAGCCCCTGCCTTTTATGTTACCTCATATCAATCTTAATCCCTTTTAACTTCTCACTCTCCGTCACTGGAGCATCAACTAAAGTTTTAAGCATCATACGCAGATCGTTAGCCGAGTCGGCACTGTGCATGGCGTCATCAAGGCTGATTTTATCTTCTTGCAACAATTTAAATAATGCTTGATCAAAGGTTTGCATACCTGATTCAGTTGAGAGGGTCATTGCCGTTTTTAATTCATGTAAATCGCCACGACGGATCAAATCTGAAATACGCGGGGTGTTAAGTAAGACCTCAAACACTCCATGTCGCCCTTCGCCATTTTTATCTCGGATCAATTGTTGCGCGACAACCCCTTTAAGATTCAGAGATAAATCAAACAAGAACTGCTCTTTTTGATCTTTCGGCACTAGATGTAAAATACGCTCTAATGCTTGATTAGCATTATTAGCATGCAATGTTGCCATACAAAGGTGGCCTGTTTCAGCAAACGTCATCGCATATTCCATGGTTTCACGGCTGCGGATCTCACCGATTAAAATCATATCTTGCGCTTGGCGTAATGAATTTTTTAAAGCAATTTCGTAACTATCAGTATCAAGGCCAACTTCTCGTTGAGTGACAATACACTTTTTATGTTCATGTACGAATTCAATCGGATCTTCGACGGTTAAAATATGGCCTGTTTGATTTGAGTTTCGATACCCCGTCATTGCCGCCATTGAGGTGGATTTACCCGATCCAGTGGCTCCAACCACCAACACCAACCCACGTTTTGAAGTGCATAAACTTTTCAGCACTTCAGGTAGATGCAAATCTTCCATACTTGGAATATTGGTTTCAATTCGGCGGATCACCGCGCCCGGTAATTCACGCTGAAAAAAAGCACTGACACGAAATCGTCCACTGCTTCGCATAATCGCAAAATTTGATTCATGTTCGTGTTGGAAGCTTTGTTGCCTTTCTTCATCCATCATGTCAAACAATAGCGCTTCAATAGCGCTTTTATCTAATTGATCGCCATGGGCTTTTAACTCACCATCAATACGAAATAAACAAGGTGCGCCAACGGTTAAATAAATATCCGATGCTTTCGATGTCACCATGGCCTCTAAAATTTGATCCAATTGCATTTATTCATCCTTGGTTGGCGTGTCCACTTTATGTCTGTTAGATCTATTTTGTTTGCTAAATTTACTTTGTTAAACATCAAGTCGGTTAATAAAGCGAATCCATACCTTCAATTTTTTGCTTCGCTTCTTCCGTATCGACGATACCTTGTGCGATTAATTTTCTGGCGGCTTGCTCCATGGTTTGCATTCCTGTTGCTGAGCCTGTTTGAATCATCGACATCATCTGCGCCACTTTATCTTCACGGATTAAGTTACGAATAGCAGGTGTTGCGATCATGACTTCATGACAGGCCACACGCCCCCCACCATTACGTTTAAGGAGTTTTTGAGCCACAACAGCACGTATGGATTCAGATAGCATAGAACGCACCATATTTTTATCAGCGCCGGGAAACACATCAATGATTCTATCGATGGTTTTGGCAGCAGAACTAGTATGCAAAGTAGCAAATACCAAATGGCCAGTTTCCGCAGCAGTAAGCGCAAGACTAATCGTTTCTTGGTCTCGTGATTCACCCACTAAAATTACATCAGGGTCTTCTCGTAATGCAGAACGTAACGCAGAATTAAAGCTTTTCGTATCACGATGTACTTCGCGCTGGTTGACCAAACATTTATTATTGGCATGAGTAAATTCAATCGGATCTTCAATCGTCAGAATATGTTTTTTCTGATTACGATTAATATAATCAACCATAGCAGCCAACGTTGTAGATTTCCCTGAACCTGTTGGTCCTGTTACTAGCACCAAACCTTTTTCATAATTAGCAATTTTTTCTAAGATATCAGGGGCAGAAATATCCTCTAATGATGGAATAGTCATTGGAATAGTACGAAACACCGCTGCGCAACCACGGGATTGATTGAAAGCATTGACACGAAAGCGCCCAACATTAGGCAGTTCAAAAGAAAAATCAATTTCGAATTTTTCTTCATATTCACTGCGTTGAGCATCATTCATAATATCAAAGATTAAGGCATGAACTTCTGAATGAGAAAATGCCTCCATTTCTAGCTTTCTGACATCGCCATCAATACGTAACATTGGGGGGACACCAGCAGAAAGATGTAGATCTGATGCATTATGCTTTACACTAAAATCCAATAACTCAGCGATATTCATTACTATTCCTTACTGAAACCAAAATTATGTCTACTATTCAAAAAAATATAGAACACATTCACTGCCAAATACGGGCTGCGGAAGAAAAATTCTCACGCCCATCGCAATCAGTACAGCTCTTAGCGGTGAGTAAAACCAAACCAATTGAAGCATTAGAACAAGCGATTGCCGCTGGTCAACGTCAATTTGGAGAAAACTACGTACAAGAAGGCGTGGATAAAATCCATTACTTTGACCAACACTATAACCAGAGCGAGCTTGAATGGCACTTCATTGGTCCAATTCAATCCAACAAAACTCGACTCATCGCAGAAAATTTCGATTGGGTACACTCCGTTGATCGCGAAAAAATAGCCCAGCGACTTAATGACCAACGAGCCGAACATATTGAAAAAACCAATACAAACCCGTTACAGGTGCTTATTCAAGTCAATACCAGTGGTGAAGAATCGAAATCAGGTATTGATCATACCGATGTTTTTGCACTCGCGCAGTTGATAAATACTTTACCTAACCTCACATTAAGAGGATTGATGTCGATTCCTGAAAACGTGCCAGATCATCAATCACAACTGGCTGCTTTTCAACAATTAGAGCAATTGCATCAAAAACTTAAAACTCTTTATCCTCAAGTCGATACCTTATCGATGGGAATGAGTGGCGACATGCAAGCCGCGATTGAAGCAGGCAGCACAATGGTTCGAATTGGTACCGCTATTTTTGGAGCAAGAGATTACTCTCAATCTAAATAAGTATTCCTTTAAAATCCGAACGATGCTGCATCTGAAGCGTCATAATTGAATTTATCAGGCATAATGACCGTAATGGATTAAGCGTCATTATTATCAAATTAAGGTGATGTCACATGGAACAGCGCAAAATTAGCTTTATTGGTTCGGGCAACATGGCTCGTTCTATCTTCGCAGGTATGCTATCAAGCGGTTACAAAGCCAAAAACATTGCCGCTACCGGTCGCGATGAAGGCAAACTAAAAGATTTAACGGACTGCTATGGTATCCATACTACGACCGATAACGCCAATGCTGTACAAGATGCTGATGTGGTTATTTTAGCGGTTAAACCTCAAATGATGTCTGATGTCTGTGAAGCATTTAAAACCATCGATTTGAGCAATAAGCTGATCATTTCTATTGCGGCGGGTATTTCCGCTAAACGATTAACTGAAATGCTCGGCCAAGAGGTGAATCTGGTTCGCGTGATGCCAAATACACCATCTTTAGTTGGCAAAGGCATGAGTGGGCTTTATGCTACGCCGCAAGTTTCTGGCGCTGATAAACACTTTGCAGGTGATTTAATGTCTGCGGTAGGAGAGATTTGTTGGGTTGCTCAAGAATCAGGAATCAACAATATCATTGCAGCTGCGGGCAGTGCTCCAGCGTATTTCTTCTTATTTATGGAAGCGATGCAGCAAGAAGCTATCGCCCAAGGTTTTGACCAAGATACCGCACGCCTTCTAGTACAACAAGCGGCATTAGGCGCAGCAGAAATGGTGGTTGCAAGCCCTGAATTAGAATTATCAACATTACGTGAACAAGTAACATCGAAAGGTGGTACGACAGCTGAAGCGATACGAACGTTTAATGACTGTCATTTATCAGCCATTGTTTCGAAAGCGATGCAAGCGGCGGTTAAACGCGCTGAAGAGATGGAAAAACAACTGTAAATAAAAACAACCGTAAACATTTAGCTTTCCAATAAAATTATCATATTAACCAAGGTTTTACATAAATGAATTCTCTTAATTTTTTAGTCTCTACTGTTTTTGACCTTTATATCATGGTGGTCATTTTACGAGTTTGGCTACAACTTGCCCGCGCTGATTTTTATAATCCATTCTCACAATCGATTGTAAAACTGACTCAGCCTATCGTGGCACCTCTACGTAGAATTATTCCTTCGATTGGGAATGTGGATCTTGCCACGGTTATTTTTGCCTACGCGCTTAGTGTTTTAAAATTTGTAACCTTAATTTTCATTTCGAATGGTCAGTTCGTCTTCGATATGGGCTTTCTCGTTTGGGGAGGATTATCTTTAGTTAAAGCTATTGGCGGTCTACTATTCTGGATTTTATTACTGCGCGCTATTTTAAGTTGGGTAAGCCAAGGCCGTAGTCCAGTTGAATATGTGATGACACAATTAACTGAACCACTACTTGCGCCTATTCGCCGTATTCTTCCGCCAATGGGTGGTTTTGATCTCAGTGTTCTTGTGCTGTTCTTAATTCTGCAATTTGCTAATTATCTAATGGGCGATTTGATTGGCCCTATTTGGTATCAACTGTAATCCTAGCTGAATTATAATAATGGCGGATGCAGTCCAGCGTGTGGAACAAGACATCGTTCTGCACGTCTATATCCAACCAAAAGCAAGCCGAGATCAAATTGTAGGTTTACATGGCGACGAACTGAAAATCGCCATCACTGCCCCGCCAGTTGATGGCAAAGCAAATGCCTATTTAACCAAATATCTTGCGAAACAATTTAAAGTGGCGAAAGGATCAATAAAGATTGAAAAAGGTGAATTAGGGCGACATAAACAAATTCGTGTAATATCACCAAGTCTTATTCCTGCATCTATTGAAGACTTACTGCAGTCAGACTATCGCCATAAATAAAGCACACCTAACTATTCTTTGTCTTCGGTTTCTAAGGAAGTATGAAATGAAAAAATGGCTCTTAACCGCACTAATTAGCCTTATCTCTCTTCCGAGCTATGCTGAACAATTTAAGAATATTAAAAATAGTGAAATTCATTACTCAGCCTTCAATTCAACGTTGATCACCGCTGAAGTTGCAACCCAATATCAACTAAAGCGTAATGGCCATTCTGCTATTTTAAATATCAGTGTGCTGGATAATTCCAAACTGGGTAAACCAGCCGTAAATGCCACCATTACGGGTACAGCCAAAAACTTAATTGGGCAAATCAAAACGCTTGAATTCAAACAAATAAAAGAAGGTAAATCGATTTATTATTTAGCACAATTTTCGATTTCAGATGAAGAAAACCTAACCTTTAATATCAATGTTGATGCTGGCATGACCGGCAGTGGACCAATAACGTTTACTCAAAAGTTTTATGTTGAAAATAAATAACCAATTTAGGATATAAGATGAAGAAGCTTGTTCTCGCCACTGGCAATCAAGGCAAAGTAAAAGAAATGGCCAGTTTATTGGCGGATTTTGGTTTTGAGATCCACGCTCAAAGTGAATTCAACCTTATCGAAGCTGAAGAAACCGGTGCCACCTTTATCGAAAATGCCATCATTAAGGCTCGTCATGCAGCGAAAGCAACCGGATTACCAGCGATTGCTGATGATTCTGGCTTAGAAGTGGATTATCTAAAAGGTGCACCGGGTATCTATTCCGCTCGTTATGCAGGTGAGGATGCCAGTGATAAGCAAAATCTAGACAAACTATTAGCCGCCATGAAAGATGTGCCAGCTAAGCAGCGCAGCGCTCGTTTTCATTGTGTGTTAGTTCTAATGAGACATGAAAACGATCCAACGCCATTAGTTTGTCATGGTGAGTGGGAAGGTGAAATTCTGACAGAAGCGATGGGCGAAAATGGTTTTGGCTACGATCCAATTTTTTGGGTACCAGAAGATAATTGCTCATCGGCGCAACTTGAACCAGTACGGAAAAAGCAATTATCTCATCGTGGTAAAGCCCTGAAAAAATTATTTACCGCGCTAACCGAAGCGCCTAACTTCATCCAATAAGGCTCCAATACGTGATCTCGCTTCCTCCATTGAGCTTATATGTCCATATCCCTTGGTGTGTACAAAAATGCCCGTACTGCGACTTTAACTCTCACGCTCAAAAAGGTGAGATCCCAGAAAGTCAGTACATTGATGCCTTACTAGAAGATTTAAAGCTCGATATTGAACACTATCAATTATGCCAAAGCTCCAAAACATCTCAAAGCTCCAAAGTATCTCAAAGCTCAGAAGAATCTCAGCAATCAAAAGCATCTCAAGCGCCTCGTCTTTTGCATTCGATATTTATTGGTGGCGGAACGCCTAGTCTCATTTCACCGCAAGGCATTGGGCGATTATTAAAAGGTATTGAGGCTCAAATCGCTTTTGAAAATGATATTGAAATAACCATGGAAGCCAATCCCGGAACGATTGAAGCTGAGCGTTTCGCCGAGTTTCAGCGTCAAGGTGTCAATCGTATTTCAATTGGTGTGCAAAGCTTTGAAGATGAAAAGCTGCAAGCTCTGGGGCGAATTCATGGTAAGCAAGAAGCAATTAATGCAGCCCATTTAGCGCATCAGATTGGCCTCAATAGTTTTAACCTCGATTTAATGCATGGTTTGCCAAATCAAACTCAAGCTCAAGCATTGTTAGATTTAGATAAAGCGATTGAGCTTGATCCTTATCATTTATCTTGGTATCAACTGACCATTGAGCCCAATACATTATTTTATTCAAAGCCGCCAATACTGCCAGATGATGATGATTTATGGGATATTTTTGAGCAAGGCCACCAGCGTCTAACCGATGCAGGTTATGTGCAATATGAAATATCCGGCTACAGCAAACTGGGATACCAATGCCGCCATAACTTAAATTATTGGCACTTTGGTGATTATCTTGGTATCGGTTGCGGCGCACATGGCAAGATTAGCTTTGCTGATGGTCGCATCATTCGAACCACTAAAATCAAGCACCCGAAAGGCTATTTATCGGCCTATCAAAACTTAGTGAAGCCTTATCGTGACAGTGAAAGCTTGGTGGAAATATCAGATCGCCCGTTCGAGTATTTCATGAATCGTTTTCGTTTAATTGAAAACTGTCCTAAATATGAATTTGTAGAACGAACAGGTTTGCCCTTATCGACTATTGAATCGGAAATTGATTGGGCGATCCAACAAGGCTATATAAACGATGGTCAGGATCATTGGCAAATCACTAAGAAAGGAAAGCTCTTCTTTAATGATTTGATTGCTGGATTTATGTCTGATGATGAATAACAAATAGCGTATTCAATACAAAATCGGCGCCTACTTTGGGCGCCGATTCTGTATATCCTCTGTATTTATATTCGTTGTCTTTCCGTATCTCTTTAGAGCCTTTATGATCTATTTAGAGCCTCTATCAACTACGGTGACTCCGGTAAGCTCTTCACTTGATAATGCTCAGGCTTTAATCCTAACACTTCTGGCAACGACGTTCCGACCGCAATCGATGACCAAGTCCCAACAATAATCCCAATAAACATCGCAATAGAGAAACCTTGCAACGATGCCCCACCCAATAACCACAATGCAGAGACCGTTAATAATGTCGTTCCTGATGTGATCATAGTGCGCGTAAAGGTTGCCGCTATCGCTTGGTTATTAATATCAGCCGTTCTTTCTTTGGGCTTTAAACGCAACAGATCCCGGATTCGATCGGCAATAATAATCGAGTCATTAAGCGAGTAACCTAAAATAGCCAAAATAGCCGCTAATACGGTTAGGTTAAATTCCATTTGGCTTAACGCAAAAAATCCAAGCACAAAGACAATGTCATGCAGCAAAGCAAGTAACGAGCCTAAAGCTAATCGCCACTCAAACCGAATGCTTAAATACCCCATGATACAAAGCAAGCTGACTAATAATGCTAAGCCACCTTGATTGGCTAAATCCTCCCCAACTTGTGGCCCAACAATACTGGTATTCAGGACTTTCACTCCTCCTGAAAGTGGCGAGAGCAATGATTGAATCGATACTGAGCCACTGCTTGATACTGAATCACGACTTAAATCATCAGGCACGCTATAGCGGATGATCCAACGTCCCGGTGCTTCACTGGCTACAATACTTACCTTTTCGCCTAAACCTGATTCGAGCAATGGATTAAGCTCGCTGAGAGTAACTTTAGAGTTCACTTGGATCTCACTCACCACCCCACCGGTAAAATCTAACCCCCAATTAAATCCTTTGGTGGTTATAAAGAACAAAGAAACACACATTAATAAAATAGAAATGGCGCTAGTACCATAACGCCATTGACTAGCGTTACCCATATTCATTAATTTACTCATGACTAAATCCTCTTCACATTACGGCGAGTATCTTGACCCCAAAACCAATTAATAATGGCTCGAGATGCAAAAATGCCAGTGAACATACTGGTCAATAAACCTAAACCTAACGTTAATGCAAAGCCTTGAATGGGCCCATTACCAATGCAATACAACACAATTGCAGTGATCATGGTGGTAAAATTAGCATCAAAAATAGTGCTCGTAGCGCTGCTAAAACCACTATTAATGGCTCTTGCTAAGCTATAACCTTCTTTCAATTTATCGCGGATCCGTTCAAAAACAAGCACGTTGGTATCCACTGCCATCCCCACCGTTAACACTAATCCTGCAATCCCCGGCAAGGTTAATACTGCGCCTGGGATCAAAGCTAGCAAACCGAACAACATCACCATGTTGGCCAGTAACGCGGCATTTGCCACCCAGCCTAAGCGTCGATACCACAACGCCATAAAGGTTAATGTCATTCCTAAACCTAATGCCAAAGCGGAGAAACCATTCTCAATATTTTCAGCCCCTAGGGTGGGACCAATCGTTCGCTCCTCGACGATAGTGACGGGCGCAGTCAATGAACCTGCACGTAGCAATAAAGCCAAACTTTGTGCATCTTGCATTGAACCGGCGCCAGTAATCCGAAACTTCGAGCCTAAACTTGATTGAATAGTCGCGACACTAATGATCTGATTGGTTTGCACCACCTCACCACGATCATTTCGCGAATATTCACTGTAAGCAGTCGCCATTGGTTTACCCACGTGACGGCCAGAAAAATCCGCCATCATTTTTCCGCCTTTGCTGTCTAAACTGATGTTGACCTCGGGCATTCCCATTTCACCAACATTGGCTCTAGCATCGACAATGTGCTCCCCAGTGAGAACAGGAGACTCCGCAACATGCACCAATTGACCGTTTTTATCGGGTAACATTTTCCCTTCTAATGCTGAATTTTCTAACACTTGATAAAAGGCCAAACTCGCAGTCGCACCAATCACGTTTTTCGCTTGTGCAGGATCTTGTACTCCGGGCAGTTCAATTCGAATACGGTGATCGCCTTGTCGCTGTACCGAGGCTTCAGTGATCCCCAACTCTTCAATACGGCTACGCATAATCTGTAAATTTTGTTGTACGGTTAAATTTTGTAACTCCACGCTCTCCTTTTCTTGGCGAGCTAACGTTAGATGATTATCGTCAACCGATACTCGCCAATTAGGATATTGAGCATGAATGAAGTCACGCAGCGATGAGAGTTGCTGCGCATTAGACAACCTAACAGTAAAGCCATCTTGCGACAGATCGGAGAATTGAGCTCTACGCCATTGTTGATCACGCAACCAACTGGTGATGTCTTTTTTCAGCTGATCTGTTTGTCCTTGATAAACAGAGTTCATATCAACATCAAGAAGAAATTGCACCCCTCCTCGTAAATCCAATCCAAGAGATATTGGGTTAAAACCCAGTTGCGTTAGCCATTGTGGTGCGTTGGCAACCGAAGCTAAAGTCACTTGAGTATCCGAGGATTTACTATTTATAGTCTTTTGTGGGCTAAGGAGATCAGTCAACACTTTCTTGGCAAGTGACATTTGATTCGCATCTTCAAGCACCACCCACGTTGAGTTTTGATCTTGCTTGATCTGCTTTAACTCTACCCCTTTCTTCGTTAATACATTTTGTAGTGCCAAAGGCGAAAGCGGAATTTGGATATGATTATCCAGCTGAGATTGACTGCCTTGGTTAATCTGTAAGGCAGGTGATTCACCAAACCAAGAAGGCAGCGCACTGAATAACAAAACAATAAGCGTGACGATAAGTACGGCATATTGCCAATAAGAATATTGGTTGAGCGCTTTCTTAGAAGCCGCCCGAGTAGGTTTTAAATTCATTGTATAACCTAAATATATCAACAAATCTCATGCCAATTAGTGATAAGAAATTTGTGTATAAATAACAATTTCATTTTGATCTTTAAGCGAAATATCGATTTAAACGATCAGAAATGAAATGCCTGAATTTAGGTGATCGTAATAGCAGGATAACCATAACGATAACCTAAACATCTGAGCACGATATGTAATGACACGACTCAGAGAAAATTAGGCTAATGAAGAGGGATATTGTTGAGGGATATATTGTAAATTGCTGTCTTTCCATGAAGAAAGCCGTGATGCTTGAGTATTCGTTTGCATCATCCAGTTTAACTGGGGACTCAATACTTCGGTAAAGTACTGAGTTGTCTCGAGATGAGGCAGAATTGGAAACTCAAATATTTTCACATATTCAGGCGTGAGTTCATCATCACTCACATTGATATGAGCAAAGCGTAATGTAAAACCATTGATGTAAATATCATGGCTTAAATCAATTGATGACGTCAGCTTTGGTATTGGACTGGTATATTTCGATGTACTATTTGATGAACAACTTAATACATTGTTCGATGCGCATTTGTTCAATACGGATAGCGTTGATAATTCAGTATCATTCTTCGATATGATGTGATTTACAACTGAAGTGGAACTCACCAATGGAGGAGTTAACCTTAAATCAGACGTATGCTCTGCCTTAGCGTGTACAGCGCCAATAAAACAAAAGCAGAGTAAGAAAAGTCGAAGATAAAACACATAGTTCTCTTAAAAAATAAATACACATATATAATGAAGTCGAATGGATAAAATATCAATACTGTTACTAAGGATAACGAGAAATATCAAAAAATAAAATCCTCCCTAATAATTATTAATATCCGTTGATGGTTCTAGAATATCGAGCGACCTAATTCAGTCGAGAGCATTTCTAACACCGCTGTTCCCGCCAGTGAGTTGCCCGATTTATCCAATTCTGGCGACCATACTGCAATACTCATTTCCCCAGGAATAACGGCAACAATGCCACCACCTACGCCCGATTTCCCTGGCATACCGACTCTAAAGGCAAACTCTCCGGCGCCATCATACAAACCACAAGTGGCTAATAAAGCGTTAAGACGTTTCGTTTGATTTGGTTGAATAATTTGCTTTCCAGTATGAACCGATTGCCCTTTGTTGGCCAAATAACTAAAGGTTTTGGCTAAATCAACACAACTCATTTTAAGTGCACAAGCGTGGAAATAGTTATTTAAAACAGGGATCACTTCATTATCAAAATTACCAAATGAACGCATCAAATACGCAATAGCCGCATTACGATCACTGTGCTGCATCTCTGAAGCCGCAACCACTTTGTCATACACAATATGGGTGTCGCCCGATAATTTGCGTGTGAAATCCAATAAGCGTTGACGAGGTGCAGCCAAACGACTTTGTAGCATATCCGCTACTACAATTGCACCTGCATTAATAAACGGATTTCGTGGAATTCCCTGCTCAACTTCCAGCTGGATCATTGAGTTAAACGCTTGCCCTGAAGGCTCTTTACCCACTCTCGACCATATTTCTTCTGGCTGGTAAAGCTGCATAGCTAACGTTAGGCTTAATGCTTTTGAAATAGATTGAATAGAGAAAGCTTCATCTGCATCGCCCGCTTTAATCACTTCACCATCATTGGTATAAATCGCAATACCTAGCTTATCATTAGAAATACAAGCCAATGCAGGGATGTAATCGGCCACTTTTCCTTTGCCAATTAAAGGTCGAACTTGATATAGGATATGTGACAATAACTCTTGTGTTGCTTGTGGCATATCAACTCCTTTCGTTCAGACTAAACCAATAGATACTGAGAATAAAAAAGCCAGCACAATTTGCTGACTTTAATTTTGATAAATGAAATTTAGCGATGGAATTCAGAATAAAAACTTAAATTGTGCGGCGGTATTTTATATCCCACACACCATGACCCAGACGATGGCCACGCGCTTCAAACTTAGTTAATGGACGCTCATCAGGACGAGGAATAAAATCACCATCGGTTGCAATATTTTCAAACCCAGGCGCTTGGTTCATAACTTCAACCATATGCTCTGCGTAGTTTTCCCAGTCAGTAGCCATATGGAAAACACCTTCATTCAAAATCAACTTATTGCGGATCATCTCTGCAAAACTCAATTGAACAATACGGCGTTTGTGGTGACGTTTTTTATGCCAAGGATCAGGGAAATATAACTGCAAGGTGATCAAGCTATTATCTGGGATCATATGCTCGAAAACTTCAACAGCATCATGACACATAACACGTAAATTAGTCACCCCAGCTTCTTGCGCGGACGCTAAACATGCGCCAACACCAGGACTATGCACTTCAATTCCTAAAAAGTTTTTCTCTGGCGCATTTTTTGCCATTTCAACTAAAGATGCTCCCATACCAAAACCAATTTCTAACACGATAGGATTATTGTTACCAAACACTTCACTCCACTCAAGACGCTGCTCAACGAAATCGATACCCATCGTTGGCCAACAATCATGAATCGCGTTTTCTTGCCCTTTAGTTAAGCGCCCTTCACGGCGAACAAAACTGCGAATTCGTCTTACAATTTTGCCATCTTCAGTTAATTGGGGTTTGGTTACTTCTGTCATGATTTCGCCTGAGGGTTTAAATAAAAAAGGAAAATATAAATTACCTTCAAAATAATTGGAGTTGCAGATTCAAGTATGAAGATATATGTGGGAATTATCCAAAGATACGCCCAAGGTGCAAGCTTTTCTCAGCTTAATTGGTGAATTTATTTACACTGGCATCAAACCTATGCACTAAATAATTGAAGTAACAGTGAGATGATGAGTAAGTGATAGCAATTAACAAAACGGCATCTTCAAGTATGAAAGGGATAGACTGTTTACATAGGCACTCGTGTATGGTGCAATCTCACCACTAATTAAAATAACAAAAGATATTATCGTGAGCACATTTTCCCAAGCCATTCTGCAATGGTACGAAAACTATGGTCGTAAAACACTCCCTTGGCAAATAGACAAAACGGCTTATAAAGTATGGCTATCTGAAATCATGCTTCAGCAAACCCAAGTCACGACTGTTATTCCTTATTTCTCTCGCTTTCTCGAACGCTTCCCAACGGTAAAAGATCTTGCTAATGCCCATCAAGATGAAGTGCTGCATCTTTGGACTGGCCTTGGTTATTATGCAAGAGCTCGTAATCTTCACAAAGCGGCTCAAATTGTCGTTCAGCAACACCAAGGTGAGTTCCCTCTCAATATTGAACAAATGAATACACTTCCGGGGATCGGCCGTTCAACCGCCGCCGCGATTTTGTCTTCTGTCTATAAACAATCTCATGCCATTTTAGATGGGAATGTAAAACGCACATTAGCGCGTTGCTTTGCAATCGAAGGTTGGCCCGGACAGAAAATCGTTGAAAATCAATTATGGGAAATAGCGGAGCAGAACACACCGAAATTAGAAGTGGATAAGTACAATCAAGCAATGATGGATATGGGCGCAATAGTGTGTACTCGCTCTAAACCCAAATGTGACTTATGCCCCATAGAACATTTATGCCTAGCGAAAAAACAAAACCGACAACTGGATTTTCCGGGTAAAAAGCCAAAGAAAGAAAAGCCAGTAAAAGAAACCTGGTTTGTAATGCTGCATCACGATAATCAAGTTTGGTTAGAACAACGACCACAATCTGGGATCTGGGGTGGTTTATATTGTTTCCCTCAACACGAAACAGACGAGATTGAGCATCAATTAGGTCATCGCTCTATAACCGACTCGATGATAAAAAATAAACAAGTATTAACGGCATTTCGTCATACTTTTAGCCATTATCACTTGGATATAACGCCTATATTGGTGAATTTAACCCGAGAACCCAGTTTGGTGATGGAAGATAAGCAAGGTCTTTGGTATAACTTATCCCAACAAAATGATGCTCCCACCCAAGAGATCGGTTTAGCTGCACCTGTGAAGCAGTTACTGCACCTTCTTTCTTTCGAATGTAAGGTTGATATCTCCGCCAGCGAGCATAACCACTATTTATCCAAAGAGGACTCATTATGAGCCGCACTGTATTTTGTACTTTCTTAAAAAAAGACGCCGATGGTCTGGATTTTCAACTGTATCCAGGCGATCTAGGCAAACGTATTTTTGACAACATCAGTAAAGAAGCATGGGGCCAATGGCAGCATAAACAAACCATGTTAATTAATGAGAAAAAACTCAATATGATGGATGCTGAACATCGTAAATTACTAGAAACAGAAATGGTTAATTTCTTGTTCGAAGGTAAAGATGTCATCATCGAAGGCTACACGCCACCGAGCGAATAGCTGAAAAAGCATTGAACTATAAGAAATGAAGAGGCAAGTATTTTGCCTCTTTTTCATTCGACATCACATTCCTACAACTCACCATAAAATTAAAAACAATGAATATAAAAAAGTCGTTATTCATCTTAGTCTTCCTGAGTTTATCGGGTTGCAGTCGTGAGTTTGTAGAGGGCGTGTATGATGTCAACTATACCCCGTCTAATCGTTACGCTAAGAATTTAGCCCCCCTTCCCGGCCAGTTTCAAAAAGATACCGACGCTTTAGATAATTTGATGAATCAATTCTCTGGCGATGTCGCAAGACGCTGGGGAAAAAATGATATAAAAATGGCTGGTGCAAAAACTTATGTTAAATATACCGATGATTACTTAAACCGATCTGATATCGATTTTGATAATGGTACCGTCACCATCGAAACAATCGCCTCAACTGATCCTACAGATCATCTCCGTCACGCCATTGTCACTACCTTGTTAACACCCGATAAACCTGGCAATGTTGATCTATTTTCATCCAAAGAAATCGCTTTAGGCGGTAAACCATTCCTAGCAGGCCAAGTTCTCGATCAAAATGGTAAATCGATAGAATGGTCCTGGCGGGCAAGTCAATTTGCAGATTACCTGATCAAAAACAAGCTACAGAAGCGACAAGTTGATTTTAAAACCTCTTACTATGTCACTATTCCCATGGTGCAAAACCACTCAAAACTGCGCAGTTATCAATACGCAAGTATCGTACGTAACGCATCTAAAAAATATGACATTCCCGAAGATTTAATTTACGCCATTATAAAAACAGAAAGTAACTTCAACCCTTACGCAGTTAGTTGGGCAAATGCTTACGGCTTAATGCAGATAGTCCCTAAAACAGCAGGCCATGATGTATTTAATATCGTGAAAGGTAAATCAGGCATGCCAAGTCCTGAGTATTTATATAACCCAGTTAATAATATTGATACCGGTACTGCTTATTTTCATCTACTCAAAACTCGCTACTTAAAAGGTATTAACAGTCCCACTTCTTTGCAATACAGTATGATTTCAGCCTATAACGGGGGTGCGGGTGGTGTATTCAATACCTTTGGTGGAGGAAAAACCACCGCAGTTAACAATATTAACCGCAATCAACCAAGCCAAGTTTATTGGGCCTTAACCAAAAAACATCGAAATGCGGAAGCTCGTCATTATCTAGAGAAAGTGACTCGATATAAAAAAGACTTCCATGCAATGAAGTGAAATGTACATAAAACCACCTTTAATGCTTAAATAGTCAGCAAACGAATGCTTTTTTCACATTTTTAATAAAAACCTATTGACGATAGAGGCGAAAATCCGTTTAATAGCGCTCCGTTGCCCGGATAGCTCAGTCGGTAGAGCAGAGGATTGAAAATCCTCGTGTCGGTGGTTCGATTCCGCCTCCGGGCACCACAATTTAAAATTGTTGGTGTCGTAGTTTTAAATATCAACAGTAGTAAAAAGTAAAAGATATAGTGTGCCGACTTAGCTCAGTAGGTAGAGCAACTGACTTGTAATCAGTAGGTCACCAGTTCGACTCCGGTAGTCGGCACCATCTTTTGCCTCGATAGCTCAGTCGGTAGAGCAGAGGATTGAAAATCCTCGTGTCGGTGGTTCGATTCCGCCTCGAGGCACCATATTTTGAATGGTGCGTTAAAATTTAGTTTTAATTGCCATTGTAAAAGAGTAATTCCCCTTTAGTTCAGTTGGTAGAACGGCGGACTGTTAATCCGTATGTCGCAAGTTCAAGTCTTGCAAGGGGAGCCACTTTCGAAAAAGCCTCGTCATTTGATGAGGCTTTTTTTGTATCTAAATTTCATGCAATTAAACAAATCCCTATCGACAACAATACCAGCAATAGCTTTGTGTTATTTTTCTGTTAAAGCCTTCCGACTTCCAGTCAGACTCTCAAAAGATTAAGTCCTCGTGCAACATTTAATCAATTAATTCGAACTCCATTTAAAACCGATAAAACTGTATTCAGCTTTATCTTCATTCCCATCCAAACTGATCGTGCTCAAACCAACTAATCCGATGATGTCATATGGAGATAAAAATGAAATCTAACAACTTAGCAATAAGCGCCCTACTAGGCCTTATTGGTTTTTCTGCGTTACCCATAACAGTACAAGCTCATGGTTACATGGACTACCCACCAGCTAGACAACAGATTTGTGATATAGATGGCGGTTATTGGGATTCAACCGATGGCAGCACTATTCCTAACGTAGCTTGCCGCGCTGCATTCATTGAATCAAGTTGGACTCCGTTTGTACAAAAACCTGAATTTTCCACCTTAGTTTCCAATTACAACAACCAAGCTGCCGTTGAAGCCACTATTACTGATGGTCACCTTTGCTCTGCTGGCGATAAAGCAAAACATGGGATTGATTTACCTTCTGCTGACTGGCAAAAAACAACAATTGATTTAAGTAATAATGGGAAAATAACCCTTCAATATCGTGCTAATACACCTCATAACCCAAGCTTCTGGAAGGTCTATCTAAGCAAGCCAAGTTACGACTCAGCCACAATGCCGCTTTCGTGGAGTGATTTAGACCTTATTGCCGACTTTGGCAACTTGCAAACAGCCACTTTAGGAGGCGTAAAGTATTACCAAATGGAAGTTACATTACCAACTGATCGCGTAGGCAATGCAGTGATTTATACTCGTTGGCAACGTCAAGATCCTGCCGGTGAAGGTTTCTACAACTGTAGTGATATTACTTTTAGCGAAAATACGAATGGTGGTGGTACTAATAGCCCTCTCGATAAGTGGGTTAGTTCTGGTAGCTACATATCTTCAACCCTTGATGCCAATGTTGGAGATACCATCTGGTTCCGTATTTTCGATAACAATGGTAATGAAACCGTTTTCGAAAAGTTCCCTATCACAAATGAAGATGAACACGTCTGGGGACAAGACCTTGCCACTCTGATAAATCAAAAATATCCTCAAATAATTAAAATCGGCTTAAAAAATAATGCAAACGAAACTATTGAATATCAATCGAATGATTTATATAGCAACTTAGTTTATTTACTTGAACCTGAATATACTCAACGACTTGAAATAAAAACAGGCAATAACGCCCCCGTAATTGATGCCCCGACACAGTTAAATATCGAATCAGGTCAAAGCCTGACTTTTTCGATCTCAGCAACGGATCTAGATAATGATCCGTTACTCTTTAATATCGATAGAGGAACCATCCTTAGTCAAAGTGGAAATAGTATCGTTGTTAATTATCAAGCTCCGGAAACTACAACTGATAGCAACGACACCATCACGGTTTCCGTCGGCGATCCAACTTCAACCAGTAAGGTGACAATAAATATCACGATTACTACACCACAAAGTAATGGTGGAGAGACAGGTTCTGAAACAACGTGGGATATGGATACCGCCTACAACACTGGTGATACAGTGCTCTTTGAAGGCCTAACTTATACCGCTAAATGGTGGACTAAAGGAGACTCACCGAAAACATCCTCAGTTTGGGAAGCTCAAACTGTGAAAGGTGAAACAGAATGGTTAGCAAGCTTAATTTACGAATCTGGAGATATCGTTTCTTACCAAGAAATATCCTATCAAGCCCAGTGGTGGACCAAAGGTGAACAACCCGATCTAGGCGGCGCCTGGGTACAAAAGTAATTGAACATTAATCTGGCTCAATGAAATTTATTGCAGTAAAAATAAGGCGGTCCTTCAGTTTTGGAAATACCAGAGCTGAGGGATTTTAATATCAAACAAAGACTAGATTTCTTCATCCATGATAATGATATTGTGATTTTTTCGACAAAGATGCGAATAAATACACAATAGCGATTATAAAATCGGCAAACGAATATTTTTTTAAATTTTACTGTTGACCTTAACTCCGAAAAACCGTTTAATACCCCCCGTCGCCCGGATAGCTCAGTCGGTAGAGCAGAGGATTGAAAATCCTCGTGTCGGTGGTTCGATTCCGCCTCCGGGCACCACTGTTTTATAGTTGGTGTCCATGACAAATAGACATCAATGTTATTAAAGAAGAAAATTTCGTGCCGACTTAGCTCAGTAGGTAGAGCAACTGACTTGTAATCAGTAGGTCACCAGTTCGACTCCGGTAGTCGGCACCATTCTTCTAGTTTGTTTTATTTAAAATAAACAAAACGAATAATTCCCCTTTAGTTCAGTTGGTAGAACGGCGGACTGTTAATCCGTATGTCGCAAGTTCAAGTCTTGCAAGGGGAGCCACTTTTAGAATGCTTGATTTAATTCAAGCACTCAAAAAGCCGACTTAGCTCAGTAGGTAGAGCAACTGACTTGTAATCAGTAGGTCACCAGTTCGATTCCGGTAGTCGGCACCATTTCTCTCTTTTATTAATAATGAGAAGAATTAAAAATAGATAATTCCCCTTTAGTTCAGTTGGTAGAACGGCGGACTGTTAATCCGTATGTCGCAAGTTCAAGTCTTGCAAGGGGAGCCACTTTCGAGAAAGCCTCATCATTTGATGAGGCTTTTTTGTTTCCGATTATTTAGTCAAACCACCAATACAGACATACTTCGTCTCTAGGTACTCTTCCAAACCTTCTTTAGCACCTTCACGGCCATTACCGGATTGCTTTACACCGCCAAATGGAGCCACTTCGGTTGAAATAATCCCCTCATTGACTCCGACCATGCCGTATTCTAGGTTATGTGCGACTCGCCATATACGGTTCATATCTTGGCTGTAAAAGTAAGCGGCCAAACCATAAATAGTATCATTCGCCATTTTGATCATTTCTTCTTCATGGCTAAAGCGAATGATAGGTAGAACAGGGCCAAAAATTTCACCTTGAACTAAAGGACGATCATGTTCAACATCCACTAGTACTGTCGGTGCGATAAATTGCCCCTCTAACAAGACCTCACGATTGATTTGCCTTGCTCCTCGACCTTTGGCCTCAGTGATAAGATCAGCCACTCTCTGCTTCGCTTGCTTAGAAATTAGTGGGCCGATATCAGTCCCTTCATCCAAGCCATTACCGACTGTTAACTTATCTACCGCTTTGACTAACTTTTCAACAAAGGCATCATAAATACCGTCTTGCACATAAAATCGATTCGAACACACGCAAGTTTGCCCTGCATTCCTAAATTTACTGGCGATAGCACCTTGTACCGCACTATCAAGATCAGCATCATCGAAAACGATAAATGGAGCATTGCCTCCAAGTTCCATTGATGTTCGCTTTATGGTCGAGGCACATTGCATCAGTAATTTACGCCCAACTAAAGTCGAACCGGTAAATGAGAACTTCCTGACTGAAGAGTGATAAGTAAATGCTTCGCCAATATCATGGGAATCCCCCAGAACCATGCGTAATACATTCTTGGGGATTCCAGCCTGATAAGCCAGCTCGGTGACAGCAATCGCAGTTAATGGTGTTGACTCAGAAGGCTTACAAATAAAGCTACAACCGGCGGCTAATGCTGGAGCAGCTTTACGAGTGATCATGGCTAGAGGAAAGTTCCACGGCGTAATGGCAGCAGTCACACCAATCGCTTGTTTGACCGTTAGGAGGGTTTTATCATTTGATGCAGAAGGAATCGTTGAACCATATGCCCGCTTCCCTTCTTCAGCGAACCACTCAATAAAAGAAGCGCCATAGCGAACTTCACCTAGTGATTCCTTCAATGGCTTACCACCTTCTAAGGTAATAATGCGTGCGAGGTCATCTTCATTATCAATAATGAGTTGGTACCATTTCTTTAATAATTTACTACGCTCATCTGCTGGGCGTTTTTGCCACTCTATCTGACCAGTTTCAAGTTCAAGGATCTGATCTTCTACTTGAGCTTGGGTCGTTGTTTTTACCGTGGCTAACAAGCTGTCATCAAATGGATTAAATACCGAAAGACCTTTACCTTCAGTTATCGCCGATGTCAGAAGTGTCTTATTTTTTAATTGATTCATACTGTTCCTTACTTCCAAAGCAAATAGTCGTTTATTAAAGCTTCGGATAAGAGTGTCACAAACTCAAGCGCTTAGATAGAAAAAAGCCCTAGCCATGATGGCTAGAGCTCATTTTACAGTAGAAAAATAATCTTCATTACTTCGATCTAGTGGGTCAATATCAGGTCAATCAATTGAAACGAACAAGACTCTCCCGTCTTTCTTAATTGTCGTTTCTACTTTGATTTCAGAACGTTTAACGTCAAGTACATCGATATTTACTTTTTTCCAACCATATTGATAAAGGTATGGCTTAATATAATGAGAACTTAAATTAGATAGCGTTTTAAAGGATCCTGAGTGTGTTTTTTCAAACATATAGTGGCTCATTTTCACCCTATCAACACTCACGATGACCTTATCAAATAATTGCGGTTGTTGAAGATAGTTGTGAGTATCATTTCGCTCTAATATCTCAGCCATAACATTTCTTGTATTAGCATAAGTATAATTATAATCATGTGTCTGATATGCAAATGGGATAAACAACGCTAAAAGCGTTAATAAACGCCACCGTTTATTGGGAATAATCAGCAGCAACATTGCCATACCAATAGGGAATGTTACTCCAGAGCGTAATGGCACTTTCACCCCTAGCGGCACTACGCTGGCATATAATGAAATAACCACAAGAATAATAATTATGGTGTATTTGAAGTGCTTCACTAATGCCCACAATGCCGTTAAAGTTATCGGCACGTAAAGCCAAAGACTGAGCTGACCAATATAATTAAAGAGTCGATCAAAGTTAGTAGCACTTTTGGAGATATTACCAATTAGCGACGACAAACTATTGGTGGGAGTTTGCTGTCTCCAACTGACAAAATGAATGAAGGTTGCATGATCAGTAAACATCGATGTGTATAAATAGACCAAACTATTTGCTACAGCATAACCAAGGACATACCCAAGTATCCAAAAGCATAGAAACTTAAATATCTCTCCATAGCTGGCTTGTTTTAAAGTCGAAAGGTAAAGCAGCGGCATCAAAAAATAAAAGGCTGGGTAAGTCGCGAATAACAAAATACCCGCCACGATTAACATTGCTGAAGTATTAAGCTTATCTTTACAGCAAGCAAAAAGTGCCAACATAAAACAACCTGGAACTAGAGTCATTGGCCATTTAAGTAACATGGTAAAGGTTGGGATATTCACAATTAATAAAGCGACTGCTATCGCCAACCAATACTCTTTTTTGATCCCCATTACGACTTTGTAAGCAAAGATAAAAATACAAATATTAGCAAGGCTCGCCGCAATAACCGCAGACAAACCATGTAATGGATAATATAGTGCAAAGTTAATCCAGCGCCCTTCGGTAGTAAATTTATTAGCGTAGCCATCCATATAAGGTAACGCATCATGAGCGACATTAGCAGACATCGCCAGGTGTAGATTCAGCGCGGTTACAATTGCAAACACAGCCAGTACAAACCATTGAATCACTAATAATGGATCAATACGTCCATCATCATTATATAAGCCTTGAATCAATCTATTCATTGAAACTCCATCTGTGAACACTTTTTTGTAACCCAGATAATTAATCCCCATCGAGACGCATACCGCCAATGCCTGAGCAAAATATACATGCAGGTTGCCGTAATGCACTAGAAAATATAATGCGCCCGTTGAGCACGCTAGCGAAGTTAAATTCACCACACAAAAAGGAAGAAATTGCCCACCTTTTTTACCGCTGTTAAAAACAAAGGTCCGATTAAGCGCATAACTAACTAGCATTCCAACAAAATACGACAAGACCGAAGAGAGTAAATAACGATCAGAAATCTGATAAAGAGCAATAAAAGCTAAATATGCAGTAACCGTATTCAATACTCCAACCATGGCAAAGCGGATTTTTTGTTGGAAATCTGCATACACAAGATTAGTCAGTAATTGAGCGGGCTTCTTCAGCATTTATATTTCTTCTTTCTTTAAGAATGTACAAAGGACGATTTTTCGATTCTTTATAAATACGAGCGACATACTCACCAACGATGCCGATAGAAATCAGCTGTACACCGCCCATAAATAAAATGGCGACAAACAATGACGTCCAACCAGACACCCAATGGTCAGTCATAATTCGAACATAGACAAAATACAGTAGCATTAGCATCGAAATACCAGAGCAAATAAAGCCCATCATGATAGACAGCTTCAATGGCTTAACAGAAAAAGATAAGATTCCATCTAAACCAAACTTAATCATCTTAGTTAATGGATACTTTGATTCTCCTGCAAAACGAGCAGAACGTTCATAAGTAATTGCGGTTTGATTAAAACCGATCCAACTCACCATACCTCGAATAAAACGAGACTTTTCAGGCATGGCGATTAAGTGATCCACCACCTGGCGGTCCATCAAACGAAAGTCACCAGTATCAAGTGGAATTTCAACTTCAGATAGGTAACTTAATAAGCGATAAAAACTTTTTGCCGTAATACGTTTAAACCAAGACTCACCTTCTCGGCTAGCCCGAGTGCCGTAAACGACATCAAAACCTTCTTCCCACTTCACAATCATGTCAGAGATAACTTTAGGAGGATCTTGCAGATCTGCATCAATTAAAACAACAGCATCACCTGTGCTCACATCTAATCCTGCACTTACCGCTTGCTGATGGCCAAAATTACGTGAGAATGAAATCGTTCGAATATTTTCATGCTGCTTGCTATAAGCCAAAAGTTTTGATTCTGTATCATCTGAACTACCATCATTAACGAAGATAAGCTCAAATTTATAATTAGAAATCCCCCCCGTCACAGAAAGTAATTCCTCAACAGTGAAATCAATAACCTCGCTTTCATTAAAACAAGGGATCACAATAGACACTGTTTTCATATATTCTCCTTACTTTTATCCATTTTAGGCTATATCAGCGGCACTATGCCTGTATTTTATACATTCATAATGATTGAAGCTAACAGGTCTATGTGAGGAAACTGACAAGTAAAAACATAAAACTTACTCACAACGTATTAATAATGCTAATTCTTAGTCAATTTAATCAAAAGCACCTAAAGATAAAACATCAATGGTGGGTATTCTCTCAAAACAAATGTTCAAGATGGGATAGTTACCAGACAACTTTAGTTACAAATATAATTTGCACTAAAATATGGAATGAGGGAACAAAATGTTTAGTCCTGGCAGAAAAAACGTAACAATCCGCACCAAAGTCACCAGCGATAATTTTATCAATGCTCTTGAGCTATAAAATTTTTTATCCAGTGAGCAGGTTAAGTCGTCTTTTGTGAGTTTTAGGAAAGGTTAAAAGTAGGGGTGATAATCATAGATATAAAAAAGCCCCGACACTGTCGAGGCTTTTTTAACAATTTGGTAGCGGTAGGCGGACTTGAACCGCCACGCCCGAAGGCAACGGATTTTGAATCCGTCGTGTATACCAATTTCACCATACCGCCATTTTTACTCTATAACACGTTAGATTGCTGCTAAGGAGTGGGAAGAATTATACTTATGCGAATACATCGTGCAAGTATTTAATCTTGAAATTGATTTAATCGCTGATATTTTCATCATAAATCACGACTTTATCGGCTTTAGTACTTTTCAGTTGTCTTCCAAGTGGCTATCCTGCTGATAAATTAAATAATAATAAGAGTGCTATGACTTCCCTACCCAACCAGAAATCCGCAGGATTCTTTCGCCGCCTTGGCGCTTTGCTTTACGATACTTTAATTATTATCGCCATTGAAATGATAGCGGTAGGTATTATTATCGCGACCATGGAAGCTTTAGTTTACCTTGGTATTATGGATTATGGTCACTATATCGATGCTAGCG
Organism: Vibrio sp. S17_S38; assembly: GCF_014694375.1. Taxonomy (GTDB): domain Bacteria; phylum Pseudomonadota; class Gammaproteobacteria; order Enterobacterales; family Vibrionaceae; genus Vibrio. Next base: position 235,527 of record NZ_JAAUWW010000003.1, read on the forward strand.
ATCTGCTTTCCCATCACCCAATTTGGCGTTGGGTTTTCCACACTTATATTGTGTTAGTCTGGTTTGGCTTCTTTAGTTTCTTTTGGCAAAGAGGACAAACACTTGGTATGCGGGCATGGAAAATAACAATTATGAATAAGGATGGAAGCACTATCAGTTTCAAGCAGTCTTTGATTCGTTTTTGTACATCATTTCTAGGCTTGGGAAACTTGCTCTCAATTGTGTTACCGAGCAAAAAATCGCTGCAAGATATCTGTGCTCAATGTCAGGTAGTGTATTCATCTCAAATTCGTTAGGTACTTTTTGAAAGATTAATTCACAATGAGAATGATATAAAAAAGGATGCCCAAATTGAGGCATCCTTTTTATTATATCTAACGTTGCTATAGCTTACGCCGCATCAACATAACCGCGACTATTAAGAATAAAACACTTGGTGTTAGCGCTCCAATCACTGGAGGGATCCCGTATACCAAACTCATAGGACCAAAGACTTCACTGGATATATAGAAAGTAAAGCCAGCGACAATACCAGATAACGTTCTCGCCCCCATCGTCACCGAGCGCAACGGGCCAAAGACAAATGACAATGCAAGTAACATCATCACAGCAATAGAAAGAGGCTGAAAAACTTTACGCCAAAATGCAAGGTCATAGCGCGATGCATCTTGCTTGGAATCTTTTAAGTATTTAACGTAACTGTATAAGCCACTTAAAGGTAGCTCTTCAGGTTTTACCGTTACTACTGCTAATTTGTCAGGAGTTAATGTCGTACCCCACTCATAGGTAGGAAGTGTACTTTTAGACAGTTGTACATCATTTTCCATCTTGGTTATTTGAACGTTTTTCATCACCCAACGATGACCTTGCTCATAATTCACAGTATCAGACACTAGAATATTTTTGAGGTTTTTATCTTGATCAAATTGCCAAATACTTACGCCACGCAATTCATCCTCGCCATTCACTCGTGCTATATAAATGAAGTTATCTCCATCTTTAGCCCACACCCCATCTCTGACAGAGGTAATACTGCCACCAGCTATCGAAAGTGCGCGTGAGTCACGAGCTAATTTCTGTGCTTGCGGTGAGCCCCACTGACCTAAAATCATAATCATGATCATCAAAGGCACCGCTGTTTTTAACACTGAAAGACCAATATCTAACTTCGAAAATCCTGAAGCTTGCATAACCACAAGTTCGGAGCTTGCCGCCAGCATACCCAAGCCAATCAAAGATCCTAGCAAAGCAGCCATAGGAAAAAACACTTCGATATCACGAGGAATACTAAGCAAAACAAAGTACAGCGCTTCCATTAAATCGTAAGTGCCTTTGCCAACTTTACGTAGTTGTTCTACATATTTAATAATGGCAGACAAGCCAACTAGGGTCGCTAAACACAAAGAAGAGGTCGCGATAATGGTTCTACCTATATACCAATCGAGAATTTTAAACACGCTTAACTTCCCTTATTCTTTTTGATTCGGTCTTTAATCTTGCGGACAAAGACACTATCTAAACTATTAAGAATGATACCTACAAGCAGCAATCCAGCATTGATTGCCCACATTCCTAGCCATGCGGGTACAGAGCCATCTTCAATCGCTGACTTCATTGCACTGATCGATAAGAAATACGCTAAATATAATAAAACAGCAGGCCCTAGCTTTGCAAAACGCCCCTGACGTGGATTGACAGATGATAACGGTACGACCACCAAAGTTAATAATGGAATACATACGATTAAAGTGATCCGCCATTGCAACTCGGCTTTCGCTTCTAAATCTGAATTATTAAGCAGATCTGGTAGTGGAAGAGCTTCCCATTTTCGCTTTTTAATTTTAGCTTCACGTTGACCGATTAGACCTGAATATTCATCATAACTGGTATTCATATAGTCTAGCGAACCTGGAATTCCTTCGTAACGAACACCGTCTTTAAGTGTAAGCATTTGCCTTCCATCGGCAAACTCTTCGGCAACACCAGAGTTAGCAAACATAACACTTGGGCGAGTAGAATCTTTGGTTACAGCTTGTGCGACAAAAACATTGGTGAGTTTTTTATCTTTAATATCATCAACAAATACAACAGCTTCACCATTAGGCGCTCGCTGAAATTGACCTTTTTTCAATAAATCAATGCTGCTGCTAGTAGACAATTGCTCCATCAATTGAGTGACTTTTTCTTGGCTCCAAGGTGATAACCACAAAGAGTTGACCAAGCCAATTGCCCCTGTAATTAATGCTAGATACAACGCCGCATGGATAAGAAATTTATTTCCTATCCCCGTAGCATTCATCACAGTTATTTCACTTTCAGCATAAAGACGGCCGAAGGTCAAAAGTATCCCGACATAGATACTCAAAGGGAGCATTAACAGGCCCATTGTGGGCATATTTAAAGCAACGACTTGTAAAATCATGCTGGCAGGAATATCGCCATCAGAGGCTTCAGCAAGCACACTTATGAATTTTTGGCTGAAAAATACGAGAAAAAGCACAAAGAAAACGGCTAGCTGGCTTTTGAGTGTCTCGCGGATCAAATATCTAACAATAATCACGCAGTATCACCTATACAAAACTTGTTTTTTTGACGGAATCACTATAGTTTTCCGATGAGTCTATTATTTTTAATCATTTTTAACTATATTATTTGTTAATAATCTTACTTTTATTGAAACGTAAGATTTTCTATTTTTTTAAGCCAAAGATGGTTTGCTTCATTCTAGAACACTTTTATCAAAAAAAAGTATCTAAAACAGCATTATCCATCATTTGGCTCTATTTGTCTTTAGGATGTAGGAGTACGCATGGAGTTCAGTGTAAAAAGTGGCAGTCCAGAAAAACAACGCAGCGCATGTATCGTTGTCGGTGTTTTTGAGCCACGTCGCCTTTCTCCTGTCGCAGAACAACTTGATAAAATCAGCGACGGCTATATTAGTTCATTATTACGCAGAGGTGACCTCGAAGGTAAGCCAGGCCAAATGTTATTGTTGCATCAAGTACCCGGCATTTTATCTGAGCGTGTTTTACTTGTTGGTTGTGGTAAAGAGCGCGAACTCGGTGAACGTCAATACAAAGATATAATCCAAAAAACCATTGGCACCTTGAACGACACAGGTTCAATGGAAGCGGTATGCTTTTTAACTGAGTTACATGTCAAAGGTCGTGATACCTATTGGAAAGTTCGCCAAGCAGTTGAATCAACAAAAGATAGCTTATATACCTTTGATCAATTCAAGAGTAATAAACCAGAAACTCGCCGACCTTTACGCAAGCTAGTCTTTAATGTGCCAACTCGCCGTGAATTAAACCTTGGCGAAAAAGCAATTTCTCACGGTTTAGCGATTGCATCAGGTGTTAAGTCATCAAAAGATCTTGGCAATATGCCGCCTAACGTTGCCAATCCAGCTTATTTAGCTTCCCAAGCTCGTCGCCTTGCCGATGACTTTGAAACCATCACCACTAAAATTATTGGTGAAGAGGAAATGGACAAGCTTGGAATGCACTCTTATCTTGCCGTTGGCCGTGGTTCTCGTAACGAGTCCATGATGTCAATCATGAGCTACAAAGGCAATCCTGATTCTGAAGCTAAACCTATCGTTTTAATCGGTAAGGGCTTAACGTTTGATTCAGGTGGTATTTCATTAAAACCAGGCGAAGCGATGGATGAAATGAAATACGACATGTGTGGCGCAGCCTCTGTTTTTGGCACTATGAAAGCATTGGCAAAGCTAAATTTACCGATAAATGTTGTTGGTGTGTTAGCGGGTTGTGAGAATATGCCAGGAAGTAATGCGTATCGTCCTGGCGATATTCTAACCACCATGTCAGGTCAAACTGTGGAAGTCCTTAATACTGACGCAGAAGGTCGATTAGTATTATGTGATGCATTAACTTATGTTGAGCGTTTTGACCCAGATTGCGTAGTCGATGTAGCTACATTAACAGGCGCATGTGTGATTGCACTTGGGCACCATATTAGTGGTTTAGTGGCTAACCATAATCCACTTGCGCATGAGCTGATTAATGCATCGGAACAAGCAGGCGATCGCGCATGGCGTATGCCGATGGCAGATGAGTATCAAGAACAATTAAATAGCCCATTTGCCGATATGGCCAATATTGGTGGTCGCCCTGGTGGCACGATTACTGCGGGTTGTTTCTTGTCTCGCTTTACTAAAAAGTATAACTGGGCACACCTTGATATTGCTGGCACAGCATGGAAATCAGGTGCACAAAAAGGCTCTACGGGTCGTCCGGTTTCTTTATTAGTTCAATTCTTATTAAACAAAGCCTCTACTGGCCAAGTTTTATTAGAAGAATAATATATATCCATAGTAATTGAAGTCGTGAGATAAAACCTATATATCAAAAGGGCCGTTGTGCCCTTTTTTGTGTTTTATCTTTGGCGCATTTTTAATTTTGATTAATGAGCTTTGATATATGAGTATCGCCACATTTTATCTAATTTCACCAGACTCACCCCAAACGTCAGAAATCGGCCATATTGATTATGTGATTTTTTTGGCACGCCATTTTGCCCAGCAAGGTGCAAAAGTTTATATTAATGCCCAAGATAAAACGCAAGCGGAAATAATAGATGAACACTTCTGGAGACAACAAACTGAAAATTATCAAGCACATAACTTAGTAGGTGAAGGGCCTAATTTTGGCACTCCGATTGAGATTGGTTACCCAAATAGCAAGTTTAACCGCAACCGGCAGCTAGTCATCAATTTGAGTAATGATGCGACAACTTTTGCCCAGAGCTTTACACAAGTGGTAGACTTCGTGCCTTGCGAAGAAAAAGCAAAGCAACACGCCCGAGAAAGGTATAAAATCTATCGGCAAGCTGGCTTTGAAATGCAGACGATTAATATCAGTAACGAATAAGAATTTATTGCTAAACCAACAATGTTTTTATAAGAAACAGCCTCTTTATGTTGTTTTCGCTATAACGTTTTACGTTGATATTACCCTTATTTTTCACGCTCACAGTATCGATAAAAGAAGACTATGGAAAAGACATATAACCCAACATCAATTGAACAAGCGCTATATCAGCGTTGGGAAGAAGCTGGTTACTTTAAGCCTCATGGTGACACATCAAAAGAAGCTTATAGCATTGTGATCCCACCACCAAACGTCACTGGTAGCCTACACATGGGTCATGCTTTCCAAGATACCATTATGGATACTTTGATCCGTTGTGAGCGAATGAAAGGCAAAAATACCCTTTGGCAAGTTGGTACCGACCACGCAGGTATCGCTACCCAAATGGTAGTTGAACGAAAAATTGCCGCCGAAGAAAATAAAACCAAACACGATTATGGCCGTGAAGCTTTCATCGACAAAATTTGGGAATGGAAAGCCGAATCGGGTGGCAATATTACTCGCCAACTTCGCCGCCTTGGCGCATCGGTTGACTGGGATCGTGAACGCTTTACCATGGATGACGGTTTATCTAACGCCACCAGAGAAGTATTTGTTCGCTTATATCAAGACGACCTTATTTACCGTGGCAAACGCCTAGTAAACTGGGATCCAAAGTTGCATACCGCGATTTCAGATCTTGAAGTTGAGAACAAAGACAAAAAAGGCTTCATGTGGCACTTCCGCTATCCATTAGCGAATGGCGTAAAAACTGCTGATGGTAAAGATTACATTGTGGTCGCCACTACCCGCCCAGAAACCGTACTTGGTGATACTGGCGTAGCGGTAAACCCAGAAGATCCTCGTTACAAAGATTTGATAGGCAAAGAAATCTTACTGCCATTAGTTAATCGTTTAATTCCTATTGTGGCCGATGAACACGCCGATATGGAAAAAGGTACAGGTTGCGTGAAAATCACACCAGCTCATGACTTTAACGATTACGAAGTCGGTAAACGTCATCAACTGCCGATGATCAACATCCTAACGCTCAATGCTGATATCCGTGATAGCGCAGAAGTGTTCACCACTACAGGTGAAGCATCTGATGCTTATAGCACCGAAATTCCTGCACAATTCCAAGGTATGGAGCGTTTTGCTGCACGTAAAGCCGTAGTAGCTGAACTGGATGCGTTAGGTTTATTAGAAGAAGTAAAAGATCATGATTTAACCGTGCCTTACGGGGATCGTGGTGGTGTAGTTATCGAACCAATGCTAACTGACCAATGGTACGTCCGTACTGCTCCTTTAGCAGCGCCTGCGGTAAAAGCCGTTGAAGATGGTGAAATCCAATTCGTACCAAAACAATATGAAAACATGTACTTTGCATGGATGCGTGATGTGCAAGATTGGTGTATCTCACGCCAACTTTGGTGGGGTCATCGCATTCCAGCTTGGTATGACAACGATGGCAACGTCTATGTTGGCCGTGATGAAGAAGAAGTTCGTGCACAAAATAACTTAGCTCCAGTTGTGGTACTGCGCCAAGATGATGACGTGCTTGATACGTGGTTCTCATCGGCATTATGGAGCTTTGGCACCATGGGCTGGCCTGAAAAAACACAAGATCTTTCCACTTTCCACCCAACTGATGTCTTAGTGTCTGGTTTTGACATTATCTTCTTCTGGGTTGCGCGTATGATCATGATGACCATGCATTTTGTGAAAGATGAAGATGGCAAACCACAAGTTCCATTTAAAACGGTTTATATGACGGGACTTATCCGTGATGAAAACGGCGATAAGATGTCGAAATCGAAAGGCAACGTACTTGACCCAATCGATATGATTGACGGTATTGGCCTTGAAGAACTAGTTGAAAAACGTTGTGGCAACATGATGCAGCCAAAGCTGGCAGCTAAAATTGAAAAAGCCACTCGTAAGACATTTGAGGGTGGTATTGAACCTTACGGCACCGATGCATTACGCTTCACGCTTGCAGCCATGGCTTCAACAGGACGTGACATCAACTGGGATATGAAACGCCTAGAAGGTTACCGTAACTTCTGTAACAAGTTATGGAATGCTAGCCGTTACGTATTAATGAATACAGAAGATCAAGATTGCGGTTTTGCAGAAGGGAGCGAGTTATCTTATTCTCTTGCCGATCGTTGGATTGAATCTCAGTTCGAACTCGCGGCAAAAGACTTCAACACTCATATCGAAAACTTCCGTTTAGACATGGCGGCTAACACGCTGTATGAATTTATCTGGAACCAATTCTGTGACTGGTATTTAGAACTAACGAAACCAATTCTATGGAAAGGTACTGAAGATCAACAACGCGCCACCCGTCGCACTTTGATCACTGTCCTTGAAAAAACGCTACGTCTTGCGCATCCAGTATTACCATTCATTACCGAATCAATCTGGCAGAGTGTGAAATCACTGGTTAAAGGCGTTGAAGGTGACACCATTATGACACAGGCATTGCCTCAGTTTAATGCGGATAACCTAGATGAAGCCGCTGTTGCCGATATCGAATGGGTGAAACAATTCATCACTTGTATTCGTAACCTGCGTGCTGAGTACGATATCGCGCCAAGTGTGCCTTTATCTGTCATGCTAAAAGCAAATACAACTGATACAGCTCGTCTGCAAGCCAACTTAAAGGTACTGACTTCTCTGGCGAAGTTAGAAGAAATCAAAGTACTTGCAGAAGGCGAAACTCAGATCGATGGCAAAGATATCCCAGCTTGTGCAACCGTATTAGTAGGCAAATCAACGCTAATGATCCCAATGGCAGGCTTGATAGACAAAGATGCAGAACTGGCTCGTTTAGATAAAGAATCGGTTCGAATTCAAGGCGAAATCAAACGTATTGAAGGTAAACTCAATAACCAAGGTTTTGTAGCTAAAGCGCCAGAAGCCGTTGTCGTAGCAGAACGAGGTAAACTTGAAGGTTACCAAGAGACCTTGGTGAAACTAGAAGAACAAAAAGCCACTATTGCTGCATTATAATAACTTGCTTACAGATAAAATCGTGTTTATCGTTTCTTGATAAACCGCAAAAATAAACAAGGTCAGCCATTAGGTTGACCTTTTTTATTTTCAGAACCTCCGCTTTAAGGCAAAGAGATAAGCGTTATCCGGTGAGTTTTTAAAAGCTAAGAGCTATCAATAAAATAGATAAACCCATTTGATAATAGTTATCATTTAGATTATAGTATTTTCATCAGCTTAGAAATGACTCGGAGAAAGATCATGAAAAAAACACTTACCTTTGCAGTTCTACACTTCAGCGTTGCGTTTACTTTAGCTTACTTGCTCACTGGAGATATTATTTTAGGTAGCTTAATTGCCATGATCGAGCCAATGGTAAATACCGTTGCTTTCTATTTTCATGACAAAGTATGGCAACGAAATAAATTATTAAAAATTGCATTACAAGCTCCTTCAAAGAAGACCATGAGCTTCGCAGTATTGCACTTCAGTGTCGCATTCTTAGTCACTTACTTATTAACCGGTGATGCCTTCATTGGTGGTTTAATGGCAACTATAGAGCCAAGCGTAAATACCGTCGTATTTTATTTCCATGAACGTTTTTGGCAACGTAAACAAAATATCCAGTTTACTTTGCAATGTCACCATCATGACTTACAACAACATAGCCAAGAGTTATCAGAGCCTCAATTAAAGAAAAGTACGATCTCTGCTTAAGCGCTTTAATATTAACTCTTACCTATTCTATCTCCAGGCCACAAAACATGCTCAGCCCCTTCACTATTGGGCATGTTTATGTTTAACCCCATCAACATATAAAACCTTAATGCATTTCAGCTAATCTTAAGTTTTACTTACTCTTACTTCCAGTATTGACCTTTATGATTAATATTAATTGAGCATAATTGACAGCGCGAAACGACACTTAAAACACGGTAGATTTTTAAGTTAAAACGCTTTCAAGGTGAAATTAACCGGAATTATGTGGGATTTTATGGGACGAAATTCATCATATTATGGCTTGAAAGTTAATGTTACGGACTAACAAAAAGCCGCTTAATGTGTTAATCACTAAACGGCTTTTGGGTTTTATTTGACGACGGGTTCAGGCCAGGGGTTTGAATTTTGTATCTCTATTCGAGCTGCAAGAGCTTGGTTTTCCATATCTGTCGCTTCGTCTTCCCATCCTTGCAGACGCTTAATGTTGGCCTCAGATATTAGTGGATCACATATCCTTGCATAAAGCTGTCGTCTTGTTTCATCGACCTGATTAAAATCACCAATGTATTTATTATCTTGGTTTGTTATCCATTCCTCATTTTTCCATTCGTCATATTGAGTTGAGGGCTCCTTAAGGGTGTAGTCGTCAGGTATATCACCCAGTTCTTGCATCAACTCAGAATGTGTTGCATCGGTGCAATCATAAATAACTTGTTCACGATAGTCGGCAATATACTGCCATTCGTTATCAACCAGTCTGATCACAAAACCTTGTTTATCCGTTGGCGGTTTAGTGAAAGTATGATTCTCGGGCAATGTAAAGTTGTAATCTGAAATGATTAACTCATTACCTTCACTGTCCCAATAAGATTTACCAATTTCTATGTCATAAATAAGCCATTTTTCATCTTGATAAAGTACGGTTTGAATTTCAGTATCATATTCGGGCGGTGCTTCTAATACTGCCCATTCGGGATAATCGCCATCAGGTGTGCCTATAACACAAGCTTGACCGTTCGGAGTCCAAAACTCATCCAAAGCTTTGTTCTTGATTTCTTCCCAGCTATTCGTTTCCCAATCATATTTACCGATCATGCCGTCAGCACTCGGTGTATAAACATTCTCGGTGTAATCGGCGCCTAATGCAGTGCCTTTGGCGACATGTTCTTGCGTATTGCCTAGCCACCATCCTTCAGGGTGAATCTTTGAGACACTTAGTGTGATTGATTTCGGTTGAATGCTATTCATTAGGCAAGCCTCACTATCCAGTTAAATTTACGGTGGTTGATGGTGTTTTTAAGTGCGCCAAATAAGGCAATAGCAACACTGTGTGCATGTGATCCAATAGCAACTGTATGTGCGTGGTTGGGGATCGATATTTTGCTAGTTGGGCTTTTCCAATACCGACCAAGATTTTGACCTCTGCCAATGTAGTCCAACTGATCTGCATAGCCACTATCGTAAGCTCTAGACAATTCAATATTAGCTTTTAAACTTTGCGTTGATGTCGTCTTAGTCCCTAAATTAGTAGAGCTGACGGTTGAATTTGGGTGACCGTGTTCTTTAACTTGACCTTCTTCATATGCCAAAATCAACTCACCATCTTCTTTACCGATGATACCTAAACCGCGCATATCAGGAATGATGCCGTCTGGGTACAGTTTGGCGAGCTCTGGGTTTGCGAGAATATCAAAAGCTTGCCCTTTATGAATGGCAAATCCATCTGGGGCAATATCTGAACCCCAAGGGAGAGGAACGCCAACAGGACAAATGCGTTTTGCAATGCCAAGCCATAATTTTTCAACTAAGGTATTAATCACATAACTAGCGCTTAATGCTCTAGTGAACTTTTTAATCGTAAGGAATGCGCTATCATCAATACCTGCATCGACTTGTTCTTCTGTGATTATTTTAGCAATACCACGCTCTAGTTCGGTGGCTTGGGGATAGATTGGTGTGACATCAATTGTAACGACTGAAGCGTTGTACAAGTCTACTGAGCATTCAATTTCAAGTTGAATGTAATCTTGACCTACGTCAGGAATCACACTTGGGGTGTATGAGCTATATACGATCAAATCACCTTCATTGTCATACAGACCAAATTCTAAAATAGACTTTCCAGCAAACTGCATGCTGTCTACATAGACAATGGCGTTAATCCAGGTGTCACTGGTGTTGCCTTCGTTTATTGGTTGTCGGCCAAACTCATTCACTAATTGAGTAAATGCAGGGTCTGGTGTTACATATTCGAAGTTAGCATCACCTAATGCCATTTCAGCGATAGTGATTTTTGTACCAGCTTGATATGCATCATCGAGCTTTGTGATACCTATATCAGTTAATACAGCGGTTTTTAACGGTTCATCTGCCATTATTATTTATCCATTCATCAATGTTACAGTAATACGCTTACGACTACGAACGGTGACACCAGCATAAATGCCGCCATGACTCACAGGATTACGAACTACCATTCGCCATGTCTGAGAGCCTTGCTTATTACTCTCAACTAACGTCACAACGTTCTCGTAATCTTTCTGAGTTAATCCACCGTTCTCTTGAGTAGCTTCAACTAAGAATGTGCCTTTCTCACCTTGTGGTTGCATCTGATGCCATACGGTTAGTTTTGGATCAAAACCCGTTAGACTTAACGCTCGCTCTACAGCCCAAATGGTGCCTTTGTACTTGTATAGCACTAGACCATTTTTCACGACTTCACGTTTACGCTCCGTCGTCCAGGCGTCATCCCAAGTATCCACACGGAACCACCACGCAAGCCACGGGAGAAAAGACTCATGCACATTATCAATATCGAGCACTTGTAAGCCTTTAATTTCAGAACGCAACGCATTCATTTCCTCGGTGGTTAAATCACTCAAGGTCTTCATACGAATGTCGCTTTTCAAAATCTTAGGCAGCATAGTCAATTCTCAATTATCCAGAGTCATCATATTAATCAAACCCTAAAACATAATTTCCATTCGGCAGATTCAAGCTCAATAAAAGACACAATACAGGCTCCCAAATCATCAAATGAGAATTGAGTTATGAGTAAAACTAAGTCCCCTGAAAACCATGTTGAAACGCCATTGAAAGAAGAGCAAAAGCTGTACACGCTTGAAGAAATTGCCAAGTCGATCATGGAGTTTGGTATTTGCCCGATAAACACACCTATTCAGCACGGTGGCATGAAGCTCAATTGTGCTAAACGTGTACGCAAAGCCTTAGTAAAAGATCGCATTGAAGCAGTACGCTTTTCAAAAGAGCAATATGGCTTTGAGTTCAATGACGCAATTACCGCTCATATTGGTTCAAGCATCTTAGTGTTTGGTGAGCTTGATGATGAACAACGAGATGAACGTGAAAGCCTGACTCATTTGTCCATGAAAGGCGAAGTTATTGTGCCTGTCGATATGATCATTAATACCCCATATGAGGAGCTGATTAATCTGGCCCATCTCATGGGAAAGAGCTAAATCTCGCTCGAATTAAATCTAAGGTTTTTGATCGCTCTTTTGGCCTACTGACTCACAAGAAAGTAGGCATTGTTTCGGTTGGTGAATTGATGATGGCTGATTGGTCCCAATACACCTATTTCATAGAGGTATATAATAATGCCATCAAGCAATAGTAATTATTCATTGGAACTGATTGTTGGTATACAAGATGCCTTTACGCAGCAATCAAAAAAGATAGAAAAAGAATCGAGTAAATTAGAGCGAGAATTTAAAGACTTACAAAAAACCGTTGCGGATGTTGATTCGTATAAGAAGGCTGAAAAAGCATTAACGGAATTGGGTCAACAAGAAAAGAAAAATGCTAAGGCTATTAACACACAGCAAAATGAGCTAGAGCGACTTGGCCGAACCTTGAAGCAATCTGGTTTCGATATCAATAACATAGCAACCGAAGAAAAGAAGCTCCAACAGCAAGTTCAAAAAACAAATGCTGAATTAAAAAAGCAAGGCGGAGCGCTTAAGCATATCGAAAAGATTGGAGCGTTCGCTGGTGCGGCAACTGCATCCGCAGGCTTAGCTTGGGCTGGAAATGATAAGGCTCGCAATGAACGACTACTCGCAGCACGCAGTAGCTACTCGTTAGAAGATGTTCAGTCTGTTACTCAGCGACAGTTCCGAAGCGATCTCATTCGTAAGTATGGTGCAGAACAAGAAAGTATCTTTGCCGCGCAAGCCATGGCCAAGCAACAGAACTTGAGCGACCAGGATACGATGGACTTAACCAAGGCGACCATCCAACTTCAAAAAATCTTCCCTGATTATTCATCCCCTGAAACGGTACGTGCTTTGGCGAATATATCCAAGGGGTTTGGTATTAGCATCCAAGAAGCGGCTGATAAGCTTTACGCCACCAGCTCAACAATTGGGGATACAAACGGTGACTTACTCGATACCTTTGCGGAATACTCACCATTACTAGGCGATAAGATTTCTTTTGACCAATTTGCTGCGTCCATCATCCAAGCCCGAAAAGCTGGCGTATGGAATACCGATAAAGTTGGTGACTCCCTTAAAGAATCCTTTATGGCCAGATTTAGCGACTCAGGTGAATTCGCTAAATTAGTCGGCACAGGTGATAAAGCAGGTACTGTTGATGCGATTCAAAATGCAGACCTTAGAGACCGTATTAAAACCGCAGCTTATCGCGTTCGTGATGATGTGAAATCAGGGGTTGCGCCAGGTAATAACTATGCTGCACTTTTAGCGTTGGTTAATAGCGCGAGTAACACATCGGATGCTGGAGCAATAAAACCATTATTAGAATCCATTGGCGGCACCATCTTATCGGAAGACGTTGGTACAAAAGGTGTTAAAGGCGTTGTCGATGGGTTAACCAATCCTGAAGCTTCATTTGGCGGTGCACAATCGCTAGAAGAAGCGAGTGATAGCATTTCTACAGCTTTAGATAAATCAATGAACGCTTGGAGTACGGGTATTGATTCACTAACAAACCGTAGTAGCGATTTAATTGATTCCATGGATGGTCTTGGTGATGTAATTTCAAGTCTCACAGGCAGTGCCACCAGCAGCATGAATGAAAACGCTGGTGTGGGTTACGGGGCTTTATTCGCATCGGTTCTTACCGCCGGATTTGCTGGCAAGTTCGCAACTAAAATAGGCACTAAACTAGGTGGAAAGGTTTTAAATAAAGTGCTTGGAACCTCCACCAGCCCTAAGGCGGTTAAACCATCTAGTATGTTTGGTGGCTTATTTACCAAATCAGCGGCAGAGCCTGTAGCCAACATCGCCAAAGAAGCAAGCTTTTTACCTAAAGCTGGCGGTGCTTTATTACGAGGAGGTAAAGGATTACTTAAACGAGCGCCATTAATAGGAACGGCGCTTAATGCAGGTTCTATTGCCATGAGCGCCGCTGAAGGTGACGATGCTCAAATGTGGAAAGACATTGGTGCAACCGCTGGCTCGTGGCTTGGGGGTTTAGGCGGTGGCGCTTTAGGTACCTTAGCTGGCGGTGTCGGAGCTGCTCCTGGAGCCATTGCAGGTTCCGTTGGTGGGTCAATGGTTGGAGAAGATATCGCAAGTTGGTTATATGACATTTTTAACGGTAATGAAGATCCGGTTAATACTCAAGCCGTCACACAAACAGAGCAAGCAATACAAAGTGCGCCTGCTCAGCAGACATTGATCGCACCTCCTCAAGTTACGATTGATTTGAGCTTTACACCGTCCATTCAAATTGATGCAGTATCGAGCGACCCAGAAGCATTATCTCAATCATTAGTGGCGAGCTTACGAGATTTAACTCCACAGCTCAGACAAGCTTTGCATGATGTGATGGATGATCTATGGAAAGACATGGACGCACTTGATCAAAGTTAAAATTACCCATAAAATAATACTGTATAAATAAACAGTATTATTTGTAAGAAACTAGCTTTGAAGGAGTAAACCATGCGTGTTGATTTGATTGTAGATAAAAGCCGACTAGAAAAGGATATGTTTTCTCGCATCGAGCCTGAAATGAATAAACGAATTTTACCATTCTACCCAGATGCTAGAATTCGTGTTCGTAAAGGAGAAAATAATCATCTTGATATTTCAGGCAAAGACAAAAATGCCAAAGCAAAAATTAATGAGCTTCTTGAAGCCATGTTTGATGAAGCGGATGAATGGTTGCATAACTAGTTTACTCACTTCCGTTTTTTCGATTTAGATTGAGGCGCAAACTAATGCGCCTTTTCTTTTATCAATTAAACGTTACGGACTAACATTTAATTTCTTTCAGGTTATCCAGCGTGGTTTGGTAAGTTTCTTCTTCCATTTCAATGCCGATAAAACGTCGATTCAAACCAAGACAAGCTCGGCCTGTTGAACCGCTCCCCATAAAGGCATCGAGTACCACATCATTTTCACGGCTACTTGCTGTGATAATGTGCTCTAACAAAGCTTGAGGTTTCTCACATGGATGCTTGCCAGGATAATACTGAACAGGTGCAAAACTCCAAACATCAGTGTAAGGCACATCACTCGTTACGCTAAACGGTCTGCGTAAATGTTCATACTCGGCTTTAAGTTCATCAAAGTCACGAACCAGAACTTGGTACTGCGTTTGCAGTTCAGAGTATTGATTGGCCAACTCGGAATGACTACGTGATAGTTCACCAGCTTTTGCTTTAAATAAAGCTTGCAGTTGTAGGTATTGTTTCTCGTTGGGCAACTTCCATTGGCTTTCACTAAACCAATGCGAACACATTTGCGTTCCTGTCGCTTTGTTGATATCAGCAGCACTCACACCAAGCTGTTTACGAGCATTGATGAAATAGTCCATTAATGGCTTAAAGACCTGTTTCTTTAAATTGGCACATTGCGTTGCGTAACCAGAGCAGCCTTTGGCATAACCTTCTGCGTTGTAATGCCCTGCAAAAATGATCCGCTCAGTGGCAGGGAAAAACATTCTTAGATCGGGTTTATGCATGCGCTTCCATGGGCCTGATGGTTTAGCCCAAATAATATGGTTAAATACTTCAAAGCGATTGCGTATCAGGATTTCTGTATCACTGGCAAGTTTGGAACCACAGAATAGATAAAGACCACCAGACGGCTTTAAAACGCGCCAAAATTCAATCAAAACTTCATCAAGCCAAGCAAGAAACGAAGTAACATCAGGCCATTGGTTATCCCAAGCATTACGCTTTACTTGGAAGTAAGGTGGATCAGTTAAAATCAGATCAACAGAGTTATCAGGGACTTTCTTCAGGTAGGTTAAGCAATCTGCGTTGGCCAACGTCATACGACCATCAAATAAGGTGTGTTCGTGCATTCTTATCTCCTCATTAAAAGAGCCTTGAATACAAGCGAAAAACCGCCAGCTACAGGGGGAATAGTAGCTGGCGGGGTTTTGCTGCTTCCTCTCCAAATGCTTTATTAATTGGCATTTGGGTCTCAGGTACTCAAGGCATCAAAACACAAAGAAAGCATAACACTAAAGCTGTATATCTAACCAGTATTTTTGTGATTTTTCATCATTTGGTAAATATCAGACATAGGCAGCATGCTGATTTGTTCTAATACGAGTTCAATGTGGCAAGCGCTGTACTCAGGCATGATTACAGAAAGCTTCACAGGGTCTAATTCAGGAACGAGGCGAGATTGCTGTACAATTAATTCAATCAGTGGTTTTGCGTCAGGTTTAATCGGTAACATGCTGAAATTCCATATTATTTCGAAGTAACCTGACACTATTATGGTGTGTTGGGAATAGCTAGTTCTTTTTGTAAATTCAGTTAACCTAATAAAGATGCTTGAAATTAACCAAAAACTGGTTTATCGTGTGCTCTGGTAGTGGGGTGAAAGGCCACAATTGTTTACTTTAGACAATAGTATGGTGGGTAAGTTATGAAAGCGACAGCTTTTGGAAAATATTTAAGAAAGATAAGAATTGAACAAGAAATCTTGTTAAAAGATATGGCAACAGCATTAGGCGTCAGTTCAGCTTATCTTTCTTCGGTTGAGTTGGGTAAAAAATCCATCTCGGACGCAATTGTTTCAAAAATCTGTTCTTCTTTTAATTTGACACAAAAACAAGTTAATCAGTTGGAAGAATCCGTTGTTCTTTCTCAACCGTCAGTAAAAATTGATTTGGTTGGGAAATCAAATAATGAACGAGAAATGGTTATGTCATTTGCAAGACGTTATGAATCTCTATCTGACTCGGATCGTGAGCAAGTTATGAAAATGCTGGGAGACTAATAATGACGTTTAAGCGAAAATTAGGCCATAAAGTCAAACCAATGAGCGCAAAGAAAATTCAAGAAGAAGCACAATTTGCTCGCGATACTTTTTACCTTTCTAAGCCAAAAGTTAAAATTTGTCACTTACTAGAAGCGCTTCAAGAAATAGGTACGCTTACTCTTGAAATATTAGAAGATCATGAGCTTGGAGATGAAGAAGCCAGAGCTTTTCCTGATAAAAATCATATTCAAGTTAAAAACTCAGTATATGAAGCAGCTTGTGTTGGGTGTGGGCATAGTATCTTTACGCTAGCGCATGAATTAGGTCATTTGATGCTTCATAAAAATGCCAAGCCTAGCTTCGCAAGAGGTAGCCATAAAATTTATGAAGATAGTGAGTGGCAAGCAGATACATTCGCATCAGAATTTTTAATGGATTCGCGACTAATCGATGAAAATATAACAGTGGATCTATTAATAGAAAAATTTGGAGTAACACGACATGCAGCGGAGGTGAGGTTATCAAAATTGAAAAAATAACTGCTCTTTATTCGCCAAAATAAAGAGCAGTATTAACTAGATAGAGAAACCAAGAGGCTCTATCACCTAGCGTTTTTTGTATAAGCAAATGTAGATTAGCACCTACATTCATTTGACGCAAGGTTCAAATTCTCTCTTGGTAAGGAGGTGAATATGCATGACTTTGAAGAAAATCACTAATAAACAAGCACCTAAAGGTTTTCGTTGGATTTTTTGCCGCTATCGAAAAGTTCGAGGAAATTCACAAAAAATGTTAGATGCTCATGAGTATGGGTATGAATCTTGGGCATTTCTTGTTAGGTGTTAAAGTAAAAAGTTGGGGCCATTCAGGCCCCAAATTTATCTATAATTAGCAAAAACAGTCATTAAATGGATATTATTTTAATGTTGTTTTGGTTATTCCAAGCGCTGAATTCATCCCCACCAATTTATAAACTGCACTTTCATCATAAGCACTCAGATACGCGACCGCTCGTAGTGACTCATCCAGCTCCAACACAAACATCAAGCTTGGCAGAAAATCACCCTCTTTCAGTTCATCAAAGGCAAGCAATACTTCATCTGGTGATGACATCAGCTGAGAGTTGATCATCTCTTGAAATGGCTCAAGGGCTGAGGTTTGTTTAATTGCCTTATTCACCACGCTTGCGGACAACGTCTGCTTAGATGCCGTTTTGATTTGCTCATCGAGTACCTTACTGCTTTGCGCTTTGGAATAATCGAGAATAGATTGCGTTAGACCGTACTCATTGGCACGTTCCATCATTGATGCTGGAATGGTTTTCATCGAGACAATTGGCGAACTGGTAAACTGATGTTCTTTACCTGTGGTCGCATCACTGTCCAGTTCCTTGGCATTGATTTGGTTTGAAGCTTGTTTGGCCGACGCTGGCAGTTTGTCATATTGCGCACTTGATAAAACCGATACGGTCGCACGACATTTGTGATGATTCGGTGGGTAAAAGCTTTCCCAGAAAGGGTCGTCTTTTGGTTTGACCGTATTGTCTAGTTTGTGACACAACTCTGTGGTGCCTGAATCCAACACTGACGAATAGACCAGGTATGACACCAAATCATTGTTAGCAATTTGCGTCCAACGGCCAGCGTTATAAGCCGTCATCATGTTGTTACGATAATGCAGCTCAAGATAATACGGATTGGCTTTCGATAGGCCTTCTTGATCCAATATTTGCTGCATATTACCCAGCGTTTCCGAACGTGTTGCACCGTTTTTAAGCGCTGCTTCATATTGTTTTTTAACACGGTTAATCGCATCCACGCTCGATACATTGGCCACAGTGAAAGCACGTAGCTTCATGGCAGCTTCCATTTGTTGGAATTCAATGCTGTCGGTTGGTACAGTGGTTTTTAGTGCATCAATGGCTTCTTGAAACGGCACATCGTCAACGGCGAGATAAACTGGTGTAGGTGGAATCAGTGAGCTTAGTTCGGTCTCTTGCTTAATGTTTTCATCAACTGACTTCACGACATGAGCTTGGCCAAGTAACCAACTCACCATCATTGAAGCAGTATAGATATCCGTGTAGCTCTGCGTGGCTTTAGTGAGGTCGATATCATCAGGATTTACATTCTCATTAAATGCCGTTTCAATCTCGTTTGAAAGTGTCTTGATAGTTAAAGAAAGCGCCTCATCTTCAAGGCGCTGTAATTTTTCAAGGTTGGATTTCTCTTGGCTAGCAAGCGTGTCTAAAGTAGGCATAAATGCTTCCCTGGTACATCTGAAAACTCTAATGCCGATTGAGGCGTTTGCGCTGCAGAATCAGTAGTTAATGCTGAATCAAGCATAGCTTTATAAGCCTCTTCATCAACACGAACTTTGATATTACCTTCACGGCCATTAGCAATAAATACCCACTTGCATAAGGTTTGGTTTAACGCTTTATATACCATACGGGCATCTTGTTTAGAGACTCGCATTCCA
Source organism: Vibrio sp. S17_S38 (assembly GCF_014694375.1). Taxonomy (GTDB): domain Bacteria; phylum Pseudomonadota; class Gammaproteobacteria; order Enterobacterales; family Vibrionaceae; genus Vibrio. Next base: position 254,815 of record NZ_JAAUWW010000003.1, read on the forward strand.
GCACGCTCGTGTACTTCACCAAGTGAACGAGAGCCGTATTTTTGATTGCCATTGGTTAGCGTTTGCCCTGTAATAGATTTAGCAATTTTGTTATCAATGTATTCGATGGTACGTAGCAGTTCATCGACTTTACCTGAAGCTGATAACGTAACAATTTCTTCCACACCACTTAATGCCACTGCATCCCCGTTCATCACAGGGGCAAGTGAATCCGCGATTTTTTGCAAATCTTCATCACCATTTGCATCTTTAGCTAAGGCTATTGCGGTCGGAATGGCATACTTTTCACCAAGGCGCTCAATGTTGGCCCAGCTAATCCATTTGCTTTGCCAGATTGGCCATACGGATTCTAAAATAGTTTCACCGTATGGACGTTCGCTTGAGGGTTTACGAAGCACAGGGATCACTTTACCAGTGACAGGTGTTTTGTTGGTGTAATCCACGGCGCTATACACCAGAGAACCATCCGTCATAATGCGGAAGTTTTCAGGTCGTTTTTGCTCAGAGTTCACCACACAAAGCAGCTCTCCTTGTTGTTCCCACATTAACTCAACGGGCATAAAACCAAATTCAGTTGCGGCGAGCATTTGTTCCATTAGAGCTTCTAGATCTAAATCAGCGGTCACTTCTTGGAAAAATGCCACATCTTGAGATGAGCCTTCAATCATATAAGGAACCGTCATTGCCGTGGCGTGACGCATTTCTACATCCGAGGCCACTTCTTCATCGAGTAACATCGCGCGAATAGCACCATAGTAATAATTGCTGCTTTGGTGACGAGCATTTCCTAGCTCATAAGGCAGAGGATAACAATTAGTAATAACGTCGGTTGGAAGCCGAGCGATAAGGTTTGATAATGTGAGATTCTTGATCACGGGCAATCGCAGCTCCTGTATAAGTTGCGCCTGTATCGCTGTTATTGTTCAGGCCAAGCAAGGCATTGAGTAGAGCGATGGCATCGTCTTTACGTTCGTCAAAATCAAATTCACTGATTTCGCCTAATTCATAAATAGCCATTTGAGTCATGGCTTCTGTCAGAACGGCATTATCGTCATCATTAAATGAGCGGTTCAGTGCATTCTTTTGCCCTAAATAGGCGTAACACCAACGCGCAGCAGATTGGCAAGCCGTCTGAGCGTTCTTGGTATCGTTATAAGTAAGAGAGAGGTAGATTTGATCATCAAGGGAGTCAGAGACTCCCTCAGGTGTGACCATCGCTCTTAGTTGGGTAAGTGTGATAGCCATAGGTTTCCTTACGCAGCCAATGCGCCATCAGTCCAACAGATTGCATCCACAACAACAGCTGGAAGCGGTTTAGACATGGTGTACACATCTGCACCACTTGGGTCATCCGTTTTAATTACCTTAGCAAAGAATGGCAGAGCTTGAAGACCAGCATCCAAATCATCCAGTGCGGCAAAATAAGGTGTATGACCTGCATCTAAATCAATCATCACCATTTGATCATCTGGCACCGTTTTTACGACGGTTTTCATACCACCGACCATGGTTTGGTAAGAGCCGTTTTCAAGGTTAACAATGTAGCCACCAACGTTGACTTGACCTTTACTGACTTTTACATCCAATACATTCGATTTGTTTTGACCGGCTAAAGTAAGGATGCGAGCAAATAAAGTCTTGCCACACAATACTTCTAGGTTCATGCCATAACCTTTGGATTGAATTTTTTCATCCATGTCTTGCAATGCGCTATAAACCGTTTCGATTGTTGCGCCTGCCGCATTCAATGACTCCGCAAAGCTGTAGCGAAGCGGCTCACCAAAATCAACTTCGAATAACTCAGTTGCACCATCAGAGGTTTTCATTGGGTATGAAATTTTACCCGTTAGTGATTGAGCACATAACGCTTCGGTTGAAAACTCAATCTTACGCATCACACCACTTTGCAGCATCTCAAAATACTTTTTGATGTTGGTTAGACCTAACGCCTTCAAGTTATTCAGCTCGGCCGCAGAAACATGCGATACCGTTGAAAAACCTTGTGGCTCGATAGATTGCGTTTCTAGATCGTCACCACCCAATTGATACGCGCGAGTACCACGACGAACCACAGGAATGTTGGATAGTGTTTCTTTTAACACGCTCCAAGGAATGCGCACACTTGGGTAAAATACCGCTTGGCCAAACACCTTGTTGCGAATGCGCATTGGCACAGGCTTACGCTTTTTGTAGTTATTGAGCAGCTCAGACCACTCTTGAGGGGCTACTAGGCTACGTAATACGTCAATAATATCCATGTTGTCTCTCTCATTGAGCGCCTCTTGTGCCTTGTATCTAATAACAGCAATCAAGAGGCGATGTAGGATTAAATAAAATTAGGGTTAAAACTAAGCTTGTTGCTCGTTTGATGTGTCATCGTTTTGAAGCTCATTTTCAGCTTCGCCACTAGGGTTTGCATCATCAATCACAAGATCAAAGCTATCTTCTATACGTGGGTATTCACCTTTCTTGTTAAAGGCAACCTTGATGCTGACTTCACCATTACCGATAGGTGTAATTGCTCCGGTCTTTTCATCCACTGTGGCAATGGCTTCATTGCTTGAGGTGAATTTCACCACTTGGCCATACGGGTTATTAATGGCCAGAGAGAAGGTTTCATCATTGCTGTCTTCAGACAAAACACTTGCTAACATTGGCGTATCATCTACTTTTACAAAACCAACATGCTCCAGTGGAGAATCTTGATCATCAGCAAGCTCAGTATCAGTCACAATTGGAGCTGATTGACCTAACTGGTGATAAGCATCGCCTTCACGTTTCACCGTTTGCAGGGCTTTTATTGCATTATCAATTAGCTCGTTGCGACGTGAATGATGTAGGAGTATGCGAGGATGACCACCCATTTGCACAAAAGCCGTTGATGCGGCGCGCAAGGCTTTGGCGAACACCCCATCTTGCTTACTTTTTTGCTGCTCTAATGGACTCATACCCAAGCTCCTTCAGCGTAAAGTTGACACAATGACAACTTGAATTCATCCGAGGTGGCGATGACTGAATCATCAGCGAGCACAACACGGTCACGAATGTAACTACCAGCACGTAGAACCGAGGCAGAGTTATCGCCATCAAACTGCTTTGCGGTCACAATGCCTAGAGTGGATTGTTCATAGATAAGTTTGTTATCCCCATCGACCGCACCATTAATTAGGCTTTCACGTGACCAACGTTTTGCAATTGAGCCATCGGTAATTAAAACCACATGCCCAGGCAATAAACCCGTTACGCCATTACCGACTAATACTTGTTGAATAACATTACCACTGGCATGACTACCCACAATCGCAGGTGCACCTTTTAAGGTTTGCTTGTTTGAAAAATCCATTACCAACCCTCCGGATTAAACGTATCTTTTTGCTGACCGTCATTAGACAGCTCTAGCGCTTGGGTCAACGCATTAAATGATGGTGACTGTGGCGCAGCGGCTTTCTTCTCAGGCAGAGCCGAAATCATATTTTTGAGTTTCTTAAAATGACTCGTTTCACCTGTCGCACATAGTTCAATTACTGATGCATCATCAATCATGGCTTTAATGCTGGTGCGTAGGTCATCACTCATTTCACGCGAATCGGCAAGCTCGGTTAGAGACTCTTTACGATCCCCTGCCATTGATTCTTTTAGTGCGGTGACTTCTGAATCCGGCTTGCCTTCACCGGAAGGTTTGCCTTTATCGGCATCAGGTTCGCCATCTTTATTGGCTGGCGTATTAGGCTTAATGCCCATTTCTGCCAGCTCTTCTTTCAATACGCCCTTGAGCAAGCCTTTTAGTTTTTCTTCATCCATAGGAAGTCCTGTTTCTTCAGTTTGTTTTGATTGGCCAGCTTGATTACCCACGCTTGCCGATAAATAGATAACGTCATCACTAAAGTCGCTATCGCTTAAATTCACTACATCACGAGTTTTAATATCAGCCGCTGGTGGCAGCTGACCTAGAAACGCTAAGTGATGCATATGCCATTCACCGTCTTGTCCTATCACAGGGTGAATGCCTGCGCTAAAACCTTCAAACTCACCAGAGTCTTCGCGCTTCTCCATCTCTGGCGTGTAAACTACTTCGCCAACAAGAATGGTTTTATCCGTCGCTTGCTCAGTGCGTAGATTGGATACTCGGCCAAGGGCAGCAATTTGGTCGCTGCCTTTGGTTGGATGACCAGGTGTAACCGGAGGCCTAGAATCAGCTTTATAGTTACGAACGACTGATTCGAGCATCTCCTTAGTTACGGCCTTGCCATTCTTTTGAATACCAGACGCTACAATTTCTAATTTACGTACTCGCATCACGCCTCCTAAATAGTGACCGTGAAGCCATATTGACCAGGATCATCTGCTGGATATTTAGCACCTGTCTGCATATCCAACATAAACACACGTCCCGTTGAGTTACTGATTTCGATAAAGTGCACCGCAATATTGGCGGTATAAGGTGAGCCTTCATCGTTAAAGCCAGGGACAGGTGGATTCTTAACGTAACCATGAATACGCGTAACCGCGGCATCGACAATACGTGTACCCGTATCGGAATCGAGCACACGCACTTGACCTGTCATGCGAAGCTTTATCCAACCATCGTTATTGGTCAGTTGCGCGACATCGGCGAGCGCGACGGATTGAAACTCAACCGTTGCCGTTGGCGCTTCATATTTCCCGGTAGGAACTTCCACATCACCAAGACCACCTAAGCCACCGACGGTCGCCATCTTGCGCTGTACATCACATTCAGCGCTTTTGACTCGGCCCACGTATTGGGTTTCATTGATGAACGTCATCTGATCACGCCAAACAACACTTTTCTCTGCCATGATTTATCCTTATGCGATCAGTTTGTTAAAGGCGTTCTCTAGACCTTCTACATAAATTTCCGCTTCGTATTCCACGCTTTGCATTGGAACTGGTGGCGTCATTTGGTAGTGATACTTGATTTTGCCTTGCATTAAGTTAGTTAACGGGTTATCACCTGCATCAATCGACACGCTGCTGTACACCAATGCGGTGCCTTCTTTGGAGCGCAGATAGTCATTGACCGTATCTTTCACTCGGCCACAGGTGGTGTTAGCGATATCCGTTGGGCTGGTAAACATCGGAAAGTCCAAGAACTGACGCGTCACATCTTCAATACTCTCTTCGATGATGTCGCAAGTACGACGTACCGATAGGAACGACAGGTAATCGCTTTTACCTGGGAACGCTGTGGAATAGTTACCAAAGTTCTTCCAACCACCATGATTCATTAGCGTGGTGATGCCGTTAACGTTGAGGTAATTCACATCACACGATGGGTCACTTGGGATGTAATCCAGTTCAATCGATGGGCCTAATACATCAGCCATTACGTAGTTGGATGGTGAACACCAGTAACCTGTTTCAGGGACAATGGTTTGCCCGGTTTGATTGCGGTCTACTTGAGCAATCAGGCCACACAAGCTCGGTGCATACCAATCAACAACCGTCGCGCCAGATTCATCCAAGATTTTTGGACGTGGCCAGCCCACATACGAGCGTTGAGAGGTGTATTTTTGTTTCCAGGCATAAGCTTCTTCAGGAGTGGATACCGTCTCTGGCATATCGCCTACCCAAATACCGCGAATGGTACTAATGGCGGATACCGCCAACCCCATTGCACCATCTTTATGTAAGATGCCTGGTGCCATGTTGATTTTTGAAGAAAAACCAAACTTTTGTTTTGCTTTACGTAACAGTGGCAGTGCTTGCATAAAGGCCGCTAATAGCGCATCGGATACTTTCGAAACCGTTAAAACATAAGTTAAGGTGGCACCAGCCACATCACCAATCACGACTTCGTTACCATCATTATCGGTGTAGCGGTAATCAGAACGCGGTGATAGTGTCACCGTTACCAAGGCTTGACCTTCTGATAGCGGCGAAACCGTGCCATCAGCGGAATCAACCAAAGCAATCGCTTCATCGTCAATAGACCAAACCGCGGTTTGCTCGTAGGGATTTGACAAGCCATTAGGTTGAGAATTTGCGCCAAGAAATGCCGTTGCGATTGAATCACCTAGCTGCGCTGGGCTAACAATCTTGCCTGCATCAGGATTGGTTTGAGCTACAGTAATGGAATAGACATGCGCTTCATCGACGTCCGCTTCACCATCATTGAACGTCACGGTAGCGGTGATGTTCGCAACACCTTCGGCAACCGGAGTCACCACGCCTGTGTCGGCATCAACAGTGGCAATCTCTTCATTATCAGAGCTATAAACAACCGGATACGCATGCGGATTACGGATAGTAATGGGCAGCGTCGCGCCGTCATCAATAAAAAGAGATGCACTCGATGAACTAAAGGTTACACCAGAGGTAATAGGCTCTGGCACTTCAGGGAAGTCACTGTCTTTACCTAATGGAATAGAAATAATGGAATTGCTTGGCACATAGTTATGTACGCGGCGAATTGCATTTAATAACGAGCCTTGGCCGAATACCTTCTTCGCATCATCATAATTGTTTGTATGATAAAGCTGCATCGGCTCGGCAAGCTCGGAAGTACCAAACACACCAATCACACTGGAGGCAACTTCGATTACAGAAATCGGCCCTGTCAGTGATTCAATGGTTCGGATACCGTGTAAAAGTTCGGCCATGGATACTGTCTCTACGGTTGTTAGTTAAAGTAACTGAATAATCAGTAGAGCCAGTATTACGCGTCAGAAAAATATAAATTCCATACGGCAGGATTTAGAAGAGAAAAATTAGCACGAGGAGGTGATTAATTGGTGAAGTCGAAGACTTGACTATCGCCAGTGGCGAGCACTTTGGCGGTTAATTTAATCCGAATAATACCTTGTTGTAAATCCTCAGATTGAGAGACCACGACTTCATCTAACCGCACACGAGGTTCATACTTGGCAATCGACTCAGCTATCGAGACTTTCAATCGTTGAACTTCCCATTGAGGTTTATCCAAATACGCGAGCGCATCTGCTGCGTAATCTGGCATATAGATACGTTCGGTCTTTCCGGTGTAAATGATCATGTATAAGGCTTGCCGAATATCCGACAGTAAATCTTCGTTTCGACCTTCGCCATTGAGTTTAAGTGAATAGTTCATGTTTAACCTGTTTGAAATCGCTTGAAACCCTGTTTGAATGAGTTTGAATAAATTTTTACAACCAAAGAGACCAATAAGAAAAATAACCGCCTTAAAACGCCATACAGATGGTTATAAGGTTCCTATTTTTTAGCTGTCGATGTTGGTCGTCCTTCCGCATCCGTGTGCGTATGTGTCATTACAGTGACTTCAACGCCATTGATTGTTACAGAACCTTTCATTTTAGCGCCGCTATTCATCACCGCAGCGCCACCTGTGGTACTGCCATAGCCAGCTGCGCCAACTAAACCAGTGAAGGTTGCCGTCATATCTCCTGTTAATGCTTTGGTGATATGAGTTTGACCGTTGAGTAATATGGTTGGAGCATTGACCGTATACTTGGGGCAATCAATCGTCACACCAGATTCATTAATCGTGATGGCAGGCTCGCCACCTTTTATTTTTAATACACCCGTGCCACTGCCTTGGTCATACTCAAGTAATGTGCCGTCTTTAAATTCGATACCAAATTTGTCGGCATTGCTCACATACGGCTTATCGTTGTTATTTGCCAAACTTCCTAGCACAAAGCCTCGAATCATTGAACCTGATGGAATAAACAAGCAAAGCACTTGTTCACCAATTTCAAGATTACATGAAATACTGACGCCTTTACTGCGAAGCCCAACAACGGACAGCCAATCAGATTCAGGGTAACGCTCACCAGGGAACGTGACTTTGACTCGTCGAAGTTTGGTATCCACTTCGCTCACAATGGCAATGCATACCAAACGACGTAGCATTGATAACACATCACCTAATTTCGCTTTAAGCGCTGATACTGGTTTCATCATAAAGCTATTCCCACAAAGCTATCTCCGCATTCGTCCCATCGCGCCGCCGCCAAAACGCGATAGCATGGTCGCCGCCGTTCGAGCTTTATTCATTACTTGAGGAACTGCGCCTCCAACAAAGCTAGATTCAAAACCACTGATCGCCATTTCAACCGCATCAGGCCCATCATCATGCCCACGAGGAAACTCCAAGAACTGCTGGCGTAATAAGGTTTGTGTTTCTAAAAACTGGATCAAACCGTTTTCAACTTGAGAAGAGAGTGACTTGATACGTACTTGTTTATTGCCACCTTTGAACTCTCGAACAGGCAATCGCACACCTTTACGTTTGGCATAACGCATGACTTCTTTCTTATAGATTTTCTGGAATGCTACGGTTTCAAACATCACAAACTTAGGTTTATGTTGCAGGTAAACATCAACAATACGCTGAGCAAATTGAAGATCGGACTCTTTCCAGCCTTTGGCGAATAAAACATGATCCACCATGGTAATACGATGTCTTGCCACAACGGCAATAAAAGACCAGTCACCTTTCTTTAAACCCGTCGCAGGGTCAATCGCCATACCGATGGTGCAGTCGCGTAAATCCAGTTCATAAGGCTTAAAGTAAACAAACCAATCCTCTTTAAAGTCCGCATCTTCATCGGCTATTGGACGGTTCATCCATTCTGTCCACCACGCGCTACCGGATGCAATTCGTTTGTTTTCTAATTCTTGCAAGCTCCAGCGCGACGGGAAGAGAGAACGGCCACTTGGAGTAATGGCACTAAAGCGAAGGCCAAGCCAATTGGGCAGCGTGCCTTCTTCAATCTGTTTAAGTAATCGCGATGGCAAATCATCGGGATGCATAATGGTATTGGCGATGATGGTTAATGCGCCTTTACCTAAGTTCATGATCACACGCTTAAACCAACGTTCCGCTTGGCGTCTTAGCGTTGGAGACTCAACTTCTTTATCATCCAGCAAGTCATCACAAATAATATGAGTTGGCCGTTGGTACTTGTTTTTAATACCACGCAAACGCTGACCACGACCAACCGCCACAATAGATGAACCATTAGCGAGTTTGATTTTTCGCTTTGTCCAGGTATTGCCACGTTGCTCGCCATAGTCATTTAAAATGAGTTCGTTATCTTCTAAATCGTCTTTAATTGCATCCATCATTTCTTTTGCGCTATCAGCCGACGCGCCACAGATAACAATGAAGGAACCTGGATGATTGAGCGCGAGCCAAAGTGGCATAGCCTGAGTATTACGCGTGGTTTTACCGTGGTCACGAGGCTCGATATCGAGTATGCCTTCATACTCACCAGGCTTCCCGTTTTCAAGCGCTAAGGGCTGTTTAATAAAACCATGATCACGAGGGTCTATCAGCTCTTTGAATAAAGCCTCGTCACGTGGATTTAAATGTCGATTAGCGGCAAGACGCGTTAGCGCAAGTTGATACTCACTGAATGCAAGAGTGAACGCATCTGACATGTAGATTTTACAAAAGTAAGCAAAGTCATGCTTAGCTTTGGTGCGTCGCTTCTGACGTGCTTTTTCTTCTCGGTTTTGCTGGGCGAGCTTTCGTGCTTGTTGGGCTTCGGTTTGTGTATTCAGCCGCTTGTCTTCTTTCGCCAGATGCGCACTGTCGCGAATGTTCTCCAAGTCCGCATCAGACAAACCTGTAAACAATCCGCTCATTAGTGGCGACCTCGTTTAGGCTTCTGCTCGATGCGTAGTTTTTGAATGATTTCAACTAAGTTGAGTAAGAGTTCGGGATGTTCCGCTTTTAAAATTTCGGTTAGCTGGCGTTCAAATTCCGCTTTTGCTGCATCCACACCTTTACGAAACTCCACTTTCAAACGGTCAAGGTTTACCTGTGCATCTGATAAGCGAGCGACTAAGTTGGCAAGTTTCGTCGGATCTTTAAACGCTTCAGGGCCAAAGTCCACCTCACGCAATACCTTGAACATATAACGCTGCATAATTTGCAAGTTAAGCTCTGAAATATCGGTATTCGGGCTATCTCGAAACTCACTAATAAAAAGCTCTGCTTGTTCTTGGGCTAAGCGTTGCTCTTCAATGAGTTCTTGGTTACTACGAATAACACGGTGTACCGCAGAGCGAGAGACATCATAACCATCATCTTTTAATACTTGTTCGATATCGGTCAGCGTCATTTTATCGACGCTGTACATTTCAATGACTCTATCGAGTAGGCCGAGTAATTCCACCTTTGAGCGTGGTGCCATGTTCCATCCTTTCTTTTAATGCATATCGGTTAGTCATACTTTTTTGATGACTAACAGCTTAATTGCACGTCACTTTTTAATTTCCATTCGGCAAATTGCCACTAAATAAAAAGACATAATGGTTTCTAGATTTGCAGGGTTATTTGCAGTGGTGAGCGAGGAATAAGCACGATGAAAGGTTTTCTAGATGCGCTACACAATACCAGTAAAGCCATTGATGGTTTGCCTGAAACCTTGGCTCCTTTTGGCTTGCAGTGTGTGCGCGACAATATGAAACATGGCAATTTCAAGCCCAATTCAACGCTGACTAAAAACACCAAGAACGCAGGAGCTAAGCCACTGTTTGATACAGGTGAAACCTATGCATCACTGACTTATCAAGCTGATGCACACGAATACCGTATTGGCACCAATAAAGTGCATGCACCACTGATTAACGATGGTGGCATCGTCAAAGCGAAGAAAGCACAAAAGCTTGCCATACCAATCAACAAGCAAGTGAAACGACGTACGGAAGTGTTTGGGGTTCGTAAAGTTTTAACCGAATTGGAACGTCAAGGTTGGAAGATCTTTTATCGTCCTAAATCAATCATGGGACGAGCGCCAGTTGGAGCAAAAGCCTTTGGCCAGCGTATAAAAACCAGTGCGAACAAGAGCAATAAGGCGCAGCAAAAAGGTGTGTTTTATGTGCTGTATATCCGCGCCAAGCAAATCAAAGTGCCAAAGCGTGAATTCATGTACATGAGTGACGAACAACAAAGAGAGCAATCGCAACTGGCTGAAGAACAATTAAAAGCCGCGATTAAATGAGGAATGCATGAAAGTTATTAATGCCATTAAAGCTGAATTAGAGAAGCACTTTGCGACACAGGTTGTTATTGAGCCATCGAATGCGATTGCCCGTAAAGAAATGCGCGTGATATTTAATGGTTTGCGCGCGCTCAATCGCTTATCTACGCAATCTCAAGGCTCGTACACCCCTTATGAAATGTTAATTGACGTAGTGATTTCAGCACGCGTCAGTGGCGGTAATACCAGCTGTTTTTTAGCTAACCAACAAATACAACTCAATATTTTACTGACCGAATACTTAACCAATGAGCTGCTTATCTTCTCTGATATAGGGGAACGCTTGCCAATAGGTTTTGGAAACTTAGACCAACGTTTAGAGGTTGTGGGTGATGCTGAGCTATTTAATGCCACCAAACAAGGCTCTGGTTGGAGTGCACCGAAAGACAATGACAACTTTGAACATCAAGACGAGTTATTTACTTGGCGTGAAGACTGGCAAGTCACATTGGCTATGACGGTACATAAACACTTCATCAATCCGAAAGTCACCGAGATCACTTCAGTTAATCAGCTCTCTGGTGAAAGCAGCATTATTAGTGGGGACAACTAAATGGCAGAAGAAAATGTGAACTACAGCCAATGGGGTGGATTTGGCGACCTAGTATTCAAAGGTCGATTTACCCCTAACAAAGTCAGTGATAGCCGCAGCTTTAAATTACAAAAGCAAGATGTGATCAATGGTTACCCTATGCACCAAAACATGGGGGAAGACGAACATACCGCCTCGCTTGAAATGACCTTTAACAACCGTTTTGTGGACATTACCAAGACCATTAAAGATCTCGAACAAATGGCAGAGAATGGATTGCCGCGAGCTTTAGTAATTGGTTCAACCGTTCATGGCCATTTTGGCATTCGCAAATTAAACAGAACCAATATTCAAACATTGCCTTCAGGGCTGGTGATTGGCGTCGATTACCAAGTTGATTTGGTTGAGGTTCGCTAATGAGCACGAAAACCAACACGCTGATTGCTCGCCAAGGTGAACGTTGGGAACAGCTTTGTTATAGAGCTTATCAGGCAAATAGCCAAGCGTTAGTCGATGCATTGTTTGAGGCGAACAGAGAGCTGACTCGCCAAATGAACCGCTTTGAATTTCAAGGTGGTGAAACTGTGATAATTCCTGCCGTAACGGTAAGTAACACGGTCAGTGTGGATGCTCCGCCATGGGCTTAACTCAGCAAGGAATCGTTAAGCCATTTGCGATTTTACATTGGTCAGGTAAAGACGTGACCGCGGAATTAAGCCCATACGTTAAAAGCTTGTCTTACACCGACATTATGGAGAGCAAGCAGACAGGCACCGATACCATTTCGTTGACGTTATTTAACAAAGACCGTCGCTTTTTCAATAGCTGGTATCCAAACAAAGGTGACACCTTAAAAGCTGGTATTGGTTGGTTTGATAGTAATAACCAACGACATGAATGGATGTGGGGTGAGTTTGCCATTGATGAGGTGACGTTCAAACTCTCACCTGACGATGTGATCATTGGTGCCAATGCTAAGCCGCCAGTCGAGGCGCGAGGCAAGATTGATAATGAGCAATCGGTCGTTCGTGAAAACATCTCGCTTTCTAATATGGGTGAGCAATGGGCAAAAGATGCAGGTTTAACCTTTATGCAAGCCGAAGGTACGCCTGAATTTCAATTTAAACGCATAGAACAAAGAGACGAATCAGTACCGGCTTTTTTAGCTCGGGTGTCTGAACAAACCAGCGTACCTATCGCAATAAAAGGCAAAAAGCTCCTGATGGGGAATTTTAAGCAAAACATCATCAAGCTTGATACCACCAATCGGAGTGTCGTGACATCGCTTCAATTACCGGATAGCGGTCGAACCAAGTTTGCAGCGGTAGAAGTAGAAGGATACGACCCAACCAATGACAAGGTGTTTAGCTACCGAGCTGGAGATGCAAGTGCAACGGGTTCACGGGTTAAAACGCTGCGTAACCTCGACAATGTTAATTCAATGAGTGATGCCAGAGCCTATGCAGAGTCGTACCTCAATAACGGCAGCGATGGTAAGCAAGGTGCAAAAGGACGAGTGGGATTGGTTGGAACGGTGATCACCACCGCCGATATGATTGAGTTTTCAGGACTTGGAAATTTACATAAGAAGTGGAAACCCACCGCAATCACTACGTCTATCAACGGCAACCAATGGAATGCCAGCGCCCAATTATCTAAGGCGTAAAGCTAAGAGCATAAGAGAAAGAATATGAGTACACGATTTCCAAACATTCCAGAGCCTAAGCTGATTGATGTCGATTACGACGCTAAGCTTGCCAGTTTAAAAGAACGTTATCAAAAAGGCACAGGACATTATCCAGGCATTAATGATCCAGAGACGTTTCATCTAGAGCAAACCGCTTATGAAACCTCTGAACTAGAAGCACTCATTAACTATGAAAGTAAACAAAACCTGCTGTCCTTTGCTGAAAACGAGCGATTAGACAACCTCGGCTTACTGACGGAAACCGAGCGTCTACCTGCATCAAAAGCTCGTACGGTAATGAAGTTTGATTTTTCAGCTCATACAGGTCTTGTGGTACCTAGTGGTTATCAGGTTATCGCCGTTGATAACAAAACTATTTTTCAAACATTAGAAGATACCGTGGTCAATGCCGCCACGCTTTCGATTGAACTTGATGTGGAATGTGTTGATGCTGGGCTTAGTGGTAATGGCTTTTTACCAGGGCAAATCAATCAAGTCATTGAGCCACTCGATAACCTTGAAAGTGTAGTAAACATTGAAACTAGTCAAGGTGGCGCTGAGATTGAAAGTGATGATGCCTATGCTTACCGGATCTATATTTCACCCTCTAAGTTTAGTGTTGCTGGCCCTTATGAGGCTTATGAATACTTTGCGCTTTCAAGTAACTCATCCATTAAAGATGTGGCGGTATTAAACCCAGCACCGAATGAAATTGAGATCAGCGCGATATTAAAAGATGGGTCACTGCCAAACCAAGCGATTAAAAACCAAATACTGGCTGAATGCTCGGGTGATAAACGCGTACCTATGGGCGATTTAGTGCGCATAATTGATGCCGAAGACATTACGGCCACAGCAAGTTTTCACCTGCAAATATTTAATGACTACGCCTCATTGGCCGAGTCCATTCAAAGTACCGCAAAAACACGCATTCAAAGCGCAATTGATGCTTGGAAAACACAGCATGGCCGAGACATTGTTCCTGGTGCACTGGAAGCGTTAGCGCAAAGCATTGAAGGCGTGTACCTCGCAAAAGGCACTGTCGTTGACGGTACAGGAACCCCGATTGTCGATAGCAAAGCGGTTTCAAAGCGTCAGCGTCCTTTAGTTACGCTCGATAGCTTTACCTTTGAAGTGCTAAACGAAAGCAGCGCAACCAGTTTTTAACGTATAGAAATTTAATAAAAAAAGAGAAGTAACGAATGAATAAAGTGGAGTTTGAAGCCATGGTGATCTCATTGCTTGATATGACCGGATTAAAAAAAGTCGGCACGTCAGTGGCGGCAACCATTGTGAGCTTTGGTGTTAACGATGTCGCGCAGCTTATCGCGATTAGTATTGGTATTGTGTCGGGTGTGATGGCCATTCGTCACTACGCTGTGGCCACACAACTCAACAAGGCTAAACTGGCTCGCCTACAAAGTGGCGATGAATCGATGATGAATGTGGAGGAAACCTCCTCATGAGTCTAAAAACGAAAGTCACACAGGCTGCGGTGTGCTCCATTACCGCCATTCTTGCCATTGTATTTAATATTGATGATGAGTTACATGTGAGTGAGAACGGGCTACGTCATATTGCTAATGAAGAAGGCTGTCGCTCAAAAGCATACCAATGTAGCGCGCACGTATGGACGGTAGGCTTGGGTCACACAACAGGGATTCAGCAAGGTGATACTGCCACCAATGAAGAGATAGCTCATTACTTTGTGAAAGATGTTGGTCAAGCAGAATCGGTTGTGAAGAAGCACATCACTCAGACGGCCACTCAAGCGGAATACGACATGATGGTGAGCTTTGTGTTTAATCTTGGTGCAGATAATTTTGTTAGCTCGACATTACTCAAGAAGTTTAACCAGGGCGACCACCACGGTGCATGTTTACAGTATCCAAGATGGGTATATGTTAATGGCAAAGACTGCCGACTTGAAGGCAGCAACTGCGGGGGTATCCCCAAACGTCGTGATAAAGAGAGAAATATTTGCCTAAATGGCTGGGGTTAATATGGAGTTACTGACCTCATTGAGATCAAGCTTTAAGTGGTTTGTGGGCATCACGCTATTATTGAGTTTGTTTGTTAACTATCGATTGTTTAACTACAGCATTGAACTAAAACAAAGCAATCAAGAGTTAACTCAAACGCTAGAGGCGCAACAGAAGAACAACGATCACCTTGCTTCGCAAATAGAGTCACTCAAGCAAGACAAGCAGCAAGCGCAATTAGCTCAAGATGAAATGATTAGCCAAGAGCGACAAGCCCGATTAGCGCTAGAACGTCGAATTATTCAACTTAAAAAGGAATTAGCCCATGCGCCTTGTAATCATGAGCCTATTGATTACCCTACTGGCTGGGTGTCAGGCTATTAAACCCGTAACGGAATACCAATACCGCGAGATAGTGAAGGTGCCAAACTCTGCCTATTTAACCGAGTGCGAACCACCATTTAATACACCTCCGAAAACCTATGGCGAAGCCGCTATTCGAGATGAAGTGTGGCTTAATGCTTTTCGTTTATGCGCCTGTAAGATTGAAAAGAATCGTGAGTTTTATGGCTACGCCAATAAAAACGGCGCTTGTTCGGCTCTAGATAAAGCCTCACAAACGCCTCTTCCAAATAATAATGATTAACCAAACATATCAAGTTGTTCTTCAACTTTCCCGTTGGCGGCTTCTCCTTTGTCTCTTACAAAGACAAACCAGGTTTGTAACTTTGAAGCAAAGAAGTGCCCATCACGCACGTAGTTATTTTGAGTGCGTGGGCAACTATTAAAAACTTCATAAGCAGGAAGCATACGGATCGTTTTCGATTGCATAATAATTACTCCTCTTCCATAGGTATTCCGCTAACTCTTTCGGCGTATACCAATTTCGAATACCCAAATCACTTTTTATGATCGCCTTATTAATAGGGTTTAATGCCGCTTGAAACTCGCTTGCAGGGATGCGGTTATCTGGGTACATCTCAAGTAACAATGCTTCTAATTCTTCTTGTGATTTTGGGCTTATCACCTCATAACGAGGCTGAGCCTTAAATCGGAATCTACGCCCCATGATGATGCTCCTTGTGAACGAGCCAACGCTCAAGCCCAACAATTACCTGGCGAATGTTATCGCGAGTTAACCAGCGAGCGCGTTCAACCTTTACCGTTCTTTTCACAAAGGCATCAAGTGCGGCATCATCAAGACCAGACCAGCCCATCTCTTTTGCCATTGCCGCTAACTTGGCCCACTGTAAATTAGAGGGCTGACGTGACGAACTGCCCCCAAGTCGTTTTTTGAATGCAGGGGAATCTTGCAGATAATCTTGCGCTTTTAACTCACGAACAAGGCTACGTAACTCATCATCACTTAGGTCTTTGCAGCTTGTTTTTCCTGTCGTAATGCCAAGGTAATTACGATACTCGTCATCATCAAAGTGGCCCATGCGATCAACTAATAGCGCCTTAACGCCTTTATGAATTAGGCCGTAATAGCTTCTACGATTAATCTTCATATCAAGCCTCCCTCTACACCTTTTTTCAACACGTCTTCTAATGGCAAAACAAACGGTTTACCTAACCAATTTTTATTCGCGACACGTAAGATCAATGCCGCTAAAAAGTCTGATTTTTCTTTTGGGCTAAAGCCTGATGACTCACGCAGTTCATCAAACAGCTCGTCGGTGTCGGCATCGAGAATGAACTTACGCTCAACACGGCCTAACGTGTCACCACCAGTGCAAAAATGATCCACTAACACCAATTGAAAATTGATCCACTTGGTATCATTCAGTTTTAACAAAACTGGATGGTGATTATGTTAACCAA
>NZ_JAAUWW010000004.1 GCF_014694375.1 Vibrio sp. S17_S38
TGGAATATTAGAAATTAGCAATAGCTGAGCAAATAAGTGGATCAATATTAAAACGGTGAATTTTTAAAAAAGTGGATCAGATTTCAACTGGTGTTGACATTTACATATAATTAACTTATGGTTTTATAGGTACACATTATATTATGATAACCAATTGTTTCTAGGTAAATAAAAACCAGCCCGAAAGCTGGTTTTATTCTTTACAGTTTGATACTTAACTTAAAGTGCTTTTGCTATCGCATCTACACTAGCTTTAGCATCACCAAAAAGCATTTGTGTATTTTCTTTAAAGAACAATGGGTTTTGCACACCGGCATAGCCTGTACTCATCGAACGTTTAAATACAATCACATTTTTAGCATTCCAAACTTCCAATACAGGCATTCCCGCTATTGGACTATTTGGATCTTCAAGTGCCGCTGGATTCACCGTATCATTTGCTCCGATAACAAGAACCGTATCAGTTTCAGGGAAATCATCATTGATCTCGTCCATTTCTAATACAATGTCATATGGTACTTTGGCTTCAGCAAGCAATACATTCATATGTCCCGGTAAGCGTCCTGCGACAGGGTGAATCCCAAATCGAACTTCAACACCTTGCGCACGAAGCTTTTCAGTAATTTCATGAACTGGATATTGAGCTTGAGCAACAGCCATACCATATCCTGGAGTGATAATAACTGATTTTGAATCTTTCAACATTTCAGCTACATCTTCAGCGGTTGTTTCACGATACTCACCTTGCTCTTCATCATCTGCTGTTGTGGTCGTTGGAGCATTACCAAAACCACCCGCAATGACACTGATGAAAGAACGATTCATTGCTTTACACATGATGTATGACAGAATTGCACCCGAAGAGCCTACCAAGGCCCCCGTTACGATAAGCAGATCATTAGCAAGCATGAAACCTGCGGCTGCGGCTGCCCAACCAGAGTATGAATTCAGCATCGATACAACCACTGGCATATCGGCGCCACCAATTGAAGATACTAAATGGTAACCAAAGACTAAAGCAATTGCTGTCATCACAAGTAACGCAAACATACTGCCATTGCTATTCACAAAGTAGATCATTAATACAAATGAAGCCACAATAGCCAGTAAGTTCCATTTATGCTTATGGGGGATATTTAGAGCTGACGATGAAACTAATCCGCGTAGTTTACAAAATGCAACAATAGAGCCACTGAAAGTAACTGCACCGATGAATACGCCTAAGAAAACTTCAACTAAGTGAATATTCAATAAAGCGCCAACTAAAACTCCATGGTCAAGAAAGCTGTTGTAACCAACAAGTACGGCAGCCATACCAACAAAGCTATGTAAAACCGCAACCAATTCAGGCATTTCGGTCATTTCAACTTTTTTAGCTAGATATATACCAATAGACCCACCAATGATCATCGCTAAAACAATCCAAGTGATGCCAGAGGAATCAGGGCCAAAGATGGTCGCGATTAAAGCAATAGCCATACCCGCGATGCCGTAATAGTTACCAAAACGAGCACTATCTTGCTTAGAAAGACCAGCAAGGCTCATGATGAAAAGAATAGCGGCAACAATGTATGCCGCTTGTACTAATCCTGCAGACATATATTACCCTTATTTTTTACGAAACATTTCAAGCATACGTTTGGTTACCGTGAAGCCACCAAATATATTTATGCTTGCGATTAAAATTGCGATAAAAGACAAAATAGAAACAATGCCATTTCCTTGACCAACTTGGAGTAACGCCCCCACTACAATAATACCTGAGATTGCATTCGTCACAGACATTAAAGGTGTATGCAAAGAATGGGATACATTCCAAACAACGTAATATCCAACAACACACGCTAAGACAAAAACAGTAAAGTGTGACAAAAATTCAGCAGGCGCAACACTTGCAATCCAAGCGAAGACGCCAGCTGCGATTACCATGCTTGCTACTTTTTTCGTCGGAGAAATTGGTGTCGCTTCTTTTTTAACTGGTGCAGCTTTTACTTTTGCCGTAGCTTGTGGCTGAGCTGAAACTTGGATTGGCGGAGCTGGCCAAGTCACCTCACCTTCTTTAACTACGGTGACACCGCGTAAAACCACATCGTCGAAATCGATATTAATATTGCCATCTTTTTCTTTGCAAAGCAGTTTTAGAAGATTAACTAGGTTCGTACCATAAAGTTGTGAAGACTGCGTTGGAAGGCGGCCGACCATGTCTGTATAACCAATAATGGTAACACCATTTGGTGTTTTGATAACTTTATCGGCTTCAGTATAAGCGCAGTTACCGCCATTCGCGGCCGCAAGGTCAACGATAACGCTACCCGCTTTCATGCTATCAACCATTTCTTTGGTGATAAGTTTTGGTGCAGGGCGACCAGGAATTAAAGCTGTTGTAATAATGATATCAACATCTTTTGCTTGGGCTGCATAAAGTTCTTCTGCTTTTTTATTAAAAGCTTCAGACATTTCTTTTGCATACCCATCACCAGAACCAGACTCCTCTTTGAAGTCGACTTCTAAGAAGTCAGCACCCATCGATTTAACTTGCTCTTTTACTTCAGGGCGAACATCAAATGCACGAACAATTGCACCTAAACTGCCTGCTGCACCAATAGCGGCAAGACCGGCAACACCCGCTCCAGCGACGAGAACTTTAGCAGGTGGAACTTTACCTGCTGCGGTAATTTGTCCAGTAAAGAAACGACCAAATTGATGAGCGGCTTCCACAACTGCACGGTAGCCAGCAATATTTGCCATTGAGCTCAATGCATCTAATGCTTGTGCACGAGAAATACGAGGAACAGAGTCCATCGCCATCACGTTAATATTTTTAGTCGCAAGTTTTGTTAATAATGCTTCATTTTGCGCAGGCCAAATAAAGCTTATTAAACTAGCACCATCTTGAATAAGTTCAAACTCATCCACACCAGTTGTAGCATTCAATTGAGGTGCATTTACTTTAAGCATAATTTCAGAAGTCCACACATCTTGTGTAGAAACGATCGTAGCTCCAGCTGCCTCAAATGACGTATCATCAAAATTTGCGAGTTCACCAGCACCAGATTCAACTGATACGGTAAATCCCAGCTTTAATAGTTGCTCTACCGTTTTCGGCGTTGCAGCGACTCGCGTTTCACCCGCGAGTATTTCTCTAGGTACACCAATCTGCATAGTAATTCCTTGGACATTGGCAATAAAATTAGTGGTTATCTAACTCATGTAATTACGAACATAAGATAATAATCGTAAACATCATGTAATAAAAAAACAAAATTTCATGACTTATACAGCTAAGTTATATGGATTCTCACCTTTATTAAGTAAAAAAACAACAAGATAGAAAAGAAAACAGGTCATACCTGAAATGTATAAATATCATGTTGAGTGTAAATCATGCACTTCCTACTCAACATTTAATCATTAACAACATTTCAGATTAAAAAACCGTCGAGCCAGATTGGTCAATAAATAATTTTGCTTTCTTAAGCATCAATTGATTTGCATCATTTTGAGAGCCTAAAACATCCGAGCGTATGAAGCGATGTGTTTTTATTTCACCCTCAACCTCTTTCGTGATGCGACCAGCAACTCGATATTGTGAACCTTCAGAAACTGAATCTGCATAAATTAAGAAGCCATTATATTCAACAGCTTCAACCAATGCCTTTTCAACTTTTTTCGTACGGGTAAATAATTTAGAAAATAATCCCAATGGAATCTCCTTATTGTGATCGTGATGTTCGACTCTATAAATGCTGGGTTGAGTGTAGGCTAATACAGGATAAATATTTTAAAAAGACGATTTTCTCAATTGCATTGATAGGTATTACTGACTAAATTGTTTGCATTCATGATCGCCGCTTGATAGATGAAACCTATAATCTATTATTAAAAATACAATATCGAATTTAATCTTGATTAAAAAACAACACCAGACTTCCACCTTTAAGTGCACTTCCGTAATTAATATTAATCCCAATACCAACATTATCAACCCAATCACGCAGAATCGGTGGGGTCAGTAGCCACCCAAGAGAAAACTCATAATAGTGATTCGTACCCAGAGACGAGACAGGATCACCACCTAAATCGACACGCTTAAAACTGGTATACATTGATGGTATATAGCCAGCCCAATTTGTCATATTATAATTGGCTTTAATGCCATTCATTAAATACCAACCACTTGGATTGCCTGAATCATAGCGGCGTTCTTTGTCCCAAGACTTACCGTAAAAATAATTCAAATCACTGGTGTAACGCCAATATCCCCATTTACGTTGAAATTTATAATCAAAAGCAATATGCGGTTCAGCGATATAAGCACGACTAGATGTATTGTACGCAGCCCCATCTAGAGTCGGCTGCATATTTTGACTTTCGCTGCTATTGTAAGAATGCGTATTTTCGTAATACATGAAATGACTACCGAGCCCATATAACACGCGCCAGTTATCGGTAATGTTAAAAATCAAATCATATCCAGCATAGCCACTGTATACTTTATTAACATCTAAATCTGCAGGGATATCTGGCCTGTCATCTAAGCGAGTTTCATTTTCAAAATAGACGTAAGAAGCACGAACGGAAAATTTATGATGAAAGCGCTCTGTTGCCCCATCAAGCTCCCAACTATAAGGAAAAGTTGTGACGGCTACTCGGCTGCGTAAATCCAGAGATTGATCATCTCCAAGATTATCATTCTGAAAGGGGGTAATGGCATTAGGATTGAAATCTTGCACGCCAAACGTAATAACATCACTATTTGTTAAAATAACCGCGGTAGAAAAAGTCTGCTCAGCTCGAGAATGTACAGGTATCTCAGCTCGAGCAAAGGTTATAAATGTCAAATTAAAAACGATAACGGCAAATATTGTCGTTAATTGTGTCATTTATGAACCCCAAATACTTTTAACATACGATATGAGAATTCTTAGCGTAAGTTATATAGACGAAACTAGTAATTTTTAATTGACGAAAATTGTACTAAAAGAACGCCTAGACACAAAGCCCTTATTTTACTCTGTGTTTATCCCAGTAGAGCTATGATAATTTGGTGTCTTATTCAGTGAGGTTTACTTATGTCGGCTTGGTCTTCAGTTTCGTTACAATATCGTTTCCATCAACTTACAAACGGATTTTATCAATCAGTTAATCCAACGCCTCTTCACTCACCTGAATGGGTCGACTGGAACAGTAATTTAGCGGAATTATTGCGATTACCTAAAAAACCAACGCCACAATTACTCAATGATTTTTCAGGTCAAAGCTTACCAGATGAATTTCGTCCTATCGCCATGAAATATGCCGGGCATCAATTTGGTCAGTATAATCCGGATTTGGGTGATGGACGTGGGTTGTTAGTAGCAGAAATAAAAGCCAAAGATAATCTTACTTATGATATTCATATTAAAGGTGCTGGTTTAACGCCCTTTTCTCGCCAAGGTGATGGACGAGCGGTATTACGCTCCAGCATTCGGGAGTATTTGTGTTCAGAAGCTTTGCATCATTTAGGTATACCAACAAGTCGAGCTTTAGGGCTAATTAATAGCCGAACTCCTGTTTACCGTGAAAAAACTGAAACAGGTGCAATTTGTATCCGAGTAGCAGAAAGTCATATTCGATTCGGTCATTTTGAACATTTTTTTTATACCGGTCAGCATGATCAATTAAAACAATTACTCGATTTTTGTATTAACCACTATTTCGTAGCCAGTCAACAAGCTGAAAAGCCTTACTTATCCATGTTCGAACAGGTAGTAATATCTACCGCTCAACTTATTGCAAAATGGAACGCTTTTGGTTTTGCTCATGGAGTACTCAATACCGATAATATGTCCATACTTGGGCAAACCTTCGATTTTGGGCCGTTTGGATTTTTGGATGCTTATCAGCCGAATTACATTTGTAACCATTCTGATTATCAAGGCCGTTATGCATTTTCGAACCAACCCAATATTGGTTTATGGAACCTAACTGCTTTAGCTCATGCCCTATCACCATTCATTGAGCGTAGCGATCTAGATAGTGCATTAGAAAAATACGAACCGGAGCTCAATCACGAATACAGCCGACTAATGCGCAACAAAACCGGACTGAATACTAAACAACCTGAAGATGGTGAACTGTTTAATCAATTATTCACTTTAATGGCAGAAAACAAAACTGACTACACTCGATTTTTCCGTCAGCTTTCCATGCTCGATCAAGATAATGAGCAAACCGTTCTTGATTTGTTTATTGACCGTTTCAAAGCCAAACAATGGTTAGATCGCTATTTAAAACGTGTAGAACAAGAATCCGAATCCATACAACAACGTTGTCAAGCAATGCGTTCATTCAACCCAAAATACATTTTACGTAATCATCTTGCCCAAATTGCAATAGATAGAGCAGAGGAAGGTGATTACAGCGAAGTGAAAATATTAATGGAATTACTTAAAAAACCGTACGAAGAACAACCAAAGTTTGATCATTACGCCAATTTGCCGCCTTCTTGGGCACAAGAGCTTGAGATTAGTTGCTCTTCTTAACATGCTTATACATAATGTCATATGCCCAAAGCGGTATGGATAAGACGAATATAAGCGCATGAAATCATGTGTAGGATTAATTGAGGTTTCCTTTATGTCAGAACAACAAGACCAAGTGATCGAAGAGTCAGTAGAAGATAATGTAGATCTAAGTACTTACTCGCCAGAATTACGTCATTTAATCGAATTCGAAGAAGTACCAGAACAAGCTATTCCAATGGTAACGTCTATTCATGATGTTTCAGAAGAAGCAGTACGCGATGTATGGGATGAACTTCCAGCTAGCGCACAAAATATTCTCGACAATTTTGAGCAATTTCATGCATTGATTTCTGTGGGGCAAACGTTCTCAGCTATCGATTTAATGCAAGAGTTTGAAACCATGAAACTCCCTACTGATATGGACGATGCGGGAAAAGAAGAATACCGCGCGTCATTATTGGATAAAGTCTTACAGAACTGCGTTAAAGATATGATCAAGCAACTTAAAAAAGCCCGTCGTGATCCTATTTTGAAAAAAGATTTCACAGAGATTTTTAAGAAGTAATTCTTATTTGAAACTTACAAAAACGCCGATAGCTATCAAATTATCGGCGTTTTTTATGCTTGTCTTTTGAAGGTTAACTACTTAGCTTTGGGACGAAATGGTTTAATCACGCTTTCATCGCACTCTAAAAATGGTCCTTCCATCAAATCGATACAATAAGGAATCGCTGGGAAAACAGCATCTAGACATTCACGAATTGATTTTGGCTTGCCCGGTAAATTCACTAATAAACTACTGCCGCGGAGACCTGCAGTTTGACGAGACAAAATGGCTGTTGGTACAAACTTTAATGACTCTGCACGCATCAACTCACCAAAACCAGGCATCATACGATCGCATACTGCTTCCGTCGCTTCTGGAGTTACATCTCGCTTTGCAGGACCCGTTCCTCCGGTGGTCACCACAAGACAACAACCTTCTTCATCGACCATTTTAATTAACAAAGCTTCTATCTGATCTTGTTCATCGGGAATAATTTGATAAACCGGTTCCCATTCTGAAGTCAGATAATCATTTAACGTATCAATAATCGCTAGGCCGGATAGGTCTTCATACACACCTTGGCTCGCGCGATCGCTTACCGTTACAATTCCTATTCTTGCTTTGCTCATTTTAACTCCTAGATCATTACTTAAACCTAAACCTGTAAAGGTTATTATTGTGAAGTAAGATACCCTTTCGAGCTGAAAATGAACATAGCCATAACTAATTATCCTCGTGAAAGCGCCATACTTAAAACTGATTGCTTATCCAAACAGTTTGGTAAGGTTGTAATTCAATATTACTCACACTCGTTTCAACAAGTGCCCCACCGATCAAATCTTTCCAAGTATCCGTTTGGATCAGATTCATATCAGCAAGATTAATGATTTGAGTCTCAAGGCTAATATTACTGACACAAAACACACTTTGCCGTCTATCCATGCTTTGTCGCCAATAGCCAAATAGAGCTTCACCAAGGTGCAAGGTAAATTGAGTTGCATTGGGATCAAACGCCACTTGTTTAGTACGGATACCAATTAAGGACAACATTTTATTCAACACTTGATGATGCTGAGTATGCTCTTGTTCTAAGGCTTCAACTAATGCGGAATATGACCACCGATGTCGATTAATTGATCGGTTTTGATTCGTATTTTCGACCTTTTCATAATCATTACTAGTCGCAAGTAAGCTATGGATATAGATACCAGGTATGCCTTCCATACCAAGCATGATCGCATGAGCACAAATAAAACGATCTACTCCATATTTATCTGGACCTTGATCCGTACCTTGCAAGGCATCAAATAACGCAATATTGATTTCATAAGGCTTTTGTTCACCGTTATCACTGCTTCTCCATGACACTCTGCCACCAAATAACTGCATGGTATTTACTAAATTACCTATCTCTTTATTATTCAGTAATCCTTCGGCAGGACGCAGGCCAATTCCATCATGTGAGGCAATAAAATTAAAATACGTTGTATCTTGTTGCGCAGGTGGCATTCCCATCATCCAACGTTTTAAATGCTCACAACTTCCTGTAATTAAAGTATTTATTAATAATGGCGGCAACGAAAAATTATAAATGGCATGGGCTTCATTTCCATTGCCAAAGTACGTTAAGTTTTCATGATTAGGAATATTGGTTTCAGTAATGATGATGGCATCTGATCGCGCCTGTTCAATTAAGGTTCGTAATAAGCGTATGACCTCATGAGTTTGCTCAAGATTGATACAACTTGTCCCTACTTGCTTCCAAAGAAATGCTACGGCATCTAATCGGAAAGTTTTGATGCCATGATCGAGGTATTGACGAATAATTTCGACAAAAGCCTTTAAAACATTTGGATTACGAAAATCAAAATCAACTTGGTCATGACTGAACGTGCACCATACATATTTGGTACCTTGTGGTGTCACAACTTCTTTGAGTAAATCCGATGTTCTTGGTCTGACAACTTGAGAAGTATCTTGGCCTGGTAATGCGGTATAAAAATAATCACTTCCAACCCCTTCCGCTTTAGTGAAATTATCAAACCATGCGCTTCGAGCCGAGCAGTGATTAATCACTAAATCTGACATCAAATCAAATTCTGAAGCAATCGCTTCAATATCTTGCCAACTGCCTAATGATTCATTAACACTAGAATAATCAATCACAGAAAAACCATCATCGGAGCTATATGGGAAAAATGGCAAGATATGTACGCTGTTAATATAAGGCTTACAATATTGATGCATAAAACGATGTAAGGTTTGCAAAGGGACTTCATTGTCATCTTGAACGCTGTCGCCATAAGTGATCATAATAAGATCTTTCTGGCTCCATAATGGCAAATTACTATAGGCGCTCGGTCCAAGTTGGCAATTTGGGTCAATTCGCATAATGCTCAATAAATCATTCGCCATTTGTGACCTGCTAATTTGCAAATCAATGTCGTTATAAATAACATCAATGTGATGACATAATTTATCAATTAAAGAGGTATCTGAGATGATTAAGTCTTCTTTCATAAAATCCCCCCAAACTCTTCATTATCAAGTTCCACTGCCTCTTTTAGACGATCCATCACATCTGGCATTGCACTGATCACACGATTCCAGCTTGGAATAAAAGGCGTTTCCATCGGTTTTTCGAGAAAGCTTTGTCCTGCAGTCATAATATTTTGCGCAAACATTTCTACTGCTTTTTCTTCATTATGAACATCAAGCTCCAAACCATTCATCAGTGCATCATTGTGGTAGGCTTCAACAAAATCCAAAGCTATTCGATAATATGTTGCCTTTAAAGAGCGGAACATTTCAGAGTTAAACGTCTCACCTTGAGTTGCCAACTTACGAAACAAAGACTTAGTGATATCAATCGACATTTTAGATAACCCAGCATTAACATCATTAAGGGATAATTCCTGATGCTTATGATCATAGGTTTTAGCAATATCAACTTGGCATAAACGATTACTGGCATAATTTCGATGCATTTCAGACAAGACACCAATCTCTAAACCCCAATCGCTTGGGATTCGAATATCATTGAGAACGTCTCTTCGAAAAGAAAACTCGCCCGCTAATGAATATTTAAAACTGTCCATGTAATCTAAATAACTCGTTTGATTTGTGACTTTTTTTAATGCTTTTAGCAACGGAGTTACTAGTAAACGAGAAACTCGACCATTCATTTTTCCATTAGCAACACGGGCGTAATACCCTTTGCAAAATTCATAATTAAACCGTGGGTTTGCCACAGGATAGATAAGTCGTGCTAATAAATCCCGCCCATAAGTGACAATGTCACAATCGTGCAAGGCTACAGATTCGGCTTGTCCGGTCGCAAGTACATATCCCATGCAATACCAGACATTACGCCCTTTCCCTAACTCTTTTGGTGCCAACCCTAGTGCTGCTAATTCTTTATCTAATGCTTGTAAACGAGGTCCATCGTTCCAAAGTACACGATAGTGCTGAGGTAATTTCCTAAAAAAAGTTAACGCATGATTATATTGGCTCAAATTTGCTCGATCTAAACCAATCACAATTTGAGAAAGATAAGGGACTTCAGACAAGTGCTCGACAATTTTAGGTAGTGCATCGCCCTCTAACTCTGAAAATAAAGATGGTAAAATCAATGCCATCGGACGTTTTTTGGAAAATTGAACTAATTCTGCTTCAAGCTCCTCTATCGGTCTGTCCGCCAAATTGTGTAATGTTGTGACAATTCCATTTTGATAAAAATCCGCCATGTTGCCTCCTGCATTAGACGCTAAATTTAAAATAATATTTTCGATTTACCGTAATCACTATTGGCTTTCAAAAACCTCACTTTTAAGAATATTCGCCAGTAGAAGTCGAATCGATTGATCCCAGCCTTTCGGCCCATATTCTTTGCAATCTATTATGCTATTGGTTCGAATGAGTGTCGGTAGATTATGGTGATGAGAAGCAATTCTGATTGCTATGTCTGATTGCTCTAACATGGCAATATCGTTTTGACTGTCGCCCAACGTAATACTTAGTGTCGGTTTTAACATCGAAAGTTGCTGATATTGATTAATCAGCCAGTTCATAGCCTGACCTTTATCGTGTTTACCTGAAACATGAAGAAACCGACCACCTTCCAATACTCGTGCTCCTTGTTCCTCTAAAATTTTAATAAATTGTTTCTTTTGGATCTCGCTACCTAACCATTGCACAGGCTCACCATATTGACGTTGTTTTGCCCTCTCTGCTTCTTTCAAGGTTAAGCCTGTCTGTATGGCTAACTCTTCATTAGTCATCACGGAGAAAGTTTTAAATGAGCCATTAAAACTATTGGATAACTCTCCAATCATGGATATCCAATGCAGCCTCGGTACAGAAAAAGATTTGATCCAATAAGAGCCTGTTTGAAAGGTGTGCTCTGGTTGTATTTGAAAGGTACTCGTCGGAATTAAAATAGCCGCTCCATTTTCAACAATAAATGGAGCGGTCAAATCAAGTTTCTCTCTAAGAGCTAAAACTTCCGCTTGAGTCTTACTGGTTGTGGGAATGACATCAATGTTAAGGTGGTTTAGTTGCTTCAACAAAGGCTCGACGACATCAGTGCCATAGCTATCATGATCAAGTAAAGTACCATCCAGATCAGTGAAAATGATCGGATGTTCGCCTTCTTTAAGCATTAAATGACGATATTGGTTGAGGCTCAAACTCTTCCTCCTCATTCTTTGCATCAATATAGTGCGATATAACGGGCATACCATAGGGGCTTGCACTGAATATGATCGTCTTAGCTTGCTCTTGTTCTTCTAATGGGTTGAAAAATAAAGATAACCACATAATTGACCTTCCTAGTGCTAATTAAATAATCTTGCCTTATGAAAAGATCAATCAAGAAACGTGCCAGATTATTTCAGTTAAAGGCACTATACAAATGATGATAAAAACTAAAAAGCCTTGAAAGAATGTTCACTCTCTCAAGGCTTTTATGGAGGGGCTTATTAAAATAATTTACCCTTTACGCGCCATATCTCTATTTGTCAGACTGACACCTTTTATTTGTGCATATACCGTCTGTCCTTCATGCAGATTGAGATCGTCGTAAGCCCACGCGGTAATATTAGCCCACAAACAAGAGCTGAGAGACTGGTCGTGATTTTTTTCACATTCATTCCCCAATCTCAACAATACCGAAACAGGCGCCGTTGGATCGGTAACATCTGCCAACTTAACTATCGTTGCAGGCAAGATATTACGAATAGAGGTATCTGATGCATGTTCTAAGGTAATAGATACATCGCTAGCATGGATGCGGATCCGTAATATCTCTTCTTGTTGAGCATTTATTCCCGACATCCAAACTCCAACTTGTGGTCCGAACTCCACATAAGTGACATCGTAACGATCGTGCTTTTGCTTTACTTTCCCCTTAAATAACGTGCTAAGCTCATTATTATGATGCCAAGCCGTTAACGCAGGTGATCGCCATAATGTTTCAATATCTCCGGCTTCTTTTACTCGTCCGTCTTCAATCAAAAGCATATGATCTGCCAAATGTAAAATCTCATCCATGCTATGTGTCACATATAGAATAGGAATATTTACTTCTGAAGATAAGCGCTCTAGAAATGGCATAACCTCTTGTTTTCTTGGTAAATCAAGCGAGGCTAATGGTTCATCCATAAGCAAAATTTCGGGCTCAGAAAGTAGCGCTCTGGCAATCGCACAACGTTGTTTTTCTCCACCGGATAAATCTGCAGGATATCGACTTAATAAGTTAGACAGATCTAGTAATTTAACCACTTGTTCTAACTTTTTAGCATCCACTTTACCTTTCACACCATAGAGTAGGTTTCCTTTTACTTTATAGTGTGGAAATAATCTGGCCTCTTGAAATACATAGCCAATCTTACGTTTTTCAATCGGTTGATTGATACCAAGTTTTGAATCAAATAACACATGATCACCTTTTGTGATTCGTCCAGAAGTCGGATTCTTTAACCCACTAATCGCATTGATCACGCTGGTTTTCCCTGCACCAGAACGCCCAAAAATAGCAGTGATCCCTGTAGCAGGAATGTCGGCATCAATATTTAACTCAAACTGATCAAGCTTTTGATAGAAACGCAACGAAATCATACTCCGCTTCCTCCTGTCGTATTTGAGAGCCCAAGTTTGGTTTGACTTTTCTTGGTCAGCCATTCAGAACAGAGTAAAGACAGCAAAGCAATGATCACCGAGATAATGCATAAACGTGCAGCTTGAAACTCTGCGCCAGGTGCTTGAATAAAATTATACATCGCTAAAGGGAGTGTTTGAGTTTGATTCGGAATATTGGCCACAAAACTAATCGTCGCACCAAACTCACCCAGGCTACGGGCAAATGACAGCATAGCCCCGGTAATAATCCCGGGCAGAACTAACGGTAAAGTTATTGTAAAAAAGACTTTCATAGGTGCAGCTCCTAACGTTCGGGCTGCTTGTTCTAATTTGGGATCGACATTCATTAAACTTAAGCGAATGGATCGTACCATCAGAGGCAATGCAACAATGGCAGAAGCCAAAGCTGCACCTTTCCAATTAAAGCTAAATACCAACCCAAAAACACTATAAAGCCACTGGCCAACAACACCCTGTTTGCCCATTGTTATCAATAAAAGGTAGCCAATAACAACCGGTGGTAAAACGAGAGGAAGGTGAATAAGGCTATCAAGTAGTCTTTTGCCATAAAATTCTTTCTTTACAAGCAGCCATGAGAAAAAAATCCCAACCGGCAATAAAAACAACACGGCTGTTGAAGAGACTTTTAGACTCAATAGTAAAGCTTGTATTTCATAATCGGTTAATACCACAACATCCACCTTTTACCTCACGCCTGTTAATAATGAAATATCAGTGACTAATAGGCCATTAATGGTGTAAAGCCATATTGAATAAAAGTCTTACTCGCTTCTTCTGTCGCTAAGAATTTAAAAAAAGCTTGGCTTTCAGATTTGTCATTTAACGTCACAGCAGGATACACAATAGGAGAATGCGTACTTTCTGGGAAGGTTTGAATAATGGTCACCTTTTTACTCATTAGCGCATCTGTTTTATATACAATACCGAATGGTGCTTCACCACGCTCAACTAAAGATAACGTTAATCGAACATTGTTACTTGGTGCCGTTTTCGTTGATAATACTGACCACAACCCCATCTTTTCTAAGCTTTCTTTTGCATAAATACCAGCAGGCACACTGTCAGTTTGACCAATAGCTAAGCGATCATTCCCAAGTAATGTTGGCAACTCTTTAAATGTACCTGCATCAACTTTATTAGTATTGTCACTTCCGCTGCCAATTAGCACTAAGCTATTCCCAACTAACATTTTTACTTTATCTTTAGTTGTCATACCTTTATCTGCTAAATAATCCATCCATTTAGGGTTTGCAGAAATAAATACATCAGCCGGTGCACCTTGCTCTATTTGACGAGCGAGGGTTGAGGACCCAGCGAAGACAGGTACAACCGTATCACCTGTTTGTTGTTTGAATTCTTTGCCTAACTCTTTGATTACATCTGTCATCGATGAGGCTGCATACACATGTACATCAGCAGCGATTGCAGGAATAGAAGGTATAATTAATGCTGTAATTAGCGCAATTTTGTTACCGTATTTCATCGTAAACCTCAGTAATATTTTATGATAGAACAAATTTCGATATGTAACTATTTACATATCGAAATGGAAAGGAATATTACGATAAAACGAATAAGTAATCAAAGGTTCTGCCAGATTTACAGCATACAAGTAATCAAGATCTGATGTGGATCAAACATACCAACATAAGCATGTTGCATGGTTAAAGGGAATTGTTCCAACATTTGATTGTCAATCGATGCATAAAGTATATCTCCTGCACCTATATCGAGAAAAATCTCACTACGATGTTCACCTTGATTGAGATGAACTAACCTACCTTCAAGTTGATTACAGTCGCCTTCAAGCTTCCTTGTTTCAGCAATAGTCACCGCAGGCGCTTTAAATAATAATATGACTTTTTTACCCACAGATAATTGTAGTTTCTCCGTACTTGAATGGGTTATAACCGTGGTAATAATAGAACCTGATGCCAATTTTGTTTCAATAAGATCATTTAATTCGTTGGTCTCAATGCTGGTAATTGTTCCTGTTAATTGGTTTCGTGCACTTGTTTTCAGTGAAAAATGGCTCATTACATCAAGTAAATTTTCCGTCGGTATCGAGTTATCCAATAAGGCTTTTAAAACCATATGCTGCATTTCATTCATTACGGTATAAACTTTTAGCAATCGGTGCCCAAATTCAGTTAACTTAGCACCACCGCCACCTTTACCTCCTTTCTCGCTAAATATAATTGGCTCAGGTGAAATCTCATTCATCGCATTAATGGCGCTCCATGCTCCTTTATAGCTTAACCCAGCGAGTTTTGCCCCTTGGCTAATCGAGCCTGATGAATCGACATGCTTGAGTAGATTGATACGCTTTGGATTGGCGAACAGATCTTGATTGCTATTTAGTGTGAGTAACGCTTGTAATTCCATTAGAAATCTCTTGGCTTATTCAATCACGGTCAAAAGCCAATTCAGGCCAAAGTAATGGTAAATTTAGATGCTCTTCAATTGCATCCGCAATACGGTTGATAGCATCTTGTTTCTTCTGAAAAATATCCACCGATTGAGAGGTAAAATCGCATCCAGACCACGTTAAAATAGACTCTAAAGCATCCGGTTGATCAAATACGCCATGCAAATACGTTCCAAATATTTGGCCACACTCGCTTATCGCACCATCAAAATGAGCATCTGTTTTTTCTTTCGTGCTCTTAGACCATTCAATTGGTTGATGACTTCTTATCTCACTTCGCCCAGCGTGTATTTCATAACCATCAATATTAACAGGTACTTGGTTAGGAAAAGTCAGTATACCTTTCATTTGGCGGAGCTGTTTTTCTAACTCTAATTGGGTCTCTAGCTCTAAGTAACCTAGGCCTTGAGACTCCCCAGCCTCACCTTCCAAGCCTAATGGATCGGAAATGCTTTGTCCTAGCATTTGAAAACCACCACAAATTCCCATTACCTTGCCGCCAAAGCGCAAATGTCGCTGTATATCTTTATCCCAACCTTGCTCTTTCAAAAATTCCAGATCAGAACGAACCGATTTTGTGCCGGGTAAAATAATAAAATCAGCGCCTTGTAATGATTGCCCTTTCGTTCGGTATTGGAAATCAATGTCAGGATGCAAACGTAATGGATCAAAATCGGTATGATTGCTGATACGCGTTAATACTGGAACAAATACCGTAAACTTTGCGTTATCGTTAAGAACTTGCTCGCTAATCAGTGCATCTTCAGCTTCAATATTTAATCCATGCAAAAATGGTAAAACACCAATAACAGGTTTTCCTGTTTTATTTTCAAGCCAATCGAGTCCGGATTCGAGTAATTTAATGTCGCCTCTAAAGCGATTGATCACAAAACCAATCACACGATTCTGCTCTGATTGCGATAATAACGCTAAGGTGCCATATAAATGAGCAAAAACGCCGCCTCGGTCAATATCTGCAACAATAATCACAGGGACATCGGCTTCTTCCGCAAATCCCATATTGGCAATATCATTTTCGCGTAGGTTGATTTCAGCTGGGCTACCCGCGCCTTCAATCATAACGCTATCGTATTCTTGGCTTAGCTTCTTAAAAGAGTCCATCACAAAGGGCATGGCGATTTTTTTGTAACCATGAAAATCAATCGCATCCATGGTTTGCAAGGCCTTACCTTGAATAATAACTTGAGCGCCAATATCCGTATTAGGTTTAAGTAGTACAGGATTCATATGAACGCTTGGCTCTATCCCGCATGCAAAAGCTTGTACTGCTTGCGCTCGACCTATTTCACCACCATCTTTTGTTACTGCGCTATTCAATGCCATATTCTGAGACTTAAAAGGCGCGACTTTAATTTGCTTACGAGCTAATACACGACATAAGCCAGCGACGAGTACACTTTTACCTGCATCAGATGTTGTTCCTTGAACCATAAGCGCTTGATGTGCTGCTTTCATGATTATTCTCAATCCCGTTAGTCTTTAACTTCATAATTAATCTGAGTTTAATTAAACAAGTATTAATCATTGCTTACAAACTCTCATTGTAACGATGCAAGTCACCCAATGCTATTTGCTTCAAACTCTATTTCACATTATCTTTAACCAAAGTATTTTACAAAGTGATAACAATAAATGAGAAGATTTCGATTATGGATAATCACATTGCTCTTATTGCCCAACTTAGCTTTTAGTCTTGGAATATCACCATTAATCAAACAGCCCTACACTGGTGATATCCCAATACTAAAAAAGAAAGGTGTAATACGCGTACTCGTTGCCGCTGATATTGGTTTTTATTACATCGAAAAAGGTCAACCTAAAGGCATTATTGCCGAACTTTTACAGCATTTTGAAAAAAGTCTCCGCAAAAATAAACTCAAGGTCCAAATCATTCCGGTTCAACGAGACGAACTTCTCCCTTATTTGAACTCGGGGTTTGGTGATTTGGCCGTCGCCAATTTAACTATCACGCCCGAACGACTAAAAGATAGTGACTTCAGTCTGCCGATTATTAATCAAATACAAGAGTTAATCGTTACCAATAAAAACGTCTCTAACTTTTCATCCATTAAAGATTTAAGTGGTAAAGAAATTTGGGTGCGCCCAAGCTCAAGCTATTTTGAAAGCTTACAAAGCATTAATAAACAGTTAGTGGAAGCTCGACTCCAACCTATTTATATCAATTTATTAGACGAGTATTTACAAGATTATGAGTTGATGGAAATGCTTAACCAAGGAATATTGCCTGCTACGGTGATTGATAGCCACAAATCTAAATTGTGGGTCAACACAATGACGAATATCCGTATGCATGATGAACTTCCAATTCGAAAAGGTGGTGAAATAGCTTGGGCATTACGGAAAAATGAGCCTCAATTAAAACAAGCCGTAAACTCATTCATCCAAAAATCAAAGAAAGGCACGCTTCTCGGTAACGTCATTTATAATAAATATTTAAACCAAACCAAATGGTTAAAAACAGCGCTCAGCCCAAAAAAAATCGACCGTTTAAATAATCTATCCGGCATTTTTAAACTTTATTCACAGGAATACCAATTTGATTGGTTAATGATTTCTGCTCAATCTTTTCAAGAATCACGTTTTAATAATAATTTAGTCTCTCATGCTGGGGCGATAGGATTGATGCAACTTTTACCTAAGACAGCCAGAGAGCCTTACGTTAATATTAAACATATTGAAAAGCCTGAAAATAATGTCCACGCAGGTGTTAAGTACCTTAGGTTTATTAAGGACCGTTATTATAGCGATATTCAA
This sequence comes from Vibrio sp. S17_S38, assembly GCF_014694375.1. Classification (GTDB taxonomy): domain Bacteria; phylum Pseudomonadota; class Gammaproteobacteria; order Enterobacterales; family Vibrionaceae; genus Vibrio. Next base: position 18,437 of record NZ_JAAUWW010000004.1, read on the forward strand.
ATAACGCCAGAAAACCAGTTATATTTTACTCTTGCCTCTTACAATGCTGGCCCTGCCAAAATTAGAAAAATGCGTCAATTAGCAATTAAAAATGGATATAACCCCAACATTTGGTTCAATCATGTTGAAGTAATGGCACGAAAATATATTAGTAAAGAACCTGTAAACTACGTCGCGAATATCAGCCGCTATTATGTTATTTATAAGCAACTAGCAAAAATCCAGCAGCATCGAGAAGAACAGCAAGCACAAAATACGAACCAAAGTTATCGATATTTTTAGGTGGGTGCTAAGTAAGTAATCAAATTAAAATCCATCAATAAGCGCTATCAACTGCTCATAAAAAACCTCTGAGTAATAAATAAACCAAATCTTATTGGTTATTATTGCTCAGAGGCCTTGTAAATCTTGATAATCGTAATTACTTACTGAAAATTACATTACTTACTACCAAGTTTCACTTTTGGCTGAACGTATTGACGACTAATATCAACTACCGCTTCATCTCGGAAGAAGCTTCTTCCCAGCAATACACCAAAATCCATATGTGTACGATCAGCTAAAGTAAATTCAGTATTCAGTTTTAAGCTACCAACCGTAACCCAACCTTTAACTGTATAGCGTTCAACCGTTTTTTCAGAATTCGACTGGCGAATAAACTTGGTAGATACGACAGGTAATGTAAGTTCTTTCGAGGTTTTACCTTCGTGTGATAGCTTAAACTTCACCCATTTTTTACCATCGCGCTCAAAAGCAAGAATATCAACTGCGCTTACAGATGAAGTTGTCGCTCCTGTATCGATACGAGCTGGAACGTTGATATCTAAACCATCGATATGTATCCACTCGGTTTGCCCTAAAATCAATTTACCTTCAGGTGTCTTAATCCCTGTTGTCATTGCTTTTGTTTTTTTAGGTGTAACCGTTGGCATTGGCTTAGGTTTTACATTTGGGTGTTTTTCCATTGGCGAAAGTTTAGTCTCTGTTTTAGGTGCTGCCGTTTCACCTTCTTTCGTCACTGTTTTCTTAGTGTCATTACTGCTGTTAGTACTACTGCTAGACTTTGCTGTTTCATTTGTTTGTGCTTGCTCCGGTGTTGTTGAACAACCGACTACGGCAATAGACAATACTACTGGAAAGAGGAAACCCCATTTTTTCATTATACTAACCTTTTATTTATTCAATTTTTAACGCGATACATTATCTCGCTAGTGTAGCAATTGCTGCTGCAACATACTCGATATCTTTTTCTTGCAAGCCGGCAATATTAATTCGACCATCACCCACGCCATAAATTCCATAGTCTTGACGTAATTGCAGCATTTGCTTCTCTGAAAATCCTAGCACAGTGAACATACCTTTGTGCGACTTTATGAAGTCAAATTGCTCCATATTGTGCTTATTGTTTAACTCTTGACACAAAGCGATACGTAAACCGATCAACCTTTGCTGCATGACAACTAATTCTTGCTTCCAAATTTGAGTTAAACTTGAGTCATTAAGTATGGTAGCCACTAAATCAGCACCATGATCTGGCGGCATCGTGTAGGTTGAACGCGCTAAAGTCATTAATTTACCTTTCGCATTATTTACTTCTTGCTGATTTTTTCCTACGAGAATCGCAGCACCTGTACGTTCACGGTACAAGCCGAAATTTTTAGAACACGATGCAGTAATAAGCATTTCATCTACATGATCCGCCATATGTCTTACGCCAAGAACATCTTGCTCTAGCCCATCGCCAAAACCTTGATAAGCGATATCAACAAAAGGTGTGAATCCGTTTTTTTGAACCAATGCTGTAATGGCTTTCCAGTCATCAAAACTGATATCGGCGCCAGTCGGATTATGACAACAACCATGCAATAGCACCACATCATTTTTTCCTGCATGAGATAAGTCTTGCAGCATTTTTTCAGAATCAACTTGGCGAGTTTCAGGATTAAAATATTGGTAATAACGAACCTTTAATCCTGCAGCCTCCATAACAGGTCGATGATTCACATAGCTTGGATTACTAATCCAAACCGTTGTATCGGGTTGGGCAATTTTCATTAAATCGCCGAGCATACGTAGCGCGCCACTTGCACCAGGCGTCTGGATCGCTGAAACACGGGAATAAGCTGAAGTATCTTTTAAAATTAAATCGATCATTCCCTGATTGAATATTTCATTCCCCGCCAAACCAACATACGCTTTTGTTGATTGTTGTTCTGTTTGACGGATTTGCGCTTGCTTGACCGCTGCCATTATAGGGGTTTGCCCTTGGCTGTTTTTATACACGCCAATACCAAGATCAACTTTTTCAGACCTAACATCTTCACGATAAGCAATAGAAAGAGACAAAATAGGATCTGGTGTAGGGGCAGATAGATGAGAAAGCATAGGACACAACCCTGTGAAATAATTGAATTTAGATAGACTCCCAAATTACCACCAGAGCAAAAAAAAATCGACGAGAATTTTTCTCTCATCGATTCATTTTTAAATCTAATTAATGTTTAGTTTACGTCGGTAAAATAATGAATCACCTGATTCGCGCTTCCCTTCCACTTTAAACTGGGATCCGCCAATGCTTGCTCAAACTTACCATCTACTAAAACATCCACTAAATCTGTCACTCTTTTTTGCTTAGCCGTCAATTGATCTAGCGTATAACCTGTCCACATCCACACATCTTTGCCGATACATTCTCGGCGAACACGCACCAACAATGCCAACACATCATCAAGGTTATCCGGATGAAGCGGATCCCCTCCTGACAATGACAAACCGCGCCTTTTGATCCGTTTATCTTGCAAGTCACGAATAATGGCATCTTGGTGTTGTTTCGTGAATAGTTGCCCTGCATTTGGCGACCAAGTTGATTGGTTATAACAGCCTTTACATTGATGAATACAGCCCGATACAAATACGGTACAACGAGTGCCAGGGCCGTTAATAACATCAATCGGATAATATTGTGAAATATGCACTTATAAATTCTCGTTAACGTATTTATAAGTGCTTAACACGACGTTTCACTTCTTCCTGTTTACCATCGTTAAATGGGCGTGCATCAGGACTGCCCAAATAGCCACAAACTCTTCGTGTTACTGATACTTTACTTGAATCGTGGTTGCCACATTTAGGGCAGGTAAACCCTTTACTCGTACATTCAAATTCACCGGTATAACCACATTCATAACACTCGTCGATTGGCGTATTAGTGCCATAATAAGGAACACGGTTATAGCTGTAATCCCATACGTTTTCGAGCGCTTCTACGTTATGTTGCATATTTGGAAATTCTCCATAACAAATAAAACCACCACTTGATACTTCAGGGTATGGCATTTCAAAATCAATTTTATCGTATGGATTAACGGTTTTTTGTACATCTAAATGAAAGCTGTTGGTGTAATAACCTTTATCTGTGACCCCATCAATAACGCCAAATTCTTTAGCATCTAAGCGGCAAAAGCGATTACATAAATTTTCACTTGGCGTAGCGTATAAGCTAAAGCCATAACCACTCTCTTGCGTCCAACGATCAACGGCATCTTTTAAACGATTAACGATTTTTAATGTTTTTTGACGGAGAATTTCATCATCATAGACATGTTTCTCACTGCCAAACAATGCCGTTGCTGTTTCATGCAAACCTATATAACCCAATGAAATGGATGCGCGCCCATTCTTGAATATATCCGCAACATTATCGTCAGCGTTAAGACGGACACCACAAGCCCCTTCCATATAAAGGATTGGCGCTACTCGGGCTTTGACATTTTCTAAGCGATTAATTCGAGTATCTAATGCTCGTTTTGCTAGTTTCAACTTGGTTTCTAAAATAGAGTAAAATACTTCTTCTGAACCTTTTGCTTCAATCGCAATCCGAGGTAAATTTAAGCTTACGACACCAATATTATTACGACCATCATGGATCAATTCCCCATTCTCTTCATAGGTTCCTAAGAAACTACGACATCCCATTGGCGTTTTAAATGAACCGGTCACTTCAACTACTTTGTCGTAATTAAGAATGTCTGGGTACATACGTTTAGTCGCACATTCAAGCGCAAGTTGTTTTACATCATAATGAGGATCGGTTGGCTTATGGTTTAAACCATCACGAATAGCAAAAACTAATTTAGGAAAAACCGCCGTTTTACGATTTTTACCTAAACCTGCAATACGATTACGCAAAATAGATTCTTGGATCAATTTGCTTGCCCAAGACGTTCCCAAACCAAAACCAAAGGTAACAAATGGTGTTTGTCCATTGGCTGTATGTAGCGTGTTGACTTCATATTCCAATGATTGAAAGGCGTCGTAACATTCTTTTTCAGTCTGTTTACGTGCAAACTCTTGCGGGTTTGGAATGTCCCACTCTTGCGCCAGTTTTAATTGCTTAGCATGACTAGCGTGCACATAAGGCTCTAAAATTTCATCAATACGATTAATTGTCGTACCGCCATAAATATGACTCGCGACTTGGGCAATTATTTGAGCAGTCACTGCCGTTGCTGTTGAAATTGATTTAGGCGTATCGATTTCAGCATTACCCATCTTAAAGCCGCTGGTTAGCATGCCTTTAAGATCAATTAACATGCAGTTGAACATTGGGAAAAACGGTGAGTAATCTAAATCGTGGTAATGAATATCACCAGCCTCATGAGCCGTTACAATGTCACGAGGAAGTATATGCTGTTTGGCATAATGCTTCGCGACAATACCCGCGAGTAGATCTCGCTGTGTAGGAATGACTTTTCCGTCTTTATTTGCATTTTCATTTAAAATATCAGTATTATTTTGTGCAATTAATCCGTCAATTTCTTTGGTTAATGCACTCGTTTTTTCCCTAGAAATATCACGGTCATGTCGATATTCAATATAAGCGCGTGCTAAACCTGAATAAGTACCATGCATCAATTCGTTTTCAACTAACGTCTGAATCTCTTCTATATGAATTTCTTGTAGGTCTGAATCGGCTTGAGTCATCAACTTAGCTTCAACATTTCGGGCGACACTTTCAGCATAATCTTTTAAAGCTTGATCAGAGTGCTCGGCTGCACTTTCCACCGCTGCAACAATACGATCTCTATGAAACGGTGCTTTTGCACCATCTCGTTTTATTACGATTAACTTAGTCATTACGCCTATTCCCACTCATAAATTTACTATATATGGATAAATATCCAAACGAGACACAATATATAGTGAACATTATCGATTTTACGTTGGATAACTTATTGATCTAGATCAATGGAACTCTATAGGTGATGAAGATCAATACGATCTAAGTGATCCTGATCCCGGGCATGAAAGAAAACGCTCTTATTTTAAGTTACATACTATTTTGTGCGTTACCAAATCGCTAAAATTTGCCTATTAAATTGCTACTCCAATCGACCATTTCATACTTAGAAATAACATCTATTGCTCATATAAGAAGGACTAAAATGCCCATCATTAAAGATAAGTTGCATGTGATTATATTAGTGATGATGAGTAGTATATTTTCAATTCATACTCAGGCTGATAATCTTAAAGTAGCAACTTGGAACCTAGAATGGCTCACAACTAAACCTTCAAGTAAGATCTCTAAAAGTATGCGAAGTGCGCAAGATTTCTCCGCATTAAATGAGAAATTTAGAGATATGCAGCTGGATGTGTTAGCTTTTCAAGAAGTTGACTCAGTAGCAGCAATTAAAAAAGTAGTTGGCCCTTTTTATAATATTTACCTTTCCGACCGAGCAAAACCTGAATTCTACTCGAAACAATTTCCAGATCTAAATCAATATACGGGATTCGCTATTTCTCAAAAATGGCATGTTAGTGATCCAACAGATTTGATTTTATCGCCTAACTCAAAACTACGTTTTGGTAGCTATGTGGTATTACAACAAATTGGAGAACCCAACGTTCATTTATTATCCGTACATTTAAAGCAAGGCTGTATTGGCAAAATGTCGAGAAAAAAGACTTGTCGTGAACTCATTCAGCAAGGGAAAAAGCTTAACTTGTGGATGAAAGAACGAATTAAAAACAAGGAGACTTTTATTATGATGGGCGATTTTAATCACAACCTCTCCTTTCATGGTCATTCATCACAAAATGATTGGCTTTGGTTGATGCTAAATAATGAGATTGAAAAGAAAGTTGAGTTAGTTACTGTAACCACTGGTGCGCTCTGTCAGGTAAAATCTAAGTATGATCCTAATTCTCTCTATCGTTACCCCAGCCTTATTGACCACATTATTATCAGTAAACCAAGCCACACTTCTTATGCAAAACAGGTGTTATACAGTAGGCAAGAAACGCTTGATTACCATTTAAGTGATCATTGTCCAGTTACCAGTTCTATTAATATACGTGGTATCGAATAGTTAAAATCAACCAGTTTGGTTCACCCCACCAATTCCTGCCAACGCGGTTGGATAATGCCTTTCTTTTGCTAATTCAAAGGCTTTTTCTAATACTTCGCCTAAGTTCAACTGAGTTGAAACAGGGTTAGCAATTAATTCCGCATTATTTTGAATATACCCGTTATTACGCAGCTCAACTTCAACTTGCTTAGCCGCTTCAATGGCGGAAGAGGCTTTAACAATTTCTAGTCGTGCGTAATTATCACCCACAAATGAAACACTGGCTGCTCGTAATGAAATATCAGATCCAGGAACTTGTTGCGCACCAAATAAAGGTTTTCCTCCTATTTTGGCGCTAGAAAAGCTAGGGATAAATTGTGCCATATGAGTGATGGCTTTATTAGTGCGTTCAACTTGCTCAGCATCATCCCAACCTCGAATAATTTTATTAATAAGGTAAGCAGGTAATTTAGGTTGAGAGCTTTCTTCGGTTGATTTAGCCACACCATCACTAAACAAAGTGATATCTTCTGTCATACCATGAAGTTGAAAATAACCGTCAGGATAAGGCGTTAATTGCGCCATCCCTTGTGGAGTACCTCGTTCACCATGAAATATAACCTCTGGCCACATTCCATTATGCTCAGGCCATTGAGCTACATAAGCGGCTTTGAATTCAACTAAACGAGAGCGTGGTGCTTTGATCCAGTCATCAACAGTGCCAGTTTGATACCCAGAAGCATTAATTAAATAATCCACATCAACAGATTTATTCTGCCCACTCGCGCCCGTCACAGGAGAAACCGATGGTTGAAAATGAATTTTCCAACCGGATTGACCCTTTTGATTAATTGACTCATTCACGCCAGTAACCGTGGTTCCAGTATGAACATGGCAATTAGAAAGTTGTTGTAAAGAAATATTCACAGTTGCCGATAAGCGAAATACACTTAGTCCATATTCTTGTACTAACACAACTGGAAATTTAAGTAAGTTCAAATCCACTTGTTTAGCAAAAGGTATCATCCATTCATCTAAACTGGCTTCAGTAATATCATCAGAACTCGGTGCATCCATTTCAGCCAACCTTTCAAGGTCAGCTTTAGAATAGAGCTTATAATAATGATTAGGGTTTCCAAGCACTTGATTAGATGGATCATTTATAACAAGTTCTTGATATGCTTGCTTAATCACATCTAAGCGTGGCAATAGATCTTCTGGCTGACCTGCATCTTTTTGGGGAACTGCAATAACCGTCGGGCGAATATTTAAGGTATGACGATAAAGTTTAACCGTTTCTATCGATTCTTTTAGCAGTTGAACACACTGTTGTTGCGAGATTTCACGATATAAATTGCCACCTGCATGTAAATGACAAATTGGAGGTCCGTCGACCAAACTAGGACCACGTTCAAAGACAGAAACGTTCAAGCCCAACTCAGCAAAATGCAAAGCAGCCGTAGCACCTGCAATTCCACCACCAATAATACCTATATGAGGTGCTGACATAGTATTAATTAACAATCCTAAACTTAAACCCAATACTTGGGAGCATATAATTCACTACCATAATGCGATATCACAGTACGTTATGAAAACCTGTCGATTACCCTATCATTTTACTCAAGTTTTTCGAGAAATAATTGAAAATATATTAAATTATTTTATTAAAAATATTTGAAATAAACCTTGACTCATTCTATTCACTTTTCCGTTTTTGGTGAAATGTGCATAACCAAATTTCGATAACAATTGTATCTCGTGGCCTACAAGCTAACCGCCTTAATATAGTAAATGAGTTATCCCAATATTTATCCACCGTTTTTGTGGATAACTCATAATCCTATTAACACTGACTCTAATCGTTAACTTTATTCATTGGGATTAATAATTGACGAATTAACGTTTTCAGCACCAAGGCTAAAGTAACAAAAGCCAATGCAGGTAAACTAACCCACAGCCCCCAATGCCAACTAGGGTCGAGCTCAAAGCCCCATTTCATAATACTCGCAACACTGGCTTCTGCGCCCATACATGCCACTAGCCCTGCGATTAATGCCATGATGCCATATTCATACCACACCGTTCTACTAATGCGCTTACGGCTCGCGCCTAACGTTCGGTACAAACGAATTTCTTGCTGACGTTGCGATAAACTCAACCGAAGTAAGGTAAAAATAAGCAGTAAACCAGCCACCACACCTAAACCCGCCAACACGGTGATCGACCAAACTATTTGAGTCAGCAGAACTTGAATTTTCCCTGCCATGGTTCGAATGTCCATCAAACTCACGGTGGGGAAATCACGCGATAATGTATTTAAAAAAGTATTAGCATCAGTTTGATTATCAGCTGTAGATGCCGACGTTGAACTTTCTGGCGCTTTAAAACTGACAAGCCAAGTGCCGGGAATATCTTTTAAAACATCAGGTGTAAAAATAAAGTAGAAATTCGGCTTCATTTCACGCCAATGCACTTTACGGATAGTGTTAATTTTTGCACTTACCGTTTGACTGCTGATCACAAATGAAACGCTATCGCCGATTTTTAAACCGAGATCGTCTGCGACACCGGACTCCACGGAAACACTCCCCGGCTCGCCCCATGCTCCTTCAAGTAAATCATTACTTTCTGGCAGCGTGTCAGCCCAAGTAAAATTGAGCTCACGACGTAATGAATCACTTTTATCCTCACCATGCGCGTATTCTTTCGCATCCTCTCCGTTGATTTTGCTGATTCGACCACGAATGATCGGATACGCTTGTGAACGAATAAGCTTCGCATCATCTAGATGTTGTAAATACGCATCTTTTTCATAATCGGCAATGTTAAGTGCAAATACATTCGGAGCATCCGGAGGTAGAGTTTGCTGCCAATCACTGAGTAAATCACTACGAACCAACCAAATCATCGCAATCAGCATTAATGACAACGCCAGTGCGCCAAATTGAATACCGCTCGCAATCGATGAGCGGTTAATCCGACTCAAAGCCAGTTTTAATGCTGGAGATGTGGGGATTTTTTGCAACAGGCGAGCTAAACATAAACTAATAATGGCGAGTAAAATAAACAATATCACGATACTAGCAAGCACCATCCACACCAAAGTATTACCACCATAAGCCAGTATTAATAACCCCAATGGCAATAGTACCAAGCTCCATGCTTTCTTCGATATTCGAGTCGGTGTTGCTTGCATAACAGAGGCCGCAGACGTGTTTAGTAATCCCAACAATGGTATCCCTAATACGGGAATACCGATGGCAAAACAGGTTCCGGTTGACAATATTAACGGCATCCAACCATAACTTGGCAAAGGATCAGGCAATACATCGGTAAGAGGAATTCGCAACAATATTTCCAAGATGATGCCAATAACAGCCCCAGCTACAATGCCAATCACAAACAAGCTACCAATTTGCAGCGTAAGCCAACGAATAAGCCAAGGTTTTTGAGCGCCTAAACTTTTAAGCATGGCAATAGTTTGACGACGACTCGCAACATAATGTTGGCAGGTTAAAACTAACGTAATAGCCGCCATCACAATGACAATCGCCACGGTTAGAGAGAGATATTGTTTAGTACGGTCAAAAACTTCTGATGTGCGACTCTGAGAGTCTTGGTCAACCCAACGATCGCTTGGCGTTAAAGACAAATCTTTTTTTAATCCATCAATTTGAGCTGTGGAAGCATTAATAAATAAACGGAAACTGACACGGCTACCTACTTGTACTGCACCCGTTTTAGCCACATCCGACTGATGAATATACACACTTGGCATTTGTTGGAATGGGTTGAAGGCTAGTCCTGGCTCTTGGGTAACTTCTCCTGAGACTTTAAAATCGGCATCACCAATTGTGACATTGTCACCAATTTTCACTTGTAACTGCTCCATGACTCTAGGCTCAAGCCATAATTGATTTGAACTGACATGGTTTAAACGTTCGTCACCACATTGTAATTCCATATTGCCACGTAATGGATAAGCAGTATCGACCGCTTTTACCGTCACCAATTGCATGCTGTTGTTACTAAATGCCATCGTCGCAAAGCGCGTCAATGTTGCAGTAGATAGTGCTTGCTTGTGAGTTTCATCGAGTAAGGTTTTAGGTAAAGGGTTCGATGATTGAAAAACTGTATCAGCTGTTAAGGCATTTTTTCCCTGCATCATCACCACTTGATCAAGTCTATCGGCCAAAGCTGCCAGACCAAATACACAAGCAATAATGAGCGTTAATGCCATTGCCACTGGCCATAATTGACCATGTTTGATTTCGCGCCAACTCCATTTTAATAACGCTTTGTTCGGTAAAGATCGCACCGTATTAATATTTTTATTTATCCCAGGATTTTGTACATTATTGACTGGAGAGTGTTTCATTATTTCTCCTTAGAATCTTGGTCACGATGTTCTTCTAAATATCCAGCTTGCATATGAAAAATACGGTCACAACGTTTGGCAAGATCGCCGTCATGCGTCACTAATACTAGAGTGGTACCGTGAGCTTTATTTAATTCGAACAATTGCTCAATGATATTCGCAGCGGTAATTTGATCCAGATTTCCAGTCGGTTCATCAGCAAACAAAATCTGAGGTTTAATCATAAATGCTCTTGCCAATGCAACACGTTGTTGCTCTCCACCGGATAATTGATTTGGTGTATGGTGAATACGATCTTTTAAACCCACTTCCGTTAACAGCGTTGTCGCACGCCCAATATCTTCATTCTCACCTTTTAGCAAACATGGCAAGGTGACATTTTCTAATGCTGAAAGAGTGGGAATAAGTAAAAAACTTTGAAAAACGAACCCAATAGCATCACTTCTCAGCGCCGCTCTCGCTTCATCATCTAATTGAGATAATCTCTTACCTAATAAACTTATCTCACCCGTTGTAGGTGTATCTAATCCAGCCAATAAGGTCATTAATGTCGATTTACCCGCGCCAGAGGTTCCAACTAATGCCACACTTTCTCCTGCATAAATAGAAAGATCAACATCATGTAAAATTGTTAACTGCTCTTGCTTGGTACTCACCACTTTTGCTACGCTTTTTGCTGTGATAACGGCTACCTTTTTAGGATCTGACACGGTAGACTCAGTGATTATATCTGTGAGTTTATTTGCTATAGGTGATTGAGACATGGTGAGAATATTTTCCTTATTGATGATGTTATTTATAACGTCATTAGCACAAGTGAACATGGTGCAAGCAAGCCAAAAAAATCCAACCATTTTGATACTTGGAGATAGCTTGAGTGCCGGCTACCAAATGTCTATCGAACAAAGCTGGCCTGCATTATTACCAGAGCAATTACAAACTAAAGGTAATAAAAGCCAAGGTTATTAACGGCAGCATTTCAGGCGACACAACGGGTAATGGTCTTGCTCGTCTGCCCTCACTACTAGCCCAATATAATCCCGATTGGGTGCTCATTGAATTAGGGGCTAACGATGGGCTACGCGGTTTTCCTCCTGCAACCATTACTCGTAACCTCACTCAAATCATTAAACTGAGTAAAGATGCTGGTAGCCAAGTTGCGCTGATGCAGATAATGGTTCCACCTAATTATGGTAAACGTTATACCCAAGCTTTCTCTCATTTATACCCTGAATTAGCCAAACAACAAAACATCCCTTTATTACCTTTTTTTCTAAAAGATATCATCGTCAAACCTGAATGGATGAAAGAAGACGGTTTGCATCCAAAAGAGGAAGCACAACCGTGGATCGCCCAATTCATGGCGACTCAGCTGCAATCAATACTGTGAATACAATAGCCAATACGAATTTGTGATGGTAATGGTTCACTTTATAATGAAGCTATTTCATCCTGAGTAACCGCGGTTATTGTTGATTTCATTTATGATCTGAAACAATTTTTTTCCTTTTATTTCAAATAAAAGCCATTTATACCCTTTTTGCTCAATAAAAATTTTCGAAAATAAATTTATCCTGAACCTATAATTTTTTATCAATATATTTCATCCCCAAAAAGACATATATAGGATCACATATGGTCATTGAACCCATCATTAAAGGCGTCGTTGCTCGTTCTGCTCATCCTTACGGGTGTAGATCTGCGGTTAAGCAACAAATTAATTACGTAAAACAAGCTGCATCAATCAAAAATGGTCCTAAACGCGTGCTAATTTTGGGTTCCTCTTCGGGCTTTGGTTTAGCTTCACGTATTGCTCTTACTTTTGGTGGTAGTCAAGCTGATACCATTGGCGTGTCATTTGAACGCGGCCCATCAGATAAAGGCGTTGGAAGTGCGGGTTGGTATAACAATATTTTCTTCAAGCAAGAAGCCGAAAAAGAAGGAAGAATTGCAATCAATATTATAGGTGATGCGTTTGCTAAGGAGACTCGCGAGCAAGTCATCGAAGCAATTGAAACCTACTTTGAAGGTGAAGTAGACCTAGTTATTTATAGCCTAGCAACAGGGGTACGCCCTGACCACAATACCGGAAATAAATGGGTATCGAGCATTAAACCAATTGGTGACAGCGTCACTGGCGCGACCGTGTTATTAGAAGATGACTCATGGCTTGAGAGTACTATTGAACCGGCAACGGATATTGAAATTGAATCCACAATAAAAGTTATGGGTGGATCCGATTGGGAAAGCTGGATAGATACATTGATCAACAATGAATCACTAGCTGAAGGCTGTAAAACCGTTGCATTTTCTTATATTGGCAGCGAGGCCAATTATCCTATTTATCGTGATGGTACACTTGGCTGGGCAAAAGTTGATTTACACCAAGCTAGCCATTCTCTTAACTTAAAAATGGCCAATTTTAATGGCTCTGCACATGTGAGTGTTTGCAAGGCCCTAGTGACCAAAGCCAGTGTGTTCATCCCAACATTAACGCCTTATCTCATTGCGCTATACAAAGCGATGAAAGATAACGGAACTCATGAAGGTTGCATTGAACAAATGCAGCGTTTATTTACCACCAAGCTCTATGGTCAAAAAATTATCCCCGTAGATGCTGAACGTTTAATCCGAATTGATGATCTAGAAATGGATGCTAATATCCAAGCCCGAGTTAAGATCATAATGGAAAGCATGACTGCTGATAATTTTAAATCTATTGGTGATTATCAAGCAGTGAAAAAAGAGTTCATGCAAGCCAATGGATTTGAACTTGAAGGTGTCGATTATACGCAAGATATTTCAATTGAAGAATTACAAGCGTTAGCAAAATAAACAACTAAAGCAAAGCCGATATAGGATTAAACTGCGATTGAGAACCGAAGAAGGTCATCTTAAACTTCTTCGGCTCTCGGATCCTGTCTTCCGGCACCATCGCCTTCTCCTCTACGCCCTTAATCTCTTCGCCTAAAACCCAATTCAGGTTATACTCAGCGCCATTATTTTGCCCCACCCAAAAAAGCGAAACTGATATTTTATGGAAAACCTGATCTACACTCTGAAAAGCATCGAAAAACAAAACTATCGTGCCTATCAACAAATTAAAGGCCAATATGATTTTACTGATTTCGATCTTTTCATCGATACAGTTCAAGGTGATCCGCATGCCACCGCTTCTCGACTGCGCGCTAAACGTGCTTGGTCATTGACCGATCTACAGTGGTTGCAAGAAGAATCGGAAGATTATCAACGCGCTGCTCGCGATTATATTGCTCGTTATTTTTCTAAATTAGCACAACCAGAAGCCACGGTTGATATCGCATTTAATGGGCAAACGATCTTAGACCATACCGCGGTATTATTTACCCAAGAAGGCATTGAACTACGCTTTCGAGTGAACCTGCCTGCCGATGGTCGACAAATTTTAGGCAAAAAAGCCATTAATATTCTGACTTTTCATTTGCCTAAGTTTATTCGCCGCGCCACTCTTGCACGTGAAATCGATATTGAAGCTTTAAAACGTCATTGTGAAATTACTGAAGATCAAGTTGCCCTACGCAGTCAACTAGCGGCTAATAACTTAGTGGCATTTGTGGCTGATAATAGTGTCTTGCCACGTGTTTCTGGTGATTGCGATCTACCAATGAAAGAAGCCATTACCTTTACCGCACCAGATTCTTTAGCCATCACACTCCATACACCACACCGTGGTCATATCCGTGGTTTAGGAATTCCTAAAGGTATTACCCTAATTGTGGGCGGTGGTTACCATGGTAAATCAACATTATTAACCGCTATTGAACGCTCGATCTATGATCATATTCCAACAGATGGCCGTGAATATATTGTTACCGATCCGCAAGCAATGAAAATCCGTGCCGAAGATGGTCGCAGCGTTCATAATTTGAATTTATCTAATTATATAAATCACTTACCAATGGGGAAAGATACTACTAATTTTTCAACCCAAGATGCTTCCGGTTCGACCTCTCAAGCGGCTTGGCTACAAGAGTCTTTAGAAGCTGGCGCGAGTACGATTTTAATAGATGAAGATACCTCGGCTACCAATTTCATGATCCGTGATGAGCGAATGCAAGCACTCGTTTCTAAAGGGGATGAACCTATCACACCACTCGTCGATCGTATTGGCCAGTTGCGTGATGAACAAGGTGTATCCTCCATTATTGTTATGGGCGGATCTGGTGATTACTTTGATATTGCGGATACTGTCATTCAAATGCATGATTACCAAGTACTTGATGTTACTCAAAAAGCAAAGCAAGTAGTTGAGCAACATCCAAGTCAGCGCAACCATGAAGTGGAAAGCGAACTTGTCGCGCACCCTGCTCGTTCATTCCAAAATGCTTGCTTGCAAAAAATCTTAGCGGAAGGAAAATTCCGAATTCAAGGCAAAGGTACACATACGCTTCGATTTGGTAAAGAACACGTTAACCTTTCGGCTTTGGAGCAAATGGAATCGATTTGTGAATTAAATACTATTGGTTGGTTGTGGTTCTTATTATCACAGCAACCAGGTTGGAGCGAGAACCCAGCTCAAGCATTCAAGCAATATTTAGAAGGCGATTGGCACGAAGCGCTACCTAATAATGGTGATTTAGCTAAACCAAGAACGCTTGATGTGATGGCTGCATTAAACCGCTTACGCAAAGCACAATTTAAAGCTTCATAATTTAAATTTATTTAAGGCTAAACTCTTAGTTAATAAGCTTATGATGCAAAAAATCCACAAAAATTGAACTCCCAGCACCAAGGCTGTGAGTTCAAATAAGAATAAGTATGACCAATAATCCAATACTTAAATACCTGCAAGGCTATCCTGAACAAGTGTTAACTCAGGTCGAGCAACTGATCAACAATGATAAGTTAAAGTCATGGCTGAACAATAAGTATCCTAAAATGCATGACCTCAAAACAGAAAAAGCTCTTTATGAATACACGATACAAATAAAAAATCGTTATTTGAAAAAATCTTCACCACTATCGAAGGTCATTTACGATCCTAAAATCCATATCGTTAATCATGCATTAGGCTTACATACCTTTGTTTCTCGTAATCACGGTGGAAAATTAAAAGCAAAAAATGAAATCCGTATTTCTTCCATTTTTAAAGATGCTCCCGAGCCACTGCTTAGAATGTTAGTAGTACATGAATTGGCGCACATTAAAGAAAAAGATCACGACAAGGCTTTTTATGCTTTATGTTGCCATATGGAACCTGATTATCACCAACTAGAATTTGATGCTCGTTTATTTTTAACTTATAAAGAAACCGTTAATACTCCATTAAAATAATGTAGAAAAAACACACAAAAACTTGATCAAGTTCAAATTAAGTGGTCTAATTGTGACGTAAATCACACTAAGGGGCTAACATGAACACGATTACATTTATAGCAGAACAACCTAAAAAAATCATCAGCAACCAATTTAAAAATGCGATGACAACTGCTCTGTATTTTGGGTTGCTTTACGGTTCTGCTTTTGCATTTATCGCGCTAACATCATTCACTTGGATTAATTTCAAATCCATCTACTAAACTGTTAATCTAACGACTCTAGTTAGATTAGGTTTATAGCCGATATACATAACGCCTACTCTGTAATGAAGTACTCAACTTCATTGATAGATGGGCGTTTTTTATTGGGCTTTATATAATAATCGTAGTTTTCTATATGATTTTTATTCCATTATTGAGTGAGTATTCAAATGTCATCACCTACAATCAAATTCATTGCAACCGATATGGATGGGACTTTACTGGATCAACATGGCAAGTTAGATCCTGATTTTTTCAACATTTTCACCCAACTTGAAGCCCAAAATATTATGTTTGCTGCCGCATCTGGGCGTCAATACTACAGCCTAGTGGAAAGCTTTCTTCCCATAAAAGATAGAATGATGTTTATTGCTGAAAATGGAACTTTAGTGATGCATCAGGATAAAGAATTGTATAGCTGCACCATCGATTCCCCTTCAATTAAAGAAATCATAAAACAAGCTCGTACCATTGCGGGTGCATATACTGTTTTATGTGGCAAAAAATCGGCTTATATTGAAACACAAGATCCAAAAGCATTAGAAGAAATACAAAAGTATTACCATCGTTGTGAATATGTAAATGACTTGCTAAGCGTTAAAGATGAATTTATCAAGGTCGCGATTTGCCATTTTGATGGAACCGCTGAAAATGTTCATCCAACAATCAATAATCTCTTTGGTAAGAGCCATAAAGTGGTGGTAAGCGCAAAAATTTGGCTCGATATTATGAACATCGAAGCATCTAAAGGCGATGCTATAAAGCACCTACAAAATACCTTAGGTTTTAGCTATGAAGAAACCATGAGCTTTGGTGATTATTTTAATGATATTGAAATGCTACAAGCTAGCTACCATTCCTATGCCGTTGATAATGCTCACGAAGAAGTGAAGAAATTTGCCCGTTTCAGTGCACCTAGTCACCGAGATTCTGGTGTATTACAAGTTATTCGAGCTTATCTTGTATCGCTAGAGTAAATGAGCCACTCTGTATGTCGATTATATTCTCTCTACTTAAGAAAACTCATTACTGGTGTTTTATACACTCAAAATAACCAGTAATGATATTCTGATGCCGCTTTCAATAATGAGTACTCTTAATTAAAAGCGGCTTCACATTCAAATCTATTAGAGTAGTAAATCTGATTGAATTGGGAAATATTCATCTGCCGCTTCAATTAATGAATTTGCAGTTAAACCAGGGACACCATAGACTTCTACTTTCTTACCGTAACGTTGCTGAATTCGCTTAGCGAGTAAGTCAAAGTCACCATCTCCAGATGCTATCACTATCACATCAGAAATTTCCGCTAATTCAATCGCATCCAACGCAATACCAACATCCCAATCACCTTTAGCGGAACCGTCTTGTCTTTGAATGAACGGTTTTAGTTTCACTTCAAAACCAATCCCTCGCAAAATATTGTGGAATTGTTTTTGCTTATCATCACTGCGAGCAATCGCATAAGCATTGGCATGAATTAAAGTGCGATCTTTCATCACTTTTGCCCAAAAAGCGTTGTAATCAAAGTGGCGTTGATAAATATCACGAGTGGTGTAATAAATGTTTTGTACATCAACTAAAATCGAGACTGTTTGCATAAAAATCCATAGTTAAAAAATAATTGGCTGACAATGGCCAACCTATGAGATATGAGCTATTCGCTATGAGATATCAGGTTGAGCGTGTTTGTTTATCCATTGCAAATATTCAGAGTATCCTGTTTCAATTGGTAGCATGATAATTTGCGGTACTTGATAAGTATTTAAATCCAAAATCAAATGCTCGACTTCTTTATATTGAGTTTTAACCATTTTAATAATAAGCAGGGATTCTTGATCGTGATTCACTTCACCATGCCACTGGTAATAACTTGAAATAGGTAAGACTTGTACACATGCTGCTAGTTGTTTTTCAAGAAGTTGCTCAATTAATAGTTGTGTGATTTCATCATCGTTCGTTGTAGTCAGTACAACTGCACAAGGCTGTAATCGACCCTGATCATTTTTTAAAATATCGCTATCGGTAATGACACTCATGGCAGTATCTCCTTTAAACAATTTCTAGATTATGACTCTTTGGGCTAGTTATTCAGGTTTAACCCATACTTGACTAAAATCGAACCAACCTAACGCATTACAAGTAGCATTTTGTAATGATCCACAATGATCTTGACCAACACCTAACCAGCAATGGAACATTGGAATAACTTGCTTACTTTGTACCAATTCTTTCGCTAATATTTTGGCTGGAAATGACGCTGAACTCTCGCCCCGCCAATCATTAATTAAACTTTGCCAGTTGTTAAATAATTCGGTTCTGCTCATTTTATCTATATCACTATAGCCGAGTAACCAACCCATCAACGCATCTTTTCGATTATTTGCTAATCCCATGGGTTTGAGCCAAAGATCGATTTCTTGAGGATGTTCAACCTCAACATCATATTTTATCGTTCTGATCTGAAGACCATCTTTTTTCAATAATGATTTAATCGCGGCTACCACATGAGGGAATAAAGGATGCATAGAGTGGTACGCAACCGTAATCATAGGCTTTGACATTTCCTCACTAAATGGTAATCGAATGTCAGTGTGATAAGTCCCACTATGATGCCAGCCGGGCTTTAAACCATGCGCATGAAGCAAACCAAGCTCTATTACTTTTTGATCCGGTATCTCTCGTAATAAACTAAAGGAATTCAAACGACTCGCAAAATATTCCGCCCAAAGTGGATCTTTCGCCAGTCCCGTCGCTTGGTTTAATAATAAGTAAGTACAACCAGGATCAAGCTCAACATCAATAAATTGCCCTTCTTTGGGTTTCATAGGATTGGTTAGACTTGGATAAACCATCGAAGAATGTGATTCATCAATCACCCATACTTCAACTCGCTCAATGAGAGGTCGATAACCAAAATATTGGTCATGAGCTTCTAGTACTAATCGAGTTTCATCGTTGCGAGTGACTCTATATGGCCCTGTACCATTTGGGATTAAATCAAATAAATCAGAACGTTCTGATGCGCTAGGTAAAATTTTAGCCAATGTTTCTGTTAATAATAATGGTAAATAGTGGTCAGCTTCATTTAATACAATATCGAGAGTGTTCGTTGCTGATGACATAACCGATTCGATATGTTGAAACAGTAGCATCGAACTCATCTTCTCAATACTTTCAATAACGTCATCCATTTGTAAACGATCACCACTATGAAATCGTACTCCTGAGCGTAAATAAAAGCGCCAGTGTGTTGGGGTAAGCATTTCCCAATGATGAGCGAGATCAGGTTGAACATTTTCTTGTTCATCAAGCTTTGTCAAACCACTAAATACTTGGTGAATAATATGTTGTTCAGATCGGCGAGTAGGTTTCACTGGATTCAGGTTGGCAAGTTGGCGGTAATAAGGCAAACGAACAACCTGCTCGCCTTCTAAATGACTGACACCTAAATAACTTTGGAATATTTGCGTTAAGCGTGAAGGATCATTATCTAATACCGATAAAGCATGACCAATCTTGCCTTCTTCTAAATACCGCTTAGCAAGATTCTCACTCACATCATATTTATTGCGTTTAAAAATAAGCTGAGATTGTTTTCCACGCCCGGCGGCTGGGATCCACTCTATCCAACCCTCTTCGGCTAACTTATTTAAAACAATGCGAGCGTTACGACGTGTACAGCACAAAATATCGGTCAAATCATCCAATTGAATAGCAGTATCTTCGCCTTGAAGATGCTCAAACAAACGCTCAAATTGAATACGTAAACGAGGACTGCTCATAAAGAGGAAACTCAACTATCTTGGGTTAGAAAAATATTTCCTAGATTAGCATGCTAAACAGAAGAATTCTTTGGCTAAGTGTCAAAGAATATACAAAGAAATTGCCTTATTTCATGAATGTCCGTGATGTAATAAATCCATCACTCCTGAATTGGCGTGCCAATAAAATCAGAAAGCTGCTGTAACTGCTCGAGAGAATCAAGCTGTACTGACCACTGGCACTGCATATCATAGGCGGTAACTATATTAGCACCACGACCGATCAAGGTTAGTGCATCGGTTTGAGCTTGTAAGGTTACCAACCCAACGCCTGTTAGTCGCACGACGATCTCGTGCATATTAGCTATTACTTTACCGTGTGAGAACTCAATGATCATTATCGAGATTTAACTGCCATCGTTATACGACTAGTACAAAGTAAGCGCTTCTCTTCATCAACAATTTCAATCTGCCACACTTGTGTTGATACACCAATATGAATGGGCCATGTGGTTCCAGTGACTAAGCCGCGGCGTTTGGCTCTGATGTGATTGGCGTTAATATCTAATCCTACGCAATACGAGTTATCATCCACACACATATTGGCAGCCAATGAACCCAACGTTTCAGCCAATACAACCGATGCGCCCCCATGCAACATACCAAGAGGCTGATGAGTAGTATGATCAACCGGCATAGTCGCACTAATGGTATTGTCACCTAAATCGGTATAAACGATATTCAGATGCTCCATCAACGTATTCTTAGAGGTTGCATTCAAAATATCGAGGCTAACTTCTTTCTTCCAAATCATAAATCATCCCATTCTTTTCTTACTATCAGGCATCCAATCAGTGTGTGAACTGAAACAAACGATCCGCTTTACAATATTCTTATCTATAGATAACTGCAAGATAACCAATTAAATACTGATATTTGTATCAATAAAAATTCGTCCTTTAAAGCTGTTCATCTTTTTGACGTAAATTAGATATTCAAATTATGAATGCGTTAAAGTGAGAAATGATTACACAAAACACGAAACCAATCTCATATATTAGTTTTCCAAATACACTATTGTTAATCTAGGTGTATTGTTTATAAACAATAACATCCCTAACCAATGGGAACACGACAATACCTTTGCTTGCAAGAATGGAAAAAGGGTCAGCTCATATGAACTGACCCTTTTTTCATTTATTTGTAGCCTGAAGATTGATAATCACATTATGATGATCATTGCTGCTTAACTATTTACCACTTTTTTATGCCCTTGCTCTAAATGCACCACATCAACTAAATCATCGCCAGAAACTTGAAATGCTTGACCAAAACCTTTTACAAATAAGCCTTTCTCTGGCTTTAAGCAAAAAAGTTTAAAATCTTCTAGCTGACTGAGGCTTGATACTATTTCACCGAAACGCGATTCCATTTGAGCAATAACGGCTTGCCATTGAATACTATTTCTCTCAACAACACTTGCCAATGCATCAAAAGTTAAACGTTTACGAGCAAAAAGTTGCTTCGCTGAGTCTTCATCTTCAATCAGCATTAAAGATACATTTGGGCTATCTAGCAAATTTCGTGCATGACGAGCAATCTCTGAAATCAAAACAAAGTAACCTTCTTTATTCGACACAAAAGGTGCATAGCTCACATTAGGTTTGCCATCTTTATCAATAGTAGCAAGTTGGATGGTTTTTCTTTCATCTCGAAACTCTTGGATTTCTGGCCCTAAACGACCTTGTAATCTTTCTTGTTTAACTTCGTTTTGCATAATTTATCCTTTTATAATGAGTTCAATGAGGACTGAAGTTGTTTGAATTTTTCAACTTGGTCTGGGAACAACACACGTTTATTGTCTCGACCTAAATAAACTTTAAAAATACTGTCACCTTGTTGATCAAAAAAGCCAAAATAATAGCTTTCTTTTCCACGGAACAGTTTAGAAATAAGGGCTACTTTAGACATGCTTTCAAGCTTTAAATGTCCGTGTAACTCACCTTCCCGCCCCATTAAATTATAATAACCATGCGCTACCTTTCCTTTTGGAAACGGAGCTTTAACTTCGAAAATAGACCCACCTGAATGTACAATGCTGGTCATCGGTCCCCAACCAACCAACTGTTCCAAAATACTTTGTGCATGGCTTCCCTCAATAATGATCGCCATCTCTTTAGGTAATGATGAAACCACGTCAAGCTCTGAAATATTGAGTTGTTGAGCAATACTGGCAGGTAATAAGCTAGGGTCCTCAGTAATGACGGCTAATACTGCATCTTTCATTCTATCCATATTTACCTCTGTCGCATCACTCTGCTGACTTAATTCCATTGGTACCGATTCCATTTAATAACCAACTATTCTGAATAAAAACATCATAATTTCGCGCAAATAATAATGCAAATGATAATTGATATTATTTGTATCTTGATCAATAATCCCGTCACTACATTTCTTCTAAGATCATTGATAAGGATATCTTGTGAATTTCAGTCGCTATACATTTTCAGCTGCCATTGCGATTGGCGCACATGTATTGATGGTAACTCAGTTAGATGACCAAAAAGCCTATGCAATGCCGGCAGGAAGCAATAGCACTAAAGTATCAGTTAATTTAATCGCTGCATCACCAAGTGTCATGTCCAATTCTTCAGCAGCGCCATTGACTAACGTACAAAAAAAAACCACTCCTGTAGAACCAAAACAAACCGCACCCAAATTGAAACCGATAGCTGAAAAAAAACCAAAATTAAGTAAGCCACTTAAACAAAACCATCCTTCGATTAAACCGGTACCAAAAAATAAAGTCACTACACAAACATCGACAAGGCCAGTTAAAAGCGTCAAAAAAATCGATACTCCAGTGACGAAAACAGAACACGCTACAAAAATGATGACCAAACAAGATGCAAAAAAAGGCGTCAGTGAACAACCTATTTTGATCGATCAGCCTGATTTCATGTCACCACCTACTAAGCCCCGCTACCCTCGCTTAGCTCAGCGTAAAGGTATTGAAGGGACTGCAACCTATGAAATCTGGCTTGATGAGACTGGCCAACAGATTAAACGCACATTAGTTTCATCGTCAGGTGCCAATATGCTAGATGAAGCAGCACTTGATGCAATTAAAAAATGGAAATTTACCCCAAGAAAGATCAACGGTATTTCCATGGCGCATCGTGTTCAGATCCCTATTCGATTTAAGTTGGATTAATAATGGCATTTATTTTACAGATTCAAACACAATTCGGTTTAATGGCTTGGCCATTGGCAATTTGCTCACTCCTAACTCTTATTATCATAATTGAACGCAGCCTCCATGTTGTACTCAATTTACATATTGGACGTAAGCAAATCTCCCAATATTTAAGCAACGTTGACCGTAATGATTCATTCCGAATATTTAAATTATCAGAGCAATTATCCGACAAGAAAGCATTACTCTATCAAGGTACAAGTCTGTTACTTCGTCAGCAACATACCCCAAAAGCATTACGTGAAGATATTGCAGAAATGTGGTTACAAGAGAAACGGTTACAACTCCAAAGTGGTTTGAAATTATTAACGCTGATCGGTGTAATTAGTCCATTAATAGGATTATTAGGAACGGTATTAGGCTTGATAGCTATGTTCAAAGGCGTCGCTGCAAGCACGGGTAATATTACTCCCAATGATCTGGCCGATGGTTTAGGGCTTGCAATGAGAACAACGGCTGCAGGTTTGATTGTTGCTCTACCAGCTATTTCGGCAGCGCAATTATTCACACTTTGGTCTGAACGAGTGATCTTTCGTTTAGAGCATGGATTGAATCGTCTTAATTTATGGTTAGAAGGTGTTGAACTTGCTAGTAGCAATAGACCGTATTTAGATCCCAAGGTTAATACCAACGATAAAGTAGCCAACCTATCATGATTCGTTCACAACGGTCTTATTCACCAACTGGATTAACGCCAGATCTAACCCCTTTATTGGATATTATTTTTATCGTAATGGTGTTTTTACTCCTCACCGCATCGGTCAAATTGAGCTCTCTAGAAGTTGATCTTCCCGATTCTGAACAATCAGTAGCCCAAGCAGTGGATAATAAATCGATCACACTTAATATCTTAAAAAAAGAACCGTTCTGGGCTATTGATGGCAAAGCAATGCCAGATTGGGAAAAATTTCAACTGTCGTTAGTTGCATTAGTCCAAAAGTCCCCTGATAAGCCAATTGTGATTGCGGCAGACAAGAGCGCAGAAATTCAGCATATCGTCAAATTATTCGCCTTTTTACATCAGCATAATATTGCTGCTACACAAATACTCATGGAAGATCCTAAATGATGAATTTCAAACCATTAATTACGCTACCTAAACCTTTTAATATCAGCATTTTTTTTCATCGAGTAACTTTTATAGTAGCTCTAACATTATTGCCACAAACAACGGTAATGGCTGCTGAACGAATCATAAGCGCAGGTGGTGCAGTCACTGAAATAATAGAAGCTTTAGGCGCGAGTGATCAATTAGTTGCTATCGATCTAACGAGTACTCAACCAACAAAATCTGAATTACCAGTAGTAGGTTATCATCGTCAGCTTTCAAGCGAGGGTTTACTTGCTCTCAACCCAAGTAGAATTATTGGATCCGATGAAATGGGTCCGGCTTCGACACTCAATACATTGAAAGAAGCTGGCGTGAAAATAAATGTGGTCAATAGCCAGAGTGATATTGATGGGTTATTAACACGAATAAATGAAATTGCTCAACTGACACATACGCAATCAAAAGCCCAATCATTAGAACGAGATATTCAAACGCAGGTAGCGCAGTTAGAACAAAAAAATCTTGAACAACAGAAAATAGCATCTGCGAAAAAGATTCTTTTCTTACTGATCCATGAAGGGAGACCTGCCAATGTTGCAGGAAGCAATACAACCCCTGATGCCATTATTAAACTTGTTGGTGGTGTGAATCCAGCGGCTGAGAAATTAGAGTCTTATAAGCCAATTTCAACTGAAGCCATGATTGAAATGCAACCTGATATTATTTTAGTTAGCGGCCGTAGCTTTGATAAATTAGGTGGTGCAGACGCTATCTTAAAAAAAATGCCACTACTGGCAGCAACTCCTGCTGGTCAATCTAAAAGTATTATTACCATTGATGGCCATGCTTTAGTCGGCGGTTTAGGGCTAAAAAGTTTAGCCGAAGCAAAACGAATCCAAGCTCTTATTTATCCTTAACTTATTAGACAGGAAGTAACATGTTACGCCATATTCCTTTTAGCCTTCTATTTACGGCATTTACATTGTTACTGTGTATTATTATCGTCATCTCTATTTCCGTCGGCCCAATGAACATTTCATTTAGTCACAGCCTTCAAAGTAGTATTCAAAACATTTTACCTACGTTTATGACACCAAAAATGCACGACTTGCCGATACATGTTGAACTTATCATCCAACAAGTACGCTTACCTCGCACACTGTTATGCTTATTAATTGGCGCAATTTTAGGTTTATGTGGCGCTGTCATGCAGGGGCTATTTCGTAATCCATTAGCCGAGCCAGGAATTATTGGGGTCTCATCTGGCGCGGCACTTGGCGCGGCACTCGCCATTGTTTTCTTCGCTGAATTAAAACAAGACTATCCGCTATTTATGGATATAGCCGCTGTTCCAATTTTTGCTTTCTTAGGTGGCGCATTAACGACAATCATTGTTTATAAATTAGGTACGAGCCAATTTGGTACTTCTGTGACTGTAATGCTACTCGCTGGAGTCGCGATAAGTGCATTATCGGGTGCTGCGATTGGTTATTTAAACTTTATTGCAAACGATCAAATGCTGAGAGATTTATCTCTTTGGTCAATGGGTTCGTTAGCTGGTGCTACATGGGCAGGAATTGGTTTAGCCGCTATAACATTAATCGGCTTACTGGCATTTTTTATGCGACAAGCAATGCCACTCAATGCTTTATTGCTCGGTGAAGCTGAAGCTACTCATCTTGGCGTTCCAGTCCAATCATTGAAACGTAAATTAATATTATTAACCGCCGTCGGTGTCGGCGTTACAGTAAGTTTAAGTGGCATGATAGGATTTATCGGACTCGTCATCCCTCATCTTGGGCGAATGTTAATTGGGCCAGATCATCGTGCACTACTACCTTTCTCAGCAATTCTAGGTGCATTATTATTAACGCTAGCGGATATGTTCGCACGCGTCGCCGTAACTCCTGCAGAATTACCGGTTGGTATTGTGACGGCAATTGTGGGTGCCCCATTCTTTTTATACCTTCTGTTTTCCCAAAAAGGACGGATTGTTTAATGTTAACGACTTCGGAACCTTTAGCTGCCTCCATTAAAGCTCGTCATATTCACCTACAATTTGGTAATAAGCTTATCCTAAATGATCTTAATTTGGATATTTACCAAGGACAAGTGACCGCTTTATTAGGGCCGAATGGAACAGGAAAAAGTAGCCTACTCAAAATTTTAAGTGGTGAACAGTCACTTCCCAAGAAACCTAAATTAGCTAATGACGATCAAGGGCCGACTTTGCACTACTTTGGTAAAGCACAGCAAGATTGGGATAAATCTCAGTTGGCGAAACAACTTGGCATGCTACCTCAACAAAGTACGCTTACTTTCCCATTTTTGGCTAAAGAAGTCGTGGAGTTAGGGGGAATCCCATTAAATCTGAATAATCACAATTTAAAGCAAATCACTCAAAAAACCATGGCAACCGTTGGTATTTCTGACCTAAGTGAGCGCTCTTACCCTTCACTGTCGGGAGGAGAAAAACAACGAGTTCATTTAGCCCGGGTACTCACTCAATTAAGCAGTGCAGCAGATAATTGTATTTTTATGTTAGATGAACCAACATCGGCTTTAGATTTAGCCCATCAACATAGAACGCTATCTTTAGCGAAAACAATGGCAGACAGCGGTGCTACCGTTATTATCGTACTTCATGATTTAAACTTAACAGCGCAATACGCAGATCGGATCTTATTACTTAACCAAGGAGAAATCATTGCAGATGGCAATCCTTGGGAAACATTAACCCCAAAAAACATTTCACAAGTCTACGGGTATCCAACATTTATTCAGCCACACCCTACTTATGGTTTTCCCATCGTTTACCCGGTATAGGTTTTGCTTCATAAACATAATCTTTCAGAAATTAAACTATTGTTTGATTTTCATCATGATTATTGGCTAGTTTTGCAAAAAAATGAGGCGTAAAATAAAGTAAATCGTTACTTTAAGGTAATAAGCATGAATAACCAAAGACAAGAATTAGAACTAGAAATAACTGAAAACGAAGTTTGTGAAGCCTGTGGTTGCAGTGCTGAAATGGGATTTATCATCAAAGAAGGTGATGATGTTGCAGATGTTCATATTCAAGGTCCAAACAAAGCAACCCTACTTACCCATTTAGAACCTTATCTTGCATTGGCAAAACGGGTAAATGACAAATTTGAATATCAAGTTGAAGATATGACTGATGATACTACGCAGTTAACAGCTCGAATTAAATTTGAATGTAGCGCAGAAAAATTAATTTTTGAGTTACAAAGCCGTACTTTAAATCGTTAATTATTTTTTATTAAGCCAGTAAGCTTTAAGGTCACTTCAACCTAGTTACTGGCTTTTTTATGCACTTTATTTGATGTTTGTAAAATCAACACGCCGTCATCATGCTGGCAACCATTTCATGCGCACTTTTTGGCATTGGCTTAATTTCACTTAGATATTCATGAATTTCTTTAGGGCTTAATGTACAACCACGATCAGTAAAAGACATGATTTGATGTGTGGTGCTGACTTTAGCTAATGTAAATTGATCACGATTAGAATTAAAAGGGGAAAACATCCAGCGTAAATGTTCCACTTGCTCTATTGTTGCGTAATCTTCTTTTTTCTTAAATTCGTAGACATTTGTCATTCTATTTTCCTTTTTATCATAGCCCTATAACTGTTTAAATATACAGTACACTTTCGCTGTATGTCTATTCTTTTATCCTTGTAAATTTTAGATATAAAAAAGGCCGCTTAAAAAAGCGACCTTGTTAGGGTTAATCTAGAAATTTATTCACGTCCGTAAACGTTATTTTCTTGCTCTTGAACACGGATAAATGTGGTTCGTTTTGTCAGCTCTTTAAGCTTCGCCGCGCCAACGTATGTGCAGGTTGAGCGTACTCCACCAAGAATATCATTGATGGTATCGTGCACCGTTCCACGAAATGGAATCAATACTGTTTTCCCCTCAGCTGCACGGTATTTAGCAACACCACCAGAATGCTTCTTCATAGCAGACTGTGAAGACATACCATAAAATTTCATGAATGACTTACCATCTTGTTCAATGCGCTCGCCACCTGATTCTTCATGTCCAGCTAGCATGCCACCAAGCATTACGAAATCGGCGCCGCCACCAAAGGCTTTAGATACATCACCGGCGCAAGTACAACCACCGTCACCAACAATGGTTCCACCAAGGCCATGTGCAGCATCCGCACATTCAATAATGGCAGAAAGTTGAGGATAACCAACCCCTGTTTTTACGCGAGTTGTACATACAGAACCAGGGCCAATACCAACTTTAACCATATCGGCACCTGCAAGAATTAACTCTTCAACCATATCACCGGTTACTACGTTACCAGCGCTGATCACTTTATCAGGAAAAGCTTCACGTACTTTCATCACGTAATCAACAAGATGCTCAGAATAACCATTAGCTATATCAACACAGATAAAAATTATGTCATCGGTTAATGCCATAATATCTTGGGTTTTCTGGAAATCAGCGTCTGATGTTCCCGTTGAAACCATGACGTTATTCAAAACTTTAGCTTCATTATTTTTAATGAAATCGGCCCAGTCAGCAACGGTATAGTGCTTATGAATCGCAGTCATTACGTTATGTTCAGCAAGTGCTTGTGCCATTGCAAAAGTGCCTACTGAATCCATATTAGCCGCAATAACAGGTACACCAGCCCATTGACGACCACTATGCTTGAATGTAAAATCGCGGGTTAAGTTTACTTGAGAACGACTTTTTAGAGTTGAACGCTTAGGGCGAAATAAAACATCTTTAAAGCCTAACTTTAGTTCTTGTTCGATACGCATTTTATACACTTCCTTTGAAACAAATAATGACGCGTCCTATTTTGGTTCGCAGCTTTACTGTATCAGCAAGTTGCGTAGCGAATCGCTTTGGCAGAAGCATTCGCATATTTCGGACACAAAAAAACCGGAGCGTTGGCAGGCGCTCCGGTTTTCAGTATTATAGGTTGAGATTTTTTTGTTACTAGTCTGATATTTCATTTTTTTTTATGATACCTTATGGAAGATAGCAACTACGAAAACCATTTCATTATCAAAACATACCTCACACCAAACTATCGCAACCCATTGTTAAATATATAATTCACTACTAATTATGGCCATAAGGTCAAAAATAATATACGTAGTATCACTGCAAATATCACTAATGACACTCCTAATTTATAATATTTAAATTCACTTACCGACATTTCTACTCGTTTATAGAAGATAGTAACTAAACCTTTCCAATCTTGACTTCTCTTTCCGTATTGCATCATGCTGATTAAAATAAGAACAATGCCTATTAAGAGGAAACTCTTTTCAATCATTAATACTGTCATTTCAAACATACTTAACTCTCCCATCATTCATTAATGACACTATGTCGTTTTTTTTCATCAATGACTGTTGGACTTAAGTCGTAAATATTGAATTCTGTGATCTTTAAAACGTCGACACATTTAACCTGTATTCTGGATAAAAAAATTTATAACCTACTAATTTATGGTCTATTTTTATCACTTATAGAACAGAGTAGGAATTTTAGGCACATAACGAGAAAAGATTATGAATCAATAGCTGGCATATTGCGTTAATTTTAACGAAGTTAGGAACTAAAATAACAAGTTGTTTAGATTAAATTATTTAGAATTCAGGTTATTTAAATCAGGCATAAAAAATGCAGAGTGACCGAAGTACTCTGCATTTTATTATTCGTTTTTTGGCATTAACTCAAAGCCTAAACGTTATATGCCCTGAGAGAGGGTAAATTACGGCTTCAAGTAAAACAGTATCTCAAATTACAGTTTAGCTGCTGCTACGTAATCTTCTAATTCTTGTACTTTTACTGTAGTGATAAGTTGATTATCAGCATAAAAAGTAACTAGATCGCCAGATTTAACGCCACGTAATGTTTTTTGAGTACCATTTACATAAGCAACGTTCATTTGCAGTGTGTTCGCATCAATTTGTTCAATTGTTGCGTTTTCAATATCAGCATTGTTCGCTTGAACTGGTACTGTAGTCAAAGAGCTATCTAGCTTGTCATTTACTTTAAGTAAAGATGGTGCTGGTGTATCAACAAGTGCTGGTGATTTGCCAGTGATCACGTTTTTACCAGTCCAAAATTCGATGGCGTTAAAAATGAATAAATCGCCAACAGATGCAATCGCATAAACTGGGCTCATTAAAAGAAATAGGCCTTCACGAGCATAACGGTTATCAACAGCCATTAAGTTAGCTTTACCTACTAGGCCAGTTACACCCATTTGTCCCATACAGCCACTAAGCGTTGTTACACCTAGAGCTGCCACTACTGCTATTTTTAATTTTTTCATATTAATAATCTCTATTTTATTATGTTTTAAATTCGGGATAAATTTAGCACAATGGAACACTTTCGTTAAGTTCATTCGATTGAAATTAAAAGAAAAAAGAGTGTACACTCTCACTTATGTAAAAAACACAGTACCAACATTGTTATGCTGAATGCATCTATGGCATTGCATTTAAGTTGCTGATTGTTTAATTAAGGTTAGCAGTATTTAACAAAATTTCTAGTGACGTCTATATAACCAATAAATAATAGTTAACAATTAATTTAGATTTGCTATCTTCACAGTTAAAACATATGACTTAACTATCAATAGTGAACTCTCAATGAAATTGAAGCACTTCCTCTCCATACTGGCACTCGTAACGTTTTCTGGATGCGCCGTTTATACTGGGTTAAATTATGATAACCTCTTTGGGAAACAGCAAGTTCAGCCACGGACACCAAAGTTCGACACTCAAGCAGCGCAACATTTTATCAACGATATAAAACCCATTTTAGATAACCGCTGCGTGGTTTGTCATGCCTGTTATGATGCTCCCTGCCAATTGAAATTATCCTCCGTAGAAGGTATTGACCGTGGAGCAAATAAAAGCCTGGTATATGCAGGAACCCGTCTAACTGCGACGAATCCAACCCGTTTATTTGAAGATGCTCAGACAACACAAGAATGGCGAGACATTGGCTTTCACCCTGTGCTCAATGAGCGATCTCAAATTCCAGAAGCAAATTTAGAAGCAGGGTTAGTTGCTCGCTTATTAGCTCAGAAAAAAGAACATCCGATGGTAAAACAAAATCAGCTAGAAGGTTTTGATTTCTCGGTTGATCGAACCCAACAATGCCCAACGATTGAAGAATATGATCAATACGCAGCCAATTATCCAACATGGGGAATGCCTTATGGAATGCCAGCATTAACCAATAAAGAGCACAATACTTTAATGCAATGGCTTTCAAATGGAGCCGTAATGACTGCTCATCAACCTTTATCACAACCTCAGCTGAAACAAGTAGATAAATGGGAGACCTTCTTAAATGGAGATTCGTTAAAACAACAATTAATGAGTCGTTATGTATATGAACACCTCTTTTTATCACACTTATATTTTTCAGACTTTCAAAGAGCGACTGAGGGGAGTGACATTCAATTTTTCATGATAGTTCGATCGTTTACCCCACCCGGTGAGCCGGTCAAACGAATCGTCACTCGTCGCCCTTACTCTGATCCTAAAACTGATCGAGTGTATTATCGCTTGGTTGCTTACCCTGCCACTATTGTTGATAAGACCCACCAGCCTTATGCATTAAATGATCAAAAATTAAAGCGAATAGAATCTTTATTTATCAAGCCAGCGTATGAAGTCAACGTTTTACCGAGTTATAAAGCTTCGGTTGCAGCAAATCCCATGACGGCATTTGTGGACATCCCCGTTGAATCTCGATATCGCTTCATGCTAGATAATGCTCAAAATACCATCATGAGCTTTATCAAGGGGCCTGTTTGCAGAGGACAATTAGCGTTGAATGTAATTAACGACCATTTTTGGGTTTTCTTCGTCGATCCTAAGTCATCAAGCTTAGATAAAGTTAAACAATTCTATAGCAGTCAAATCGAGAATTTACGCTTACCAACTGAAAAAAGTACCGTTGTTCCCACTTATCAATGGTTATCATATTCCAAACAGCAAGCCGCTTATTTAGAAGCTAAATCTCGTTATATGAATGAATGGTTCAAAGATGGTCAGCATTTAACTGCTGAATTAATTTGGGATGGTGATGAGGAGAATGATAATGCCGCATTAACCGTTTTTCGTCACTTTGATAGCGCTTCGGTCGTAAAAGGTTTAGTAGGTAAAGCACCTAAAACAGCTTGGGTAATGGATTACTCTTTATTAGAACGAATCCAATATCTTCTTGTTGATGGGTTTGATATTTATGGCAACTTTGGTCACCAATTAATGACTCGCATGTTTATGGATTTCCTACGTATGGAAGGAGAAGAAAACTTTTTATCGCTGCTTCCCGTTGAAGAACGCCATAAACAAATGGAAAGTTGGTATCAAGATCCTTCACCGCAACTAAGTAACTTTATCCAACGTGATGTAGCACCATTTGAACAACCGACCAATATTCACTATAAAACCAATAATCCAAAAATGGAATTGTATGGCATTTTGGAGCAACGGCTTAAACCCGTTTTATCTGACCGTTACTCGATAAAAAACACGGGATTATCGATAAAAAACGAAGCTATTTTAAGCGAAATAAATAACCTGCAAGGAAAAGGCATTTATCGTACACCTCCGTTAATTTCAATCATGGTGACCACTAAATCAGGTAAACAACAGGTGTTCACATTGATTCATAACAATGCTCATAGCAATATCTCGAGCTTATTTGATGAAGAGAGTAATCGCCAAAAAGAAAAGGATAATCTAACTTTAGTCAAAGGCGTACTTGGTAGCTATCCTTCTGCATTCATTAAATTAAAAGAATCCGATATCGGCGATTTTTATCAACGGCTCGCCAGTTTAAACAATGATGATAATTACATTGCTTTATTAGACCGTTATGGAGTTAGACGAAGTTCAGATGATTTTTGGAAATTCAGTGATGAATTGCACCAATGGTATGAAAAAGATCAACCAATTGAAGCCGGATTACTCGATTATAATCGCTTTGAAAACCGCTAATTATTGATGCTTAAAACTTATAACGCTTTATCGTCAAGTAATTACAAATAAATAGACATAGGTACACTTATCGTCTATTTATTTTTTAATGTTTCACTTATGCTGTTACGTAGCCAATATTTATCATTACTCAGTTAGGATGCTAATAATGAAGAAAACCATTCGTACCATGCCCGCACACAAAAACGTTGCACTTGTCGCGCATGATAATTACAAACCTGAATTACTTCGCTGGGTAATCGAAAATAAAGAGAAACTGCAAAAACACTTTCTCTACGCTACTGGCACAACAGGCCATATGTTAAGCAAGGAAACAGGACTTGCGATTAAAAGCTTAATCAGTGGTCCAATGGGCGGAGATCAACAACTTGGCGCACTGATTTCTGAAGGAAAAATAGACATGATGATTTTCTTTTGGGATCCATTAAATGCTGTACCACATGATCCCGATGTTAAAGCGTTACTACGCATAGCCTCTGTTTGGAATATTCCCGTGGCCACTAACCGTGCTACTGCTAAATTTTTATTTAATTCACAATTACTTGAGCAAGAAGTGGATATCGAAATCCCAGACTATCAATCCTACTTAAACGATAGACTTTAATCTCTATTCAACCCTGGCATTTAAGGACAAATGCTAGGGTCGACTTTCTTTAATTATTCCTTGATTAACACACTTTCTCTTCATGTGCCCATACCGCCATTTCTACGCGTGAACGCAAATTCAATTTTTTAAGTAAACTTTTAACGTGAACTTTCACGGTCCCTTCTGCAATTCCAAGTTTACGTGCAATCATCTTGTTCGTCATACCTGTTGCAACCAGCTTTAAGGTTTGAAATTCTCTTTTAGTTAAACTATCTACTCCGCGTGGCGCTTCTTTTTTACTTCGCAAACCTTCCATTAAAATCGGCGCCATTTCTGGACTTAATACCATTTGACCATTGCAAGCTTGATCAATGGCCTTTATTAGTTCTTCCGGCTCCATATCTTTCAGTAAATAACCATCTGCACCTAACTTAATTGCATTGGTTAAGTCACCTTTATAATTCGAGACAGTAAACACCACGACTCGGCTCGATAAACGGCAGTTCCGTAATTCACGTAAGGTCTCTAAGCCATTCATTTCAGGCATATTAAGATCTAACAAGATAAGATCAGGATCGTGCTCTTTCGCTAATGCAATACCATCTGTGCCAGTGTGAGCCATTGCTACCACTTGCATACTGCCATTCATCTCAATCAGATGTTTAACACCACCGCATAACATCGGGTGATCATCAATTAATAATATGGTCGACTTATCGTTGTGTTGTAATTCCATAGCAATACCTTTTTATTGTGGCGAGAACTCAATATTAATACGAGTCCCTTCCCCTTGTTTTGACTCAATATTGAGCTGACCGGGTAACGACTTGGCTCTGTCTTTCATAATAGTGAGACCATAGTGATTTTTTGGCTCGGTGATTGTATTCATACCACGACCATTATCCGTTACCGTGACAGCAACTTTTTGGTTATTAACATCATATTTTGCATCAATATGAACAATGCTCGCATTTGCATGTTTATAAATGTTGGATAATGCTTCACGAACAATATGCACAATATGCACAGCTTGATGGGAAGAAATACTATTGGCTGGCACTTCAAAGTTTAAGTTGATCATTAAACCCAATTTCTCATTAAATTCTTCAACCGTATTTTCCAATGCAGCTAATAAACCGGGTTCCGTCAATTTCAGTCTAAAGGTCGCCAGTAAATGGCGAAGCTGGGTATAGGCCGTATCTACTTCCTCACGCATTTCCTTCACTAAGTTTTTTTGATCATCCGAAAAATTGCTGCTTTGCATTTGCAAGCAACTCAAACGGATCTTCAAACAAGACAAAGATTGAGCAATGGAATCATGCAATTCACGAGCAATAGTCGCCCTCTCATTGGCTAACATTAATTCACCATTTAAATGCTCTTGGTATTTAGAGGCTAATGAACGAGTAATCTGTTTACTTAACGTGTCAATCAGTTGTAAATCATCCTCTGAAGCAACTTCGTCATGCAAAAACTCAATTTTTAAAGTGCCATAACTACGTAATCCATCTTCAAGCTCCCAAACCTTATTTACTGACGAGCGAAAATGGATTCCAGAGAGGACTAGAAAGCGTTTGTTTTGATTGAGCTTGCTTTGATTGATCTTTCTTTAATTGAATTAGCTTCATGGCAGTCTTTCACAAAGAATAAGGCCATATTTTATGCTTTTTGAGATAGAACCATATAACCATTTATAGGTATCACTTAATATCCATCACACCACTTTTCCATTCATCACCCTCAACGGTAAAACTTAAACCATTAATAATAAACAAATTAATAACCATACAAATTCTACCCATATAGGTTTGATGTCAACGCTACGCAACTCAAAAACTGGCATTCAATTGATATGAGTCAAAAAGTCCCTTTAAAAATAGGTCAAAGCTAGCTTCTATTTTGCAAACTTAGTAAGGATTTTGAAATGGAATCGACCATTCATAAGAATAAAAATATTAGCAAGGTGTTAACCAATTGGGTACCGGAAGACCCGACGTTTTGGCAGCAGGAAGGCCAGCATATTGCCCGTAAGAATTTATGGATTTCTATTCCCTGTCTGTTGCTCTCTTTCTGTGTTTGGATGATGTTTAGCACAGTTTCTATCAATCTTAATCGAGTAGGGTTCACCTTTACTACCGATCAACTGTTTTTGTTAACGGCATTACCTTCTGCCTCCGGCGCAATAATGCGTATCCCTTATTCGTTTATGGTGCCCATTGTAGGTGGACGTCGTTGGACTGCCTTCACAACCGCCTTCCTGGCAGTACCCTGCATCTGGCTATCCATTGCCGTTCAAGATTCAAATACGCCCTATTCTATTTTTGTCTTAATTTCTCTACTGTGTGGTTTCGCTGGTGGCAACTTTGCATCAAGCATGTCAAACATCAGTTTCTTCTTTCCAAAACATAAACAAGGTGGCGCGCTAGGCTTAAATGGTGGCTTAGGTAATCTTGGCGTGAGTGTCATGCAATTATTTGCGCCACTTGCCGTTTCTATGGGTATCTTTAGTTTCTTTGTTTCTGGCTCTCAACAACCGGATGGCAGCATGTTATGGCTAGCCAATGCACCTCTCATTTGGGTACCGTTTATTATTATAACTACCTTGGCGGCATGGCTTGGCATGAACGATATTGCCACCGCTAAAGCATCTATTTCTGAGCAACTGCCAGTGTTAAAACGCCCTCATATGTGGGTATTAAGCTTTTTATATTTATCGACTTTTGGTTCCTTTATTGGTTTTTCTGCCGGATTTGCAATGTTAACCAAAACTCAATTCCCAACCATAGATATTATCCACATCGCCTTTCTTGGCCCATTATTAGGTGCATTAATGCGACCTGTAGGCGGTGCATTATCCGATAAGCTTGGTGGCATCAAAGTCACCACCATTAACTTTATATTGATGGCAATATTTACAGCTTCAATTTTCTACTTCTTACCTGGAGAAGCATCCGCCAACGGTAATTTCAAATTGTTCTTTATTGGTTTTATGTTGTTATTTGCCACAGCCGGCCTAGGTAGTGGTTCAACTTTCCAAATGATTGCGGTGGTATTTAGACAATTAACAGTTGAAAGAATGCTACGTGAAAATGGCGGCAACGAAGAAAAAGCACAAGCGCGAGCAGTCAAAGATTCGGCGGCAGCATTAGGCTTTATTTCTGCTATTGGCGCAATTGGTGGATTCTTCATCCCCAAAGCCTTTGGTACGTCTCTAGCACTGACAGGATCCCCGGTTGGGGCCATGAAAGTTTTCTTATGCTTTTATGTTGCTTGTATTATTTTGACTTGGGCGGTGTATGGCCGTTATGAGAAGAAATAAAAATCAAATGCAAATCTAAAGCCTAAGAAAGCAAGAAAGCAAGAAAGCAAGAAAGCAAGAAAGCAAGAAAGCATTACAGCTTGATCTCCCCCGATCAGGCTGTTTTTACTTTATGTCAGTCCATTATTGAGCAACCTTCATCCTCATCAAGTTTCAATTTCATATACCCCTCAATAGTTTATATATATATACCTTAATATACACCAGTACCAAAAATAATAATAAAACTTATAAAACAGTAGGTTAAGGACAAAAACCCCATACCCAATTGGAGGTAGCTTTTATTTGACTGCGACCTAATGACTCATGCCTTATTGATCAAAATCAATATTCCACCCGCTTATGCTCCCTATTCTGGCAGAGATGACCAATGTCAATATTAACTAAATACATATAACTACAGGTGAAAAACCTGATGAGGAGATCCCCCGGATGAGCAAATTTCTTGACCGGTTTCGTTACTTTAAGCAACTAGGTGAAACCTTTTCAAATGGCCACGGCCAATCGATGGATTCTAACCGCGACTGGGAAAATGGATATCGTAGTCGTTGGCAACATGACAAGATTGTTCGCTCCACTCACGGGGTTAACTGTACAGGTTCTTGTAGTTGGAAAATCTATGTTAAAAACGGCCTAGTAACTTGGGAAACACAACAAACCGACTACCCTCGTACTCGTCCTGATCTCCCAAATCATGAACCACGTGGTTGTCCTCGTGGTGCTAGTTATTCTTGGTATCTTTACAGTGCCAACCGAGTTAAATACCCAATGATTCGCAAACGTCTATTAAAACTTTGGCAAGAAGCGAAACTGCAACACAGCGATCCAGTCGATGCATGGAAATCCATCACCTCTGATCCAGCTAAAATGCAGCAGTACAAGAAAGCCCGTGGACGCGGAGGTTTTGTTCGTGCTAATTGGGATGACGCAAACGAATTAATTGCAGCGGCAAACGTTCATACTGCGAAAGAACACGGCCCTGACCGCATTGTTGGCTTCTCTCCAATTCCAGCGATGTCAATGGTTTCCTACGCTTCAGGTGCACGTTATTTATCTTTAATTGGCGGAACTTGTTTAAGCTTCTACGATTGGTATTGTGATTTGCCACCAGCGTCACCAATGACATGGGGCGAGCAAACGGATGTTCCAGAATCAGCCGATTGGTATAACTCTTCATACATCATCGCCTGGGGTTCAAATGTTCCTCAAACGCGTACTCCTGATGCTCACTTCTTCACGGAAGTTCGCTACAAAGGAACCAAAACCGTAGCAGTAACACCAGATTACGCTGAAGTGGCAAAACTGTGTGACCATTGGTTGAACCCAAAACAAGGTACCGACAGTGCAATGGCATTGGCAATGGGTCACGTTTTACTGACCGAGTTCCATACCAAACGCCAAGTCGAGTACTTCAAAAACTACACCCAGCAATACACTGATATGCCTATGTTGGTTGAACTTGAAAAACGCGAAGATGGCACTTTTGTGGCTGGTCGCCAACTGCGTGCATCCGATTTGGTCGATAATCTTGGTCAAGATAACAACCCTGAATGGAAAACCATTGCCATTGATGAAGCCACCGGTGAATTGATTGCGCCACAAGGCTCTATCGGTTATCGCTGGGGTGAAGATGGCAAATGGAACCTTGAGCAAAAAGATGGCAAAACTGACCAAGAACGTAACCTGCGTTTGAGCCTTGTTGACTCACACGATGAAGTTGTGAGTGTTGGTTTCCCATACTTTGGTGGCCTTCCAAGCGAGCATTTCCAAAATGTTGAATTGAACGATGTTATTCAACATAAATTGCCCGCCAAACGCCTTACCAATGCACACGGTAACGAAATTTTAGTCACCAGTGTTTACGACTTAACCATGGCAAACTATGGTATTGATCGTGGTCTGAATGATGAAAATTGTGCAGCTACTTATGATGAAGTGAAAGCCTATTCTCCTGCATGGGCTGAACAAGTGACTGGCGTAAATCGCGCTGAAATCATCAAGATTGCTCGTGAATTTGGTGAAAATGCCGAGAAAACTCGTGGCCGTTCAATGATTATTGTTGGCGCAGGTTTGAACCACTGGTTCCACATGGATATGTCTTACCGTGGCATCATCAACATGTTGGTATTTTGTGGCTGTGTTGGTCAAAGTGGTGGCGGTTGGTCGCACTATGTTGGTCAAGAAAAACTGCGTCCTCAAACTGGCTGGCAACCCCTTGCCTTTGGTCTAGATTGGCAGAAACCGCCTCGTCACATGAATGGCACTTCATTCTTCTACAACCATTCAAGCCAATGGCGTTATGAGACAGTTAATTCGAATGATCTTCTTTCTCCGCTTGCCGACAAGTCGCGTTACAGCGAAAGCTTGCTCGACATGAACGTAAAGGCAGAACGCATGGGTTGGTTACCATCA
Organism: Vibrio sp. S17_S38; assembly: GCF_014694375.1. GTDB lineage: Bacteria > Pseudomonadota > Gammaproteobacteria > Enterobacterales > Vibrionaceae > Vibrio. The sequence goes on from NZ_JAAUWW010000004.1 coordinate 58,150, forward strand.
TCACCACAATTCAATATTAACCCGCTGCATGTCGCTGAGAAAGCCAAAGCAGAAGGCTTAAGTTCTGAAGATTACATGGTGAAAAACTTAAAAGATGGCAGCATCAAGTTTGCATCAGAGCAACCAGAAGACCATCATCCGCGTAATATGTTTATCTGGCGTTCAAACCTATTAGGTTCATCAGGTAAAGGCCATGAATACATGCTGAAATATTTGCTGGGTACTGAAAATGGTATTCAAGGCAAAGATCTTGGTCAGCAAGGTAAAGTGAAACCAGAAGAAATCGAATGGAAAGATAATGGCACCGAAGGCAAGCTTGATCTTGTTGTGACGCTTGATTTCCGTATGTCGAGCACCTGTTTATTCTCTGACATCGTCCTTCCTACTGCCACTTGGTATGAAAAAGATGACATGAATACTTCAGATATGCACCCATTCATCCACCCTCTTTCAGCCGCTGTTGATCCGGCTTGGGAAGCAAAAAGTGACTGGGAAATCTACAAAGGCATTGCGAAGAAATTCTCTGAAGTCTGTGTTGGCCACCTTGGTATTGAAACCGACCTTGTTTCGCTACCAATTCAACACGATTCAAACGCTGAGATTGCTCAACCGTTTGATGTAAGAGATTGGAAAAAAGGCGAATGTGACCTGATCCCGGGGAAAACTGCGCCACACCTTAAAACCGTGGTTCGTGATTATCCAAATACTTATGAGCGTTTCACTTCACTTGGCCCGATTTTGGATCAAGAAGGCAATGGCGGCAAAGGCATCAACTGGGATACTCAAGTTGAAGTCGATTTCCTCAAAGAGCTGAACTACACCAAAACTAAAGGCGCTGCTGAAGGTCGTCCACTGATTGAAAGTGCTATTGACGCAGCCGAAGTGATCCTGTCACTTGCACCAGAGACTAACGGTCAAGTAGCAGTAAAAGCTTGGGCGGCACTGGGTAAGAAAACCGGTATCAACCATACTCATTTAGCCTTGAATAAGGAAGATGAGAAAATCCGCTTCCGTGATATTCAAGCGCAACCACGCAAGATTATTTCAAGCCCAACATGGTCTGGTCTAGAAGATGAACATGTGTCTTACAACGCCTGTTACACCAACGTACACGAGCTTATCCCATGGCGTACCCTGTCTGGTCGTCAGCAGTTGTATCAAGATCACCAATGGATGCGTGATTTCGGCGAAAGCTTAGTGGCATACCGTCCGCCGGTTGATACTCGCTCAGTACAAAGTGAAATCAACAGGAAGAGCAATGGCAACCCTGAAAAAGCGTTGAACTTCATTACTCCGCACCAGAAATGGGGAATTCACTCTACTTACAGTGAAAATCTGTTAATGCTAACACTATCTCGCGGTGGTCCAATTGTATGGATGAGTGAAGATGATGCGAAACAACTTGGTATTGAAGATAACGATTGGATCGAAGCGTTTAACAGCAACGGCGCCCTAACCGCTCGTGCAGTTGTAAGTCAACGTGTGCCTGAAGGCATGGTGATGATGTATCACGCCCAAGAACGTTTAGTGAATATTCCTGGTTCGGAAATCACTAAACAACGCGGTGGCATTCATAACTCGGTTACTCGTATCACGCCAAAACCAACCCACATGATTGGTGGTTACGCTCAGCAATCTTACGGCTTTAACTACTACGGAACCGTGGGTTCTAATCGCGATGAATTCGTTGTAGTGCGTAAGATGAAAGACGTGAAATGGTTAGACGACGAAAACAACGATTACGATCAAGAAAAAGCAATCGCTCAACCGTCTAATAAAACACAAACTGGACAGGAGAAATAAGCATGAAAATCCGTTCTCAAGTCGGCATGGTGCTTAACCTAGACAAATGTATTGGCTGTCATACCTGTTCAGTCACTTGTAAAAACGTATGGACCAGCCGTGAAGGTATGGAATATGCGTGGTTCAACAATGTAGAAAGTAAACCCGGTGTCGGCTACCCAGCAAATTGGGAAGATCAAGACCAGTGGAAAGGCGGTTGGATCCGTAAAATCAATGGCAAAATTGAGCCTAAAATGGGCGGCAAAGTTGGCGTATTGTCAAAATTATTCAACAACCCAGATATGCCAAGCATTGATGATTACTACGAACCCTTTACTTTTGATTATGAGCATCTTCAAAATGCCAAAGAAAGCAAACATCAACCTATCGCTCGCCCACGCTCTTTGATCACAGGCAAGCGTATGGACAAAATTGAAAACGGACCAAACTGGGAAGAGATTCTTGGTGGCGAGTATTCAAAACGTTCAAAAGATTACAACTTGAATGCATTTGGTTTCGAGCAAAAACAAAAAGAAATCGTCGGTGAATTTGAAAACACCTTCATGATGTATTTGCCGCGTTTATGTGAACATTGTTTGAACCCCGCTTGTGTCGCAACTTGCCCAAGTGGGTCAATCTATAAACGTGAAGAGGATGGCATTGTCTTAATCGATCAAGACAAATGCCGCGGCTGGCGTATGTGCTTAACTGGTTGCCCATACAAAAAAATCTACTTCAACTGGAAATCGGGAAAATCTGAAAAATGTATTTTCTGCTACCCGCGTATTGAAGCAGGTCAACCAACCGTGTGTTCTGAAACTTGTGTCGGCCGTATTCGCTACCTTGGCGTGATGCTTTACGATGCTGACAAAGTAGAACAAGCAGCATCAACCGAGAAGGTCACCGATCTCTACCAAGAGCAATTGGATGTGTTCTTAGATCCAAACGATCCTACTGTGATTAAAGAAGCCTTAGCGCAAGGCGTTCCAATGAGCACCATTGAAGCTGCGCAAAAATCACCAGTTTACAAAATGGCAGTTGATTGGAAATTAGCCCTTCCTCTTCACCCAGAATATCGCACCCTACCAATGGTGTGGTATGTACCGCCACTATCGCCAATTCAAGCGGTAACGGATGCGGGTGTACTTGACGGCGACGGCATCTTGCCAGAAATTGAAAGACTGCGTATTCCAGTGAAATATCTGGCTAACTTGCTAACAGCAGGTGATGAAAAACCAGTTCTCAGCGCATTAAAACGTATGCTGGCAATGCGTCATTACAAACGCGCAGAAACCGTTGATGGTGTTATCGATACTTCTGCACTTGAAGAAGCGGGATTAACCGAAGCTCAAGCGAAAGAAATGTATCGTTACCTTGCGATTGCTAACTACGAAGATCGTTTCGTGATCCCAGCAAGCCACCGTGAAATGGCCAAAGAATCGTTCCCAGGCGCGCTTGATGATACCGGTGCTTATGCACAAAAAAGTAGCTGTGGGTTTAGCTTTGGTGACGGTTGTCACGGCGGCGGGAGCGAAAACAAATTTAATCTATTTGACAGCAAACGCATTGATGCTATCAACATTGATCCAAAAACTGCCCCTCAAAATAGTGTTCAATTTATAGATGCCTCAGATGTAAACAATAAAGGAGCGAAATAATGGAAAATCTAAAAATTATTTCTCTCTTGCTTGAGTATCCAGATCGTGAGATCTGGTTACACAAAGACGAGTTGATGAAAGACATCTCTGAGATGATTTTTCTCTCTCCCGCTCAGATGAGTCGTTTGTACACCTTCATTGAAGAACTGACTGAGCAAGATTTATTGGATGCTCAATCTAACTACATTGAACTGTTCGATCGCGGTCGTTCATTATCATTATTGTTGTTCGAACACGTGCATGGTGAATCAAGAGATCGTGGCCAAGCCATGATCGACTTGATGGATCAGTACAAATCCGCAGGGCTTCAAATCGAAAGTATTGAGCTACCTGATTACCTACCGGTTTATCTTGAATATTTAGCCACGCAGACGCGTGAAGAATCGATTCAAGGTTTAGCCGACATCGCTCCTATTCTTGCGCTGCTTGGCGCTCGTTTAGAAAAGCGTGACAGCATTTATCGCCACTTGTTTACTTTATTACTTGAGTTATCAGGCACAAAAGTTCGTCCTGAGCATTTAAATAGTAATGTAGAAAAAGAAGAACGCGACGATACGCCCGAAGCATTAGATGCAGTTTGGGAAGAAGAGCAAATCAAATTCTTAGGTGAAGAAGGTTGTGCGTCTGCTGAGCAAAATATGCACCAAAAACGTTTTGCTGGCAGCGTACAACCACAATATGTCAGCTTGGATTCACTTCCGACGTCAACTGTATCATCAACTTCAGCATCTGGAGGCCAACAATGAGTTTTCTAAATACGTTCTTTTTTGACGTGTATCCCTACATCGCCAGTGCTGTATTTTTTATTGGCAGTTGGATCCGTTATGACTACGCTCAATACACTTGGCGTGCAGGCTCTAGCCAAATGCTGAGTAGCCGAGATGACAAACGCTACATGCGCATTGCGTCTAACCTATTCCACGTTGGGATCTTAGGCATTTTTGCGGGTCACTTTGTCGGTATGTTAACGCCACACTGGATGTACGCTCCTTTCATTACCATTGCAGCTAAACAACAATTGGCGATGATTGCAGGTGGTGCATGTGGACTGATGACGGTAACGGGTGGCGCAATGCTGCTAAAACGCCGTTTAACTAATTCACGCGTTCGGGCGACATCAAGTTTTGCTGATATTGGCATCTTGACCTTACTAGTGATCCAAGCTTGTTTAGGCGTGCTAACCATTCCTTTTTCTGCCCAACACATGGACGGCAGTGAAATGATGAAATTAGTGGGCTGGGCACAATCAGTGATGACGTTTGGTGCGAATTCTTCAACGCATTTAGATGGGGTCGCCATGATCTTCAGAGTACACATCGTACTGGGTATGACCATGTTCCTGCTATTCCCTTTCTGTCGCTTAGTTCATATTTGGAGTGTGCCAGTGGAATATCTAACCCGCCGCTACCAAATCGTGCGTAACCGCCGTTAAAATCTAGATCAACACCGTACCTTTTTAAGCCAGCATCTATTTTCAGTATGCTGGCTTTTTCTATATGACTACCTCCAAGTCAGTATATAAAAACCCAAACTATTTTTGATATAATAAATTTATCGTACAAGCAGGAGTTCATCATGGCTAAACCTGACCGCAAAACCGTTATGCTCGATATCATTGAAACGGTAAAAAAGGACTTTCCATTAGATGCCCCAGAAGCCTCTATTTGTGGTGATACTTGCGTAGGCTGCCCAAGAAAACTATTAGAATTAGTAGAGGGTGAATTAATTTATTGGGAATCGAAACTCAAAAAAGATCAACTGCCTGATTTTGATGAGCTCAACCGCTTCGGGAAGTTATGCAAAAATGTACGACGTGGATTGGTAAGAAATGGATTGGTAGCCAGGTAAATTCTCCCAATAAAGCTCATTATCTAAGTCATAAAAAACCACCAGTAAGATTACCTTACTGATGATTTAGAGTTTTTATATTCTTGAGCTTGAAGCAGCAGCTTTATTAACGATAAAGCTATACCCCAATAATTTTAAGTCCATAGCGCTCGCCTCGTGAATACTTTATTTCACCTCGTGGAAGCCGCCTGTAATACCACCTTTTTCAAGACTAATACGAATCTCTTTTACCATCTCTGTCGTCACAGGTTCAGAGCGTGCACCCAGTTTATCGCGAATAAAGCTGATCATTCGAGCCATTTCGGCATCTCCAGCAATATCGTTAAAACTGCTCATTGGCATGTAATCACGATTAGGTTCCAGATAATCAGGCGACAAACCACGCAATACCACCGCGACCGTATTATATGGTTCCGAGTGCGAGATAATGCCATTACCTAATAAGGCTGGAGCAATATTTTCACGCCCTTTACCGTCGGGACCATGGCAAGCACCACAGGTTTCTGCAAAAATCGCATACTCTTTGGTTTTCTTATCCTCGACGCTAAATCCACTTGGTTGCAAAGGTCTGGTATTTGGATCCAAACGATTATTTTCATCCCCAGTTAGCAGGTATTCAGCAATCGCATCAAGATCATCACGCGTCATATAACGGGTACTGTTTTTTACAACATCCGCCATACCTGCAAACGCAGTCCCTTTCGCTGAGTGGCCCGTTTTCAAAAAATCGGTAATATCTTTCACTTCCCAGCCATGTTCATGTAACTCGTTGGCAGTGATATCTGGCGCATTCCAATGGTCGATAATATTACCTTGGAACGGTTGCCCGGCTTCTAGAGCTTGAGCAATATTACGCGGTGTATGGCATTCGGCACAGTGACCAAAACTCATCGTTAGATATTTTCCTCGTTTCCAAGCATCTGTTTGGTCTTCCGGATATTCCAACTTATCTTCATCGAAGAACGCCATATTCCAAGCCCACATTCCCAAACGAATATTGGTTGGAAATATCATGCCATTAGGAATATTCGGACTGTTTACCGGAGTCAACGATTGCATATAAGCCCACAATGATTTGGTATCTTCCTCAGTCATATACTGATAAGACGTATAAGGCATGGCCGGGTATAAATTACCATGTTTTGCCTCGCCTAAACGTACCGCATCGTGGAACTCTTGATAAGTATAACTGCCAATCCCTCGCTCAACATGGGTCGAAATATTGGTTGAATACAAGGTACCAAATGGCGTAGGGAAAGGTAATCCACCGCCAAACAGTTCTCCATCTTCTGCCGTATGACAAGCCACACAGTCACCCGCATAGGCAAGGTATTCACCTCGTTTCACTTGAGCAGCATCTAACCCAGCCAAATCTTGTTGATTTTGTGACTTTTGATAAATGATATACGCCGCAACTGCCGTTATTTGAGCGCTAGATAATTGCTTATCGAAGGCGGGCATAACCGAGTCTAATCCTTCACGTACTGTCTTTTGGATTTGAGCAATACTCCCACCATGCACCCAGGTGTCATCCGTTAAGTTATAGGCGCCAATGTGAATATTTCCATTGCCATTATCACCATGACAAACAGAGCAATTGTATTCAAATAGTTGCTGACCTTGTTCACGTTGCACTTTTGCCGCAGGAACCGCACGGTTAGTTTGTAGACTGGCTACATAAGTCGATACATCGTCAATTTGCTGAGCAGTTAGAACATCTTTCCAACCAACCATAACGCCATGCCGACCATAAGTGATCGAGTCAATAATGCCTTTATCACTGCTATCATAAATCCATTCATCATCGGTTAAATTAGGAAAATGCATTTGCCCTTGAGCATTAGCACCATGACACGCTGCGCAATGAGTTTGAAACAAACGATTACCGTAATCTACAACTTCATTATTTTGACTGAGTTGGGTTAACGTCAATGTACCTGACTCTAATTCGGCCAAATTTTTATCAATGATTTTGGTGTCTTGTTGCTGCAGAGCATCATCTGAGTGCCACTTCATTAAACCTTGCCAGTTCCCCATACCTGGATACAGTACAAAGAAAATGGCGCTGCCAATAAAAGCGATCAAATAAGAATAGAGTAATACTTTCGGCAACTTAGCATCATTTTCGCCAATGCCATCATAATTATGAAGTTCTTTATTTTCATCCGCTTCATTATTTTTATGCCAATAATGCCAAATGACATACATCATACCCAACATAAAAACGACAGTTAGGACAATGACCCACGTGCTCCAAAATGTACTTAACATACTGCCTCCCTATTTCCCTAGACTTTGCAGGTAACTGATTAATGCATCAGCGTAGGTTTTATTTTTTACCTGCAAACGAGCCCGATCAATTTCATCATCGGTATAAGGCACGCCTAAAACTCGTAGCGTTTTCATTTTATCGGCAATATCTTCACCATTCAGTCTCTTTTCAAATAACCACGGATAAGATGGCATTATCGAAGTCGGCACCACGGCACGAGGATCCATAAGATGAATTTCGTGCCAGCGATCTGAATATTTTCGCCCTAAATTAGCCAAGTCGGGCCCGGTTCGCTCCGAACCCCACAAGTTAGGATATTCATAAATATCATCTGATCCTGTTGTCGCTTTTCCATAACGTGCGACTTCAGCTGGTAGAGGGCGGACCATTTGCGTATGACAAGTATGGCAGCCTTCACTGATGTAAATATCGCGCCCCGCTAGTTCTAATGCCGAATATGGCTTTGCTGTGGAGACTTTAACTTGCTCACCCTTCATAAATAAATCAGGGATCACCCAAGTTAATAGCGAAAAACTTGCCACAATAATTATCGATAAAATCAATATCAAAACGGATTGGGTAAAATCTTTATTTAACATACGCTTTATCCTCCTCGATTTGATTTGTTTCTACCATTGGTGCAGATTTTGGCGATCCAACCTCTGGAAATGCCGATGTTTCTATCGGTAACGATAAAGTGCGATAAAGGTTATAAATCATAATAACCACCCCACTAACAAAAAGCCCACCACCAAAGAAACGCGCTAACATCCAAGGCGCAACAAAATCCATTGATTCAACAAAACTATACGCAAGTGACCCATCATCATGCTGTTTAAGCCACATGTAACCTTGACCAATACCAGCAATCCAAAGCGCAACTGCATAAATAGCGATACCAATGTGTGCCATCCAAAAATGCCATTTAACCAAGCGGTTAGACCACATTTTTTCGCGTCCCCATAATCTAGGAATGAAATAATAAAACACGGCAAAGCCCGACATCGCAACCCAACCCAATGCAGCAGAGTGAACATGACCAATAATCCACTGTGTATTATGCGCAATCATGTTAAACCAACGGATAGCTAATAGTGGACCTTCAAAGGTTGCTAGAGCGTAGTAAAGAACCGCAGAAAGGAAAAACAGCATCACATAATCATGCTTTAGCTTTTCTTTGTTAGACAGTAATGTCATTAAGCTATTAAATGCTCCCCCCCAAGATGGTAGCCATAATAATAACGACATAATAATGCCAAGGTTTTGCAACCAGTCAGGAACAGAGGAATAAATTAAGTGGTGAGTTCCAGCCCAAGTATAGAAACCGACTAACCCCCAGAAGTGAACAATGGATAAACGATAAGAGTAAATTGGTCGTTCAGCCGCTTTGGGAATAAAATAATAATTCATTCCTATGATGCCAGCAGTCAAAAGAAAACCAACCGCATTATGGCCCCACCACCACTGCACGATCGCATCTTGTGTGCCTGCGTAAACAGAATAAGATTTCGTCGCACTAACCGGTAATTCCAAGTTATTTACAATAAATATCATAGCAATAACGATGATAAAGCCACCAAAGAACCAATTGGCAACAAATATGTGTTTTACCTTTCGTATTGCAATGGTGCCAAAAAATAGCACCGCGTACATAACCCAGACCACCGCGATGAGAATATCAATCGGCCACTCTAGTTCCGCGTACTCTTTTGATGATGTAAAACCAAGAGGAAGCGTAATTAATGCCAGTAGCAACACTAGTTGCCATCCCCAATACACAATCCAAGCTAAGCTTTTATTAAATAATGCGGTTCTACTGGTACGTTGCACGATGTAAAGCGACGTTCCCATTAAAATGTTCACCACAAAACCAAAAATAACACCAGATGTATGTAAAGGACGTAATCGGCCAAATTGAAAATATTCAGAATCAAAATTGAGTATTGGCCAATAAAGTTGAGCAGCAAGAATTAACCCTACCGTCATTCCAAGTAGCGCCCAGATCAAACTGGTAATGATGAAGTATTTCACCACCTTCATATCGTAATTCAATTCCATTGTTCACCTCCTTGTTAATAAAACAGCCTGAAATTTTACTTTGATTCAGATTCGCTGGTTACTTTGGAAAAGAAATAACTGATGTCTTTCATATCTTGCTCGGTCAAACTGTCAGCCTGTTCATACATAACTAAAGCTAGCCCGCCCGCTCTTTGACGACGTTGATAAGCTTTTAATGTCGTGACCAGATATTCAAATTTTTGTCCTTGTAGATTAGGATAAATAGCGATACTGGAAATACCTTCTTTGCCATGGCAAGTCATGCAAACCGCGGCTTTTTTCTGCCCCGTCATAAATTTCTCATCAGCCTGTGCGAATACCGTCATTGGTAAAACACCCAAGCTTAATATCAATAATTGTTTCAACATAAGACGCTCACTTATTTCTTATTGTATTTAAATTATTTATCTTCTTTACACTTTAAACAGGCAAGTAAAAACATCCACTCCCACTTAGATAAGGGAGTATTTAAAAGTATATATCTAGTTACGCTATTTATCTTGATTTTTTAATACTAATTTAATCATTAATTTTATTTTAAAACTGGCACTTATGGTAAGTTCTCATATAATTCCATAAGTGTTAAAACAAGGATCTATCAGATGAAATTACAACTTACAAAATGGCTAACATTGCCGGTTGTAGCAATGTCTTTGTTCATTGCCGCGTGCAGTGATTCACCATCCATAACATTTCCAGCACTAAGTAATAGTGCGATGAAAACCCCAGGATCCGTAGTATGGCGAGACCTTGCCACCACCGCGCCAGATCAAGTAAAACCCTTTTATGAAAATGTTTTTGGTTGGAAATTTGAAACCATTAGCGATGATTACAGTTTGATCCAATATCAAGGCCATTATATAGCCGGAATGGCCACTCTCCCGACAACTAGCAGTACCAATTATTGGTTACCAGTTATTTCAACCGATAACGTCGACAACACTCTTGCTCAAGCTAAAAATGCAGGTGGAACAATTTTAATTAAAAAAACCACGTTAAAAGGACGTGGTGACATGGCCGTTATTCAAGATCCTCAAGGTGCTGTATTTTCTATTTTAAATACCATCAATGGCGATCCAGACGCCTTGGAAAAACAATCAGGTAATTGGATGTGGCAAGAAGTTTGGACTCAAGACATCAATCAAAGCCAATCTTTCTATCAAAAACTTGGTCATTACAAAGCAGAAACGAAAAGCTTAAACAAGTATGACTATCCATTTTTAAGTATCAATAATAAGCCTGCATTTGGTTTTGTGAAAAAGCCCAATGCAGATGTCGCCACAACTTGGGTTAATTACATCCGAGTTGATGATGTAAATGCGACGGTTAAAAAGATTACTCAAAATGGTGGCTATATTTTAATGGCACCAACAAAATTGGTTCATAACGGAACAGTGGCGATCGTTCGAGATCCAGCCGGTGCAGGTTTTGTAGTACAGGAGTCTCTAAAATGAATAATCTAAAACGAATTATTATATTAACCGCAGCGGTCTTAGTCATGGCATCTTGTACACCGTACGCGAGCTTAGATATTGGAGTTCCTTTTAAAATTGGTCCTGTTTATATCAACCCAAGCATTGGTGTTGGTGGGAATCTTTAAGAAAGAAACAGAACTGGTATTAAGCGCATCATGCAACCAAAGCAAACAGGCAGATCTCATAATAGAGTTCTGCCTGTTTTGCTTTCAGCCCAATTCATTAATTCACTGGTTATATAAAAAGCATCACGATTTTGAGACTCATTTTAAAGTTAATTTCAGTATTCAGGGGAAATTAAAACAGATAAAAACCGATTATTTGAATGTACTATAATTGGTATGAGTATTTCAGTTATTTACTGATAAGCCCACGTCACAGTGAGGTAATTCATATGAACATTGTCGCTAGAACGTTACTTATGACCATTTTCTTTGCATTAGGGTGCTTACTCCCTCCTGCTATTCTTTATCTCTTAGCTGTGCTCTCCTCACCCCAGTATTACTTTATGCAGTATCCAAATTTAATCAACCCAATCAACTTTTTTATCCAGGTCGGGTACCCCAAAGAATTAGCAATTATCTTTCCATCTTTAGCATTAGGGGCATTTTTATCTTACCGAGTTTATAGCATGATCACTCACAAGCATTTACCTTAAACAGATCACTAGATAAACTTCGCTCTATCAAATTAATTTAACGCCACCTCTAAATCGGATTCAACTAGACAAGAACATGCCAACACGAATCCTTGATCCAGTTCATCACTTGTTAAAGTTTCAATACTGGTACGAGTAAACTTTCCTTTTGTCACTTTACACTTGCATGACCCACAAATACCGCTACGACACGCAGCGATCACTGGCACTTTTGCCGCTTCTAATGCATCGATTAACGCACTGCCAATTTTCGCTTCTGCTTGAGCACCAAAAGTTGGAACAAATATAGTTGCATTGGCTAAGGCTTCTACTTTTTTGTCGCCATCATTCAGATCCACATCTGGCTGAATGGATTCAGACGGCGTAAAACTTTCTTGATAGAAGTGATCCATATTCATGCCAAGAGCCTGTAAGCTTTCTTGCATTGCGCCCATAAAACCAACAGGACCACATAAGAAAGCCGTACACTCTGCAATATCTGAACAATATTGTTTCAATGCCGCCTGTGTTAAGCGCCCTTCTGAGTAATCACTGCCCTTTGCATCTTCAAGCATGATACCAAGATGAAAACGCTCATGCTGCTCAGCCATCGCTAATAGTTCTTGATGATAGATGATTTGGTCGATTTCCGTAGCAGCATGAATAAAGTGAATATTTGTATTGTCATCTTTATTTGCCAATAGCGTTTTTGCCATCGACATAACAGGTGTAATACCGCAACCGGCACTAAGCAAAACAATACGCTCACCATGGGCTTGATCTTTAGAATGATGATCAAGATGAAACTGACCTACTGGTTTTAAAACCGATACCGCTTGCCCTTCTTTTAGGTTATCAACGATGTAATTGGAAACTTTACCGCCCGCGACACGCTTGATGGTTAATTGTAATTCAGTTTGATTTGGCATTGAGCTTAATGAATAAGCGCGGTATTCCATTTTTCCGGCGATATCTATTCCTAAAGTAATAAATTGGCCAGGAATGAAATCAAACACAACACCTTGATCTTCAAAAGATTCAGGCGCTAGAGTAAAGCTCACACTATTTGAAGTTTCAGCCCATTTTCGTTTGCAGACTAAAGTGACAGGGCCATTTGTAGGCCATTGGAATTTCTTCATACTATTCTCTCGTTTCTAAGATGATGGTGCAGTTATTTATATCCAAAATTTGAAGCTGCAACGAAGCTACAGCTTCAAATACGACGGTTATAATTACGCGACTTTTTCACCTAAGATAGTTTTCATATCTTCTTCAACCGTTGAGATTGAACGAAGATCAAACTTCTCTTGCATCACTGCCATTAGGTTATCGGTTAAGAATGCAGGTTTGGTTGGACCGGTGTAGATACCTTTAATGCCTAACGCAAGAAGAGTAAGTAGAACTACAATCGCTTTTTGTTCAAACCAAGAAAGAACCAGTGTTAGCGGCAGATCGTTGACACCGCAATCAAACTCATTGGCCAGCGCAAGAGCCAGTTGGATTGCCGAGTAAGAATCATTACATTGACCAACATCTAATAGACGAGGAATGCCGTTGATTTCACCATGTTGCTCTTTATTGAAACGGAATTTACCACAGGCAAGAGTTAAGATAACGCTGTCATCTGGAGTTTGTTTTGTGAACTCATTGAAGTAGTTACGTTCAACTTTGTCCCCATCACAACCGCCAACGAGAAAGAAGTGGCTGATGTTACCTTGTTTGATTTGATCGATAACCGCAGGAGCAGCTTCCATCAAAGCATTACGACCAAACCCAACCGTGATCATGTGTTCAATTTCATCATGCTCGAAGCCTTCTTGCGCTAATGCACAGTCAATCACAGCAGAGAAATCATCACCTTCCAGATGAGCAACACCAGGCCAACCTACGATGCTACGAGTAAATAGACGATCAGCGTATTGACCCACTTCAGGGTTAATTAGGCAGTTTGAGGTCATCACGATTGCGCCAGGGAAATTAGCGAATTCTTTTTGTTGATTCTGCCAAGCACTGCCGTAGTTACCAGCAAGGTGTGGATATTTGTTTAACTCTGGATAGCCGTGCGCAGGCAACATTTCACCGTTGGTATAAACATTAATGCCTTTACCTTCAGTTTGTTGCAAGATTTTCTCAAGGTCATGCAAGTCGTGACCAGAAACTAAGATACATTTACCACTCTTAGTTTTTACGTTTACTTGAGTTGGCGCTGGGTGGCCATAAGTTAGCGTTTCACCACGATCAAGGATTTCCATGATTTTGTAGTTCATCATACCGATTTGCATAGAGCAATCTAACAAGGCTTGCAAGTCTTGTGGTTCCGTACCTAACCACGCCATGATCTGATGATATTCAGTAAAGATTTCTACGCTAGTTTGATTAAGAATCCGGGCATGTTCCATATAAGCAGCTGCACCTTTTAAGCCATAAAGACAAAGAAGACGAAGGCCCATAACATCAGGATCAACGGTTTCATGACCACGGTTAACCGCCGCTAATGGCGCAAATTTGAGGAGAGATTCACGATCTGTTGGAAGCGCAAAAATTGCTGCTGGAGAGAGTTCTGGTAATGCTTTGTCTGCTAGTAATGCAGCCGCTCGTACCTTTTCTTCAAGGCGAACTTTGAATTGATAAGCTTGGTTTGAAAATTCAATGATGCGTTCTTCATCAAAGTTAACGTTAGTTAAAGTAGAAAAGAATGCTTTTGGTGCCCATTCATCAATTTCAGAATCGATAATGCCATATTCGCGACCAAGCTCAGCCCAAAAAGACACACCTTGTAATACATAGACTAAGATGTCTTGCAGATCAGATACATCACTTGTTTTTCCACACATACCTTGAGAATAAGAACAACCGCTTGATACAGGGGTGCGAATAGTTTGTTCACATTGAATACAGAACATAGTTTGAAGCTCCAGTGGTAAATAAAAATAGAGCCGATGAATTTAAAAAAATAAATTCACGGCCAATAAAAACTTAATCACTGTGTAGCAGGATGCGTGCCAATATTTAAACTATTGATTTAAAACAAATTAACAATCCATTAACTATGATGAGCGATGTTATAAATACAACGACCGATGTTATAAATACAACGATTATTTTTCAATTAGTTTCATATTCGTTCCAATGCACCGTTACGCCAAGGTTCAATAATCACCTTAATATGCTCATTCGGTGACATTAATTGCTGAAATGGATCGGTTACACCATCCATCCCAACTTTACCAGTGAGCATTTTTTGCCAAGGCACTTTGCCTTCTGCCAACGCACTAAGGCATTGACTAAACTCTTCAGGTTGATAGTAATAAGTGAATTTAAAATCCAACTCCTTAACGGTGGCATAAGCATAATTGACACTTAAATTCGCAGTATGGATACCAGTGATCACTAATGTACTTTGGGCTGGAGCACGTTGAATAAAGCTATTAATCAACTTGGTTATACCGACACATTCAAAAATAAAAAGCTTTCCTTCACGCATATGCTCGGTGGCAAACACCACTTCATCTTGTTCACCACTATTAACACTGTGGCTTGCACCAAACTCCAGTGCATTATGCAATTTATCGTCTTGCAGATCCGCAGCAACAATTGTATTAATTCCGCGTAATTTCAGCGCAGAAATCGTCGCCAATCCAATCGGCCCACACCCTACGACTAATGCGGCATCATTAGGCTTAATCTCACTGCGATTAACCGCATGGAGCCCAACAGCAAGAGGCTCGGTTAATGCCACCGCCTCTGAAGGCAAAGTATCCGGAACCGCCAATAGCAACGCTTCATCCAAAATAAAATACTCAGAATATGCACCGGATAACCCCGGAGTTACCCCAACGCCAGCACCTTGTTGCGACATAAGTATCGGTACCGATGTCACTCTGGCTCCTTTCGCAAATGCTTGCTGCGTATCCGGCCCATATTCAACGATTTCGGCGCAAAACTCATGTCCAAGCATCACACCCGTATGATCATCCATGGTTGGATCCATCACACCTAATTTACGATACATTGAAAATACATCACTCGTATGGCGAGTAATATGCAGATCAGATCCACAAATACCACACGCCAAACTTCGGACTAATACTTGCCCAGCTTGAGGCTTAGGAACCGAAGATTGCACTAAATGTACCGCGCCATCTTGCATGACAATCGAATTCATTTGTTCCATATCAGACTCCTTGATTAAGCATCACTCATAGCGGCTATTCCGCCCGGCTTAATGTAACGAGGAACAATACCTTGAGCTTTGGCGGCAGCGATAACAACTTGCTCAATCCAACCTGCATCCATAATATTCATTAGGTTGCCATTGGCATCGAAATTAATATTCGCTCCTTGAACCACCATAAATCCATCCGTACCTTCTGAATCTTCAGGGCAATGGAAAGTATGTATAGAGCCGCCCGGTTCGTATAAATAACTGCCTGCCGTTTGTGGTTGCTCTGGGTATTCTAGGTAATGCCAAGTCCCACTTAGCGTGTAGAAGTGCACCACACCTGTATGAAAATGTTTTGGTAGCGTCACGCCCGGTTTAAACCTTGCTCGTATAACCCAAGTGCCATTTTCTGCGTCGAGAAAAAGTGGAAATACATCAACGCCTGGCAGCGCATCTT
Source organism: Vibrio sp. S17_S38 (assembly GCF_014694375.1). Lineage (GTDB taxonomy): Bacteria > Pseudomonadota > Gammaproteobacteria > Enterobacterales > Vibrionaceae > Vibrio. The sequence goes on from NZ_JAAUWW010000004.1 coordinate 74,499, forward strand.
TCATTATGTTTTCTTCATTAGTATTTAGAGTGAGTAGAAAATCTTGATGTTGAATCACGTCTGGTAAAGCCATAATACATTCCTCTTTTTTATTATTTTGCTTCTTAAACTTTGTGTTTATCAATTATGTTTTTATTTTTCATTAATCTAATAACGGATATTTAAACTGATCAAATCCATCTGAAGCTGAAACTGTACAGCCATTAATGCAGTTCGCTTCATCACTGACTAAAAAAGCAACGACATTGGCAATTTCACTTGGTTGGGTAAACGTTTTTCGCATCTGTTCTTTGCGAATATGCTCCCATAAACCAAGCGCTTTATATTGATGCAGCATAGGAGTATCAACACGTCCCGGTGCAATAGCGCACACTCGAATACCTAGGGGGGCAAGTTCTAACGCAGCGCATTTGGTCATCATGTCCACGGCAGCTTTACTCACGTTGTAAGTAAACGTCATTTCAGAAGCCATCTTGGCGTAAACCGATGAGGTATTAAGGATCACACCTTTGCTTTCTTGGGATTTAAACTGGCGGGAGGCGGCTAAAATTCCGTAATACACTCCATGTTGATTCACTTGTGTAACAGGATCGAAATCGGCCTTTGGCTCATGCTCTAGCAAGGGTTTTGGCGCCCCGATACCGGCGTTATTTATCATAATATCAAGGCGACCAAACTGAGCTACGGAATGATGAACCATCGCTTGAACTTGTTGGTAATCGGTCACATCAACCACAAATGTGCTTAACTGTTCATCGTCAACACCATCAAAGACTTTCAGGCCTTCAATTGAAAAATCAGCGGCGACAACTTTGACACCTTTACTCAATAACTTCCGAACAATCTCTTGCCCAATCCCACCAGCAGCACCTGTCACAATTGCTATTTTTTGATTTAAACTCATAGCGCCCTCTCATTTCATGTTAACAAGTTGTAAATACAATCTAGGTCAATATTTAGACATTTACTTGATGTTTTACGAGCGATAATTGATATATTACGAAACAAATATTGACCGGAATCACAGGATTGGTATGCATCTAGTACGTAGCGGCGCAGCAACACAATTTGAACAATTGGTTTTAGAATTAAATAAGAACCCAATTCAATTAATGCATAAGGTTGGTTTACGCCAAGCACAATTTCGCGATCCAAATACTTATTTGGCCTATCCGAAACTAGCTGAATTATTTGAGTTAGCGGCCACTCAATGTCAGTGTCCTTTGTTCGGAATTGAATTGGCGCAGAGGCAAACTCAGGCAGTATTAGGTGATTTACCCATGTTAGTTTCGAGGATGGAGACTATTGAAGCTGCGTTAGATCGAGCAAACGAATATTTGTATTTACATGCGTCGGGGGCGCACATAAAAATCCAAGAGAAAGGAGAATACGTTAACTTAGCTTTATCCATTAATATTGGAGAACATATAGAAATAACTCAATTGATCCAACTCAGCGTATGCCAATTAGCAATGTTTATAGCGAGTTTACTCAATATTGAAGTTCAAAATTTAACTCTTTATTTATGCCAATCAAATCCACAGACAAATGATGATCCACAGCAACAAAAGAACTTACCCATCATTCATTTTGATAGTGCATTTAATGGTATTCGCATCCGATCATCTCAACTTTCACATCGTAACCATCAAGATGAGGAAGCACTTAACCATCTACTTGAAAGCCATCTACATGATTTACAAAGCCGCTATCCAGAAGATTTAACGGATCAGGTTAAAAATTTAATCCGCCATTTATTGCCGACAGGTGAATGTTGCATTGAACGGATCGCCAGTGCGCTTGGTCTTCATCAACGCAGCTTACAAAACCAGTTAAAAAATGCCCATAAAAACTACCGAGGGCTATTGCAAGAAACTCGGCAGGAAATTGCTCAACAAGAACTCGCATACGGTACTCAAACCATTACAGAATTAGCACTACAACTGGGCTATGCGGATATTGCAGTATTTAGTCGCCACTTTAAAAGTTGGACGGGATTATCCCCTAGACTATGGAGAAACAAGCGCTGACGAATACAAGGAAAGGCCAAATAAAATCATCACTAAGACTAAGTAAGAACCAATTGCCTTAGCACTAAAATAAAACCAGTAAATCAAATGAAATAATTTGATATATCATTGATATATTGCTAAACTTTATTACTCAATACAAATATTAAAATATAGGGATTTATAATGAATATTACAAAAACAAAACTAGCTTTCGTTGCTATTGCACTAACGGTTCTTGCAGGCTGTACTGGTACTGTAACTAACCAAGCTGGCACTTGTTCAACTGATTACTTACTTGTACCTGCCATTTCTATTCCAGCTATTATTGGTGCATGTGATACTTCAAAATAATTATTCATACATTATTTAAAGTAATCCTAACGAAAAAATCGCCATTGGCGATTTTTTTTGTATCTCAAATATGACAACTACAGAGAACCTATTTATCACTTCCTGCTAATGGTTACTTTGTCATCGAACGCATTCTTTCCGATCGTTTTTACTGAGCTAGGTATCACCATATCTGTTAAATAGTTGCCACTGAAAGCCTCAACACCAATAAATACGACTGAATCTGGTATGGTTACTTGAATTAAATAGTTACCACTGAATGCTCCATCACCGATGTTCTGCAATGAATTAGGTATTTTAACGCTCGTTAACCCTTTAAATAAGAAAGCACTATCTCCAATAGCCGTCACAGGAATACCATCTAGCTCATTAGGAATAGCTATGTTTTTTTTATCCGAATTATAAGCCAAGATCGTTCCCGTATTCTTGTCAAAATTCACATCATCTAATGTTAGTACAGCGCTAGGTAATTCATTATAAGCGAAAGCTCCTTTGCCTATATTTGTTACTGTATTAGGTATTATCACACTTGTTAAAGCATTCTTTGCAAAGGCCCAATCACTAATAGCAGTAACTGATTTAGGAATTGATAAATTAATTAGGGCATTTTGAGCAAAGGCTCCCTTGCCGATCGTTGTCACTGAGTCTGGAATTATTACACTCGTTAAATCGTTATCCGCAAACGTCCCTTCACCAATAATGACCACAGATTTTGGTATCGATACTGTTGTTAAAGCGTTTTTTGCAAAGGCCCAATCACCAAGAACGATAACTGAATTAGAAATAACTACTTTGGTTAATGCATTATTAGCAAACGCTGTTTTACCTATATCCGTAACATTATTTGGAATAATCACATTCGTTAAAGCATTATTAGCAAAAGCAGATTCATTAATAGCGGTTACTGAATCAGGAATAACCACATTTGTTAAACCAATACCAGCAAACGCCTTGGTACCGATAGCAGTGACTGGAACACCATCCAAATCATTCGGAATGATGAGGTTTTTATCATTGGAAAGATAACCGGTAATCGTGCCTGATTGCTTATCGAATTTGAAATCATTATTCAATTGATCACACCCTACTAGCGTTAAAACAGAAAATAAGAGTATGGTGACAGTGGCAGGTTTTATCATAATAGAGTGTGCTCGTAAAAGTTGAAAATTAAGAACGAATATATTGATGTATGCTAAATCAGTTAGTTATGACTTATTATTCAAAACAAAGTCTACTATACATCATTTTAAAGACCGATAAGCCCATTCACACTTGCTCTTTTCATTCGGTTAATCGGCTCATTAAATAGAAGCTACAAACCTAATTTTTTTCCCATTTTGTATAAGCTTCCTCTATTCATTTGTAAGAATTCCGCCGCTTTAGCCCACACACCACCACTTTGTTGCAGCGCATGTTCAATAAGTTGCTTTTGATATGTTTCAACGGCAGTGCGCATAGGAACGGATTCCATCGGTAATAGTGAAGATGTCACTTTCGATGATTTAACTTTTTTAGCTAAATTAACAGACTCCAGATCGCTATTAAAATGACGCCACTCTATTAACTCAGATTGTTCTTGCATGGCTCTAAGACCTGTTCTCATCAAGGCATGCTCAAGCTCCCGAACATTACCAAGCCATTGTTGCTGTTCAAGTTTCTGTAAAGCAAAAGGATGAATATGCAACGTTTTTAATTGAAATTGAGTCCGAATTGTATCGAGGATATGGCCGATTAAAACCGGAATATCCCCTTCTCGTTCACGTAAGGGTGGCACATGAATGGGAAACACATTCAACCGATGAAATAAATCTGATCGAAAACGCCCTTCACTGACCTCTTTATCAAGATCCCGATTAGTCGCTGCAATAATACGCACATCAATCAAATTATTTTTATCCGCACCAACTCGTTGGACTTCACCTTGCTGGATCACTCGTAACAATTTCGCTTGTAACAGTAATGGCAATTCACCAATTTCATCTAAGAAAATCGTCCCGCCATCGGCCAGTTCAAACTTACCCGCGCGATGAGAGTTAGCGCCTGTAAATGCACCTTTTACATGACCAAATAGCTCACTTTCCGCAATCGACTCTGGCAGTGCGGCACAGTTTACATACACCATAGGTTTATCAGAACGCAGACTTTGAGCGTGAACTTGATGCGCGACTAGCTCTTTCCCTGTCCCCGTCTCACCGCTGATAAGAACGGCATAATTAGATTTTGCTACCATCTTGATATTGTCTAATAAACGCTGAATTTGTGGGCTGATCCCAACCAGTTTTCCGCCACGATTTCGAGCCTCATCGATCAGTAATTGATTGATTGATTGTTGCTGATGATTCGCTTTATTTAATGCTTCAAACAAACTGATATTACGCACTATCCCAGCGGCTAAAGTCGCAAACGTTTCTACTGTTGAATCTTCAATGTTATCAAAAGCCCCCGTTGCTTGGGCATCTAATGTTAATACCCCCACGAGTGTATCTTCTACATATAGGCTGCAACCCATACACGAATGCACATCAATTTTATGATTAGGATCATCACTTAATAATCCATCAAATGGGTCAGGTAATTCCGAATGATTAGGAAAGCGTATAGGCGTCCGGCTCTGTAAAATCATCTCAAGTCGTGGATGGAGTTCAGGCAAAAAAGTACGTCCTAACACTTCATTAGATAATCCATTCATGGCAACAGGTACAAGATGGCGTTGTTGGTTTAAAATAAATAACGCACAAGCATCACAAGGTAAAATTTGCTGCAATGCGTCAATTAACTTTTGATAATGCTGAACCGTCGGTGTTCTCGCATTAAGCTCCAACGCAATTTGTAATAACACATGTTCAGATGATGTGTTTTTAACCATAAATGTTACTCATAAGTTAATAATAAATAAAGAAATAGATCGGTGATTTAAATCAGCAACACAAGAATAGTATTAAAACTAACACGACGATGTTTAAATAACATCATAACATTATCAACAATAAAAATAATAACGTAAAATCAATATATTACATATTGGCATGATTAATGCCTACTATATTAGTATTAACTAACGGTACATCAAATTACTTTGCTAGGGATCTTCTTTAATGATGAACATAACCGATAAAAACATCGAAGATAAAATTACGCCACTATTACGGCTTGGCTTTCGACCTTTCTTTTTACTTGGTACGATTTACGCCCCACTTGCGATTGCGATTTGGGTTTATGCATTTCAGCATGGGCAACCAAGCCAACTACATGTTCCTGCGCTTTGGTGGCATGTCCATGAAATGATTTTTGGTTTTGCGATGGCGATTGTGGCGGGTTTCTTATTAACCGCTGTTCAGAACTGGACTGGTGTTAATGGCACTAAAAGTACTCGATTAGGTATCATTGTTTTATTATGGATATTGCCGCGAGTGCTATTTTGGACGCCCACTCCATTGTGGATGATATCGATCATTGAAACGTTATTTCTTGCGGCGGTCGCGTATGAAATTTCATTTCGAGTCGTCAAGTCAAAAGGCTATCGTAATCTGATTTTCTTACCATTCTTTGTACTTGCGATTGTGGCAAATTTTTCTGCATACGTCACGATTAAGGGCATGCCGCCTTTTCCTGCGATTGCCGTATGGGAAGCGATGATTTGGTGGTTTGTACTGTTGATTTCAATTATGGGTGGACGTGTGATTCCCTTTTTCACGGCTAAGCGCATGAATTTTGAAAAAGCTAATCCATTATTATGGCTCGATGCTGCGGCCAACACCCCACTTGTGTGTTTATTTATTTTAAGTTTCTTTCCTATTACCGCAGCGAGCATTAACCCAACATTGATGGTATTTACAGGCGTAATGCAATTTTCCCGCTTCTTACGGTGGAAACCTTGGACGACCTTTAAAGAACCATTAGTTTGGTCGCTGCACACTGCTTATGTCTGCATTCCTGTGGGATTATTGATCAAAGGTTTAGCATTACTGGGCATTCTCGATAATGGCTATTTTGTTTCACACAATATGATCCATGTGCTTGCCATTGGTGCGATTGGTGGTTTGATTTTGGCGATGATCACTCGAGTTACCATGGGACATACCGGACACGAAATCTACAAAGGCCCCGCAATGTGGCATGCGTTTTTAGCTATCGTACTAGCGGCAATCATTCGAGGTGTTGGTGTCGCATTTTGGCCAGAACACATGATGACGATGATCAATATTTCAGCGGCATTATGGATTTATGCTTTTGCTTTATTTCTACTTAAATTTGGCCCAATGTTATGTAAACCAAGAGCCGATGGACACCCAGGTTAAAGTGTTCAAAGCGTTATCCCCCAATATGAATTTATTGGGGGCTTTAACTACGATCTTTAGGGGAATCCATAACCACCAATGTCGTAATTGAATTTACCTGTGAAATCTCACCTAAAACATTAGAATGAAATTTTTTATAACTACTTAAATCTTGAGTTTCAACTCTCAGTAAATATTCATTGCCACCCGTAATGTTATGACACTCCGTCACTTCTTTAGCTAACAACACCCGCTCCTCAAAACCTTTTTGTGACTGCTGGCTATGGCTAGATAAACCAATGGTGACATAAGCGATAAACCCTACGCCTAGTTTTTCTGCATCCAAAATTGCTCGATAACCTTGAATCACACCACTTCGTTCTAGCTCTTGTACGCGGCGCAAAGTTGCGGAAGTCGATAAACCTATTCTTTCTGATAGCTCCACATTGGACAAGCGCCCATGCAATTGAAGCTCTTGCAATATTCTGTCGTCAAACCTATCCATAATTTAATTTTATTGCTCAATTAGAGTTAATAGCACATGAAATAGGCATAAAATTTATCGAAAATACGCATAACATACAACACATAATCAGTCATTTATTGGAATGAAATTAATGGAACTTCAACAATTGCTCGCTTTACTGACTTTTGTGTTGATTACGACAATATCCCCAGGACCGAATAATATTATGGTCATGGCTTCTGGGGCTAACATCGGCTTCATGCGCACGATCCCACATATATTGGGCATCATATTTGGCTTTAGTTTCATGGTGATTATGGTTGGGATTGGATTAATGAGGGTGTTTAATTTTTATCCACTTCTTCATCATATTTTGAATGCGCTTTGTATCACTTATCTTTTCTATTTAGCGTGGAAAATCGCGCAATCGAAATCTAATAATACTGATGAACAATATAAAGCGATGAGCTTTATCGCGGCAGCCAATTTTCAGTGGATCAATCCAAAAGCTTGGACCATGGCAATAACCGCTGTCAGCGTTTACAACACCTCAGAAAATTGGCAAGGAGTATTATTCGTCTCATTAATGTTTGCTTTGATCAATGTTCCTTCAATGAGCTTATGGGCATTCGCAGGGCAAAAATTACAAGGATGGTTAAGTAATCCATTGAGGTTGAAATGGTTTAACTATTCAATGGCGGGATTGCTTACTCTCTCCGTCATACCTATGGTCTTCTGATTTATTGATGTCTAATAAATCGATGGTATAAAAAAGATCAATAGCATAAAAAAGATCGGTGACGTAATAACTTACCTCGACCGATCCTTTTTATTCAAAAATATAATTATCTTTTCTTCACATTAATTGGATATCGTCCTGCTTTTAACTCTTCAACAAACACTGAAGGTTTCGCATTGTGTAGGATCCATACTTGCTCTTTAGCGCGGGTCATTGCGACATAAAACAACCGACGCTCTTCTGCAAATGGAAAATTATCCCGACCCGACAATAACGCATCATGCAAATGCTGTTGACGTTCGACAGCAGGAAGTTGACCGTCATCTGCTGATACAATAATTACGTAATCCGCTTCTTGGCCTTTACTGGCATGACACGTTTTAAATTGTATATCGACATGCAAATGCTGCTTTTGTAATGTTTTTAACTCTTTCGGTTCATGGTAGTGGTTACGACCTAATACCAGTACCGTTTTACGTCTTGTAGTTTGTTTAACATTAAGTTCATCTAAAATAGTTTCAAGATGATGCATCGGAGCAACAGTGACCGCTTTTTGTGTTTGATGCTTATGACTGTTTAGATTTTTCGGTAATTGATACGGATTCGATTGTACAAAACGATTCGCCACATCACCGATTTGATTATTAAAACGGTAAGTTGTATCTAAATAATGAATTTGAGCATGAGGAAAACGCGTTTTAAAACCAGTGGTCAAATCAACATCTGCGCCCGCAAATCGATAAATCGCCTGCCAATCATCCCCAACAGCAAATAACGAACATGGCTGAGTCAGTTTAGTCTGTTCTATTGTGATTTGATTACGCGTTCTTTGGCAGATTGCATCCAATAATTCTAAGCGGCTTGGTGAAATATCTTGATATTCATCCACCATTAAAAAATGCCATTTAGGCGTAAACTTACCTTGTTTAACATATTGAGTTGCCTTGAAAATCATACTGTTAAAATCAATTTGATTGTCTTCTTTGAGCATTTTTTGCCATGCTTGGTACGCTGGCCATGCAAGCGTTAACTCACTACTTAATCGTGGGTAATCTTCGCGTTCAATTAATCGTTCTTGAAGCTCTTTTTTGCTGTTTTGCAATGAAGAAAGCTGATCAACTTGCTGCTCTAACCAGGCGAGTAATTTTGGGTTTTCAACATGTGAACCGAGTTCTATATCACCACGTAAAAAAGCAATCGGCCATTCAGCTAGATGTTTCTGCCAACGTTTAAAGTTAGTTTCTGTCATCCAGTGCATTTTCAACCATTGTGAGAACCATGCTGTTTTTTGAGCTGGCGTTGTTGCGAGTGGTGATATTTCGACGTCATTTCCTTCCACATGACGAATAATGCTTAACCCTAATTGATGAAAGGTATGAACTTGAATTCGTTTTGCTTCATTACCCCACTTATCTTGTAAGCGTTGTTTCATTTCCTTAGCCGCTTCTCGCCCAAAAGCCACCATCAATATTTGATCAGCTGTCGCTTGAGCGCTTTGTAACAAGTAACCTACTTTCGCGGTGAGAACGCTTGTCTTTCCTGAGCCTGCTCCAGCTAAGATAAGTGTATGGTCATCATTGAGTAAAACGGCTTTTTGTTGCGATGGATTAAGTGGTGAACGTTCACATTGCTTGAAAAACTCACTCCATTCATTGGTTTGATTTTGGATCCATACTTGATTTCGTTGCTCAATCGATAATTCAGGATGCGTTAACCAACGTTTTAATCCGCCCATCACTAACATGCCCGCAGACAACGATTCATGATCATCTTGTTCATTGATATTAGGAAAAATATGAATGATGTCTGATAGCTCTAATTCTTTTTTTCCTAAATCATCACAAATAGCGTTCATCCAATTATTAATGGCTGAATGCGTTAAATAATTAGGTTGATTCACTAGCTCTTGTAACTGTTTTAACCAAGATGGTAGCAATTCAGCGAGAGTATCGTTTTGATCCTTTTGCCAATCACGGTATTCACTTACCGCTAATTTGGCAAAGTGCTGGCAATCTTGCCAAGGTAAACCTTGAACTAGCCACTGTAATTGATGATCGTCTTCTTGGTGAGCGTGAAAATATAAATTGCCCCACTTTAAACCTCGTTCAACCGTAATATCCCCATTCCATGCAGCAAAAGGAATTTGAACTTCATCGTTGGCGGACGATAACGTCACACATTGATCTTTCAATTCAACTTGATGATATTCATTTTGAATAAAAAACTGAGCCATTCGACTCGCACTTAACTGCATGGGGTTTCCTTCACTAAAATCGGCATATACAAGCTAAAACCACGACCTCTGATCGCTTTTGTCGTAAATAATACCAGTAAGCAGAATAAAATTGTTAAAAAACACTATTTTCATTATCTATGATCAAATTTCTACACTAGGGTTTATTGGATGAAAGCGCTATACTCAAAGCCATTAATATCATTAGGATTCTTTTGGATTTTATGGTGCATACACTCAGTCAATTTCGTCATTATTGGTCGAATAAAACCATTAATTACTGCGTTCGTATTTTAATTGCTCTACTTGGGATCGTGCTGCCTTGTTGGTACTATCAGTTTACTCAAGAGATTACGCCATTAATTTTAGGCATCATCGCCGCCGCATTGGCCGAAACTGACGACAGCTTCACAGGGCGAATAAAAGCACTCTTTCTCACCTTTATTTGCTTCGCCATTGCCTCCTTTTCTATCGAGATTTTATTTCCATATCCTTTATTGTTCACCATAGGGCTTTTTACGAGTACCTTTGGCTTCATTATGCTCGGTGCTATTGGTCCTCGCTATGCTAGCATTGCTTTTGGATCCTTATTATTAGCCATCTACACCATGCTCGGAATTCATATCAGCACCGATATATGGACTCAGCCAATCTTGCTACTTATCGGGGCTGCTTGGTATTCACTCGTATCGATGGTGTGGCAAATTTTCTGGCCTATGCAACCAGTACAGCAAGGTTTAGCTAACGTTTTTGATGAGCTTGCTCAATATCTCGAGGGTAAAAGTGAGTTATTTCATCCTGTATTAGGATTAACGCCTCAACCTTATCGAATTTTAGAAACAAAGCTTAACTCCAATACTGTGAATGCACTTAACCAAGCTAAAACTACCTTATTAAATCGTTCTAAACGTGGGCATGTTGACGGCCCAAGCGATCGATATTTACAAGTATATTTCCTTGCTCAAGATATTCACGAACGCATCAGCTCTACCCATTATCGATATCAAGAATTGGCCGAACACTTTTCTCGTAGTGATGTTTTGTTTCGCTTTAAGCACCTTATACTGTCTCAAGCCAAAGCGTGCCGCGATATTTCAGAAGCATTAGAAACAGGATCACAATATGTCTACGATGGTGACTCCATTCTCGCTTTAGATGAGCTACAAGCTTCAATGCAATATCTAAAAGATCAACAAAAACCAGAATGGAAGCTACCTTTAGCGCAGCTCTTTTATCTTTTTAATAACCTAGTCACGGTTGAAAAACAGTTGTCCAATGTGAGCAACCCTGATGCCACTAAAATTAGATTAGAAAATACCAGCGATGAAGCCAATGATTACTCTTTACATGACACCACAGCTCACACCCCCAAAATCATGTGGCAACGGATCAGAAATAATCTCAATAAAGATTCAATGTTATTTCGCCATGCACTCAGAATGTCGATTGTTCTCACCATTGGCTACGGCATTATCAAAGGCTTTGATTTAGAACGTGGCTATTGGATCATGCTCACCAGCTTATTCGTATGCCAACCCAACTTTAGTGCCACACGCCATAAACTTATCGCACGAGTGATTGGCACGATTGCAGGATTACTTGTCGGTGGAGCGTTATTAACCCTATTCCCTTCACAAGAAAGCCAACTGGTTTTCTTAGTGGTCTCAGGGACATTGTTTTTCGCGTTTAGAATGAATAACTATGGCTCGGCCACCGCTTTTATCACACTGCTGGTTTTATTTTGCTTCAACCAACTCGGCGAAGGATACGCTGTCATTTTACCTCGCTTAGTCGATACACTAATCGGTTGTATTCTGGCTGTATTTGCAGTGCGTTATATATTACCCGATTGGGAAGCAAAGAAATTGCACCGGGTGATGTCTGAAGCGATTCACTCGAATAAAAATTATCTTGGGCAAATCATAGGTCAATATCGAGTAGGTAAGCGTGATGATGTCAATTATCGTCTTGCTCGTCGTGTCGCGCATAATATGGATGCCACACTAAGTACCACCATCAGTAACATGCTGGCAGAACCGAATAAATATCGCAAAGCCACAGATGAAAGTTTCCGCTTCTTGACCTTAAATCATGCCATGTTGAGCTATATTTCAGCATTAGGTGCACATCGCAAGCGTATTGACGCTCAAGAAACACACCTATTGATATTAGAAGCGCATAAAGGCATTCACGATAATTTAGAGCGTTTAGAGCAGCATCTATTTACCCAGAATAACGATATAACCCCCGAATCCTTAAGTAGCGATTTGGACAAACGATTAAGTGAGTGGCGTGAAGGGGATGATGAATCTGTGCGCCTCATTTTACAGCAATTGCATTTAGTATATCGAATGCTGCCAGAGCTCTATTCTCTTGCCAATAAATTTGCAGTCAGAACACAAAGTAACTCAAATGAAAATTCGCCACCGCCTTCTACTGTATAAGGATCATTATGAAATCCATTTATAACTATTTGAAAGCCAGTGCGGTATTAAGCATCGCTCTTATACTGGGCGGTTGTAATTTTGGTTCTTCACCTTCCCAAGCTCTTGGCACTCTAGAACGTGATCGCATTGCACAAACGGCAGTGACCAATGAAGTGGTAATAGATTTACCGGTAAAGAAAGGCTCAATTGTAAAAAAAGGTACGGTATTAGTTCGCCTCGATAACACTTACCAAAAAGCACTCGTCAATAAAGCGCACGCTCAAGTCGCTCAAGCAAAAGCCAACTTAGATAAACTAAAGAAAGGCCCAAGAGAAGAAGATATTGCCGCGTCTAAAGCGAATGTTTCAGGCTCTAAGGCCAATTTAATAGATGCACAAGCTACTTATAAACGCCAACAAGCCTTAGTCAAACGCAAACTGGCCAGTCAATCTGATCTTGACCAAGCGCTTGCTACTCGTGACTCGGCTCAAGCAAAGCTCAATAGTGATCAAGAAAATCTCAACGCCTTACTTGCGGGCAATCGAGAAGAAGATATTCGCATAGCAAAAGCAGAGCTTAAAACTCAACGCGCACAACTTACCGCTGAGAATAAGAAACTCGAAGACTTAACCATCACCGCCAGCCGAGATGGAATTTTAGACAACCTACCGTGGAACCTAGGAGAACGTGTTACCGCAGGAAGTCCAGTTGCAATTTTACTCGCCAGCAAAGCGCCTTATGCTCGCGTCTATATTCCCGAACCAAAACGCGTCAATATTCATATCAATGACAATTTAATGTTACATGTGGATGGCTTAGATAAAGCCATTAAAGGAAAAGTAACTTGGGTTTCAAGTGAACCGGCCTTTACACCTTACTATGCATTAAACCAAGAAGATCGCGCTCATTTAATGTATTTAGCCGAAATTCAACTCCCCGATGATTATGCAAAACTGCCTTCAGGCATTCCGGTTCAAGTAGACTTACCATGAACAAATCAGCCATGAGTGAATTTGTGATTGAAACTGAACAATTAAGTCGCAACTTTGGTGAATTAAAAGCAATTGATGCACTTAATTTACAAGTCAAGAAAGGCGAAATTTATGGTTTTCTTGGTCCTAATGGTTCAGGAAAAACCACTGCAATCCGTATGCTAACGGGTTTATTGAGTCCCACCAGTGGTAATATTCAAGTGCTTGGTCATCAATTACCGCAAGATGCTGAAAAGCTGCGTATGAAGATTGGCTATATGACGCAAAAATTCTCACTCTATGACGATCTCACCGTACAAGAAAATTTAACCTTTATCGCTAAGATTTATGGCTTGGGAGCTAAAGAGCAAAAGAAACGTATTGAAGAACTTCTTTCTATTTACGACTTAGACCAACGCAAGAAACAAATGGCTGGCAGCATGAGTGGCGGTCAAAAACAGCGTTTAGCCCTCGCCGCTTCTACACTGCACAAACCTGATCTACTGTTTTTAGATGAACCAACCTCGGCAGTTGATCCTGAAAACCGCCGTGAGTTTTGGGAACAGTTATTTGATTTATGCGAACAAGGAACATCAATTTTGGTGTCCACGCATTACATGGATGAAGCCGAACGTTGTCATAAACTGGCGATTTTAGAATCAGGCCATAAACGTGCCGATGGCTCGCCCGATGAACTAATGAGTCAGCTTGGCGCACATGTAGTTGAAATTGAGAGTCATAATTTACGCCAATTAAAGCAGCACCTTATTCAACTGCCACAAGTCATCAGCGCCGCGCAATTAGGCTCTCGCTTAAGAGTCTTAATCAAAAACACTCAACATGACCCTTTAGCTTTTTTGAACAGTCAACCACCGCTTTATGATTTCAAGCCTGAGCAATTCTCACTGGTACGCCCAAGCCTTGAAGATGTTTTTGTTACTTGTACAGGAGATGGCAGGCAATGATGTTTTTATCTCGTATCCAAGCCATCTTTTTTAAGGAATTATTGCAGCTTAAACGCGATAAAATGACCTTTCGTATGATCATTATGATCCCCATTATTCAGTTACTGCTTTTTGGTTATGCGATAAACACCAATGTACGTCATATTCCCGTTGGCGTGGTTGATCTAAGCCAAACTACATTAAGTCGGGTGCTTATCCAAACTGTTGAGGCCACTCAAACCGTAACTTTTACCAAACAATATACCGATTTAAACCAAGCGCAAAAAGACATCGCAAGCGCTAAAATTAGAGCAGTGCTTTATATTCCCCACGATTTATCTCAACGACTCGTGCGCAGTAACAGCATAGGTCAATCCACACCCAGTTCGACCAGTGGAGAAACTAGTCGACCAATTGCCCAGTGGATTGTGGATGGCTCTGACACCATTATCGCATCAACAATTAAAGGCTTACGGTCGATGCCACTAACCGAGTTATTAGACAAACCGGCTAATCAAATAACACCTACCTTCGCTACCACCATTTTATACAATCCCGAACAGCGTACCGCCGTCAATATCATACCCGGACTCGTCGCAGTGATACTCACTATGACAATGATCATGTTTACTTCAGCGGCGATTGTACGCGAGCGTGAACGAGGCAATATGGAAATGCTGATCACCACGCCAGTTCGTTCTATTGAATTAATGATCGGTAAAGTGATACCGTATTTATTCATCGGGATCCTACAAACTACCATTATTCTGGCATTAGGCTACTTCTTATTTAACATTACCGTTCAAGGCGGCTTAATCGCCCTTGGCACTGCCACCTTATTATTTATTTTGGCAAGTTTAACGCTAGGTTTAGTGCTTTCAACCATCGCGACGAATCAACTGCAAGCCATGCAAATGACCGTGTTTATTTTATTACCATCAATTTTACTCTCAGGATTTATGTTTCCTTATGATGGAATGCCAATTGTGGCGCAATACATTTCCGAGATCCTACCTGCCACCCACTTTATGCGTTTGATTCGTGGCATCGTTTTACGTGATGCTGCCATCCTTGACATGAGCTATGATGCCTTATGGTTATTAGGGTTTAGTGTAGTTGGAATAGTGATCGCGTCACTCCGGTTTAAGAAGCGGTTAGATTAATTAATCATCATCTAAATGCTATCCCCGACATTAATCACACTTTTATTGTTAATATTGTTATCTATTACTATTGACTCTCAATATCTAACTTTCATAATAGCTCCCTCACTTTCGAAAAACGGCAAGGATGCAGTATGTCCGATAAAAAACTCAAAATTGATATTATTTCAGATGTGGTCTGCCCTTGGTGCGTAATTGGCGTTAAGCATTTAAAAGACGCCGTGGTCAAAAATAATTGGCAAGATAAAATTGCAATTGAATGGTATCCATTTGAACTAAATCCAGACATGCCCGTCGAAGGTGAGAATCTACGCGATCATATAGCCCGAAAATATGGTGCCAGTGTTGAAGAAAGTGAACAAAATCGCCAACGTTTAATCGAATATGGTAAAGCGGTCGACTTTGAATTCAACTTCTCTGAAGAATCTCGAATCTACAACACTCGTCAATGCCATATTTTATTAGATTACGCCTACGAACTTGGCCTACAAACCCAATTAAAAATCGCCTTTTTCACAGCTTACTTTACTGAAGGAAAGAATATTTCAAATACTGAAGTACTTCTAGAAATTGGTGAAAGTGTCGGCCTGAATGCCGATGAAATGCTAGCCTATTTAAACGATGCATCAGAACATGACAAGATTGATGTAATTGAAAATCAATGGCATGAAATGGGGATCAGTGGTGTACCGACCATGGTGTTTAACAATGAAGAAGGCCTAACAGGCGCGCAAAGCATTGAAGATTATGAAAAAATGCTGCGTTCGTTTTTAGAAGAGTAAAATAACCTTCCCACCATGAATAAACCTTAGTTACGGCTAAAGGCGAGATGATATTTGAACGTCCATTCAATCTGCTTTTAATTTCGATATCGCGATGTATCTACTTTATTGTGATGTTCTTCATCAAATTCTTTCTTGGTAAAAGATGAGCTTATCGTTTGATAAAATTAAGTATCAACTCACGTTGATCCAAGGTTAAGTTAGCCTTGATTATCTAACTCACCTCTGGACAAAAGTGAGTTACGAACCATAGAGATATTTATACATTTCGAATTACTTCTAGTATTACAACCGTATGACCACCTTACATGCGGCAGCCCTAATTCCCTTATCCACTACAGTCGGCTGCGCGACACCTATCCTTATTATTTGTTAGCTGACTTTCTCCATGACAAAGTTACGTAGTTTTTGACCACGCACTTCAACTGTTTGCTCTTGGATAACTTTAAATCCAAACCTCTCGTAAAATGGACGAGCTGTGATGCTGACCTCAGAATAATACTTGTCGATTCCTTGTTGATTACCAACGTTCAGCACATGCTCCATTAAGCTACGCCCTATGCCTTTGCCTTGATGTTCATGGTGGCAAAAGAAATGATCAATTAAGCCATTTTCTTGGAGGTCAGTGTAGCCAACAATGTCCCCATTGATTTCAGCGATAAAAGGGGTAATAGAATCCATTTTTCGCTGCCAAACTTTAGGATCTAAGTTATCGGGAGCCCATGCCTTTACTTGAGCTTGTGAATAGTCGCGTATATTCACATTGCGAATCGTGTGATAAAAGATCGCCCATAGAGCCCACGCATCTGATTCTTCGTATTTTCTAATTATGATCATGCTATTTGTACCGCTAGTCATCTAACGCCCATTTCAATTGCTTGTTATAAGTCACTTACTTGAGATAGTGCATTTAAATCATTGTTCGCTATCAACTCAAGGTTTTCAGTTATTTTTTCAGTGCTCCAATTCCACCAAGCAATAGATAGTAATTGTTGTATTGTAGCTTCATCAAAACGATATTTAATGATTTGTGCAGGATTGCCACCAACGATGCCATAATCAGGGACATCGGACACAACAACTGATTTACTCGCAATAATTGCACCATTTCCAATGGATACGCCAGGCATAACCGTTGCTTCATAGCCAATCCAAACATCATTACCAATTTTAGTATCGCCTTTGAATGGTAGTTCATTTTCAGCAGGTAAACTTTTTAACCAATCGTGGCCGAAAATGTAAAAAGGATAAGAACTAAAACCTGACATTTTATGATTTGCACCATTCATAATGAATTTGACATCTTTTGCAATGGAACAAAATTTTCCAATGATCAATTTGTCGCCAATAAATGGGAAATGATAAAGCACATTTGATTCGAACCTTTCAACACCTTCAGGATCATCATAATAAGTGTAATCACCCACTAATATATTGGGTGATGTAATGAAATTTTTAAGGAAACCAACTTGAGGAAACCCTTTCATTGGCTCTTTATCATTTGAATTTGGATATTTCATGTTCATCCTCTACGTTGATAAAACCTAATGCTTGAAATATTTTTTGATATATATAATGCACCATATCTTGTTTATTTTTATGGTATTTTTCAATGTCCAATTCACAGCCTTTGACTGCATCTAGCTTTGCATTTATATACACCTGACGATCTTCTTCTGATTCTCGAAGCCAGTTTCTAAATAATAAATGTCGAATTGCTTCAGGAGAACGAAAAGTAAATACATGCAAGTTCACTCTCGGGTTTTCAAGATGAAATAAACGATGTCCATAAAAACGAGGTTCACGAACAACAAGTTTAAAGCCTAACTCTTCCAGAGCAGGAAGATAACATTGCTCATTTTCTGAATCACATACGGAAAGATCAATATCAATGATTGGCTTTGCCGCAATTTCTGGTATTGCAGTAGAACCAATATGATCAATGGTCTCAACATTCACACCTAATTTTTGTTTAATAATTGAGGCAATATTCTCATAAATGTTTGGCCATAAATGATTATAAGGGACAACTTCTACCATCTCTATCGGTGGAACACCTTCCACAAAATAACTATCACTTGGATGAGCTACATAGAATGTCATTATTTCTTTTGATGTGAAATATTTTGTAAGAGATTCCATTTTATTTACTGTTGAAACTTTAACCACAATACACCTCAAGAGTTAACCACACTATTGTAGTAACACAGTGAATTTACAAACCTAGAAATACGAAGAAAAGTTGTGCCTACAGAGGATAACGCTCATCAATTAATATGGCAATTTATCTGCCTCGATACCGATATAATCAGGTTCGATGTAAGACTTAAACTTAACCGCTTTAATGTGAATGTCACCTAACATTAATGCTTTGCAGACTCGATGCATCCCATCCATAATACGACCTTCATGGCACAAAATGATGGGATAGGATAAGTCTGTATTACGGATCAGTTCAGCATGCTCAACGATATTTCTGCATGTAGGGCGTACTCCACCAAGGTCATACCAAAATTCTTCATCTAACTCAGATATTTCAGATAAAGAGAGGTTTACAACATCTAATTCTTTGGCTAATTCTATTAACCTGAACACATCCCAAGACAAAAGCCCTTTATCGCTATTTCTTAAATGATACTGCTGCCTCATATTTCCCCTTAGAACATAAAATTTGTATAAATAATTTCAACGATGAATAAGAAATGAACTAAATGCCCAAGTCTCGATCTGATCGTTTATTTACAATTATTAATCGTATGGACAAATTCAAGTTGCGCTAATAAACAGTATAACTAGCTTTCAAATAAGAAAATATATGGAAAAAGATAACCATTGTGGCACTTGTAGGGTTACTGAGTAACACACTTTGGGGCATAAAATAGTTAGCAACACGCTTTAAGAGATTCTGAACTACGCTCCTTCGTCACTATCCAGAATGACAACTTCTAGGGCATTTTAAAATTAGCTAATAAGCTGCGACTTCCATTACTATTTAGCCTAATTGTTCTACTCTTCCCACTTCTGTTTCATATTCGCTATAGTTTTCGCCTCAATATTATGAATACTGCCAAACTGTTCTCGGCAAACTTGAATATAGAGTTCCGCGCCAACCGCCTGTGCTATATCTTTATAAGCCAGCATTTCCCACTGACAGACAAAAGTATTAGACACTATGGCACTGAAACCTTGTTCTAAATGTTGGCGCGTTTGCTGTTGGCACCACTTATGCGCTTGATTCAGTTTTTTGAAATCAAAGCGATACTGCCCTGTGCTATCAACAAAATACATATCGGTTTCTAAATGAATCGCACCTGTCTCTTGGGTTAACTTTCTCGCAAGCGTTGATTTCCCCGAACCGGGAAAACCGCGAATTAACGTTAAGCTTATCGGCAATGGTGCCACCTTCTCCATTCTCAAATCCAATATTCTAAACCCAATTATCTAAGCCATGCTTGGCTAAAATCGCATCAATATCTTCTTGGGTTGGCATTTCACCATGCTCGATAGTTTTAATCACTTTGCATGGATTCCCGACGGCAATCACGTTATCTGGAATATCTTTTATCACCATACTTCCTGCCCCAATCACGCTATTGCTGCCAATGGTCACGCCACCTAATACGATAGAACCTGCACCAATCCAAACGCAATCACCAATCGTGATCGGTTCACCGCATGCAAAGGGTTGTATGCGCTCACTTAATAAAATCGGATGACTAGCGGCGCAAAGCTGTACATTTGGCGCAATCAATACATGATCGCCAATAGTAACGGGCGCAATATCTAATACGATTAATCCATAATTGATAAACCCCCCCTTACCTATGGTTAAATTCTGTCCAACATCACAAATAAAAGGCGGTTCAATATGTGTACCTTGATAATTAGTAATGATTTTATTCAGAATAGTTCGACGTAGTTCTATTTCGCTTGGTCTTGAGTGATTAAAATCATACAGTAGTTCTTTACACTGCATTTGCTTATCAATTAGATCTTTATTAATAAGCGTTTGAACGCTGAAGTCACTGAGTTTATTTGCCATTAGCTACTCGAAATATGGTTATATACCCAAAGTAATTGAAGTTGCAGTGAGGCGGCAAGCAAGTGAAGCCCCGTGAGCTTAGTTCACTAAGTAAGTGAAGTGAACGAGCGTAGCCAACAAAGCTGCTGCTTCAAGTAAGACGGGTATAAAATATTGTGAAACGAATTAAAGGTCATCATACTCATTTTCTCATTTCATAGTGTTTTCTGCTTAACATTTATCAAGATAATTTTTAGAGGCAAATCAATTTATGAATAAAAATCAAAAAATAAGCATCTGTGGCTGTGGATGGCTTGGGTTACCACTTGCGACAAATTTAGCGTCTCAAGGTTACTCTGTTTATGGTTCAAAACGTAATGTTGAGGATATTAAAACCCTAAAAACCCACGGAATACAAGGCGTCACAATTCAACTACCTTTAATAGATACGATTAATAAAAACCCCGACTTGATGACCTTTTTCAGCACCGATGTTTTAATTATTAACGTACCACCAGGACGAGTGGAGAACAGCTCAGAGCAATTCAAGAAGAATGTCATACAATTATCAGATCTCGCTAAGCATAACGGCACAAAAAAAATAATTTTCATTAGCACGACAAGCGTATATGCAGAGTGCCAAGGCGAGATAACGGAAGATACACCAACTAACCCCAATACCGAGTCTGGTCATGCACATGTTTGGCTCGAAAATGAATTACGCCGACAATGGCAAGATGATCTAATTGTGCTGCGTTTATCCGGTTTAATTGGCCCCGAACGTCACCCTGCCAAACACATAGTAAAGCGTTATGAGTCAATGGGAAAAGCACTTGAGAATGGTTTAACACCCGTGAACTTAATCCACCAGCAGGATATCATCGCAGCAATACAGTGCATGATCATGCAATGGCCAGACCGCAAAGTGCTACACCTTGCGGCTCATACTCATCCAACCCGCGAGCAGTATTACCAAACAATGGCACAGCACTTAAATCTCACTATTCCAAAATTTATGAATAACGGTGAAGATAGTAAATGGATAAATGCAGAGCAAAGCTGTCAAACACTCGGATTAACGCTAAAATACAATGATTTAATGGCCAGTAAGCCTTACCAATAAATAACATTAATGGGTAAATATCGATAATATTTGTGCGAAAACTATTCACAATAAATGATGCATGCTAGTTTATATAACTGATTAATTATGAGGACAATGGCATGGATGTCAGCTTATTAGGTATTTTTTTCACCGTTGCAATCGCACATTTTCTTGCTTTGCTCAGCCCTGGACCTGATTTTATATTAGTCGTAAAAAGTGCCATTAAAAACAATAAGAATGGAGCGATAGGTATTGCCCTTGGTATTGCATCTGCAAATGCGGTTTATATTGGACTGTGCCTCGTTGGGGTCGGTTCCATATTAGCAGCTTCAGTCTCCATAATGATCACGTTAAAGATTATTGGCGGGCTCTTTTTAATTTATCTCGCTATACAGGCATTACGAGCACGAAAACATTCATATAATGCGCTTGATATTACGGCTTCCGTAGAGACTGAATTCCACCATGCCACATTTGTACGAGAGTTTATGACTGGATTTATATCAGGAATACTCAACCCTAAAAATCTATTATTTTATCTCAGCTTATTTACAGTTGTATTAACGAACGACGTAAGTTTCTCATTCAAACTAGGCTTAGGTATATGGATGACGACCATTGTCTTTGTTTGGGATATGGCAATCATCTATCTCCTTTCTGCACCTAAAGTACGGAATAAATTCGTTAAAATATCCTATTATATCGATAAAATAACCGGTGCAATTTTAGGGGCTATTGGCTTTGTGATAGTAAAATCAGCATTAATAAAGTAAGCAGAATCAAGAAAACTAAGACGCTTTTTGATTCACAGAATACAAGGCACCGATTAAATCTGATTGCGTAATAATACCGCACAGTTTTTGTTTATCATCCAACACGGGAATATGGTGTAATCCGATATCTGATAATAAAGGCACTAAGGCGACAATATGGTCGGTGTCTTTGACGGCAATAACATCCGTGACCATCAAATCTTGTACTCGATTGTTCACTTCTTTTTTATGCTTACGTTTAACCAACATACCACTTAAATGTTTCAGTAAACCTGAATAACTTGGTACGGTTAGGTTTTTTAGAAAATCGACACTAGAAATCACACCTAGCAATTCTTGTTGTTCATTCACCACTGGTAACATGCTGATTTTATGTTTATGCAATAACTTCCACGCTTGACCTAACGAAGCATCTTGATTAATGGTGATCAGATCTTGTGACATAATATCTCGGCTTAATATTTCCCCACTCCGTCGTTGATAAGCATGGCGTTGAGCTTGTTGATATATTTGTTCCAAGCCTTGTTCACTAACAGCCAAAACCGTGTCAAAGCTGTTGATCGCTTGCATTAAATCTTCTTGTTGTAATCCCAGTCTTTTAAGCGGGCTTTGATCATTATGTAGATGAACAGGATCAAATTTTTCAGGTAAAACCGATAGTTTTCTACGTAAAACCCAGCGATTCAAAATCAAACTGACAAGTAGAAAAACCACCACATTCAACATCACTGGAATAAGCAGATCATACCCAACATCAATATTACGACTCGCAATAACGGGTACTAACGCCGTGGCCGCTGCCGGTGGATGCATACACTCGAAAATGTACATCAACATTAAAATAATAGCGATAGTCAGGCTCGCTAATAATGCAAAATCTGAAATCACCATTGTCATGCTAATCCCTAAAACGGCAGCAATCGTGTGTCCGGCAACAAAACTCCACGGTTTCGCTAATGGACTACTTGGCAAGGCAAAAATAATAACCGCTGATGCACCCATTGACCCTAATAACACTAGTGCCGCATTTGGGTCTTGCATTTGGGTACCAATAATTGTGACTAAAAAAATAGTAACAAATGCCGCCATCGCGACTTTGGACCGTTCAAGTAAAGGGATCGTGGAGATACTTTGGCTATCGTTATGAACAACTCCCAGTTGTGCCAATAGTCGTAAGAACCATTTTTTAGTGTGGTGTGAAATATATTGCATTGGAAAGTTTTATATACTCAAAAATCATGCCCTGATTACTGGGCATTTAGGGATAAATACAACCTCATCAATCAGAGGTTTCTATTACAATAAACCGGTTATCGCGATACCTAAGCCTATTCTCTGCTGGTTCTGGTTGTAATCAATCAAGCTGCTTCCGTAGCCAGATGAATATTGCGCATAAGCCCTAACTTTCCCCCAGATAGGAAATGTAACACCAACTTCAGCATAACCTTTATGGGTGGCAAAGTTTTCTCGACCTAAAAAAGAAAACTCGAAATCATTTACTTTATAAGCACTGGTTAGTTCAAAATGTCCCATGTAATCTTCGATATCTGGATTATCATCACCGTCAGAATCCATCGGGTCCTTTTTCTCATCTTCAGGAATGCGCCACCAAGGTTGAACCGCAACTACAAAATTTTCTTTGGCATAATAAAACTGTGCATAAATACGATTCCAACTGCGAGACAAATCCTGTCGTTGACCATTCGACTCATGTTCAATACCAAAACCTAACGCCGTTTTACCATCAAAAGGGGTCCATGCAGTAGGAGCAACATAAAATATTTCTGGTCGATAGTTGGTTTCACGAAATGGGCGAGAAATTTCATCTGCGTAGACTTGCCAAAATGATTTAAGCGTCATACCAAAATACAGCGCATCGCCCTCAACCATGAGATCGCCATAGTTAAGAGGTACTTTAAAACTAATTTGAAATTCTGCTTCTGCATGTTCTAGCCCTTCAGACCACTCCGTGCCCTCATAAGCTTTTTCATTAATTTTGTTGCTGTACGTAATAGGCAATAAATAGTTGAGGCGATGAGCGGTCATCACAAAAGGTTCGAATGCCGTTTCACGTTCAGATCGATATCGTTCAGTCGCTAAGTTTCCTTCTGGTTTATCTTTCCCTACCGTTGTTTGCGTTACGTTATCCAAGTCACACTGCTTTCGTAGGTTAGCAATAGTATCATCACCATTTTGCTGTTTTATTTTGTCCAGCAAACACAGGTCATAAGCACTTGGGGTTTCAGCCCAAGCCATTGGAGCACATAACATGTTCAATAGTATTACTTGAGTAGCTTTGATTTTCATTACAACTCCTTTTGCCGCTAAACCTCGTATCATAAGGTTATTTAACGTATTACTTATCGATAAACTCAAACCATTCAACTGTATATTTGAAGTAAAGCCAAAGACTTAGAGCATATACTCAGCTCTGAATTGTAAAGCTTTATTAGCTAAAGTTACACTCATGTTGGTTTTATTTTTTGTTCTTATTTGGAATCGCACGTTATATAAAAGCACGCGATCATTTAAATTTAAGCATCAGATTCATCGACCACATCACGGATCCAAATAGTAATAGAACAAAACAACGTTAATATTATTTATCATGCCACTAAAATATATTGACACTCGGCTTAACCCACTTATCACAAGGCCTAGCAATGAAACGATATAGCTTACTTTTACTTTGCATAACAACTAGCAGCAGCTACGCCGATTTAATAATAACGCCAATGATTGGTTATACCTTAGGTGGGAGTGTTGAGGACGACAGCGGTAACACCTATGATATGGAAGGAAGAAATAGCTTTGCACTTGCGATTGAAGTACCCGTAGATAAAGGGCGTGTTGGATTATTCTATTCCCGACAAAGCACACAATTAGAGGACCTGGATGTAAAGTCCTCCATTCAATATCTACACTTTCAAAGCAGTTTAGATATGCCGATTTCAGAAAACTTTTCAGGTTATATTGGTGTTGGTCTCGGTGGGTCTTATGTTGACGCTGATTGGGTCGATAATAACGTTGGCTTTTCCGCGACAGTTTGCTGGGCTAGAGTATCGAATGACCTCCAACCTAGCATTGAATGCGCAAATTCGATGGCTTGGTACCTCGGTTGATAATAACAATTCAACCTTGTGTTATAGCGACCAAGGCAATAGTAAATGCCTCATCCATTTTGAGTCTGATTGGGTCAACCAATTCCAATCGAATGTTGGCATGACATTCAGGTTCTAAGTGAGTCGTTGCATATCTTAGCGAACTCGACATTAATCTGAATACTAACATTAAGCAACCAATTTACCTGCACGCATCTGGCTTTATAACGAATTTAAACAGCGGATATGTTGAGTGACAGTTGCATCACCCTATGAACCTCACTGATAAAGTCTATTATGAAAAGCGAATACCAATATGGAACATCACACATTTCATAAATTCAATTCTCAACTCCACCATAAAATCCAAAAAAAACGTGACATTAATCACGTTGAATTTAATTGAGTAAGTGACGCATCCAATCTCCCACTTTGGCATATAACTCGGATTCAAAATCATTTAATTCTGATCCTACATGAGTAATCAAGCCATATTGGTAGCGGGGAAGATCGATAATAGGCTTAAATACAATCGATGAATAATCACCACCTTTGAGTAAAACACTATTGACGATTGAAATTCCAAGATTGTTTGCCACTAGAGAGCACGCAACATCGACTGAATGAGCCTCGACGATCACTTGGGGTTTAATATTGTTCTCCATAAAAAAGGCATCGATATCTTTACGTGAAGCACTTTTTTTCCCAAGCAATATCAAAGGCAAACCATTCAAAAGTTCAGCTGTAATTGTATGATAGCGAGATAAAGGATGTTTACGTGGCATAATACAAAGGGACGTGCCAGATGCCACCGGAGTGTATTCAAACCTTGGATTATTATATACACGAGTAAATCCAAGGTCCGCCTTCCCTGACTCAACACATTGTTCTATAAATGAATAACTTCCCGTGATCAACTCGACCAATACATTAGGATAATGTTCTAAAATTTGAGTAACCAACTTAGGAATAATAAATGAAGTGAACGTATAAGGGACGGCTAACTTAATTACCTGTTTTTGTAAGCTGCCTTTTTTAATATCGACAGCCTCATCATAAAGCCGCTCTAATTGGTTTAAAGATTGAAGCGCATTAACCAGTAAGTTTCGACTTTCTGGTTTCACGATTAACCGACCTTTTCTTCGCTCGAATAATTCAAGCTTTAACTCAGATTCTAGTTGGGTGAGTAAGCGGCTCACTCCTGATTGTGATAACCCAAGGTGTGATGCTGCTGATTTTGTTGTGCCTGTTTCCATTATTGCTTTCAGAGCCATAAGTTGCTTTATATTCATTATGCCTTACCTGCATATATCAATGACATATCGTCATACGCTTGTGAATGGATCAAACTTAGCCCACAGTTTCTCAGTTATCGCTAATTGAAAAAGGAATTCAACAGTGACCATAAAAGATTCAACATTAATGAGTCAAGCTGGCTCTAAAACTAAAAAATCAATGAATCCTGTCATTATATTATTATTGGTCGTTTTAGCCGCCGTGTTAATGACTTATTTCTTAGATTCAGGAAAATTCGAACGAAATGGTAAGTTGATTGTTCCGGGCACCTATCAAGTACTTGCAAAAAGTGTGTCGCCGGTTAATTTAATCAATATTTACCCTCAAAAAGAAGCCGCCCATGCTGTCAGCCTACTTGATGCATTGGTTAGTATTCCAGAAGCCATTAACAAACAATCCGGCATGATTTTCATGGTGCTGTTTATCGGTGGCATGTTTGGCGTATTAAATAAAGTGGGAGCGATTGAAACAGGCCTGGAACGGATGCTATCGGCGACCAAAGGGAATGTTTATATACTGGTTCCTGCCATGATGATCATTTTTTCAATGGGTAGTACGTTTATGGGCATGGCCAAGGAGTATTTACTCGTTATACCTATGGTCGTTGCGATGGCGAATCGCATGGGAATGTCGAGTTTAATTGGCCTCGCTATCGTCGCTATTCCCGTTAAAGTAGGCTATTTGGCATCAATTACCAACCCCTATGCCCTATCTATCGCTCAACCATTAGTGGGTGTTCCAGTCTTTAGTGGTATGGGGATGCGCATTTTTGTGTATGTTGTTCTAATGATTATCGGAATTCTTTATGTTTTACGAAGTATTAAAAAAGAAGCAAAAAATAGCACGATAGAAATGAGCTGGAATTCAACCAAATTGCCCGCTCGTCATACATGGGTTTTATTAACATTAGCGATGGGTATCGGTTTTTTAGTATACGCATCTCAAACGTGGCATTGGAAATATAATGAGCTATCGGCTTACTATTTATCCTTAGGCATTCTATTTGCCATAGTAGGCGGCTTAACGGCCAATGAAACCGTTGATGCTTTTGTGTCTGGTATGAAAAAAGTATTAATCGCAGGGGTGTTAATCGGTTTAGCAACTGCGGTTGCCATCTTGCTTTCCAAAGGGCAAATTTTAGATACCATCATTCATTCACTCGCCTCGGTAGTTGGTGAGAATAATTCAAATCTAGCCGCTTACGGGATGTTTTTTTCACAACTACTGATTGATATTGCTATACCGTCCACGTCAGGACAAGCTGCCGTTACCATGCCAATTCTCGGCCCACTTGGGCAACTTGCAGGTGTCGATCCACAAACGACCGTTTTAGCATTCTTAATGGGTAACGGTGCCACTAATATCATAACGCCAACATCAAGCGGATTATTGATATTCCTTGCTACCGCTCAGGTTGGATGGGGACAATGGGCGCGTTATATCTTCCCATTCTTTTTAATCATTATTCTTTGCGCTATGGCATTTTTATCGCTTAGTTTAGCGGTCTATGGGTAGTAAAATCATGAAAAAATTATTGGATATAATGATATTAACACGTGATGGAGAGCAGCTTGCTACTGACGTTTATTTACCACAACATTCTGAAGGCCCCTGGCCCGTTATAATAGAAAGAACACCCTATAACAAAGAAGCGGCTTCACGCTCAGAAGTGGATCTATCAGGTCATCTGATTAGTCGAGAAGAAATGGCGAAAGCTTTTACTAATGCAGGTTTTGCCTGCGTATTTCAAGATTGTCGCGGTCGTTATAAATCTTCAGGCGTTTTTATCAAGTACATCAACGAAGCAGAAGATGGCTTTGATACTTGCCAGTGGTTAATTCAACAGCCTTGGTGTAATGGCAGTATTGGCACCATGGGACTGTCTTATGCCGCACATACACAAATGGCTTTAGCGTGTTTAAACCCTCCAGGTTTGCAATGTATGTCGCTCGACTCTGGTGGTTTTTCCAGTGCCTATGAGTGTGGCATTCGCCAAGGGGGAGCTTTTGAACTAAAGCAAGCGACTTGGGCTTATCGACAAGCTTTAGTTAGCCCCGAAGCTCAAGCAGATCCTAAACTTAAAGAACAGCTTAGTAATGAAGATATTATTGAATGGTTTAAGCAAATGCCGTGGTCTAAGGGTCACTCTCCAATTAAGCACTTACCTGAATATGAAGAGTATTTATTACAGCAATGGGAAGCCGGTCGATTTAGCTCTTTTTGGAAAAAGTCAGGTATTTATTCTTTAGAGAGTTATCAAAACATTCCCGATATCCCTATCCTACTGATGTCGAGTTGGTATGACGTTTATGTCAAAAGCACGTTGGATAACTACAATGCTTTATCTGCTCATAAAAAAGCACCTATCTCTTTGATTATGGGACCTTGGCTACATGGTGACCGTAACATTACTCATTGCGGTGATGTGGATTTTAGTGAGAAAGCTGCATTTGATGGCAATGTAGGTAAAAATTGGCTGCAGTATAGAATTGATTGGTTCACTCGCTGGCTACTTGATGGGGAGTATAGCAAAGATACCGCAGTGAAAATATTCCAAATGGGTGGTGGCGCTGGTAATAAAACGCCGCAACATAAAAGAAACCACGGTGGCCAGTGGATCCACTCATCACAATGGCCACTACCAGAAACCAACACACAAATCTGGTATTTAAATAAAGATTATTCGCTACATCAGTCTAAAGAAATGATACCAACCGCTATCACATACTCGTTTGATCCCAAAAAACCGGTTCCGACATTAGGCGGTTCATTAACGTCTGGCAAACCAGTCTTTGTTGGAGGCGCCTTTAATCAAATTGAAGACCCACGATTTTTTGGAAGTACCGGAAGCGAACAGCCAATCAATAACAGAAGCGATATTTTATCTTTTGAAACACAGCCTTTACATGAAGATATATTAGTGGCGGGCAATGTAAAAGCCACACTCTTTATCGAAAGTGATGCGCCAGATACCGATTTCACCATCAAGTTGCTCGATATAGCCCCATCAAACGAAGATTATCCACAAAGCTTTGCGATGAATATTACTGATGGCATTTTCCGCTGTCGCTACCATAAATCATGGCAACAACCGGAGCGTCTACAGCAAGGGCATATTTACAAGATCGAGGTTGAAGCCTTCGCAACGTGTAATTTATTTTCTAAAGGGCATAAAATTAGGTTAGATATTTCGAGTAGTAACTTCCCCAAATTTGACGTTAATCCAAATAGTGGAGAGCCAGAAGGTTCGGCTCAATACGCAAGAGTAGCGAACAATACGATTCATTTATCAGAAGAAAATGCCTCGTGTTTGACGTTAGAGATTGCACCAGTCGCCGGCTGAAAATTATAACAATAACGTCGTATATCAATATATTCGACGTTATTGTGTAGGAGGGTTATTGCTTGTAAGCCAGATTACCATTGATATAGGTAGCATGAACGGTGCGATCATCGCCTAAACTCATTAATACAAACAGCTTCTCTTCTAAGGTTTTCGCTTGTTGCATTCGAAACTTCATCAACGTGGTAGCATTAGGTTCAAGTACCACAAAATCCGCTTCTTTGCCCACTTCTAAGCTGCCAATTTTATCATCTAGATATAGTGCCTTCGCCCCACCTAATGTCGCTTGATATAAAGATTTTACCGGATGCAATTTTTGCTGTTGCAGTTGCATCACTTTATAAGCTTCGCTCATGGTTTGCATCAGTGAAAAGCTAGTTCCTGCGCCAACATCCGTACCCATTCCCACCCGAACGCCATATTCTTCTAAGCGGGTTAGATCAAACAGTCCTGAGCCTAAAAATAGATTTGAGGTTGGACAAAAAGCAATAGCTGAACCAGTTTCAGACAGACGCTGACATTCACAGTCTGACAAATGAACACCATGGGCAAACACTGAACGTTGGTGCAACAATCCATAATGATCATATACATCAAGATAGCCTTCACGCTCTGGAAATAATGATTTTACCCACTCAATTTCTTGTTTGTTTTCAGACAAATGTGTATGCATATAAACCGTTGGGTATTCTTTCAATAACTGCCCTACGGTCGCCAATTGTTCAGGGCTGCTAGTCGGTGCAAAGCGAGGTGTGACAGCATAAGATAAACGTCCATTACCATGCCATTTTTCAATCAAATCTTTTGAGTCTTTATAACCACTTTCTGGGGTGTCGGTTAAATACTCTGGCGCATTACGATCCATTAATACTTTGCCGCAAATCATGCGTAAATCACGGCGCTTGGCTTCTTGGAAAAACACATCTACCGATTGTTTGTGCACCGTCCCAAAGACCAATGCTGTCGTGGTGCCATTACTTGCCAGTTCATCGAGAAAAATCTTTGCCACTTTGGCCGCATACTCAGGATCTTTAAACCGTTCTTCTTCTGGAAAAGTGTAGTTTTCTAACCAGTCTAGAAGCTGCTCACCATAAGAAGCAATCATGCCGGTTTGTGGGTAATGAATATGCGTATCAACAAAGCCCGCAGTGATAATTTTATCCTGATAATTAATCATTTTCATGTCGCCATTGTGCTTAGCAATGGTTTCCATATGATCGCCAACATCAATGATTTTGCCATTTTCAACAACCAGTAAGCCATCTTCAAAATAACGATACGATTGCTCAATACCGACATCTTTTGGATCAGCAATAATCTGAATGATGGCGCTACGATACGCGGTTTTATGGTGTGGCATAAAAATACTTCCTTGTGAATTATGTTAACGGCGCGGTTGGTTTCCGAATCCGAATTTTCTCTCTATTGAACTAATGCATCCATTTAACTCATGTATCTATTTAACCAATGTCTCTAGCCAACCAATCCATGTTGTTTTATTGGTCTTTTTTGTTCGAGTTGTTGCCCTTGATAATGAGCGATCAATTCACCCGCAACCGACACAGCTATTTCAGCAGGATGCTTTCCTTTTACCATTGAAATCCCAATTGGGCATTGCATTTTTTCAATCAAATCTTGCTCAAAACCTCGATGGGCTAACCGCATATCAAACTTTTTTCGTTTCGTTTGAGAGCCAATCATGCCGAAATAGCTAAACTTATCGTGAGTTAAGATTTCTCGTGCTAAATCAAAATCTAATTGATGGTTATGCGTCATCACTAGGTAGTAACTATTGGTTGGCATGTGCTTAATTTCACCTACAGGGTCCTCACTGACTAGCTTATGAACATTTGGCGTAAGCTGCGTTGGGAATTCGGCTTCACGCTCATCAATCCAAGTGATTTTAAACGGTAATGTTTGCACAATATTCACTAACGCTTTGGCAACATGCCCTGCCCCAAACAACACTAGGTGATGTTGATTAAAGCCAATTGGTTCAAAGCTCAAGGTTGCCATTCCGCCGCAACATTGCCCTAAGCGTGCACCTAAATTAAAGCGTTCTATATGGATTTTATTATCCGTTTGGCCATTGCCGATCTGCATCAACATTTCACGTGCCATTTGTGTGGCAAGGTGTTCTAAGTGACCGCCACCGATCGTGGCATAAAGCTCTTTGCGAGTGACGATCATCTTGGTTCCTGCGTCACGAGGCACTGATCCTTTGTCTTCCAATACGGAAACCAGAATACACTCTTCACCTTGTTGCTCTAACAAAGCAAGTTGTTGGATCCAAGAGACTTGGCTAGTCGAATTCGAATGTTCACTTCCATAACTAGACATAGCTATTTCCTTGTAATAAGCAATGAAACCGTCATCCTGAATAGCGACGAAGGAGCGTAGTTCAGGATCTCCATCAGTAATCAATAACTGGTAAAGCAGCCAAATACTTTAGGAGATTCCAAACAGGTCGTCCCTCGCTTCTGGAATAACACGTTATTTATTACGAGTATCAAAAACACCATAAACTCATTTAGGCTTGTACTCGATGGTTATCGACTAAAGCTGCTTTAACCATAGAGCTCCCCGATCTCGCCTTTTCCATTGCCCATAGCACTCGCTCTGGTGTGGCAGGTGTATCCAGCTGAACTGTGACGTTGTCACCTGACTTTGCATTTTCCAACGCAACGGCATGCACCGCATCTTTCAATGCACTCCACACAGACATACCCAACATAAACGGAGGCTCACCCACCGCTTTAGAATTAAATACCGTGTCTTCTGGATTAGTTCGGTTTTGTACAATCTCAGTTCTAAAATCAATTGGCATATCCGCAATGGCTGGGATCTTGTAACCTGCTGGGCCATTGGTCATCAAGCGACCTTTTTCATTCCACACTAGCTCTTCTGTGGTTAACCAACCGACACCTTGAATAAACCCACCTTCAATCTGACCAATATCAATGGCAGGGTTTAATGATGCGCCTACGTCATGCAAAATATCTGTGCGCAGAATTTTGTATTCGCCCGTTAGGGTATCCACAATCACTTCAGAACAAGAAGCCCCATACGCAAAATAATAAAATGGGCGACCACACGCTTTTTCATGATCGTAATAAATTTTAGGAGTGCGATAAAAACCGGTACTCGATAGCGACACTTGGTTGAAATAAGCTTGCTGAATAAAATCTGCAAATGGGATCAATTGCTCGCGAACTTGCACAATACCATTGTTAAATACCACTTCTTCAGGCGTTACTTTGTAATAATTTGCTGCAAATTCAATTAAACGAGCTTTAATGGTTAACGCTGCATTTTGAGCCGCTTTACCATTCAAATCGGTGCCGGATGATGCAGCTGTTGGTGAGGTATTCGGTACTTTATCGGTATTGGTGGCGGTGATCTGAATCTGGTCAACATCAACACTGAATTCTTGCGCCACAATTTGCGCTACTTTGATATTTAGCCCTTGCCCCATCTCCGTACCACCGTGGTTTAAGTGAATACTACCATCGGTATAAATATGGATCAGAGCACCGGCTTGGTTTAAGAATGTTGCCGTAAATGAAATACCAAACTTCACCGGCGTTAAGGCGATACCTTTCTTTAAGATTGGACTATTGGCATTATATTGCGCGATTTCTTGACGGCGTTTTTGATACTCACTGGTTTTTTCTAGCTGCTCGGTGATCTCGAATAAGCAGTTATCTTCAACTGTTTGATAATAGTGGGTAACATTTCTATCTTCGAGCCCGTAATAGTTTTGCTTGCGGACCGTCAATGGATCTTTTCCAAGATGATGCGCAATTTCATCCATGATATGTTCAATCGTCATCATGCCTTGCGGGCCACCAAAACCACGATAAGCGGTATTAGATGCAGTGTGAGTTTTACAGCGATAACCCACCACCTTTGCATCACCAAGATAATAAGCATTATCCGAGTGGAACATCGCGCGATCGACAATCGAATGCGATAAATCAATCGAATAACCACAGTTTCCTGCTACCGATAAGTCAATTCCAGTGATGCGTCCATCATCATCAAACCCGACTTTATATTGGTTATAAAATGGATGACGTTTACCTGTCATGGTCATATCGTCATTACGCCATAAACGCATTTTGGCAGGCTTTCCGGTTAAACGAGCGATCACCGCAGCCAAACACGCAGGGGCATTCGCTTGGGTTTCTTTACCACCAAAACCTCCACCCATGCGGCGCATATCCACCACCACTTTATGCATCGAAACGCCTAACACTTCTGCCACAACTTTTTGAATTTCGGTTGGGTTTTGGCTTGAGGTATAAACAATCACCCCGCCATCTTCACTCGGGACGACGCTACTGGCTTGAGTTTCTAAATAGAAATGCTCTTGGCCGCCAACATTAATATGCCCTTCTAGCACATGCTTTGCTGAGTCTAATGCAGCTTGATAATCGCCACGTTGCTGAACATGGGTATCATGCACGAAAAATTCTTTCTCAAGCGCTTCTTTCACATCTAAAATGGCAGGCAAAGGCTCAAACTCAATCTTAGCCGCGAGCGCCGCCTTACGAGCCGTTTCCATATCTTTAGCCGCAACAGCAATAATAGGCTGACCATAATATTCCACAATGCCATCAGCCAATAATGGATCGCCAGGGAACACCGCGCCAATATCCAGCTGACCCGGAATATCTTTGCTTGTGATCGCTATCTCAACCCCATCAATTTCGTAGCAAGGGCTGGTATCAATGCTGATAATTTTGGCATGTGCCTCTGTACTTAGGCGGCAATATATATGCAATTGATTTGGAAATTCCAAACGATCATCCACATAAATAGCTTCACCTGTCACTTGCTTATCTGCACTATCATGTTTAACTGACTTACCTACACCCGTTTTCAAGTCTTGTTTGTATTGAGTCATAAGTTCATCGTAACTTAATGTTTTTTTGTTGTGATTAGACATAAGACGTGACCCTCGTTTCAATACTATTTTGTTTAAATTTTTGGCTATTCATTTGTGTGATTGCTTTTGTTTGTTGCTCAAGGAAAAAGCGCATCAACATATTGCAAGCCGTTTTACTACGATATTCTTTACTGGCACGAAAATCTGACAGAGGCTCAAAGTCTTGCTCCATTGCGAACATCGCATCTTCAGCGGTTTGTTTATTCCACGCCTTACCAATTAATGCTTTCTCGCATAATGTTGCTCGTTTTGGAGTCGCAGCCATGCCACCAAATGCCACTCTTGCATCAGTAACGACATCATTCTCAACCGTCAAATTAAATGCACCACAGACGGCTGAAATATCATCATCTAAACGCTTAGCCAGTTTGTAAGCACTGAATTTTGCATTGGAATCCAATGGTTTCGGTATGAAGATTTTTTCAATAAATTCTGATTCTTGCTGAGCTGTCACTTTGTAATTAATGAAATAATCATCAATCGGCAAAGTGCGAGTTTGCTCACCTTTACGTAAGGTAATGCGTGCATTTAACGCCATAAGAAGAGGGGGGGTATCACCAATAGGAGACGCATTGGCGACATTCCCCCCAATAGTACCTTGGTTACGCACTTGTAAAGAGGCAAAACGATGAAGCAGTTGACCAAAGTCTGGATAGTATTTGGCCAATGTTGAATAACAATCGCTGATCGGCATATTCGCGCCAATCACAATATCTTGTTCCGTTTCCGTGATGGTTTTCATGTCCGCCACGCCAGTGACATTAATTAAGGTTTCGATTTCACGATGAAATTGTGTCACTTCTAACGCTAAATCTGTACCACCAGCCACCAGCTTTGCTTTCGGATGGCGTAGATATAAATCGGCTAACTCTGCGATATTGGTTGGAGAGAAACTGGTTAAATTACCCTGCACCATCGGCAAGGCTTTGCGATCAATTTTTTCAAGCTTGGCAATTGTTTGTTGCTCAAGTTCAGCAAATTGGTCAAGCAAAGGTTTGTCTGAGCTTAATGAAAGCGCGGCATCAACAATTGGGCGATAACCCGTACAGCGACACAAATTTCCTGCCAAAGATTCCATCACATCTTCTTTATCGGCATTGGGCTTATTTTTACTCAGTGCAAACATCGACATAATAAAACCAGGTGTACAGTAACCACATTGTGAACCATGAAAATCCACTAATGCTTTTTGCACAGGATGCAATGACGATTTATTCTGAAGATCCTCAACCGTGATCAATTGCTTACCATGCAATGATGAGACAAACGTTAAGCATGAATTCACACTACGATATTCAAGCTTGCCATTCACTAACTCGCCTAAAACCACAGTACAAGCACCGCAGTCGCCCGAACCGCACCCTTCTTTGGTCCCGGTTTTTTTAATCTCAGTGCGAAGATAATTCAACACCGTCATATTCGGCGAAAGGTCACTTTCACGTTTTAATGTTTGATTAAGTAAGAATGTAATCACGTTAACTCCCTGTATCGTCATTTCGCCTTCATCACAAATCATATCCACTTTAGATAATCTAAGTATGGCGCATTACTTCATTTTTATTATTAGTATCTGACCACCTGATATTCAGGTTTATCTTCTACTTCATTTGAAATAAGTATTAGCTTTCCTGACTAATGAGTCAACTTTTATAGATTACATTTTTGCAACAATTTTATAACCAATTAATCTTTAAGACATTATTGTATACAATTTGTCGTATAGAATTTAGAAATGATGAGATAAGAATCAATAGCACGAAAGAAAATGATGAAAACAGACAAAAAAAACCGCAAGCCTTTAATGAAGGATCACGGTTTAATTCTTACTATACTTACTTTGGAAAGGATGAACGAAAAATATTAATCAGTGAGGAAATGAATGCAAAAATGCAGCGCCTCGTACACCGGATGAATCTCCATGTACGTTTTTAACCACTTGAGTAATCGCTGATTTATTAAAAGTATAACGATTGAGTTTTTGTTGAACCAATGGGTAAATAGCATCGATATTCGACATCCCACCACCGAGCACAATCACTTCAGGATCAATAAAATTAACGATGGTGGCACAAGTTCGGGCTAATTGATCGCAATAAAGATCAAAGTGAGCAATGGCCTGCTTATCCTCTTGAGAATGTAATTCCATGATTTCTTTTGAGGATATTATTCTTTGGTTATCTTTACCATATTGCTGTGCATATAAACGCTCAAAACCAGTGCCAGATAAAAAGGTTTCATTACAATTCATTGATCCGCAATAACACTGCACAGGTGCACCATCAATATCAGGATTAAAATGTGGTAATGGATTATGTCCGATCTCTCCACCGAGCTTGTTTAATCCGGTGACTAACCCACCATTTATAATTACGCCAGAGCCACAGCCGGTACCGATGATAATCGCTACGCAAGATTGTTTCGCTTCAATTGCCGCGCCATCTTTAAACTCAGATAGTGCAAAACAATCAGCGTCATTAGCAATGGCGATAGGAACATTAATTCGCGATCGTAAATCGCCAATAAAATCTTGACCATTTAAGACCAAAATATTAGCGCCTTGCATCAAGCCATCATTGCCGATTGAACCGCAGCAACCAATGCCAATCGATTCAATCTCGCCCTGTCTAGCCAATTCATTAATTACCGCCATCGTTGAGTCAATAAACGCATGGTAGGTTTCTTTATTTGTAGGCACACGATGTTTAATCAGGGTTTGATAGGTTTGGCTGTCTAGCCCAACCCCTTCAATTTTTGTTCCACCAATGTCCAAGCCAACAATCATGCATATCTCCCTGATAATTAATTATTTTTATAATATAAAACTTTTATTAGAAATTAATATTAGGCCAAAAAAACATGTGTTGGCGATAATATCGCTCTATTTACGCGAACGTCTTTGCTCTGATTTACGTTGTAATTTCTGCTGGCGCTTTTGTTCCATCAATTTAACTGCATCGCTTCCTACATGAATTTCACCACGTTGATTAGCAAGTTCTACTTGTTTTTCACGTTCACGGAAACGTTCGATTTGTTCATCAGAATGCGAACCAAAGCATTTAGGGCAACTGACGCCTTGCTCAAACTTTTCAGATTCTTTATCCGCTTCAGTGATAGGAAGACGGCAAGCATTACACAATTCATAAACGCTTTGCTCTAACTGATGATTCACTGCCACACGGCCGTCAAATACATAGCAGTCACCTTGCCATAAGCTTTCTTCTTGTGGCACTTCTTCTAAATATTTTAAGATTCCACCTTCAAGGTGATAAACCTCATCAAAACCCTGCTCTTTTAAGTATGCTGTTGATTTTTCACAACGAATACCGCCAGTACAAAACATAGCGACTTTTTTATGTTTAGCCGGATCAAGATTCTCTTTTACATAATCAGGAAATTCACGGAAAGTCTCAGTTTTTGGGTTAACTGCTCGCTCAAAAGTACCCAGTTCAATCTCATAGTCATTTCGGGTATCCACCACAAAAACCTCTGGATCAGAAATCAAACTATTCCACTCTTTAGGTTTTACATAAGTGCCAACCACATGCTTAGGATCGATTCCTTCAACGCCCATGGTGACGATTTCATTCTTCAATTTTACTTTAGAACGATTAAACGGCATTTCATCATTATAAGATTCTTTATGACTAATGTTTTGCAAGCGAGGTTCTGCTTCAAACCACGCCAGCAATGTATCAATACCCGCACGGTTCGATGCTACTGTTCCATTAATCCCTTCATGGGCAAGCAATAATGTGCCTCGAATTTGATGTTGTTCCATCAATAGGCGCAATGGCTCTTGCAACGCTTGATGGTTTTCAATTTCAACAAATTTATATAAAGCACAAACAACAACATCACTTTGACTCATAACATCTCTTTTTTATTGCCATAAAATTTGGCGCGATTATAGCTGAGTAATTCATTGATAAATACTTACATTTAATATGGATAAAGGCCAATTCAGAATAAATCCAAATCGGCCTTTTAGTATGTACTTCTATCAATGCACTAGAATCAACGCTCTAGTCTTTGATATTAAAAACTAAACATTAGATATCAAAACGATCTAAGTTCATCACTTTCACCCAAGCCTTCACAAAATCGTTTACAAATTTTTGTTCCGCATCTTGAGTAGCGTACACTTCCGCAATCGCTCGTAGATGTGAGTTTGAGCCAAACACCAAATCAACACGAGTACCTTGCCATTTTTCAACGCCAGTTTGACGATCAACACCTTTATAATATTTCTTATCTTCAGAAGCTTCCCACTTAGTCGACATATCGAGTAGATTCACAAAGAAATCATTGCTTAATACACCTTTACGATCGGTAAAGACACCAACTGGAGATTTCTCATGATTGATATCCAGAACTCGCAACCCACCGATTAATACCGTTAATTCAGGTACGGTTAATGTTAATAACTGCGCTTTATCGACCAACAGATGCTCTGCGGGTGCAGACGGAACGGCTTTTGTATAGTTACGGAAGCCATCTGCCACTGGTTCAAGGTAATCAAATGAAGAGGCATCGGTTTGCTCTGCTGATGCATCCATTCGACCTGCGGTAAATGGTACCTCAACATCATGTCCAGCTTGTTCTGCTGCGACTTCAATCGCCGCATTACCAGCTAGCACAATCACGTCAGCCAACGATATTTTTTTGCCGCCTGTTTGAGATTGATTAAAGGCTTGTTGAATAGCTTCTAATGCTGTCAGTACTTTTTTTAACTGCTTAGGATTATTCACTTCCCAATCTTTTTGTGGCGCTAAACGAATTCTCGCACCATTCGCACCACCACGCATATCGGATCCACGGAATGTAGAGGCTGATGCCCAAGCGGTTTCAACCAACTCAGAAATCGGTACTCCTGAGCTTAATATTTTTTGTTTCAACGCTGCCACATCTTCACTATTGACTAATTCATGATCACAGTGAGGAATTGGATCTTGCCAAATTAATACTTCTGTTGGTGCTTCTTTACCGAGATAACGAACACTTGGTCCCATATCTCTATGTGTTAATTTAAACCAAGCACGTGCAAATGCATCGGCAAATTGCTCTGGATTCTCCAGAAAGCGACGTGAAATGGCTTCATAAGCAGGATCAAATCGTAATGATAGATCGGTGGTTAACATAGTTGGCTTGTGTTTTTTGGCATCATCATGTGCATCAGGAACACTGGTCTCATCCGTTTTCGCGATCCACTGCCACGCACCCGCTGGGCTTTTTTCTTTTTCCCACTCATAACCAAATAAGTTTTCAAAGAAGTAATGACTCCATTGGGTTGGGGTTTGAGTCCAAGTAACTTCTAAACCGCTCCCAATCGCATCTCCGCCTTTACCTGTACCGAAGCTACTTTTCCAACCAAGACCTTGCTGCTCAAGACCGGCAGCTTCCGGATCCGCACCAACAAGAGCTGCATCGCCCGCACCATGGGTTTTACCAAAGGTGTGTCCACCTGCAATCAAGGCTACCGTTTCTTCATCATCCATCGCCATTCGAGCGAACGTATCACGAATATCTGCAGCAGCAGCAAGCGGATCAGGATTACCACCTGGGCCTTCTGGGTTCACATAAATTAAGCCCATTTGCACAGCGGCTAATGGATTATCAAGATCTCGTTCACCAGAGTAACGCTTATCATCTTCAAGCCATGTGGTTTCATTACCCCAGTTCACATCTTCTTCTGGTTCCCACACATCTTTACGACCGCCAGCAAACCCAAAGGTCTTGAAACCCATAGATTCTAATGCCACGTTTCCTGTCAAAATAAATAAATCAGCCCACGAAATTTTACGACCATATTTTTGTTTCACTGGCCATAATAAACGACGCGCTTTATCAAGGTTAACGTTATCAGGCCAGCTATTTAAAGGCGCAAATCGTTGTTGACCAGAACCAGCGCCACCACGACCATCAGACAGACGATACGTCCCTGCACTGTGCCACGCCATACGAACGAATAAAGGACCGTAGTGACCAAAATCGGCAGGCCACCAGTCTTGAGAATCTGTCATTAAGGTATTCAGATCTTTTTTAATCGCGTCTAAATCTAAACTGAGGAACTCTTTTTCATAATCAAAATCTGCATCCATTGGGTCAGATTTTTCACTGTGCTGGCTAAGCATGGATAAGCGTAATTGGTTTGGCCACCAATCCTTGTTGCTTGTACCGCCACTTGCTGCATGTGGGAATGGGCATTTACCTTGATTAGACATACATTGTTCCTTCTAAGTTATTTCAATCCAAAAATTTGAAAACGGATCTTCATAAAATTACGTCAAATTTGTTAAACGACTAGATAAACCATAAGCTAGACTAGTTAAACTATAGGCTAATTGACGACTACAAACAGGTTAGACCTATCATTCAAAACAAACCAATCGATTTAGAAAATTAATCTAATAGATTTTACCAATTAACCGCTTAATGAAGATTCAATTCCTCTAATAAAACACAATAAAGTCACACTTTCTATATGGGAATAGATTAAAAACGTAAAATGTTACAAACTAAACTCAAGCCTACAGTTACAAAGTAAAATCAAGGTCATAGATTGTTATGTAAGGGTTAAATTACCGTATCAACTATCGCTATTTTGAATATATGAGATACAGTTAATTGGAAGCAGCAATTTATAATAAAAAATATACGGTATGTCTGTTTCCATACTATTTTATGTTTTATGTATTTTTAAGGAGTCAATATGACTAAGTTATCTTGGTTGAAGTCTATTACCATCGCCTCTGTTTTTACATTTGCACTTGCAGCATGTGATAACAACTCAAATGATCAAGCAAAAGATAAAGTTGACGAAGCTACGGTTCAGACTCAGCAAGCACTTGATGATGCAGGCCAAAGCATGAATGACACCGCTAATGATGTTCAAGAATCTGCGTCAGACACTGCAGATCAAGCGGGTGACAAATTAGATGAAATGGGCGATAGCATGTCTGATAGTGCTGATGATGCGGCAGACAAAGCTGATGATATGGCTACAGATGCTGGTAATGCCATTGAAGATGGTTGTGAGAAAGTCAAAGAAGACGTAAACGCTGAAGATACTGACTGCTAATTAATTCTCAAATAATGACACCCCTTACACTTTGTCATTATTTATAAAGTAATTTAAGTAATCATAAGCACCATTTAAATCCCCTACTGCCGCAGGACTTAACGTCTGCGGCTTTTTTATTTATGTAAATCTAACGCAGGTAATAACGAACAAGGATCGTATTATTTTAAGTTGCGTACATCTCAGCCTTGCTTACACTTTTCCTGCAAAAATTCACGCAATGTCCGCACGCTTGGATTAAGTAACCGCCGATCGGCGCACACTAGATTTAATGGTGCGGCTTCACATTGCCAATCAGAACACAATGTCACCAGTCGCCCTGTCTGAATATCATCATACAAATCCAATTCCGATTTATAGGCAATGCCCTTCCCTGCTACCGCCCAACGTCGCACTGCATCACCATCGTCTGATATACGATCCCCGCTCACTCGAATATTTTTTTCCATGCCTTTTTGGCTGAAATACCAACGGTCATGCACATTCTCGCCCACCATAAAACACAAACAATTATGCTGCACTAAATCTTCAGGAGAATTGGGCATGCCATGCTGCTCTATATAACTTGGCGAGGCACATAACACGCGAGAATTATTAGGCGCAACATTTAAAGCAATAATATTAGAAGAAGGAGGTTCGCCATATCGCAATGCTATATCGACAGGTTGCGAAAACATATTGGTTAAGCGGTCTGATAACTGTAATCGAAGTTGAATCGCAGGGTATAAGCTCTGAAACT
The DNA here is from genome assembly GCF_014694375.1 of Vibrio sp. S17_S38. Classification (GTDB taxonomy): domain Bacteria; phylum Pseudomonadota; class Gammaproteobacteria; order Enterobacterales; family Vibrionaceae; genus Vibrio. The sequence continues at coordinate 117,270 of NZ_JAAUWW010000004.1, forward strand.
CATCTAACCATGGCAATACTCGATTACGACCAAGATCAGAAGGAATCGATAGATTCAATGTGCCATGAACTGCCAAGTGACCATGAGCAAACTCACTGACCGCACCTTCTAACAACTCCACGGCTTGCTCTGCATGCTGTAAAAATATCTCACCCTCATGAGTCAGACGTAAATTGCGAGTGGAACGCACAAACAACATCACACCAATATCTGCTTCTAAACGCTTCAATGACACACTGGTTGCCGCTGGGGTTAGATCAAATTGACGCACGGTTGCCGATAAACTGCCAAGCTTTGCGGTCATGATAAATATTTTTAAATCTTGAAGGGATTTCATTATTAAATATTTTTTGAAAGAGATTGTCATTTATCCTAGTTTTTTTAATACAACAGGTCAAATAAGATAATGATACTTTAAAAACTCAACGCACATTATCGCTTTAATTGCATAAGGAATAGAGCTATGCCTACCCCATTAAAATCACTATTTTCACCACTAAAAGCATTACAACTTAATAACCGTATCGTTATGGCACCAATGACTCGTTGCCGCACTGCTCAACCGGGCAATATTCCCACTCAAATCATGGCTGATTACTATGCTCAACGCGCCAGTTCTGGCTTAATTGTGACGGAAGCAACCCAGATTTCACAACAAGGGCAAGGCTATAGCTTTACACCCGGTATTCATAGCCAAGCACAAATCGACGGCTGGAAGCTGGTTACAAATGCAGTGCATAAAGCTGGAGGAAAAATAGTTCTGCAACTTTGGCATGTTGGCCGTATGTCACACACTGCCTTTCACAATGGTGAATTACCCGTTGCACCTTCTGCAATAAATCCGCAAGCACAGATTTGGCTAGCGGATGAACAAGGTAATGGCGCAATGGTTGATTGCCCAACTCCTCGTGCACTCTCAACGGAAGAAATCAAAGAGATTGTTGAAGATTATCGCCAAGCAGCAATCAATGCGATGGAAGCCGGTTTCGATGGTATAGAAATTCACGGTGGTAATGGTTATTTAATCGATGAGTTCCTACGCAGCACCTCGAATCATCGTACAGATCAATATGGCGGTGACCGCATTAACCGTTTACGTTTTTTAACTGAAGTGGTTGATGCCATTTGTGGTGAAATTGGCCCTGCTAAAGTTGGGGTTCGTTTAGCTCCATATATCACGGCTCGTGGTATGGATTGCCCAGATATTATAGATACCATCTTGGATGCTGCGGTCATGTTTGAGCAAGCCGGTATTGCTTATATTCACCTTGCTGAAGCAGATTGGGACGATGCGCCTGTCGTACCTGAATCTTTTCGCCATCAACTGCGTCAAAACTTCAGCAAAACTATTATTGTTGCGGGCGGTTATAGCCCTAAAAGTGGCGCGGTATTAATCGAAAAAGGCTTAACCGATTTGGTCGCTTTTGGCCGCCCATTTATTGCCAACCCAGATCTTCCAAACCGAATTAAACATGATTACCCATTGAGTGAACTGGATTCGAGCACCCTATTTGGTGGAACAGAAAAAGGCTATAGCGATTATCCTGCCTATTCATAAATAGAGATGACAATAAGGCTCTATTCGTCATTTCGAGTCTCAGATAGAGCCTTTTTAATATCAGAATAAAATTCGTATCTCATTATATTCATAGGAATAACCTCAAATGCTTGGCATGCTCTCAACATACATTTAAAAAAGGGATAAGATAAGATCCACATACGAACGATAAATGTAGAGGATCACAATGGAAAACCACGCTCTAATCAAAGATTTCCAGTCTATTGTTGGAACTAAAAATGTTTTAACCCAAGTAAAAGAAACCGAATATTATCGATCTGGTTTCCGTTCGGGCCAAGGTGATGCGCTTGCGGTGGTCTTCCCAACAACCTTACTTGAACAGTGGAACGTAATTAAAGCGTGTGTAGCATCAAACTGCATCATCATTATGCAAGCTGCAAAAACAGGTTTAACCGAAGGTTCTGCGCCAAGTGGTAACGATTATGATAGAAATGTCGTTATTATTAACATCACTCGCATGACTGAGATTCATCTTTTGGATGGCGGTGTACAAGCCGTTTGCATGCCAGGAGTAAGCCTGCATAAATTACAAAAAGTGCTAAGTGGTGTTAATCGAGCTCCCCATTCTGTGATTGGATCATCCTCTATTGGTGCAACTGTTGTCGGGGGGATTGCGAATAATTCTGGTGGCGCATTGGTCAAACGAGGTCCTGCATATACTGAACTCGCATTGTTTGCTCAAGTGGATAAAGAGGGACAATTACACCTGATTAACCACCTTGGCATTAATGGATTAGGCGACACGCCGGAAGAAATTCTCACTAATATCCAAAATGGAAAGATTAAACCGGAAGATATTCAGCATGATGTAGGCATGGCCTCAGACAGAGAATACGAAGCGCGTGTTCGTGATGTCGAATCTGATATCCCATCTCGATTTAACGCCGATGAACGCAGGCTTTACGAAGCCAGTGGCTGCGCCGGAAAATTAGCGGTATTTGCCGTTCGAATCGATAGTTACCCCATCCCTAAAAAAGAACAGATATTTTATATTGGAACGGATGATGCGAATAAGCTCACCCAATTAAGACGAGATATGTTATCTCAATTTGAAAATCTGCCTGAAATGGGTGAATACATGCATCGCGATATTTTTGATCTAGCTGAAAAATATGGCAAAGATGTTTTCCTATCCATTAACCATTTAGGCACAGACAACCTACCAAAATTCTTTTCTTTAAAAGCAAAAATTGAGAATAAACTCAGTAATATCCCATTGATAAGTAAGCATTTACCCGACACCATTTTATACTACGCCAGTAAAGCATTCCCTCAACATCTACCAAAACGTATGTTGGCCTTTAGAGATAAATATCAGCATCATTTAATCTTAAAAATGAGTGATACAGGAATTGAAGAAGCCACCGCTTATCTCGACAAAAACTGGGGAGAAAACTCAGGTAGTGGTTATTTCGCATGTACGCCTGATGAAGGTAAAAAAGCATTACTGCATCGATTCGCCGCGGCTGGCGCAGCCATTCGTTATGAAACTATTCATAGTAAAGATGTAGAAGAGATCTTAGCGCTAGATATTGCCCTTCGTCGCAATGATCATAATTGGGTCGAAAGTCTGCCTGAAGAAATCAGTAAAAATGTGGTGAAATCTTTGTATTATGGCCATTTCATGTGTTATGTCTTCCATCAAGATTATATCTTCAAGAAAGGCACCGACACAAAAAAAATGAAAGCGCTCATGCTGGATCTGCTCAAACAAAAAGGAGCAAAATACCCAGCGGAGCATAATGTTGGTCATCTTTATGAAGCAGAAGATAACTTACAAGCGTTTTACCATCAGCTCGATCCCACCAACACCTTCAACCCCGGCATTGGTAAAATGAGTAAATACAAACGTAATTGCAGTTGCTGCCATTGATAATGGTGGTTTCAAAGAATGCAGGGGAAGTATTTTAACTTCTTTCTCTGTATTCTTTGGGCGTTTTATTATGTGTTTTTTTGAAAATGGTATACATATATTGCAAGGATGGATAGCCGCATAAATCGGCAATTTCCAATATAGGCAACTCGGTTGAGACGAGTAAATTTCCAGCTCGATTTAATTTTGATTCATGCAATTCTTGATGAATCGAATGTCCTCTTTCTTCTTTGAAACGCGCTTCCATATTCGAACGTGATATACCAACGTAACTTAATACCTGTTCAACTTTGATACCTCGGCATGCATGTTGACGAATATAGTGCATGGCTTGGATCACATACGGATCTTTTAACGCTTGAAAATCGGTACTTTGCCGCTCATAAACTTGAGTCGGTGGAACCAATACTCGCGCATGTTTAACCACTTTGCATGGCTGTTCTTGATTCATTTGAGCAGACTTTTTCTCTAATAAATTATGCAACATTTTTGCCGCTTTATGGCCCATTGATTTACAGCCTTGACCAACCGAGCTCAAAGAGACGCGGGTGAGATAACGCGCTAATTCCTCATTATCAATACCAATAACAGAAAGGTGGTCTGGAACCATTAAATTAAGATGATCGCAAGCTTGAAGTACATGCCTAGCTCTCGCATCAGTCACCGCAATAATTCCCGTACCGGCTGGTAAACGTTGCAACCAATCAGATAACCGATTCATATCGTATTGCCACGTTTGTGGAGAGATTTCATTGCCCAAATAGACTGAAGAACTGTATCCCGATTTTTCCACAATTTGTAAAAAAGCCTTCTTACGCTCATGTGCCCATCCATGTACATATGATTGAGGTAAACCATAAAAGGCAAAATTCTCTATACCTTTCTTTTTTAAATGCTCAAATGCCATTTCAACTACGGCATAATTGTCTGTTGCAACATAAGGGACATCGGGATAGTCCTCTTCAGATTGATAAGACCCGCCCACGCCAATAATCGGTACGGTGACATTTTCAAGTTGTTTAATCACTTCGGGATTATCAAAATCAGCAATGACACCATCGCCATGCCATTGATTAAAATTATTAATATTGGTGGTGAAGTCTTCTTCTAAGAAAATATCCCAGTCACATTGGCTCGCTTGTAAGTATTCCCCAATACCCTCTATTACTTGTCGGTCGTACACTTTGTTGGCATTAAACAGCAGCGAGATTCTAAATTTCTTATCCATTTTTATACTTATTCTTATCCATGATATTGAGATTATAAAGTCTTACCGAGTGATAACTGTGACTTAAGCAATAAACATTAAATCTTTGAATAAGAGAACTAAAAAACATAATTGTAGAATGGAGTACAAAGATGAATGATTGAGTGATCTCAATATAACTATTAGGGTTAAGTCTATGTTTATCGGTATTGATCTCGGTACTTCTGGTGTAAAAGTCATCTTAATGGATGCAAGCGGACAAGTATTAGCAAGTGAACAAGTTGCATTAACCGTTTCAAGGCCACAACCACTGTGGTCAGAACAAGATCCAGACCATTGGTGGCAAGCAACATGTGAAGCAATGGTAGCGTTAAGCCAAACACACGATCTAAGCCAAGTGAAAGCCATTGGGTTATCCGGTCAGATGCACGGAGCAACTTTGCTCGATTGTAATGGCGATATTATTCGCCCTGCCATCTTATGGAATGATGGCCGCTGCGCTCAAGAATGTGAAGAGCTGGAAGTCTTAGTACCAAATAGCAAAACAATCACTGGTAACTTAATGATGCCAGGATTTACCGCCCCTAAACTGAAATGGGTACAAAAGTATGAACCTGAAAATTTTTCTAGAATAGATAAGGTCCTCCTACCTAAAGACTATTTACGATTTAAAATGTGCGGTATTTTTGCCTCAGATATGTCCGATTCAGCCGGTACATTATGGCTAGATGTGAAAAAAAGAGATTGGAATGATGAGTTACTAGCCGCAACAGGTTTAAGCCGCTCAAATATGCCCGAACTTTTTGAAGGCAATGAAATGACGGGATACTTATGCTCAACGATTGCGAAGCAATGGGGAATGCCGTCTGTTCCAATTGCAGCAGGCGCTGGAGATAACGCCGCAGGAGCCATCGGTGTTGGGATCACAAAGCCGGGACAAGCGATGCTTTCTTTAGGTACATCCGGTGTGTATTTTGCTGCCAGTGATGGCTTTATCGCTAACCCCGAGTCCGCACTACACAGCTTTTGTCATGCTCTGCCAAATACTTGGCACACTATGTCGGTCACATTAAGCGCCGCCTCTTGTTTAGACTGGTGTGCTCAATTAACCAATATGGCCGATGTTCCGAGCCTATTAGCAGAAGTTGAGCAGCATTCTAACCCAAACTCCCAAGTCATATTTCTACCCTACCTTTCTGGAGAAAGAACCCCACATAATAACCCTGATGCTAAAGGTGTGTTCTTTGGTATGACCCATGAAACCAATACTGCCGATCTAGGGCTTGCCGTATTAGAAGGCGTTGGGTTTGCTTTTGCCGATGGTTTTGATGCGCTGCATGTCACGCAATATGTTCCAGAGGAAATATCCTTAATTGGCGGTGGTACAAAAAGTGCCTATTGGCGTCAAATGCTGTCGGATATTACTGGCATGCCGCTCATTTACCGCCAAGGTGGTGATGTGGGTCCTGCACTAGGCGCGGCACGTTTAGCGCAACTGGCGATAACACCAACGCCGAATTTAGACATGATCTGCCCTGTCCCTAAAATAATACAAAGCCATCAACCAAACCCAGAAAAAGCAGAATGCTATAAAGCGAAACGTGAGGTGTTTCAGCAGCTATATAAACAATTAAAACCTCTATTTCACTGAGCTAGCTAACAAAAATCTAACTAGTAAAAAGCTAACTAGCAAAAAATAACCCCCAATGTTGATTATTCAATCATTGGGGGTTATTTCATAGTAAGCGAATCTTTTGAGCCGATATTAATGGCTATTTTTTGTCGCGCTATCCATCCAAACTGCCAACAATAAAATGCTGCCTTTAACAATGTATTGCCAGAATGTTGGAACATCCATCATGCTCATTCCATTGTCCAAGGCCGACATAATAAAGGCCCCAATGACAGCGCCAACGACTGTACCAACGCCACCAGCCATACTCGCGCCACCAATCACACACGCAGCAATGGCATCTAACTCAGCAATATTACCAGCAGAAGGAGAACCTGCGCCCAGTCGCGAACTTAAAATCAAAGAAGCGATTGCAACCAAGACACCATTAATGGCGTAAACCGATAATTTGGTTTTTTCAACATTAATTCCAGATAAACGGCTAGCTTCAATATTGCCACCAATAGCATATATTCGGCGACCAAAACTCGTTTTAGTGGAGATAAACATGCCTAAAATTAATAGGCTACACAAAATCAAGACTGGAGTAGGAACGCCTCGATAATCATTAAGTAGTAAAATAATACCTAAAACGGCAGCGCCAATTAAAACGTGCTTCGAGATATTGGTTGATGCCGACGCAACACTCAATGAATAACTTTTTCTTAAGGTGATTTGTCGTTTTTTCCAAGAAAAATAAATAGCCAGACCACCGATACCAATGATCAAACTTATCATATTCGGCAAATAGCTTTGGCCAATAATCGACATTGCTTCCGAGGTCGGTGCAACCGTGGTTCCATCAGTTACACCCACTAAGATCCCACGAAAAGCCAACATACCAGCCAAAGTAACAATGAATGATGGTACTTTACGATAAGCGACCCACCAGCCATTCCACATCCCAAGTAAGAAACCTGCAATTAACGTAATAAAGATTGTCACAATTAAAGGTAAGCCAAGCCACACATCCATAATGGCAGCTAGTCCCCCTAAAAGCCCCATCATAGAGCCAACCGATAAATCAATCTCGCCACTGATAATCACATACACCATACCAATCGCAAGAATGCCAGTAATGGCCGTTTGTCTAAATAAGTTAGACACATTACGCGGGCTAAGGTAACTCCAATCTGTCATCACACTAAAAAATAGCATGATGAAAATGATCGCAATCGACATCACCAATAATTGTAAATTTGCTTTTTTAAGCCGAAAAAATACTGGTTTATTATTGTCCGGCACTTGGCCAACTTTCACTTGCTGATTCATGCTACTTCCTCTTCACTTTCTGACAAGGCACAATCCATTATCATTTTTTGAGTTAAATTTTGATTAATAAACTTGCCTTTGATTCGCCCTTCATGCATCACAATAACTCGGTCACTAATACCTAACACTTCGGGTAGTTCAGACGACACCATAATGATGCTAATCCCAGCTTTAACCAGCTGAAACATTAGCTTATAAATTTCATATTTAGCGCCAACATCAATACCTCGTGTTGGTTCATCCAAAATTAGTATCTGAGGTTGAATCATTAAGAAACGGGCCAAAATAGCTTTTTGCTGATTCCCGCCAGAAAGGTTTTTAATCGGGAGATCGGCATTGGGCGTCTTTACCGTTAAGCTTTTTATCGATTCAAGAATGGCATGATCTTCTTGTGTTTCATTTAAAATACCATTTGAAGAAAATTTATCTAACCCAGCTAAAGACACGTTTTTTCCAACCGACATGATAGGAATAATGCCATGTCGTTTCCTGTCTTCTGGCACCATTGCAATGCCCGTTTCTAGTGCTTGTTTACTGGTTTTTAATTTAAGTTCTTCACCTTTAAAAAAGTATTCACCGGAATGCTTGCCTTGGTAACACGCAAAAATACATTCCATTAGCTCCGTTCGCCCTGCGCCCACTAGCCCAGAAAAGCCCAGAATTTCGCCTCGCTTTAAATTAAAATTCGCATTTCTCACTTTATAAACTGATGGATTACTTTTATCCATCGCGTAGATATTTTGCGCTTTAAAAATTTCTTCACCTATGTCATGCGCCTCTCGAGGAAAAAGTTCCTTCATCTCACGCCCAACCATCATGGTAATAATATCGTTGGTGGTCATATCTTTCGCGGTACGCGTTCCGATATGTTTACCATCGCGTATCACCGATATCCAATCTGAAATAGCTTTCACTTCGCTCAATTTATGCGAAATAAAAATACAACTCACGCCTTGCCCTCTAAGCTGTAAAACTAAATCCAATAAAACTTTAGTTTCTGATTCGGTTAATGGCGCAGTAGGCTCATCAAGCACTAATAGCTTGGCTTTTTTGGATAACGCTTTGGCGATTTCAACCAATTGCTGCTGCCCAACACCAAGGTCGCCCACCCGAGTTTCAGGGGAGACCGTTAAATTGACTTTCTTTAAAAGCCCGATGGCTCTATGGTGCATTTTTTCAAAATCTAATAATCCAAACCGGCTTATTTCCGATCCTAAAAATAAATTCTCTAATATGCTTAACTCTTTCACCAAAGTAAGCTCTTGATGAATAATAGCAATACCTAACGATTCCGTTTCTTTAATCGTTTTAGCTTGAACAAGCTTACCTTCAAAATAAATATTGCCTTCATAATCCCCAAATGGGTATATCCCACACAACACTTTCATTAAGGTCGATTTTCCTGAACCATTCTCCCCACAAAGCGATAATATTTCGCCTTTTGCTAACGAGATATCAATCCCGTCTAACGCTTTCACACTGCCAAATGATTTCTTAATATTTTTCATTTCTAATAACGGTTGCATATCGACTCCTTGTAAAATCATACCCAGAGAACTGAGAACAAGGGATATTGATACTCAGACTTTAACCGCCTGAATATCAACATCATCTTTCTATTTTACTTTTGATAAACATCGGCTTTTGAATGGAAGCCATCTGCAATGACAGTAGAATCGATATTCGATTTATCAACCGCGATTGGATTTAATAACCAAGCAGGTACATCTTTTAAGCCATTATTTAGGCTTGCATTAGTTGCTGGTTTTTTATCATTGGCAAGTTCAACCGCTATTTCAGCCGCTTTGTTCGCTAGCTGAGAAATTGATTTATAAACCGTCATAGTCTGCGTGCCATCAACGATACGTCTTACCGCTGCAAGATCAGCATCTTGACCAGAAATCGCAACTTTACCCGCTAAACCTTGAGCATCAAGCGCCTGAATAGCACCACCTGCTGTCGCATCATTAGAAGCAACGACGGCATCAATTTTATTTTCATTCGCCGTTAAAGCGTTCTCCATTATTTTCAATGCATTTTCAGCTAACCAAGAATCCACCCACTGATCGCCAACGATTTTGATATCACCAGAGTCAATTTTTGGTTGCAGAATATTCATCTGACCTTTACGGAATAACTTCGCATTGTTATCCGTTGGCGCGCCACCCATTAAAAAGTAATTGCCTTTCGGCTTTTGCTTTAGCATTGCTTGGGCTTGGATTTCACCAACTTTTTCATTATCAAACGAAATATAAAAATCGATATCGGCATTACTGATTAAACGGTCATAAGATAAAACTTTAATGCCCTCTTCCTTCGCTTCTTTAATAACGTTGGTTAGCACTTTTCCGTTGTATGGAATAATAACCAACACATCAACGCCACGAGAGATCATATTTTCAATCTGCGACATTTGAGTTTGTTCGTTACCATTTGCCGATTGAACAAAAACTTCTGCCCCTAACTCATCGGCTTTTTTAACAAAAATATCACGGTCTTTCTGCCAACGTTCTAAGCGCAAATCATCGATTGCCATCCCTATTTTTACTGTTTTAGCAAATGACGGCATACTGCTTAATGCCAGCACTAATACGCATACATACCCTAGTATTTTTTTCATATTCACATCCTCGTTGTTATACATATCCCTAATTGTTCTATTTCTTTAGGGTGACTTTTTAGTAAAAGTTGTCATTAAACTAGGACAGGAATAGATATTCCTCATTTGAAAGATTTTGTTTTCAATTTATGATTTTTATTTTTCGTGATCTGATACGAATTTAAGCAGAAATAAGTGTGATCTAGGCAGGGATATTTTATAGGCAGGAGAATATTCAATAAAAGTGTATCGGGATTAAAACAATAAAAATAAAAGCGAGATCCCGTATCGTCTTCGCTTAGGCTCATGTACGGGATGACGACGTGGGACTAACTTACCGACTTGCCTATTCCCCACGTTGTCATTCTGGATAGTGACGAAGGAGCGTAGTTCAGAATCTCCTAAGGTGAGTTGCTAACTGCTTTATGCCCCAAACCAACTTACCTTTCTAAGTGTGAATGGAAATCGTCAAGTAAATTTCACCTTACATAAATTATAATCATCTTAAATTCTCCCCGCCTATGTAGTCCTATCTAGCGCAAAACTTTTTTCTGGCTTGCCGCATAAGCTGACTCAATTTCTCCTGTCTTGTAGGGTCCGTTAGGTGCCTTATTTTGGCTATTTTAGTGCTGTGCAAATGCTTGTTTTTAAAGGGGTTTATTTTGTTGTCAACGTAACTGTAGATGTTAGTCTTAATTTAACTTAATCAAGAGGTTACAACATTGAATTATTCCCATAAAACGTACGATCAAATTGATTTTTCAGGCCAAGACTTGAGCTCTCATCATTTTTCTCACTGTAAATTTTTTGGTTGTAATTTCAATCGAGTGAATTTACGTGATGCCAAATTCATTGGTTGTACTTTTATTGAGCCGAATGATTTTGAAGGATGTAATTTTATCTATGCAGACCTACGAGATGCTTCATTCATGAATTGCATGCTTTCAATGGCGAATTTCCAAGGGGCAAACTGTTTTGGTCTTGAATTGAGAGACTGTGATCTAAAAGGTGCTAATTTCTCACAGGCAAACTTTGTCAATCATGTTTCTAACAAAATGTATTTTTGTTCTGCTTATATTACGGGTTGTAATTTGTCTTATGCTAATTTCGAAAAGCAATGCCTTGAAAAGTGCGATTTATTTGAAAATAAATGGATAGGAGCGAGCCTGCATGGGGCATCTTTTAAAGAATCAGATTTAAGCAGAGGATCATTTTCAGAGGACTTCTGGGGACAATGCCGAATTCAGGGGTGTGACCTCACTCATTCAGAATTAAATGGATTAGAACCTCGTAAAGTGGATTTAACTGGCGTGAAAATTTGTGCATGGCAACAAGAGCAGCTTTTGGAGCAGCTGGGGGTTATTGTTATTCCAGACAAAGTGTTTTGACCTACGATTTTAATCATTCAAATTTATAAAGCGAATAATCTCTCAGCTTTACAATTATCAAGATAGGAGCTCCCATGTATAACTTTTTATCCTCTGGCGCATTTGTTGAAACCTTCACGATAGAGCCATATAGCAATGGAGCACTGAATGGGCTTACATTTGCCGTAAAAGATAATATTGATATTGCTCAGTATAAAACCTCCTACGGGAGCCCATCTTGGCAAAATAAACATAAGGCTGCCATATATAATGCCTTGTGTGTTGACCAGCTATTAGGCTCTGGAGCAACCTGTTTAGGGAAGACGGTATCCGATGAATTCACATACAGTTTAGATGGCGAAAATTTCTTTTTTGGAACACCTATCAACCCCAAAGTGCCAGATAAAATACCGGGAGGCTCATCGAGTGGTTCGGCTTCTGCAGTTGCGTGTGGTTTAGTGGATTTTGCCATTGGAACCGATTCAGCTGGTTCAATCCGAGTTCCTGCAAGTTTGTGTGGCGTTTACGCCATGCGGCCAACTATGCATCGAATATCGGAGGCTGGTGTCTTACCTTTCGTCCCTAGCACGAGTACGGTTGGGGCTTTTGCCAATGATATAAATGTATTGAGTGATGTTATGCAAACGCTATTAAAGAGTGAAAGCGTGGTATCACAAAAAATAGAAACGATTTATCTGCTTGAAGATGCCTTTAATATCTCTGATGTTGAGGTATCTACTCTTATAAAAGATAGTATCAACAATTTATTGGTTAATATTGAAGCCAATGTTGTCTCTATTACACTGAGCGATATTCTTGGCGAGGAGGCAACACTTGATATGCTTAATGTTAATGCATTAAGACCATTACAAACTTTTGAGTTCTCAAACACTGTCGGTAACTGGATTGAACATGAATCGCCTGAACTTAGCCCATTTTTTACTATGAAATATGCAACGGTGCGCAAGTTTGATCGCAAATCGGTTAGCGATTCCCTCCGGCTTTGTGAGCGATATTTTCGCCAGATGTCCTCGTTTCTTAAAAAGGGAGATTTGGTTTTATTTCCCACAGTACCCACGATTGCACCATTAAAGCATTCACTTGAGAATATGGAAACTGCGCTAGATTTTTATGACCGAACTATGTCGTTCACTTCGTTTTCTGGTATTGGTCGTTTGCCTGAAATATCGATACCAATAGCAAATATAGATAACGCACCTGTTGGACTGTCAGTGGCAGCAGGCTTCTATCAAGATGAATTTTTAATATCCAGTGTAAAGCAGCTACTTTGTGAGGTGATGATGTCACCTCAAACTAAGTGACTAAATTCACTATGTAATTGCAATGTGGCTAGGTTGCCCTAACTCATTTCTGTCCAAAAACTTTTCATAACTAAATAATAAGCTCTATTAATCCCCAAACAACCACCTACAAATTAAACCCAATAAAATGCCGCCTGACGTTACCCATCAGGCGGCATTTATTTTTCTAGAAATAGAGTAATCCCCTATCCTTTTACTGCACCGGCTGTTAAGCCATCAATCAATCTTCTTGATGCTAATAAAAATAGAATCAATAACGGCAATACTGCTATTGCTGCGCCAATTGATACTGCGCCCCAAGGAACTTGCCCTGTGCCTTGCAACGCACGTAAAGCTAAAGGAATAGTGAACATTTTCATGTCATTCATGACCACTAAAGGCCCCATGAAGTTATTCCATGTACCAATGAAAGTTATAAGCCCCAGAGTGCCAAAAGCTGGTGTAATTAATGGCACAATCACGCGGTAGAATATTTTAAATTCTCGGCATCCATCCATACGCGCCGCTTCCACCAACTCTTTTGGAATAGAGCTGGCGATAAACTGGCGCATCATGAAAATCCCCATCGCGCCACATGCCGCTGGCACAATTAACGCTTTAGGATCATTCATCCATCCGATTTGTGACATGATCATCGCCGTTGGTATCATGCCCAAAAATGGAGGCAATAACATCGTCCCCATAATGCAGACAAATAACAGGTTCTTATATTTGAAATCAAACATGGCGAAGGCATAACCAGCCAGTGAACAGAAGACTAAATTAAGTACCGTAACAATCACTGCCACATACAAACTAAGACCCAAGTTATGCCAAAAATAAGGTAAGTACTTGAGCAAAGTATGAAAGTTATCGATTAGATAGTCACCAAAGAAAATCGGTGGCGGAACCGATAAAATACCCGAGTTAGATTGTGACGAAAATACGAACATAAAGTAAAATGGCGCAAACATAATAACGGCACCAATCAGTACCACAACGTAAGCAATCAGTTTATCTTTGCCTAATTTTTTCATTATTGATTACTCCCACCCAGTAGCTTGTTATTGACCCATGTTAAGGCGGCAATGATCATAAATAAGATCCATGATATTGCAGAGGCAGTACCAAAATCACTTTCCACAAAGGCCGTTATATACATGTGCATTGCAGCTGTTTTCCCTGCTTGATCAATACCTCCCGTACCGCCAGTTATAATGAAAGGTTCTTCAAATAACTGGAGATTACCAATGATGGTCAACGTCACGGCAAAGAAAGCCATTGGTTTAAGCATCGGTAAGGTGATATGCCAAAACTGTTGGTAACGATTGGCTCCGTCAATGGTGGCGGCTTCATAAAGATCTTTAGGAATCGTTTGTAACGCAGAAAGATACAACACCGTATTCCAGCCGACAAAGCGCCAAAAAACCACGAAAGAAATCATATCTTTGGTGTATTCCGGCCGAGTCCAATCCACGTTTTGTTGTGGAAATAGCCAAGAAAAAATATGCATATCAAAAAGAGAAAAATTACCGATCGTGGTTAATAGCTGATTCACCATGCCAAAGTCACGAGAAAATAAGGTCGTAAATACCAATGAAATAGCCACGGTAGAGGTAATATAAGGAATGAAATACAGACCAATAACGGTATTGCGCCACCGTGTAAAACTGGTGTGAATAAAAAAGGCCAAAGGCAGGGCAACAACGTGCTGAGGGATCCCCGACTTAAGCGCAATGACAAAGGTGTTATAAAGTGATTTTTGGAACCAATCGTCTTCTAGTGCAAAGGTATAATTGTCCCAACCGACCCATTCCATTGCTGAAAGCCCTGCCGCTGGATCCCAATAATGGAAAGACAAATACAAGGAGAAAAGTAATGGGAATAAGCCAAATACACCAAAAATAATAAAAAATGGGCTAATAAAAAGATAAGGTGCGATCTTATTTCCTTTCCTTAACCACAGTTTTTTTCTTTTCGATTGTGTTGATTGATCAGCGATAGAAATCATAGAGCCACCAAATCCTGGCAATGACGCAGCATTCACGCCATTGCCAAATTAAAATTAACGACGTCGAGCTTTACGCTTGATTTGCTTTTCAGCATCAGCCAATACAGTGTCAATATTTGCATCATGCTCTAAGACTTTCTCTAAAGCATCGTTCACAATTTGACGAGCCGATTCATCATATTTATCTTTTGTGGTAGCAGGGATCTTCATCGCAGCTTCTTTCCATTGAAGACGTGCTTTTTGGCCACCAAGATACGGGATAGATTCATCAAAGAATGGATCGTTTTGAGCTTCTAAAAGCGCAGGAAATGCATTAATTTCTTTAAACCCGATAAGTTCTACCGACTTGGTTGTGGTCATATATTTAATAAATTTCCACGCTGCCGCTTTTTGTTTTGCCTTAACTGGAATGGCATAGAAAGAACCGCCCCAACTTGCAAAAGATCCCGCAGGTAATTGAGCGGTACGCCATAATCCAGAATCATCAGGCGCTATCCAATCTTCTAAATGACCACCTAACCAAGCGCCCATCATTTGGCTCGCAATCGTGCCGCGGCGTAAACCTTCCGTCCACTCATTTGTCCAAGGCGTCACTCGCGCATCAATGCCCGCATCTCGTGCTTTTTTAGCTAAGGCGAAGGCTTCTTTAAAGCGAGGGCTATCAACCAATATATTATGGTCTTTATCAAAGTAGATACCCTGACCATCTTTTAAATTAGAACGAATATAAATATCTTTAATATCAACAGCATTAGCCAGTAAGTAGTCGCCAGTTTTTTCTTTTATTTTCTTACCGGCTTCAATAAAAGAATCCCAGCTTTTGGTTAAATCTTCTTCTTTAACACCAGATTTATCTAAAATATCCTTACGATAAAATAAAGCCCCCGGCCCCATATCAGCAGGAATAGCTCGTAAGTTTCCTTTAGCATCCGAAGCTTGAGCAACTGTGAATGGTGTTATTTTTTGAATAAAATCCCCTGCGTTATAAGGTGCGGCATTTAAATTTTCTAGCCCACCAGATTGTGCAAACCGACCAATATAACTGGCTTCAATCGCCATCACATCAGGCAAGTTTGCTCCTGTCGCAAGTGCTGTCGTCATCGCATTATGGTGGTCGCCATACGCAAGATTCACGAATTTTATTTTAATATCAGGATTTAATTTCTCAAATTCTGGTGCGACCTTTTCAGCGACTTGATTAAAGTTAGGAAAAGAAGCTACGGTTATTTCTACCGGTTTCGCATAAACATTTGATACAGCGATTACAGAAAGTCCGGCTGTAATCATTGAGGTTTTAAAGATATTCATAGTCAGTCCTTTAGTTTCTATTATTATTTTCATCAAATATATGAATATTATTTCTACTGAAAAATAAATCGACTTCCTCTCGCTTTAAATTTTCAATATATTCAGACTGAACTGTTATTACTTTATCTTTATACTGACAAAATAAATTAACCATTGAGCCTAAAACCTCATAATTAATAATATTGACTCTAATTGATGAAATGTCGTTAAAGTTGGATTTAACTTGTGATTTCTTAAGATATAATTGTTGAGGACGAATACCTATATGAATCTTTCCCTCTCCATTCAGATTCAAAGAAAAATCTGAAACTATATCTTTATTATCTATTTTTATAATATTCATTTCAGGAGAACCAATAAATCTTGCAACGAACATATTTCTAGGCTGTTCATAGATTTCTTTTGGTGTCCCTATTTGCTCTATTTTACCTTGATTTAAAATGACGACCCTATCAGCTAAAGTCATCGCTTCAACCTGATCGTGTGTCACATAAATAACAGTGGTTTTCACTCTTTGGTGCAATCGCTTTATTTCTTTTCTCATTTGCCCACGTAGCTTGGCATCTAAATTCGATAATGGCTCATCAAACAAAAATACCTCAGGGCTTCTTACCATCGCTCTGCCCATCGCAACACGTTGCCTTTGCCCTCCGGATAAATCTTTAGGCTTGCGATCAAGTAAATCCGTTAGCTCTAATATTTCGGCTATTTCAGATATCATTACTTTACGTTCAGTCTTATCAATCTTGAGATTCTCTAAACTAAAGCCAATATTTTCAGCCACGGTCATATGTGGATATAAGGCATAGCTTTGGAATACCATGGCAATATTTCTTTCGATTGGATGAAGTTCATTAACCACCTCATCACCAATCAAAATCTCACCAGATGTAATATCTTCTAACCCTGCTAGCATGCGTAAAGTCGTTGATTTACCACACCCTGAAGGGCCTAGTAATACTATAAATTCACCATGTTTTATGGATAGATCAATCCCTTTAACAACTTGGGTCGTATCATAATGTTTTTCTAAGTTTTTAAACTGAACCGATGCCATAAACCCACCAATATTCATTCAATAAATAGTATTTAGCTTTAGTCTATTTTTACAATTAGCATTTAACATCTAGATAATATAAAAATATTGCATTCTTATACGTTAAATTTATTAATTTAATCGTCGCCACCATAAACCCAACAAAATATAACCATTATTTTTCGCTAACTATCATTTGATAAATATCGATTAATAACTAGATCTTAATATCCTATAATTAATAGAACGTGTGTAATAGATAATGTTTAATAACCGCTGTGGCAGACCATATTCCAATATTTATCCAAAACTTTATCTTTACCTGTAACAGTAATAGTTTCAGACAATAGAATATCGGTAGATGATTTACCCACCATGATTTCGAATTCGCCCGGTTCTACGACTCTTTGATGGTTATTATTGGTAAAGTTGAGCATGTCTGTTGGTAATTCAAACCATACCGTGGCGTGCTCACCTGCATTCAAATTAACGCGCTGAAAACCCTTTAACTCTTTTACAGGTCGAACTAATGAACAAAGTTTATCTTTGATATACAACTGCATCACTTCACAGCCCTCTCTCTGACCAGTGTTTTGAATATCAACCTGAACTTTAATACGACCCCCCATCTCAACTCTGCTTTGTTCCACACGCATATTTTGATAATCAAACTGGCTGTAAGTCAGGCCGTAACCAAAGTTATATTTCGAACCAAAATGATACGCGATAGGTGTACCACCACTTTTTAATTTATGGTTATAGTAATAAGGAACTGCGCCAACATTCTTAGGTATTGATAACGTTAATCGGCCAGAAGGTGATTGATTTCCAGTCATAATATCGACGATGGCTCGTGCACCTTCTTGCCCTGGAGCCCAACCAAAAATAACAGCGGCTGCTTTTTCTTCAGCACCATTTAAATTATATGAGCGTCCACCAGTGACTAAAATAATCACAGGTTTATTCGTCGCGAGTGCAGCATCAATGAGTTGCTGTTGAACGCCCGGTAAATTAAGGCTATCAGTATCGGAACCTTCTCCGACAGTACCGGTTTGGAATAAGCCAGCAAGATCGCCTACGCACACTAGAGCTACGTCAGATTCATCAATAGCTGCCACGGCTTTAGGTATCAAATTTGCGTCTTGAGAAACTGGTGACTCAAGTTGTTGCCCTGTGGCCATATCAACATCACCAGGAAAGACTGGCGCATTGGTATGCCTTTGAGTCAAAATCTCACACCCTTTACTGTAAATAACATCTTCAAATTGGTCTTGTACTGCTTCAAGTAATGTTTTGGCAACTTTAGTATCATCCTCAAAACTACTTAAAATTAAGTGCACAGGAAAACTATAGCCACCAAGTAACGCTAGTTGATCGTTTGCCGTTGGGCCAACCACTGCAATTTTGCAACGAGAATTCAAAGGTAATGTGCCGTCATTCTCCAATAGCACAATAGACTGTAAAGCAACTTGATAGGCTAATTCTGTTGCTCTATCACTTCTTAAATCTGTATTGCTCTCATCACAATATGGATGTTCAAAAAGCCCTAGTTCAAATTTCACTTTGAGAATTCGAGATACAATTTCATCAATTTTAGATTCTGAAATTAATCCTTCGTCCAATGCCACTTTCAAGTGACGAGAACATGCGTCATCAGGTAACTCAATGTCTAATCCTGCATTAAAAGCAAGTGCAGCCGCTTCTGCATTATTAGCTGCAATTCCATGATGACTAGCTAACAGCTCTACGCCGCCATAATCAGCAACGATCAGCCCATCAAAACCCCATTGCTCGCGTAATACTGTAGTCAATAAATAAGACGATGCATGGCAAGCTTCATTATCGATATCATGGTAAGCCGGCATCACCGACCCAGCATTTGCCAACTTAACCGCCATTTCAAACGGAAGCATAAAAGAATCGTTCAACTCTTTATAACCAAGATGAACAGGTGCATGATTACGAGCGCCTTCACTAAATGAATGGCCAACATAGTGTTTTAATGTGGCGAGCAAATCACGGTTTTCACCTTGTAAACCCTTAACATAGTGCGTTGCTAATATGCCAGCATGGTAAGGATCTTCACCTAACGTTTCTTCTGTGCGTCCCCAGCGTACATCGCGGGAGACATCCAAAACTGGCGCTAAACCATGATGAGCACCCACTTTTCTCGCTTGGTGACCGATCTCAGCGCTCATCTGCTCAATTAATTCAGGATTCCATGTATGCCCAAAATTTAACGATGACGGAAAAAGTGTCGCCCCTTTCGCCATCAATCCCACGAGACATTCTTCATGTGACATCGCTGGGATGCCTAAACGAGTTTCTTCAATCAAATATTTCTGCAATTGGTTGAGTGCTTTAATACCAACACTAGCATCGACAGAATGCGTGCCTAGTGGGCGAGTAATTTGCCCTAAACCATGGCGAAGTCTTTCTTTAATGGGTTTTCGAGCATCTTGCCCTCCCATTTCTAATTCACGGTCTTGATGCTCACCATCAGGCTCTAAAATTAGCCATTGAGCACCCAATTGAGCTATTTTTTCGTCTATGGTCATTTGACTTAATAAGTCATTCAAACGCTCATTTACTGTGTAATTAGAATCTTTATAAATACTCATATTATTACCATGATTATAATTGGACATTTTCTGGAAATAATAATGAATCATTAATAGTTAAAGGGATTAGATCTACCGCACACTTGCCAAATTCATAAATCAATCAACCAAATATGATAATTTTATATTTACCAACGCTTTAAAACTAACTAGGTATCATTCCTTTTCGGTACTGTAATGGCGTGTATCCCAATTGCTTCCGATATACTTGATATAAATAACTTTGATTTGGATAGCCACATTGCAACGCAATACTCTCAATTGAATCTTGTGTGTCTTTTAATAATCGTTTTGATTTATGGATACGGAGATCAGACAAATACTGGTGAACCGTCATCGATTTACAAGATAAAAACCGATTGTCTAATGTTTTTCGTGAAATACGGCAATAATCAATAACCTGCTGAACTTTTATATTTAAATAGTAATTATTATGAATAAAATACAGGGCCTTATTTACCATCTCATCATTGAAACCTTCATCTGTTGGCGTTGTCGATTTTTCATTAATGAGTTTAATCGGTTGGTATTTTTCATGGAGAAAGCGGTTAAATCTCTTCGCTTTTAAGAGCACTTCCATGCAACGCTGCCCAAGATAATAGGGATCAATATTAATGGAGCTCAGCGGCAAAGGTGAAATGGCTCGCTCAGCATCATCATAATCCGTTCCAATTATTGAAACTTGATTGGGGACTGATATGTTTTTTTCCATGCATAAATTGGCTAACTTCCTCGCACTGCGGTCAGTGGCACAATAAACGCCAAGAGGAAATAGATGTTCATTAATCGACTCTAATGTATCGATGTAATGTAAATCTAGCTTTTTAGCTTCTGCCATAAAACATTCTTTTCTTTCACGAGCCCAACCTGTATTAGATTCATTTACATCCATATAAAAAGAAACATGATTAATTTTTGTTTGAATAAATTGCCCTAATGCTAAACAAGCAAACTGATGATTATCATTAACTAATGTTGAAACCTTTTCTGGTGGGTGCAATATGGTATAACTGGAATATAATAATATTCGAGAATTAAGCCGAGAAAGGATTCTATACTTGTCTCCTTTGTCATAATCAGCAATGACATAATCCCACTGCTGATCAATAATACTTTGTATATTTTCTATTGATTCAATATGAATAGTTAATTTTAGTTGAAGCTCATCTATTTTTGCCTTAATACCTTTCAAAACCTCACGGTCATAATAAAACATGGTATCAATGAGTAATAATAACTTTGCCATAATTCACCTAAAGTCGATTACAATTTTCGCCAGACAAGAGGCTAAAATAATTTATTCCAATGAATCTGATTTTAGATTAATCACTTGGCCTGAATTGTTATCAAAAATATGCAATTTATTAGAATCCAAATAAACATTAATATCCCCGGCCTCCGGAATATCACCTTCTGCACTCACCTCTAAAACAAATTTTATGCCTTGAATACTGACTTCTAGTTCATAGGCAGCTCCAAGGAGTTCGCAGGTAATGATGCTTGCCGACAATTTAACACCGAACATTATATCGCTGGCATCCAAATAGATATCGCTAGGCCGAATGCCTAATACAACATGGGTATTCTCATTTTCAATCCCATATTCACCTTGAAGTGGGATCAATTTCTCTCCCAACATCACATTCCACTGTTGATTTTTTACTAATTGGACATCGACCAAATTCATGGTTGGGCTGCCAATAAAACTGGCAACAAAGGTATTGACCGGATGGTGATAAATATCTTCTGGCGTGCCAACTTGCTCAATTCTTCCATCCTTTAACACGACTATACGATCAGCTAAAGTCATCGCCTCAATCTGATCATGTGTTACATAGACGGTGGTCTTATTTAATTTTTTATGTAGGCTTTTAATTTCCCCACGCATCGCATTTCTTAACTTGGCATCTAAATTGGATAGCGGCTCATCGAATAAAAAGACTTCAGGCGTTCTCACCATTGCCCGCCCCATTGCCACACGTTGCCTCTGCCCACCCGACAATGACCGCGGTTTACGATCCAAAACCGGAGTCAGTTGCAACATATCCGCTATCGGCCTAACTTGCTTACGGATTGCCTCTTTATTCATGCCTGACATTTTCAAAGCAAAAGCGATATTGTCGTACACCGACATATGAGGATATAAAGCATAACTTTGGAAGACCATTGCAATATTGCGATCTTTTGGCGACATATCATTGACCAGATCATTACCTATAATCACTTCTCCACCGGTAATATCTTCTAGTCCAGCTAGCATTCGTAATGTGGTTGATTTCCCACAACCTGACGGCCCAAGAAAAACAATAAATTCGCCTTCCTCAATATGTAGATTAAATGATTTCACTACATCAATATTTCCCGAGTAGGTTTTACTTACATTCTTAAATTCTACTGCCGCCATTTTGTTTATCCTTGAGAGGTTTAACCTATATGTTCTATTAATAAATTGTTGTTAGATAAAATCTATCCTCTCTGCAGATTATTCACCCTACGAAAAATAGTTCTACCGTAATTATCAAGAAAACATTAGCACCTTTATTTACAAGTCCAACCATTATTAACTTACGAAAAATGATAATTATTTTATGATATTTATCATTTGTGACCGGAATAGAATAAATAGTGAAATATTATAAGCCCCATGAAACCAGTATTAAGATATCAATAACTTAGGTCATACAACGTTAATATGTACGATATTTTTTGAGAGGTAGAGCACAATAAATAAATAGCTTAAATTCATTACTAAATTTCATAATTGAGAGAATCTGATTATAGGTCAATGATTAATGACCCTTACAACATGGAATGAAAATGATGACTGAATTTTTTAAAAACGTTCAACCTATTAAATTTGAAGGCAGTGAAAGCACTAACCCACTTGCCTTTCATCACTACGATGCAGATAAAATGATCTTGGGTAAATCAATGAAAGATCATTTACGCTTTGCCGCCTGTTATTGGCATAATTTCTGTTGGCAAGGTCAGGATATTTTTGGTAGCGGTACGTTTGATCGCCCATGGCAACAACCTGGTAATGCGATGGAAATGGCTAAAATGAAAGCTGATGCGGCTTTTGAGTTTTTTTCTAAACTTAACATTCCTTATTATTGCTTCCATGATATTGATGTTGCTCCTGAGGGAAACTCACTTAAAGAATATGTGAACAATTTCGCTCAAATGACCGATGTATTAGAACAAAAACAATCAGAAACAGGACTAAAACTACTTTGGGGTACCGCAAATGCTTTTACCCATCCAAGGTATATGGCAGGGGCTGGTACGAATCCTGATCCTAAAGTATTTGCTTATGCTGCAACGCAAATATTCAATGCTATGGGTGCAACCAAACGTTTAGGCGGTGAAAACTATGTACTTTGGGGTGGTCGTGAAGGGTATGAAACACTACTCAATACTGATCTTCGCCAAGAACGAGAGCAGTTGGGTCGCTTAATGCATATGGTGGTTGAACACAAACACAAAATCGGGTTTAAAGGGACGATTTTGATTGAACCCAAACCACAAGAACCAACTAAGCATCAGTATGATTACGATACTGCCACGGTTTATGGATTCTTAAAGCAGTTTGGTCTTGAGAATGAAATTAAGGTCAATATTGAAGCAAACCATGCCACACTCGCTGGCCATAGTTTTCAACATGAAGTCGCCACTGCAACCTCTCTAGGGTTATTTGGTTCCATTGATGCCAATCGTGGTGACCCGCAATTAGGTTGGGATACTGACCAATTCCCGAACAGTGTCGAAGAAAATACACTTGTGATGTATGAAATTCTTAAAGCTGGTGGGTTTACTACTGGTGGCTTTAACTTTGACTCACGAGTACGCCGCCCATCTATTGATGGAGAAGATCTCTTCTATGGTCATATCGGTGGAATGGACACAATGGCACTGTCGCTTGAAAAGGCTGCCACCATGATTGAAAACGATACTTTAGCGAAGAATATTTCACAACGTTATGCAGGATGGAATCAAGATCTCGGTAAGAAAATTTTAAACAAAGAGCTATCACTTGAAAGCCTAGCTAAATTAGCAACCGACAGCGACATAAATCCAATAAAAGAATCAGGCAAGCAAGAATACTTAGAAAATATTGTTAATAATTACATTTATAAATAAAGCTTAAGTCGACCAAAAAGTGTTGTATTACCGCACTTTTTGGTTCTTTCTAAACTTAATATCTATCACATAATCTGCTTTCAAAAACCTCATAACATACCCTATAACTAATAATTCTATCAAGACAGCTACCTTGGACTCTTCTGTTCTGATATTAATATGAGTAATAAATAAATCATCATTATAGGGATATTCGATGTTACCTCTACACTTACTACCAAGCTTATTATCATCAACTCATCCATCGCAACAAGCGGTGAAACTATCATTGATAATCGGTACTTTGCTAGCGATGCCTAGTGCGTTTGCAGCCGATATTCCGACAGGAACTCAACTCTCCAGCCAACAAACTCTGGTTCGTGGTAATTTTGATGAGCCACCGAGCCTTGATCCTGCTTTCTCTTCAACGGGTTCAAGTTCTAATGTTATTCAGGATATGTTTGAAGGCTTAGTGAGCTTTGATAAAGATGGAAATGTCGTCCCCTCCCTTGCAAGCCATTGGGATACATCAAAAGATGGAAAAGTATATACCTTTCATTTACGCCCTAATATTCAATGGTCTGATGGGACTCCAATCACAGCTCAAGATTTTGAATTTGAATATAAACGTTTAATCGATCCAGCGTTAGGTGCTCCCTATGCTTGGTATTATAGCGCAGCAAAATTACTCAACGCCAATGATATCATTCACGGCAAAAAATCCTCTGATAGCCTAGGCGTAAAAGCGTTAGACTCACAAACTCTACAAATCACTCTAGAGCAAGCACTACCTTATTTTACCCAAATGCTTATCCACGAATCATTTTTCCCAACCCCTGAAAAAGTGGTAAAGAAATATGGCAAAAATTGGACTTCACCACAAAATATTGTGACAAGCTCTGCTTATGTATTAAAAGAGCATGTTATCAACGAAAGAATTGTTCTGGAGCGGAATACTCAATATTGGAATGATAATAAAACCGCTATCAATAAAGTGACGTATCTACCATTGCAAGATGCTAATTCTGAATACAACCGTTTCCGTACTGGAGAAATAAGCCTAACAGGAAGCGTGTCGGTTGATAAAATTGCTGAGGTAAAAAAATCCGCCCCAGAAACCTTGGTTATTGCACCCAAAATCGCAGAATATTATTATGGTTTTAATACCACAAAAGCCCCATTTGATGATGTTCGAGTACGTAAAGCTTTTAGCTATGCCATTGATCGTAATGTAATTGCTAATCGTATTTTGAACATGGGTTACGCCCCAGCCTACACCTTCACTCCACCTGCAACCGCTAACTATTCTTTGCCAAAAGTTGAGTGGCAATCACTATCTCAGCAACAACGTGTAGAACAAGCGAAATCATTACTTACTCAAGCGGGTTATGGCCCTGATCATCCATTAGAAGTCACATTTGATTATCCAACCGATACTAAAGTAAAACGTATTGCTGTCGCAGTCGCTTCTATGTTGAAACAAAACTTAAATGTGACAGTGCATTTAGAAAATCAAGACATCAAAACTTTCTTACAAAAAGTGGGCGAAACCGATTTCACATTAAGCAGCTTTCAATGGGGCGGTGACTATAATGAAGCCTCCACTTTCTTAGATATGTTCGAGACTCATGGTTACAACCCGGGCAAATGGTCAAATGCCAACTACGATAAATTAATGGCACAGGCAAAAACCACAATGAATGACCAAAAGCGCTTAGAAATTTATCATCAAGCTGAACAAATTCTTGCTCAAGAGATGCCAGCCATGCCGATATATTTTGAAACCAAAGCAGTCCTCAAACAAACTAATGTAGGTGGTTATAGTGTCACTAATCCAGGTCACAATCGATTAACCCGAGAGATGTACATTACTAAATAATCTGGCTGGCTACCTATCTAAGTATAGAGATAGGTAGTTATATTGATTCACTACAAGTTCATGACCTCATCAATACACGGTGAGGTCATTTTAGATATAAACTGCATTAACGATTAATTTTTCAAGAATGTCTTTTAGGATTGACCATGCCAGTACAGACACCATCGACCACGCTAAATCCTATGCCTCTCACTCAAAGTAAAAAATTTAATCTTTGGTTCTTTAGTCTGATCATTGTCTTAGGCATATTATTCGCATGGCTGCCAATATTAACCACCTTAACCAGCCAATATCTTAATAGCAGTATTTCACAGGCTGGGATCGCATTTGGCACAGCAAGAGCCATCAATGCCATTGTTTCAGTGATCCAAACTAGTACCGTAAATATCACTTTTATAAGTATAGATTTAGGCCAAATCTTTGACCCAATAAACGATATGGTTGAGGATTTTTCGGAAGTAATGAAATGGGCTCTAAGTTCGCTCATACTGCAAAAAGTCTTATTTGAAATCGCCAGCCGAGAAGCGTTTAATTGGTTACTTTCTGTCGCTGGCGCTATTACCTTATCTGTCTTGTGGCTTAATGCTTTTTCAAACCAAATTAAAAATTATTGTATTAAGTTCTTTTTGACCCTCTTCAGCATTCGATTCATCGTTCTTTTTACACTGTTGCTTAATTCCATGGCAGGATCTTTGTTACTCGATCCAGCCATAGCTAAAAACCAAGAGCAGCTAGAAATAAATTCTAACCAGATGATCGAACTACAGAAATCTCTTATGGGTAAGAATTATCAGCAACAACTTGGTGAGATTGCAGTACAACTACATAACGCCAAAGATGCTCAGCAGCGACTAGAACAACAACATACACAGCACCAAAGCAATATTAATTCACTAAATCAAAAGATTAAGTCCAAAAAATCACAACTTGGATGGTTCAAAACAGATGATGAATTAACCACATACCAACAAAAACTTACCGTATTAAGTCAGCAACAATACACACTTGAAATAAAAATAATGAATAACAATAAGCACATGAAAGAGCTACAAGATCAGCAACACTCTCTTCAATCTCAACTGGCAGGAAAGGCGCAGGATGACTTTAGCGGCAACGTTCTCGACACCCTAAGCAACGCTAAATCTGCCGCCTCAAATATTGTCTCTAAAAAATTCTGGTTCCAAGTCGAAGATGCCACCAAGCAACTCGTGGATACCATGTTACAAAGCATGGTCAACTTCACTCTTAAAGTTATTTTAATGCCACTGCTTTTCTTATGGATCACCAAAAAGTGGCTGCAAAGCTTATTTAGGAGGAGGTTGGTTTGAAGTATGATCAGGACGTTTCAATGATCATCTTCCAGATGCAATTTATAGCTACTCTTCTGGGCCTAATAAGATATCAATCGTTTTAGCAATGTCATTTAACGCAATTTTAGGTAATTAAGAAAACGGCGAAATCATTTGTAAAAAAGAAACAATATTAGGCAGTAGTTCATTATTTATCTCTAACTTCCCTTTATTTGATATCACTCTGCTTATCACATAATAATTAAACCTAATCATTCAATAAAGTTGGTGGTATAAATTCATGCCACAAGATAAAGCAATTAATAATGCCGCAACGCCTAATAGAAAACTGATAATTCGTTTCATCCAAATGGCATTACTGGTAGTAAGCTCACCCTCCAATAATAATTGAGGAGCCCTATAAACTGTCACAAAGTAGAAAAGTAACGTCAACGCAACCAACGTCATTCCCGCATAAAAAACCAGGCTATTTTGGTTGGCGTAACCAACCCTAACCACCAATAAGGCATCCAACAATAAAACAAAGATCGTTCTGGACCACGATAATGAGGTTCTTTCCGATTGTAACCCACCATCCACTGCACGCTTTTTATTTATCATTATGATTATAAAAACAAAATTAAATAAGCGACAAAAGCGACAACGAAGATCATTACGAGGCTTATAACCGTTAACGTTCGCGTATACGCTAATTCAGAATTATTCCTCATTGCTTTTTCATTATGAGACCAACGACGATAAGCATAGTAAGCTAGGCTGGCAGAAAACAGGCTGAGTATCAGTGCAAGACTTTCTCGATACACTTCTGGTGCAATATTCGGTGCTAATTGATCTACCCCAACAGCTGCGGCCAAAAAAGCTAGCGCGGTACGGATCCATGCCAAAAATGTACGCTCATTGGCAAGTGTAAATCGGTAATCAGGGGCCTTACCTGTTTTGCGCCACATGATTGCTATCCTCTAAATGATAAATGTAGATTATTGCTTTTCGCACTTAACGTTATTGCAAACAGCAACGCTTGAATTTTTCGCCACTACCGCAGGGGCAAGGGCTATTCTTAGAAATTTCAAACATGGAATAAAGCTGCTTAGGGTTATGTTTAATGACCTGCATAATATTCGCAGGTGACTGCTGGTTCTCTATTAACTTCGACATTAATTTCATATGAGGCGCAGTGTGTTTAAAAAAGGATTTATACCCCTCACAAAAATAATTGTGATTGATATAACCACTTTGAGACACACTAAATCGATGCTTTGGACAACCACCATGACAAGCAAATTTATAATCACATTGTAGGCAATCGGCATCCAATGTTTTCATCTTATCTTCACCAAACTGCTTAGCCTCTTGGCTATTGTTCATTTCTTTAATGCTGACTTCATTAATATTGCCCAACAAATATTCAGGATACACAAAATGATCACACTGATATAAATCGCCATTCGACTCTAAAGCAAACGCATGCCCGCAAGTTTCCGACGTAACACAAGATCCCGAAGGATAACCGCACCATGTCGCTAAAGTTGAATCAAACATATTGACGAATATCCGACCAACATCTTGTTTCACCCAACAATCAAAAACGCCATTCAAAAATTCACCATAACGCCATGAGGCAACCGACCAAGGCAATAGTTTAGCTTGTGACTCGCCAGGATGAACCAAGGTTAAGGCTTGAGAGTCTTGTATGAAAGTTTGTGCCTCTCTTTCAACTAACGGAATAAATTGAAGATAAGTGGACCCAATTTGTTTTAAAAACTGATAAACCCGCTCAGGATGCTGAGCATTAATATCATGTACAACCGTTAAGGTATTGAACTCTATATGATGTTTTTTAAGGTATTGGATCCCTTCCATCACTTTGACATGAGTCGATTTTTTTGAGCGAGTTACACGATAAGCATCATGTAAATCTTGCGGCCCATCAATAGACACACCCACTAAAAAATCATGCTGCTTAAAGAACTCACACCATTCATCATTCAATAAAATACCGTTGGTTTGAAAAGTATGGCTGATACGCTTGCTACTGCCATATTGAGAACAAAGAGCAACCACTTGCCGGAAAAAACCAACACCCATTAATGTTGGCTCACCACCCTGCCAAGCAAATTGCACCTCTAAACCTGCCTGTGCATCAATATGCTTCTGAATGTAACGCGCTAAGGTTTCGTCATTCATTCGCCAATTTTGATTTTGGTCTGGATACAGTTTCTCTTTTTCTAAATAAAAACAGTAACTGCAATCCAAGTTGCATATTGAACTGCTAGGCTTAGCCATCACATGACAATTACTCGCCATGGCAGAACTCAATCCAGTTAGACTTCAAGGGCGGCCATCTTTTCATTCTTTTACCTTATTTATCCTGACCACAATATTAGAGATCTAAAACTTTAATTTTTTGTCTTCTACTTTAACGCCCTGAGTTGGCATTCCGGTATCGTAATCTCTAACTACAGGAGAATATCCATCCTCTGGTCTTGGTCTAAACGATCCCATCCAACGTGGTTGTGAATCCGTACGCCACGTGCGCATTGACCATTGGTAGGTACGGAATGGATCACGAATGGTATCCATATAATCTAATAACTCATCATGCATCTGATTTCGAATAACCATATGATCTGGATCATCAATCAAGTTATTCAATTCATCTTTATCATTGACTCGATCGTACAGCTCATCGCTGGTAAATAAATTTAATACCAATTTAAAGCGAGGGCTGATCCAACAACGTACTGGTATAAAACCACCAAAACTATCGTGCTCCACTTCATAACGATTAAACTCAACCATGACACTACGGTCAGTATTTTGCTCAACAACGCTCAATAAATCGCCACCAGGTAGCATGGCTGGTTGTGTAATATTCGCTAAACGCATTAAGGTTGGCAAAATATCAATGTGACTTACCGGAGCTTGTATTTGAGAACCCGCGACACAAGCACTATTTGTTGTTGGTGCTACTTTTGGCGGACGAATAATTAAAGGAATATTAGTAATGTCATCATACATTGCTGCCCCTTTACTAATCAGTTTATGCGCTCCCATCATTTCACCATGATCAGAGGTATACATAATCCAAGTGTTATCAATCTCACTTTGATCGAGATGATTAATGACTCGGCCAATTTCATCATCCACAAAATCATTACAAGCAAAATACAACGGATGATGATAAAGCCCATCCTCACCCACTGGAGCTGGCATGGCTTGCGACCATAGCTTGTGATGTTGTGGCTTACTGGATAAATCATCAAACGCCTTTGGTCCTAAATCGTAATAATAATCTTGATATTTTTTTAAATATTGCGGAGGACAAGTAAAAGGATGATGAGGTTCATCATACGATAATACCATCAAGAACGGCTGATCATCCTGAGGCGATTTAGTGTCTAAATAATTCATCGCTCGGTTACTAATGCGATGTGCCCATGTAAAGGTCTCATCAATTTGATTTGTTTCTAAATCTTCAATGGTATTTAAGCCATTTCGCCATAATGCAATCTGCTTATCATCTAGCTCTTCTAAATAATTTGCGCCATCATACCAATAGTCTTCGTGCCATTCGGGAGGACAAATACCAGTGCCATAATAATCATGCCCATCAAGATGCCACTTTCCGATATAACAAGTGTCATAGTCTGCATCTTTAAAATAACGACCCATAGTAGAAATGTTTTTCCCTGGGGCAATATTATTGGTCCAAGGACCCGATTGATTGGAATAAATACCCGTGAACAATCCTGCTCGAGCTGGCGTACACACTGGTGAGCAAGTATACGCTGAATTAAAACGAATGCCGTCACTCGCTAATTGATCGATATTATTAGTATTCAAATCTTTACCGCTATAACAACCAACCATATTAGTTGCTTGAGTATCCGTCATGATTAAAATAATGTTAGGTCTTTTCATTATAATCCCAGAGTAAGTAATACAGACGAGTGTCAGAAATTCACCTATTAAGACCAATACATTTCACATTAAAAACCATGCTTAGGTATTTTATATACTTAATAGGTGACTGGATTAATTTTCTTGTGTATTGAATTGCGGCTCAATTTTCACTGGAGAGGTCATCTTCTTATATAATTTGTAAATTACATACATGATACCCAAACCCACTGCAGTAGCCGCGATCACTTTAAACATAGAGCCAGTCTGTGATGTTAAGCCCAGTGGTGAGAACACGGTATAGAGCAGTACAAATGCCAGAACCAATAACCAGCCAGCTAATTTCCCATGCTTCCAAGTCGTGATATCAACAACTTCTGCATTAACCTGCACATACGGTTTATCCATTGGTTTGATATAACGAACAATGGCCATAATGGTGAGCATAAGCACGAGATTTAATCCTACTAGGTTCAACCAATGTAGTTTCACGAAACCTAAATCATCACCTAATACAAAATGAGTCACATAGAAGAACACCATACCAAACACTAAACCGATGTAACCGGCCATTGCGGGTGCTCGCTTGGATAATATCCCCATCAGTAATACAGCAAAAATCGGCACGTTAATCACGGCCATAATGGTACGCATTAGAGTGTACAAGCTGTCTGAAGTCGCAATAAATGGTGCAATAATGATGCAAATAATAATAGTCGCGATACCAAATAGGCGACCAATACGAACCGTTTCAATATCACTAGCATTCGGTTTAATCAGCTGTTTATAAATGTCCAAACTGATAATGGTTGAAAGGCTATTCACACCACTATTAAATGAGCTTAATACTGCCCCAAATAATGCCGCGCCAAAAAATCCTGTTAACCATGTTGGCAATACTTCACGAACCAAAATAGGGTAAGACATATCACGGTTTAAGAGATTAGATGGGACGCCATCAATCATCTTAAATGGAATATCAATCATACCTCGTTGGAACATGTGCCACGCAATAATGCCCGGTAAAACCAACATCAAAATACCAATAATTTTTAGTGCGCCTGCAGCCAATACGCCTTTTTGCCCTTCTGCCAAATTTTTAGCCGCAAAAGCACGCTGTACGATCGCTTGGTTAGTACACCAGAAGAATAAATTGATGATCATAACGCCTGAAATAAGGCCATGCCAAGGGATGTTAGCATCCGCGGTTAAACCCGCCGCTTGCATTCTCTCTGGGGCTTCAGTTAACAAAATGGAGAATCCATCACCCATACTGCCAGAGCCTAGTTGATATAATCCAATCGCAGGAACTAACATACCCGCAATTAATAATCCAACACCATTAATAGTATCTGAAACCGCAACCGCTTTGAGGCCGCCAAACACCGCGTAAATACCACCAATAACACCAATAGCGATGACCATAATCCAAGTAGTGACATAATCTGTCGTACCAAACAACTCACTGATATTGAACAATTTACCGAGCGTAATTGCTCCGGCATAGAGTACAAATGGCAGAAAGCCGATCACAATGGCATAGATAAAAATAGCGGATGAAACAACACGCATTCGCTTACCATAACGTAACTCTAAAAACTGAGGAACGGTGGCAATGCCTGATTTTAAGTATCGAGGTAGAAAGACAAATGCCAGCACTATCAAAGTCAATGCTGATGTTGTCTCCCATGCCATCACATTGGCGCCATTCGCAAAAGCATTAGCATTCAAACCGGTTAACTGTTCTGCGGATATATTTGTGAGGAATAAAGATCCTGCTATCACAAACCATGACAAACTTCTTCCTGCAAGAAAATATCCACTTTCTGTATTTAAGTTGTCTTTTCTTGTTTTTATATAAGATATTACGGCAACCAGTGCGGTAAAAAAGACAAAAGATAATAAGGTGAACATATTGAACTCCATTTTCTGTTATTGGATTCATATGAGATAACATTAACGACATCGCTACCTTGTATGTTGAAGCAGAATCAATTTTTTATATATTTAGTAAGGTTCGGTTTTGATTGCTGCTATCATCAATTCTTGTTCAGTCGACCTCATTAGTGAATGGAATGAATCATCAATTGCATGTAAAAAACGAAACAACTTACAACATCCCGATAGTAATTGATAAAAATGTGACTTCAAGCGGCATTACGTTATTAGCATTATGGAATACATTTGCGGATAAACATTATCAAGTGGAGTGGCCAAAAGATCGTTTACGTCCTTTAATCGAAGGCAGTGTGATCGCGCTTTATACAAAACAGGGGCACGGAGAAATTGAACTAAGCTCTGGCGAAACCCTGCAATTAGAAGGAAGTACCGTTATATTTCTACATCCAACTTCTATAAAGAAATATCGCTGCAAGGGTTTGATTTGGGAGCTTTTCTTAATGGAGTTCATTCCAAACGGAGCAATTAACCTCGTTTATAACCACCTAATATCACTGACTAATAACGAATACTTCCATAAAGAAATGAATCAAGTTGTTGAATTATTCAAGCAGCAGGAGTCCACATACAAACATTTAGCTGCCGCAAGCTTAACTAAGACGATTTATCACTGGCTTACCTTGACCAAAGTAAGAGAGCAAGATCACAAGCTAAATACGGTGCAAGAGGTTATCACACAGATACACTTGAACATGACAAAAAAGTGGACAGTAAAAGAAATGGCACAATTAGCAGAATGTACGGAACAGCACTTAAGGAAAATGTTTTTACAATACACAAATCAGACGCCTAAAGAGTATTACTTAAACACTAGACTGATTGCTTCAAAATCATTAATAAAGCATAAGAAATACACAGTACAAGAAGCAGCTGCTAAGCTTAATTTCTATGATGCTTTTCATTTCAGCAAAGCCTTTAAAAATAAATTCGGCTTCCCTCCGTCAGAGCTTTATCGTTTACACTCAATTTAAATTAAAGTGCTAGCAAATTTCTATTGATCGTTTTTTATAACACCATCAGTAAGATACTGGGCATAAAAAATCACTCAATGAAGAGTGTTGTTTTTTAATAGGCTAAATTAGAAGTGTGTTGCGAGAAGATTTGGAGCGTGCGGCGGGAATCGAACCCGCGAATCAACAAGTAGCTCGGCAATATAGCTCCCCCACCGTAGTGGTTTTGGCTTGAGCACCGAAAATTTTAATCTTTTGCGCCATGTACAACTCAGCCGTTGCTATCGCATCCACCAATGCATTATGGGCAGAATACGTCGGTAGCGCATAGCGTTGACGAACATCATTTAACTGCAATTCTAGACTCTCGCCTTTATTGTGATAAGCCAAATGCTTTTCAATTTTTAGTGTGTCTAACCAGATAATCGGCAACTCAAGCAAGCCATAACGTTTGGCAACATAGGACAACATGAAACTGCGCTCAATCACTGCGCCATGGGCCATCACTACTTTACCGGTCATTTTCGCAAATAAACGATTCATCGCTTCATCTAGCTGCTCACCTTCAAGCAACATCTGTGGCGTAATATGATTGACCACCGCGCTCGCGGCTTTAATTGTTTGGTTATCATCCACATAACAGTGCGCAGCGGTATCCATATCGATTTGATTTTTTTCGATACGAATACTGCCAATACTTAATAAACTGTCTTCAAAACAATCTAACCCTGTGGTTTCAAAATCCATCACCAAAAAATCAAGATCATTTAAACATTTATCTGGTTTTGGCAAGGGCGTGAGTAATAAACGGCGCAGCTCTTGAGAGCAACCTTCAGGGATCACTAACGCTTTACGGCTTTTCTCAAGCTTGGTGATTGGGTGAAAAAATTGTTTTAAGCGTTGATACATAACCTAGCCTTTACTAAAGCGCAGCTTCGCGCCGTCTTGTAATTCATTAATAATCTTAAAGGCATCTTTTAAATGTTTACGCTCAAAGCTACTAAAAGTTTCTGGATCAATATGATTATCTGGCGTTTTACCCAGCTTTAACGCTTCACATTGATGAGTAAAGCGGACTTGAGTGATAAAGCGATAGGCCCCGATAATATTTTTATAACTGTCTTCTTGCATTACACCTTGATCATAAGCGTATTGGAAACGCTCTTCGGTTCCAGTTAAAGTTCCTTTGGCCGATAAACTATAGATTCGGGCTAAATCAATAATTAAGTTAAGCGCATACTTTTTAATATTAAGAGTACGGCTATTGTCACCGCTTTTCTCAAGTACAAGATTATTAAAGATCCCTAATGGCGGTTGTGTTTCGACCGCATCTCTCACCAGTGAAGGAATAAAACGGCTACTGTTCTCAATACAATCATGTAAATGCTGCTGCAGATCATCGACTAAATCTTTATTGCCATACAAAGAACGAACTTCTAAAAACACGCTGATATTTAACAGCTTATTATACTCTGGCGCGGCGACCCATTTACGGTAATATTCTTTCCAACGTGAAAGTCGTTGACACCATTTGGGCGTTGCTGCCATGTATTTACCATCACACAACGGATATCCACACACATCTAGTCCATTACAAACGATCATGGCTAGGTGGGTGAAATAGGCCATATCGGCAGTGGTTGCACAATCATCAATCACTAAAGCGCTGTCTTGATCCGACAATAAATGCACTTCATTACGAGCATGTGATCCCGCCACTATCCAAGCATAATCACAAGGAGCAGGGCCTAGTTGGGATTCAGCTAACTGGATAATACGACGATTGAACGCATCCATGATCATCGACATCACTGATGCGACTATATTTGATCCCACACGACTTTCCACCAGCGAATTAAAAATAGTTTTACGCTCTTCTTTTAGCGTTTGTAGTGCTTGAACCGAGTTCGAATATTTAATTTTTTCAATTAAGAACAAGGCTTGAGTTTGGTGGTTATGCACTAAATGTGTAGTCGTGATTAACCCGACCACGTTTTTACCGTACACCACCGGCAGACAGCGAATATTAAATTGCATCATCAATGAAATGGCTTCAAGCACCGTGGCATCACCATGAATCAACTGTGGATTCGTGGTCATCACCTCACTAATCGGTAAATCCGTGTTCACGCCTTGAGCGACCACTCGGGTTGTCATATCCCTGTCGGTGATAAC
The DNA here is from genome assembly GCF_014694375.1 of Vibrio sp. S17_S38. Taxonomy (GTDB): domain Bacteria; phylum Pseudomonadota; class Gammaproteobacteria; order Enterobacterales; family Vibrionaceae; genus Vibrio. The sequence continues at coordinate 153,408 of NZ_JAAUWW010000004.1, forward strand.
CCCTACAATATTTTCTCCATCTTTAATCACCGCGCAAGATGATCGCATCTCATCTTGCATCAATTTAGCGACCTCTTTTATGCTGACGTTTTTATCAACAATAGCAATATTTTCACTGGCAATTTCAGACACTTTTCTATAATACGGCCCCTTGCCATTGGGCATAACATGATAAAGCGCAGAGTTAAGACGTGCCCGTGCACGAGAGTCAAAAAATTCCGAATATTCTGGGTTATGTTCTAGAAGATGCTGCAAAATTGAATGTGGGATCAAATACAAAAGAGAGTCAGTTAAAGCAACCGCACGATAGCCATCTTCACTGTCGGCTAAAGGTTCTAAAAAGGTAAAACCAAATTGATCTTCTTCACCAAGACGAGCTCGCAGAGACCCATCTTGCATTCTTTGCTCAATCGCACCAGTGCGGATCACATAAAGAAAACGCTCATCACAACCCGAACTAAAATGGATTTCCTCCCCTTTTGCCAAATAGGTGATTTTAACTTTACGCACAACTTCTTGAACCACCGCTTCTGGCAACTTATCAAATGGATCAATTCGAGCCATAAAGTTGTAGATGTTGGGTAATAATGCATGACTCATGATGTCCGACTTCCCATTTCAATTTATCTCAGATTAGAATAAGTGCTTTACTACCAATCCAACTCAATGAATCAAATGTAACACCGATGGCTTGAAGTGTAACGATAATATCAAAACATGGTTTTAATTTTATGCATTGCATCATGTAATCGAACTCCAAACAAAAAATCGGCACAAAAAAAGCAGCAAATATGCTGCTTTTTTATTTTCAAATTATCTTCATCATCTAAGAGAAAAGAATCTTATGAAGCTTCTGCCATTGGGTAATCATGATAGCCAAGTTGTTCAGAAACTCGCTTACATGCATGTTGCAGTAAACCAACATAATAAGGCATTCTGCTCTCATCAAAGCGAATGGTTGGAAATGAAATCGACAGCCCAGCAATAACATGACCAAAACGATCATACACAGGTGCGCCAATGCAACGTAAACCTGGCTCTTGCTCTTCGTTATCTTCCGCATAACCTTGTGCTTTCACACGCTTTAACTCTGCAAGAAGCTGATCCACATTGTCATGAGTTTTTTGAGTATGCTTAACAAATTTCACATTTTTTAAGGTTTCGCGCACAAAAGACTCGCTGCGCTCAGCCAGTAACACTTTACCGATAGCGGTACTATAAAGTGGATTACGGCGACCAATACGCGATTGCATGCGTAGGTTATAGCCAGAATCGATTTTGTGGGTATAAATGATTTGGTCAACATCTAGCGCCCCTAAGTGCAGCGCTTCATTGGTTTGCTCAGAAATATGACTCATCTCTTTATCGGCTAAAGAAATTAGGTCAACATATTCTAACGACTTTGCTCCTACCTCAAATAACTTCAAAGTAAGCGAATATTTATCGGCTTCACCTTCTTGATCAACATAGCCCAACATTTTCATCGTTTGCAGAAAACGATAAGTGGTGCTTTTTGACATCAGTAAGCGCTGGGATAGTTCGGTAATACCGATATTTTTTTGCTCACCAAGTGCTTGAAGAATACCAAACACTTTCATGACTGATGACACTGCATCGGGTTGTTTTGCTTTTTCCATTAGAGTTGACCTTGAATTTGATTAGACCTTAAAAAGCCAGTCATCATTGTTATCGTTTTATCATTCTATATCCTTTATCGATTTTTTTGAAATGCATGGTTCAAAAAAATGAAACACAAATCACTTTAATATATAAAACACGATTTAGGTCACTTTTTATGAAACAGCTTTTTATTTTTAATTGAAATGGCGTTTCACTATTGCTATTGTTATTTCACTTGCTGAGGATTTACCTCAATATCAATAAACCTACTGGCTGAAAAGCTGAATTTAAGGACACGTTATGATTCTGAACTCTTTTGATCTACAAGGTAAAGTGGCTATCGTTACTGGTTGTGACACTGGCCTTGGGCAAGGTATGGCTTTAGGTTTAGCCGAAGCTGGCTGTAGCATTGTCGGTGTTAACTACACGGCCCCAGAAGAAACAATTGAAAAAATGAAGGCAGCGGGACACAAATTCTTAGACGTTCGCGCTAACTTACTAAAACAAGACGAAATCCCAGCCATTATTGATGCCGCTATTACTGAGTTTGGCAAAGTTGATATTCTGGTGAATAACGCCGGTATCATTCGCCGTGAAGATGCCATTGAATTCTCAGAGCAAAACTGGGATGACGTAATGAACATTAACTCAAAAACAGTATTCTTCATGTCTCAAGCGGTTGCTAAGCAATTTATCTCTCAAGGTAATGGCGGCAAAATCATCAACATCGCTTCTATGCTTTCTTTCCAAGGCGGGGTTCGCGTACCTTCTTACACTGCATCAAAAAGTGCGGTTATGGGTATTACTCGCGCCATGGCAAACGAATGGGCAAAACATGGCATTAACGTAAACGCTATTGCACCAGGCTATATGGCTACTAACAACACAGCGGCTCTACTCGCTGATGAAGAACGCAGCAAAGCCATTCTTGAACGTATTCCAGCTGATCGTTGGGGTACACCTGCTGATGTTGCCGGCCCTTGTGTGTTCCTAGCTTCTGATGCAGCAAGCTACATTAATGGCTACACTGTTGCCGTTGATGGTGGTTGGTTAGCTCGTTAATACCACTATTTCATTCTATAAACAAAGGACAACTGAGCATGTTTGTTTATAACAAAGATATTAAATTAGAAGACCTAGGTGATGGCGTTTCACGCAAAATCATGGCTTATAGTGACAATATTATGTCGGTTGAAGTTTACTTCGAAGACGGAGCCATTGGCCCACTGCACAATCATCCGCACGAGCAGTTAACTTACGTGCTATCAGGTGAATTTGAATTCACTATTGGTGATGAAACCAAGATTGTAAAAGCAGGCGACGCGCTCTACAAAGAACCCAATGTAATGCACGGTTGTACTTGCTTAAAAGCGGGCGTATTACTCGATACCTTTACCCCAATGCGTAAAGATTTTGTAAGCTAAAAATCAGAATATAAAATCGACCACTGTGAGCACTCTTATCGCCACAGTGGTCATTCTAAGAAATTTTAATTTATGTAGGCTCGCCCTACTGGAGAATACAATGAAAATCGCACTAATGATGGAAAACAGCCAAGCTGGCAAAAACGCAACTATCTTAAATGAGCTAACAAGTGTTGTTGAGCCACTAGGTCACTCTGTTGCAAACGTAGGCATGAGCGATGAAAACGATCATCACCTAACTTACATTCACCTTGGTATCCAAGCGAGCTTGCTTCTTAACTCTCAAGCCGTTGATTTCGTAGTAGCAGGTTGCGGTACTGGCCAAGGCGCAATGATGTCACTTAACCTACACCCAGGTGTATCTTGTGGTTACTGCCTAGACCCATCCGATGCTTTCCTTTTCAATCAAATCAACAACGGTAATGCGCTTGCACTTGCTTTTGCGAAAGGCTTTGGTTGGGCGGCAGAATTGAATGCTCGTTATATCTTCGAAAAAGCATTCTCAGGCCCACGCGGTGAAGGCTATCCTGTTGAGCGTAAAGCGCCACAAGTTCAAAATGCGGGAATTCTTGGTCAAGTAAAAGCAGCAGTAAACAAAGAAAACTACCTTGATACACTACGTGCTATCGACCCTGAACTTGTGAAAACAGCCGTAACTGGCGAGCGTTTCCAAAAATGTTTCTTCGACAACTGTCAAAATGATGAAATCAAAGCATTCGTACGCGAAGTTTTAGCTTAATCCCCCCTTTAATTAAGCCTATTATTTTTGCCGACCTTCGTGGTCGGCTTTTTTGTTTAAGAAGGAATAGAAACGTGAGTCATTCCCCACGCATTGCAGTGCTTTTAGATAACGGTTTCGAAATTGCAGAAGCCATGATTTGTATTGATATACTACGTCGGGCTCTTATCCATGTAGATGTTATTTCCTGTGCAGACAGCCCGCAGTTACTGTCTTATTTCAATGTTCCAGTACAAGCGGACATGATGCTGGAAGAAAAATGGGATGACACTTACGACGCCGTATTACTCCCTGGCGGTCCAAGTGGCACCGATAACTTAACCGCGAATCCTAAAGTGATTGAGTTTGTTAAACGCCATATCGAGTCCGGTAAATACATCTGTGCACTCTGTTCTGCTGGTGCCAAAGTGCTCGCGGCGCATCAACTGCTTGGTGATCACAAATATACCGCAAGTCTCGATCTGCGTGATAAATTTCCCGATGGACAATACCAAGAACAAGATGTGGTGGTTGATGATCAATTCATCAGTGGTCGCGGTTTAGGTGTCAGCTTTGAATTCGCTCTCACCATCGCTAAGATTTTGCACAAGAATAGCAGCCAAAAAGAAAAAGATGAGGTCAACTTTCAGGCTGAGCACATCTTTTTCAAATACTGGCCATTAAAGAAATAAAACTACAGCATTGATCACGTTATTTTGTTTTTTGGCCAAAAAAGTGATCTAGCCCATACAGTTATGAAACATAATTTCAATTTAATTGACCTAAAGTATGTAATTGATGATAATAATTACATACTGATCAAGGAGAATTTCCATGCAAGCAAATCGTATTGCCATCATTGGCGAATGTATGGTTGAACTACAAAAAACAGGCGATGCGACTTACAAGCAAAGCTTTGGTGGTGATACATTAAATACTGCGCTTTATCTATCTCGTCTTACTCACCAGCATCAGCTCACCACATCTTATGTCACAGGTTTAGGTAAAGACTCGTTCAGCGCCGCCATGTTAGAAGCGTGGAAAAATGAGTCCATTAATACCGACTTGGTTCATATCTCAGATAAAAAATTACCCGGATTATATTCGATTTCAACCACACCCGATGGTGAGCGTACTTTCCAATATTGGCGCAACGATGCCGCAGCACGCTACTGGTTACTCGAAAAAGACACCAACGCCGTCATTGACTCATTAAGCCAAAACCAACTGATTTATTTAAGCGGTGTGAGCCTTGCGATTCTGCCATCGGAAGCTCTGGATAAACTATTTATGGTTTTAACTGCCTGTAAAGAGCAAGGCTGTAAAATCGCATTTGATAATAACTACCGCCCAGCATTATGGGAAAGTAAAGAGCAAGCCCAACAAGCGTATAAAACCATGTTGCAATTAACCGATATTGCTTTCTTAACTTACGATGATGAAGAAATGCTATACGGTGATACTGCTGAACAACAAGCGATAGATCGTACTCAAGCATTAGGGGTAAGTGAAATTGTGATCAAACGTGGCGCTGAAGCATGCTTTGTTATCACCAAAGAGGCGCGTATTGAAGTCGCGCCGAAACCTGTATCTGGTATTGTCGATACAACAGCCGCGGGCGATTCGTTCAGTGCGGGCTATCTGGCTAAACGCCTACTTGGCGGTACATTAGAAGAATCCGCAAAAATGGGACACACATTAGCAGGAACCGTGATTTGTTTTCCGGGCGCTATTATCCCAAGCGACAAAATGCCTGCACTTAATTAAATTGTATTTTATTGAAATCATTCTCAAGGACTCAAAATGAAAACGTTAAATCAACGTCTAAGTGAAATCAAAGTGGTACCGGTTATTGCTATTCATGATGCAAATAAAGCAGCAAAACTGGCTCAAGTATTAGTTGAAAACGGCCTACCTTGCGCTGAAGTTACCTTCCGTACACCAGCTGCAGCACAAGCCATTCGCAACATGCGTGAAGCCTACCCAGATATGTTAATTGGTTCAGGTACTGTATTAACCGCAAAGCAAGTGGATGAATCCATTGAAGCAGGTGTGGATTTCGTAGTAAGCCCGGGTTTGAACCCAACCACAGTAAAATACTGCCAACAACGTGGTGTGCCAATCATCCCTGGTGTGAACAACCCAAGTCTCGTTGAGCAAGCGATGGAATTGGGTCTAGATACATTGAAGTTTTTCCCTGCTGAGCCTTCTGGCGGCGTGAACATGCTGAAAGCATTAACGGCGGTTTACCCTGTCAACTTTATGCCAACTGGCGGCGTTAACCCAAAAAATGTGAATGACTACCTTGCGATTCCAGCCGTGTTTGCTTGCGGTGGCACTTGGATGATCCCAAATGATTTGATTGATAATGAAAAGTGGGATGAGTTAGCGGTATTAGTTGCTGGTGTTGCCCAAGTTATTGCTTAATTAATATTAGTCACAAGCTTGCCTACAGCAGTAATAAAACAAAAAATCGAGCCTTTGAGTGGCTCGATTTTTTGTTTGAAAGATAGAGATATAGATGAACCACTTCTAAGCGTACCGTATTTCTTGCATGGCTTGTCCATAAAAACCTGCCGACAACTTCCCTACCCAAGCGACCTATTTCAACAATGTATTCTACCCAATCAATTAAAGCTGAATAACGTGGCATAGATCACAGTTACACACGAAGTTACAAATTATTGAACCCTTGTTTTGATTTCGCGCACATTTTGATCTCACTTTTACCCGTATCATTCATAAAAATTAAAACAACGTTTCAGGATGGATTTTATGAACTACGATTATCTAGTAATAGCTGGTTACTTTGCCTTAATGGTAATGATCAGTGTTCTCTTTAAAAAAATGGCCAGCAACAGCACCAGCGACTATTTCCGAGGGGGCGGTAAAATGCTCTGGTGGATGGTAGGTGCAACAGCCTTTATGACTCAATTTTCTGCATGGACTTTCACTGGTGCAGCTGGTAAAGCCTTTACTGATGGTTTTGCAATTCTTTTTGTATTCTTCGGCAATATGCTCGCTTATGTGTTCGCTTATTTCTATTTTGCACGTCGCTTCCGCCAAATGCGTGTGGATACGCCAACAGAAGCAGTCGGTCGTCGTTTCGGCTCTGTGAACGAACAATTCTTTACTTGGGTAATCATTCCATTAAGCGTGATTAACGCTGGCGTATGGTTAAACGGTTTAGGTGTGTTTGCTTCTGCGGTATTTGATGCTGACATCATTACCACTATTTACGTAACAGGCGCAGCAGTATTAGCTATCTCGCTAATCAGTGGTGCATGGGGCGTTGTGGCTTCTGACTTTATACAAACACTTGTGGTTGCGGTGATCTCAATTGCATGTGCGGTTGTCGCTATCTTTGTGGTTGGCGGACCAAGTGAAATCGTAACTGAATTTCCTGGCGGTTTCTTTATTGGCCCTGACATGAACTACCCTATGTTACTTGTCGGTTCATGCTTGTTCTTCCTTGTGAAGCAACTTCAAAGTATCAACAACATGCAAGAATCTTATCGTTTCCTTAACGCAAAAGATTCTAAAAATGCCAGCAAAGCGGCATTAATGGCGCTTGGTATGATGTTCTTCGGTGCCATTGTTTGGTTCATCCCACCTTGGGCAACCGCAATCCTATACCCAGATGCAGCTGCCGCTTATCCAAACCTTGGTGCGAAAGCTGCCGATGCCGTTTACCTTGTATTCGCTCGCGAAGTCATGCCAATTGGTACCGTTGGTCTATTAATGGCTGGTTTGTTTGCAGCAACGATGTCTTCTATGGATTCAGCTTTAAACCGTAACTCTGGGATCTTTGTTCGTAGCTTCTGGGCAACCGTGGTTCGCAAAGGTAAAGCTACAGACAAAGAATTACTTCGTGCAGGTCAAGTTGCTTGTCTTGTTAACGGTATCTTAGTTATTTTGATGGCTCAGTTCTTCAACTCATTGAAGCACCTAAGCTTGTTCGATCTAATGATGCAAGTCGCGACATTGCTACAATCACCAATCTTAGTACCACTATTCCTAGGTATCATTATCCGTAAAACGCCAAAATGGGCACCTTGGGTAACGGTTATTGTTGGTATGCTTGTATCTTACTTAGTGGTAACTGTTTTCACACCAAACTTCGTTGCAAGCTGGTTCGGTATCGATTCATTAACGGGTCGTGAGACATCTGACTTCCGTACTATGATTACCATTGCGGCTCACTTATTCATCACGGCTGGTTTCTTCTGTGCCACAACGTTGTTCTATAAAGAAGAAAATGATGTGAACATCGAAAACACCAAAGCATTCTTTGAAGATGTGGATACCGAGTGTGTAGCAGAAGAAGGCCAAGATGAAATCGATCGCATGCAACGTCATAAGCTAGGCTCTCTTGTGAACTACATGGGCTACGGTTTAACAGCAATGGTCTTAATTCCAAACCCATTATGGGGACGAGGATTGTTCTTAGCATGTGCAGTATCCATCTTAATCATTGGTTATTTATTAAAGAAAAGTGCCAAGGCGGATAACCCATCACTTGCCACAAATAATTAGATAACTAAGTAATAAATAGCGAAACAACATAATAGTTAATTTACCAATTAGCAGCCAACATTCTTACGTTGGCTGCTCCATTTCGGAGCATTTCTCATGGCTAAAGGCAACATTATCGATTTAGAGTACGAAACCTTTATCGACTCAGATACTAACAATAAGGTGACACGTTTAACCCCAACGGACGTGATTTGTCACCGTAACTATTTCTATCAAAAATGCTTTACCACTGATGGAAGTAAATTATTGTTTGCTGGTGATTTTGATACCTCATCTGGTCAAGCAAACCGTAATTACTATTTGCTTGATATCAAAACGAAACAAGCTACACAGCTAACCGAAGGCAAAGGCGATAACACTTTTGGTGGTTTTATCTCAACCGATGATCAATCCTTCTTCTATGTGAAAAATGAATTAAATCTGATGAAAGTTGATTTAAACACATTAGAGGAAACCATTATTTACACGGTTGATGAAGAATGGAAAGGTTACGGTACTTGGGTTGCCAACTCAGATTGTACTAAATTAGTAGGCATTGAAATCAAAAAAAGCTGCTACCAACCACTGACTTCTTGGGAAAAATTCGCCGAGTTCTATCACACCAATCCAACGTGTCGCTTAATTAAAGTCGATATTCAAACCGGTGCATTAGATGTTGTTCATCAAGAAGATGCATGGCTTGGTCACCCTATTTTCCGCCCATTTGATGATAACACCATCGGTTTTTGTCACGAAGGTCCACACGATTTAGTCGATTCACGCATGTGGCTTGTCAATGAAGATGGCAGCAATGTAAGAACCATTAAAACGCATGCAAAAGGCGAATCTTGTACTCACGAATTCTGGATCCCAGATGGTAGCGCGATGGCCTATGTGTCTTACTTTAAAGGTCAAACCGAACGTGTTATCTACAAAGCGAATCCAGAAACACTGGAAAATGAAGAAGTGATGATCATGCCACAATGCTCCCACCTAATGAGTAACTACGATGGTTCTTTGATGGTTGGCGATGGCAGTGATGCCCCTGTCGATGTAGCAGACAGCGAAGGGTACGATATTGAAAATGACCCATTCCTATACATTCTAAACACGAAAAAGAAAAGCTATGCCAAGCTTGCCAAACACAGCACTTCTTGGGATGTATTAGCTGGTGACCGTCAAATTACCCACCCTCACCCATCATTTACACCGGGTGATACTGGCGTATTATTTACCAGTGATTTTGAAGGTGTTCCAGCGATTTACATTGCTGAGATCCCAGAAAAATTACGCGGTTAATTTTCAGCTGCATTATTAAAAAAATTAAGCCTTATTTACTTTAAACATAATCGTTGAGTAAATGAGGCTTTTTCATTTGAGATAAGGATGTTCTCAACTTGAAATATCAGACAAAATATAAGGACATGCTCCATGACCCCGATTAAAAATATACTTTTTATCTCACTGCTCTCGCACGCTTCCCTCAGTTATGCTAATACCATAAAGCCAGTCGAAAATACCGCACCTGCTGGTAAAAGTTATCAAACTCAAGCCATTGACTCTCCAGATCGCAGTTTTCCTTTATTTTATAAGCAACTCAAAGATCGTATGACGTTTCCTTTCGGCTGGAAAGATGACACCAAAGATCCGAAGATATGGAAAGCTCAAGGGTTAATGAAAGCACGGGAATTCAGCCTACCTTATGCTGATAACACTCCTTTTAATCCGGTCGTGATTGATGAAATAGATCGCGGCAGTTACACAGCGCAAAAAGTCGTATTCAATATCGATCAAGAAAGCCGTGTGATGGCGTTAATGTTAATTCCAAAAGGAAAAGGCCCATTTCCCGCAGCTCTATTTTTACACGATCACGGCAGTAAATTTGATATTGGAAAGGAAAAATTTGTTCAAACATGGAATAACGATGCACGATTAACCTCATCACAAGCATGGAGTGAAAAGTTCTTTTCTGGTCGCTTCCCTGGTGATGAATTAGCCAAGCGTGGCTATGTCGTTTTATCCATTGATGCACTCGGTTGGGGAGATCGTTCTGTCCCCGGCTTTAAAATGGAATCACAACAAGCATTAGCCGCTAACCTATTCAATCTAGGTACTTCATTTGCCGGCATCATTGCACTCGATGATGTACGTGCGTCTGAATTTTTAGCAAGCCAGCCTCAAGTAGACAAGGAAAAAGTCGCCGCAGTTGGGTTTTCGATGGGGGCATTCCGAGCTTGGCAAGTCACTGCACTTTCTGATGCCATTACCGCAGGAATTGCTGATTGCTGGATGGGTACGATGAAAGGCTTAATGGTTCAGGGAAATAATCAGCTAAAAGGATACTCTGCCTTTAGCATGCTGCACCCTGAACAAGGTAAATATATGGATTATCCTGATGTAGCAGCCTTGAGTGCGCCCAAACCTTTACTGGTTTACGCTGGCGGGAAAGATAGTCTGTTCCCAATTGATTCAGTTAATGAGGCTTTTGCTAAAATGCACCAAGTATGGAATGCAAATTATGCAGGAGACAAGCTCACGACTAAAATCTGGCCGGATAAAGGACATACCTTTACTAAAGACATGCAAGAGTCCGCTTTCAATTGGTTGGATGATCAATTTAAACGGAATAAAGATTAAATACACAATACTGCTCCCACTGAAACCAAATCAATCTATTTAGTTTCAGTGGGGTAAAACTTAACCAACCCGCGTCGAGTAGAACTTCTTCAGCCATGTCATTTTAATCAAGCGAGAATAGTAAATGCCGCCTCGAACGAGCCAGTCAACATACATACCGATCCAAACGCCATACACGCCAAATCCCAAAACAATACCCAGCACGTAACCGCAGCAAATACGGCAGCCCCACATACTAAAAATGGCCGTCCACATGGTCGATTTTACATCTTTTGCGCCTTTAAATGCGGCAGGTAAAACAAAAGAAGCAGCCCAGAAAGGCATCATAATTGCGTTCAAATAAAACAGCTTCACGACCACACTGCTCACTTCTGGATCGGTCGTGTAAAACGCAATCACAGGATGAATAAAAGGGAGTAATAGTAATGTGGAAATAATCAGTAAAATCGTGGCAGCCCAGAAGATTAATTTCAACTCTTGATAGGCCATTTTAGGTTTATTTTGCCCTAGCCGTTTCGCCACTAATACCGTTCCTGCCATACCTAAAGTATTACCGGGAATATTAATCAGTAAGATAATAGAGAAGGCGATGACGTTACCGGCCATAGCAACCGTCCCCATTCCTGCCACCATTAACATAGTGATTAATTTACCAATGTTAAACATTAACGATTCAATACTTGATGGGATCCCGATGCCTAAAATATCTTTTAATATTGCGCGGCTAAAAGGTGAAAAATAACTTTTAAATGGGATCGGTAAACGATCGTTTTTAGCCAAGTATACTAAGATAATGATCGCCCCCACCCAGCGAGCACAAGAGACACCTAACCCCGCACCTAATAAACCTAAACCATCCCAACCAGCAAAGCCATAGATAAGTGGATAACTGAAAATGATATTAAGAATATTGATAAGGATGTTCACTCGCATTGGCAAACGACTATTTCCTACTGCGCGTAACACTCCACTGCCAGCAAGCATAATGGCAAGAGCAGGATAACTGAGTGCTATGGATGTAAGGTAGATTTCCGCAAGTTGGATAACATCTTGATCGGCGCCAACGGCAATCATCCCTAAAATCGATTGACCGAAGAGCAGAATCGCCACTAAAAAAAGAGTCGAAATCAACATATTCAAGCTTAACGTTTGTCTTGCTTGTTCAATCGCTTGTGGTTTGTTTCTGCGCCCATAAGATTGGGCGACCAATACCGCACCACCTAATTCTATTGCGGCTAGTACCGAATAAATAATATAGGTCATGCTGTCACTGACACCAATCGCGGCGGTTTGAGATTGTCCTAAACGGCTCACCAAAATCGTGCTCACTATCCCCATGAGCACCACGCCAAGTAATTCGATAAAAATAGGCCAAGAGAACGGCAATACCTCTTTACGAAGCAAAACCCAATGGCGCTTTCTAATATGACAAAATGGCCATCGGGTTGACAGTGTACTTAGCATTAGGCCTCTTCAATTAACGAATCATAAATAACATCGCGGTCGTAAACCGTCTTGATTTCACCATGCATATCTCTTTCTCCATGCAAGTATCCACCCGTTGAAATTTGCACGGCTAATTGGTCATAACACCCTTTATAGGAAGCTTCTAATGCCAATAAAGCATACGGTGCTGGATCATCAATACGAGCAAATCTATGCAGGCTTGATTCCACAAAATAACCACGGTGATAATGCGCTTGAACAATGTTATTAGCAATACAATCTGCAAGGGTTAACACCAATTCTTGCTGCGTTAGTTGATGTAAATCCAGTAATGCAAAAACCAAGTATGGCGAGGCGATTTCTGTGAGTGGATTGATCTCGCTCAGTACTAAAGTTTCAGGATTGATCAGACCCAATTCAAAGCGAGCAAACATGGTCGCCATTAACTGACGAAGCTCAAAATCATCACTCATAATACAAGCACGAATCAATGGTAAAAGATAAGCGGGGTCAGCTGCTTGACGCTTAAGTTCTGTGCCTTTTTCGCCATAATAACCATCGCGCTTAAAGATATAACCCGTCAGGTCATCACCATTATTCCACATTGGGATCATTTGATTATCAAAGGTATCCCAAGCATGAGCAAAGTAGGCTTTAATGCCTGCAATCGCACCTGTAGCCAGTTCTGGGTCATTCAGCTTTTTCGCACACAGTAAAATCGCCAGTGGATTATCCACTACCACAGGCCAGCAATCACGAAACAAAGCATTCGCCTCTCTAGCCACTTCGCCAAATTCAGGACCAAATTGACGTTTCGCCCGATCGCCAAACCAAGAATAAGTCAACTTATCATCTTCAGGGATTGGCTCTCGTTGCTTCGGCGAAGAGAACTGATAAACCGGCATGCCTGTTTTCGGATTTCGAGCAAGTACAAACTGCTGATACAAATGTTTCGCCCACGTTGCGGCATGTTGATCATCGGTATATTGCGAATAATGGCAAGCCGCATAAATTAAATCAGTGGCCGCATTTACAAACGTCAGTCCCACCGTCTCGGGCAATTCCGGCCATTTGTTAGGATCCACAACAGGCTCTGGTTGATAATGGGCAAATACATTATTAATCGGTTTCTGTCCGTATTGTCCATGACGGCTGAGATCCAGCTTTTGCCAATCCAACACATGTGATGCCCAAAAACCATGTAAAAAATCTTCAGTCTTTTTTGCATTGACTTGGTGAAGAAAATCATAAAAAGGAAAATGATGCTTTAATTCATGCACTCGCTCTTTACTGGCAGGACCTTCAATTTCACCAGTTTGTTGGTTAATAAATCTATGCCCACCCCAATGAAATAACCCACTCGCGCTATCGCAATAATTATCCAAAAAGTAATGAGTTACTTGCTCTGCCGTTTGTTGCCATTTTTCATTTCCGGTCACTTGTGTCATGCCACATAAACCACGCAGGAAGTTTTGCTGGCTGGCAAAATTACTCATGATCGCAGTACTGCCGTCAGGATACGTCCAATACACAGGTTTATCGGTTAACGTATCCAAACCATCGGCGAGTAATGGTGTATTAGGATTTAGCGCATGAATCAGAACGTGTTGATAATAATCATTTAATAACGGGAGAAAAGATTGACGTTGCATAGAAAACTCCTGAAAAGTAGAAAAATATTACCCAAAGCATCTGAGAGTGGGTAACCATTGTTGTAATGAAAATTGTGCTTGTTGCATTAATTGATCTGCCTTTTGTCTTGGCAAGGGGCTAAAAAAGGATAGAGATAAATTAGAATGAGTGAGAGCCATGTTTTGATATTCTTCAAAGCGTGCCGATTCAGGTTCAAACCACATCATTTCACCTGTTAGACTTTTCCCACTCATCCGATCCCAACCATAAATATGATCATCGATTTGGCACTCTAAAAAAGCACAATGCCCTATCGCATTAGGGTCAGCATATCGACCATCGTCAAATACAGTCGTAGGATGCCAAGGTCGCCCCAACGCATAACTAAGCTTTGGTACGCCTTCTTCTTTTAAAAGTCGACAATGATGAAAGATAAATCCCTGTGGTTGATTAATATCAGTGCTTGGCGCAGTCAAATAACCCCAGCGTTTATCCTTAGCTGGATTTAGGTGCTTGCGTGCCACAATATCGCATTCATGAAATAGCGCTTGCCCAGCACCAAAGATAAAATCAATGCTGCCACTCACCATACAATTATCGAAATAGCTACGGCCTGCACTCGCATACAAGGTGTCGTGATAACTAATAAGTTGTATATTTTCACAATGAATTTGATCAGCATTATGGCCCAATAATAAGGCAACCGATTGGGTATGTTTATATTGTTCGGGATCATCCACATCACGTTGTTGATTGGTGATGAAATCAAAATCATTACGTATAGTTAGATTCTTTATTTCACAACATTTAGCATCAATATTGACAACGTTAGAGCCATAAGTGCCGGGAATGCTGCCATCTTGCACTATCATTTGATTGCACAAACTCATGCTAATAATAGTTTTTTCGGCATCTTCACCAATCAATTGCACGTTGTTATGTGTGAGATGTATGCGCTCATGGTAAAGCCCATTTTTGATCATAATTTGGTAGCAAGAATCCTTTAGATCATCTCCAGAAAGCGCATCTATTGCTTGTTGAATAGATTTGAAATCGCCCACGCTTTCTTCTTGAGAGACCACCCAAGTGATTTTCTTTTTATTTAATCGACGCTTTTTATCTAGCAAAAAGTTCTTGTTCAGTGAAGGCACATCCACTCTCCTTCATATCGATGATTAGTTAGTAAAACTTAATTACTGCGCTTAATCGTTCAAATGGGTAAAAACAAAAAAGCACCCTACCTTGACGATTACACAAGATAGGGTGAAAGGCAGTGTGCTAGAAACGAATCTTCTATAGGATCTAAGCTTCGATAAAACTATGCTGCGATACACTTAGTTGAAGCTTGTTTCTAGATTATTAATGTTACTAGCGCTTGAGCTTACTAAGATCCTAGTATTACTAAGCCCTTAATATTACTAGGTTCTTAATATTATTTAGTCAAACGAGCTAGAATACGCTTACCTTTACGAAGGAATTCTTGCGCAGATTGCTCTGGGGTTGATTTCCCATAATCCAGTGCTTGCATCTCTTCACTGAAAATATCCATTAGCTGGGCATTATCGGTGTAAGGGGTAGAAACAATCGTTTGAGGTAAAGAACGAGCTTGATTATAACCAGCAAATGATAGGCTTGATTCTTGGATCGTGCCGTCAGATTTCAGCTCTTTCACACCAGCAGCACTCAGTGGAATACCACGAGTTAAGCCAAGTGCTTTCACACCAACAGGATCATTAAGTAAGAAGTTGATAAGTTTCGCTGCTTCTTCAGGGTGCTTAGTGTTACGACCAATTGAGAACATCATTGATGGACGAGACAACAAGCCAGCATCTTTCGCCCCCGGTGCCATTGGGTATGGTGCAAGTTCAAGTCCCATTGGCGGTTTCAAGTTATCTGAATATTTAGTGATTGCGGTATCCCACATGTAAACACCACCAAATTTTCCTTCAATCCATGGACGCATTTCATAAAGATTTGAACGACCGTACGATGCATATTCTTTAGTCGATGGGAAAACATGATCTTCAACTTGCTTAGTATAAAGCTCGAAGAATTTCGTCATTTCATCTTGGCTATAATTCAATTTACCATCTTGTGTGATGATGTCTTTGCCTGTCGTTTGGATCATGTATGAACGGTTCATAGCAAACACGTCACGAGCTTCGATCACAATTGGGTAATATTCATCGCCCAATTTTTCTTTGAACGTTTTGCCTGCAGCCATTAACTCATCCCAATTAGTTGGGTAAGCAATACCAGCTTTGGACCATGTCTCTTTGTTGTAGTAAAAAACACGTGATGTCATGCTGACAGGAACACCATTTAATTTACCGCCAAAAGTCACGGTATTGAGCGCTGAATCGGAGAAGTTATCCGCATGTAAGTCAGCTTTGACTTTGTTCATGTCATAGAAGCCTTCACCCGTTTTAGAGAAGATCGGCATCCAGTTTAAGTTAGTTTGCATCACATCCGGTTCAGTATTACCCGCAATTTGAGTGGTGATACGAGTCAATGCGCCATCCCAACCGGTGTATTCTGCTTTTACAGAAATATCTGGGTTGGCTTTTTGAAAACGCTCTAATGCATCGTTAGTTGCTTGATGGCGTTCGTTACCGCCCCACCAAGACATACGTAATTCCGTTTTTGCATAAGCTCCCGCAGACATTGTTGCCAATGCTAAAGCGGTGACGGTAGTAATTAACTGCTTTTTCATGTTCTCTATCCTTGTATTTATTGACGTTCTAATGAGATGTTTTGTTCAGTTATTGCATCAAAAATGTGTGCTTTGGTAACATCCACAGCAAATTTAACGGTTTGATCAATTTCAAAACCCACTTGACCTTTTACGACATCAACCGGTACACGGGCCGTGAAGGTATTTTTATCCACTCGGAAATAGACAAACACTTCATGTCCCATGTTTTCCATTCGGATGATTTCACCAGAAATGACTTTATTTTCATCATCTTGGTCTGTTGCAACCGTAATATTATCCGGGCGGATACCGAGTACGGTTTTTGAATAACTTCTTTGCTTAATATTACGAGCTTTTTCTTCTGGTAAACGAATACGCTGTCCACCAATTTCAACCAATAAATCGTTTTGTTCTTCCACTAGTTTTACTTCGTGTAAGTTCATTTCTGGTGCGCCAATAAAGCCTGCGACAAACATATTTACAGGGTTGTTATAAAGCTCTTCTGGCGTATCTACTTGCATAATTTCACCGAGTTTCATTACGCAAATACGATCGCCCATGGTCATGGCTTCTGTCTGATCATGCGTAACGTACACGGCCGTTGCTGGGTGTTTCTCTTTCTTCAAATGCTTATGAATATCCGAGATACGCACACGCATTGACGCTCGTAATTTTGCATCCAAATTAGATAAAGGCTCATCAAACAAGAACACTTCTGGTTTTTTTACAATCGCGCGCCCTACTGCCACACGTTGCGCTTGACCACCAGAAAGCTGGCGCGGCAGACGATCTAACAGATCTTCAATTTCTAGAATCGCAGCCGCTTCTTGTACGCGAGTTTCAATTTCTTCTTTAGGCAGTTTTTGCAGTTTTAAGCCAAAGGCTAAGTTTTCTTTAACCGACATATGTGGATACAGTGCGTAGTTTTGGAACACCATCGCAATACCACGATCTTTAGGTACTAAATTATTCACCACTCGGTCACCAATGCGGATTTCGCCGCCGCTGACGGTTTCCAAACCCGCTAACATGCGGAGTGTGGTGGATTTAGCACAGCCTGATGGGCCGACGATAACGAGGAACTCACCATCACGAATGGTTAAATCAATACCGTGCACGGCTTTAAAACCATTCGAATATACTTTTTCTAATTTTTTAAATTGAACTTGAGCCATAATTTGTCACTCCAAAATTAACCTTTAATACCGCTGTTTGAGACGCCTTCCACAAAGTATTTTTGTGACATAAAGAAGACAACAATTGACGGGATGATAGCGATAGAAGCCATTGCAAGGATCTCATTCCAACGCGCACCTTCGGTGACATCGATAGACATTTTCAATGCAAGAGCAATAGGGAATTTCTCAACACTTGATACGTAAATCAGCGGACCTAAGAAGTCATTCACCGACCACATGAACTGGAACAAAGCCACCGAGATAATCGCAGGGCGAATAACCGGAACCACAACATGCCAAAGGACTTGCAGTGAATTACAACCATCGATCATTGCTGCTTCTTCCATATCCGTTGGTATACCACGTAAGAACTGAACCAACATAAAGACAAAGAAACCTTGTGTTGCAAATGCTAATGGCAAATACAAAGGTAAATAACTGTCTAGCAAGCCCATTTCGCGAAACATCAGATACTGAGGAATAAGCAGTACAGTTTGCGGTAATAAGATTGACGCGATTAAAGTACCAAACCACAATTTTTTCCATGGAATATCAAAGCGAGCAAAGCCATAAGCAACAATGGTCGAAGATACGACGGTAAAGAACACTTTTGGCACAACATATAAAAAGGTATTAATAATGTAGTGACCAAAGGTAAATTCCGTGCCGGTTTTCCAACCATTGATAAAGCCTTCTAAGCTCCATTCTTTTGGGATCAAACTCATTGAAGTAAAAATTTCATGGTTCGGTTTCAAGGCTGCAGTAAACATCCATAACAGTGGATACAGCATCATTAACCCGACGACACCTAATACAACATAACGAATGAAAGCGTTGATTTTTTCACGTCGTAATGTGCGGTTGTTTTCAGCATTGTCGGCTTTGGTACTGTTATTCATAACATTATTGTCTTTCGTTATTGTATCCATGATTATTTCCCACCCTTATCGCCAGAATAAAATACCCAGTACTTAGATGAGCGGAACGTGATGCCGGTGAAGATGGCAACAATGACGAACAATGCCCATGCCAACGCACTGCCATAGCCCATGTCAAAGAATTTGAATGCGGTTTCATAGATATAAAGTGAGATGAGATAAGTCGATTTCATTGGACCACCACCCGTCACAACATATGGCGCGGTAAACTCCTGGAAAGCTTGAGTGGTTTGCATGATGAAGTTAAAGAAAATGACGGGGGTAATAAGTGGCACTGTCACTTTTGTAAACATCTGCCATTTGCTGGCTCCATCAATCATCGCGGCTTCATATTGAGATTGTGGAACATTTTGTAGCGCCGCTAAAAAGATAACCATCGCGGAACCGAACTGCCAAGCTCGTAATAAAGTAATGGATAAAAGAGCGAAAGAAGGCTCACCTAACCAGTTAATTGGATCGATACCAATGACGTCAAGCATGCCATTTAATACCCCATCAATTGCAAATAGAGCACGCCACAATACTGCGATAGCGATACTACTGCCTAAAATCGATGGTATATAATACGCGGTACGGAAGAATCCGATGCCTTTCAACTTAAAGTTAAGAATGAAGGCGATAAACAACGCAAAGGCTAACTTCACTGGAATGGTCAAGAAAACGTACATAAATGTCACGCTCATTGATTTCCAAAACGTATCATCTTCAAAAAGCATGTACTGATAGTTATCCAGACCCACAAAGTTTGGTGTGGTCATAAGATCATAATCAGTAAAGCTCATCAAGAATGACGATACAAACGGAAAAGCCGTAAACAATATCAACCCGATAATATAGGGTGATAAGTACGCTAATCCTAACTTTCGATTTTCATACATTTTCTTGTCCTCGATAATTAAAAGATACGCTACTGAGGTAGAAGCTGACCCTGTTAATACGACTCAGAAGCCATATCAAAATAGATGAGAGATAAGAAATATTCTATAGCCAATAAATACAAATGTGATCTGTAATATATAATTTCGGAACATTATTTCAATTTTATATCTAAAAGATTGATTAAATCTAAATAAATAAAAAATTGAAACAGTTTCAAAAATAATAAAAACATAAAACAAAGATCAACCATAGACTAAAGTCTTATTGTTTTATCATTGGAAATTGTTAATTAAAATTTATGCTAAAATTTATTAAGTAGAAATAAAAGTCAGAAGAAAGTACTATAAAATACTGAATTTAAACAGATTAGTATACATTAACATGCCTCACATACATTCTGTTTACATATATGAATAGATGCAACCACATATGAATAACATTTACACCCCATAACAAAACCAAGCTAATCACCATTAATAAACAATAAAAATGATCAACTTCAAAAAAACAGACCTATATTTTTAAAACAATGTTTCATGGATCACAATAGATTTTAATTTATGTTTTATTTATACGGTTTAATATTAATATTAACTTCGTAAAACAAACCAATAATAAAAGGATTGATTATGAAAAAGGTATTAACACTCTCATTACTAGCTGTTGCAATAACTTCTGCTTCTGTCTCTGCAACCACTATTAATATTCGCCATGAATGGAAACCTGAATTCGGTGATAATGCTGCAGGGAATGCAGACCGTATTGCCGTGAGCCATCGATTTGCAAGTGGCGTTGGTTTTGAAGTCGAAGGAAAATGGAAATCTAATAACGACGACGCCTATAGTGATTTCAGCGGCAATGGCCAACAAGCAAACATTAGTTACCAATGGAAAATGAGCGATGCCTTCTCTTTAACACCTCAATTTAAACTTGAATCTAACGACAAGAAAACCGGCTACCAAGGGAACTTAACTCTTGGCTACAAAGCCTCCGATAGCATCTCAACTTCAATTCGCTATCGCTATCACTACGATAATGTTGCAAGCTCTCAAGATTCTTCTCACTACAATCGAATTACATTAGCAGCCAGCTACAGTGGTTTAACCGATTATAAATTCGGCTTCAGTACGGATTACACCATTAAGCAAGAAGGCGCTGAAGTGTGGGATGGTAACAAAGAAGGTATTTCAGAAATTAACTTAACAGGTGAATATAAAGGATTTGGTGGTGGATGGGCACCATTTATAGAGATCGGTGTTACACCAAGTGCTAAATATAATGGCGATGATATGGATAGCTGGCGTCCACGATACCGTGTTGGTATGAAATATAGCTACTAATATCCATAACCCGTTTATCTAACATTTTTTATTAGGGCTTATTTTGTATTTAGCAGAATAAGCCTTTTTTCATTTAAGGAGTAAGTAAAAATGAAGAAAACCACTATCTCGGTTTGTTTAGCTATGTTGTTATCTCCTGCGGTTCTTGCCGCTAATGCCGTTCCCGATGCAAAAAATCTTACTTGGCACGCTATCACTTTTGGTCAATCAACGGATCTTAATTTTGGATCAACTATTCTTCCAGAAAAAGTGGGTACTAACCAAGTTACCGTCGATGGTAAAAAAATAGATTCAGGCAAACTTGCCAATAAATTTACCATTGAAAGTCGCGGCGGAAAACTAGCCAACTCACATGAAGGCGTGACTTATTACTACACCTCACTTCCAACCGATGTGAACTTCACGCTGACCGCTGATATTCAATTAGAGCAACTTGGCCCAGAAACTGGCGCCACACCTAACCGTCAAGAAGGTGCAGGCATCATGATCCGTGATGTGATCGGCAAGCCTCGTATGGATCCTCAACCTCAAGGTATGGAAGAATTTCCAGCAGCTTCCAACATGGTAATGAATGCCCTACGCGCCAATAAAAAAACCGTCAATGGGTTAACTAATATTAATGGTATTTATCGTGAAGGGATCTACCAACCTTGGGGAACGGGCGGAAATAAAATGTCCCGCGATGAATATGTAAAAGGTGTGCCATTTGGTCCTAAAACCCATTATAAAATGTCAGTCACTCGTACTGATTCTGGATTCACAGTTAGTTACGATGATGGAAAAACACAAAAAACACAGTCTTTAGATGGCGCTCATGCCAACATCGTAGAGATGCAAGATCCAAACACTCAATATGTAGGCTTCTTTGCTTCTCGTAACGCTAAAATCAATGTTTCCGATGTGAAATTAACCTTATCAGAAGCTAAAACCGTCGATGCACCAAAGTATCAAGCCAAACTCAATGACCTGGTTTTTGAAAATGCCTCTTCACCTCGTACCGCCAGTGACGATTATTTAGTTCAAGCACGTGCAAACTACGCTGGTACTTTCAGCCTCACTCAAGATGGTAAATCAGTAGTAAAAGACCAAACCATAAAAGCCGGTGAGCTATTTAGTTACGAAGCCGATATCAACAACGCTTCATCCGATTTTGAAATTACCTTTACCGCAAGCGAAGGCCCAAGCCTAGAAGCACAAACGCATAAAGTCGTTGTTACAAAATCCAATGTTGCTGATGCAGATGATATCTATGTTAGCCCAACCGGTGTAGCAACAGCCGATGGCAGTGAAGCAAATCCAATGAATCTTGCTACAGCGATGGAATTACTTGCTCCGGGCGGCACAATTTATCTTGAAGATGGTGACTACCCTGCCATTACGATTGAAGCCACGGCCAGCGGCAGCAAAGACAATGTGAAAAACCTTGTAGCTAAAGGCGATAAGGTGCGTTTTGTCGGTGAGGTGATCCACAATGCCCATTATTGGCATTACACCGGAATCGAAGTGTCTGGCGCTCAGTTTATTGTTCATGGTAGCCATAATACCTTCGAGAAAATGGTGACGCATGGTGCTCCAGATACTGGTTTCCAAATAACCTCTACCGCTGAAGTAGGCAAAGCGTTGTGGGCAAGCTACAACACCGTTATTGACAGTGAAAGCTATAACAATATGGATGAATCACGCATCAACGCTGATGGCTTTGCTGCCAAAATGCGTGTTGGTGAAGGTAATACCTTTATTCGTTGTATATCTCATCACAATGCCGATGATGGCTGGGATCTCTTCAACAAAGTAGAAGATGGTCCGAATGGCGCGGTGACCATTTTGGATTCGGTCTCCTTTATGAATGGACAAAATCTTGGTTATCCAAACAAAGGTGGCACCATTGGTAATGGATTTAAACTCGGTGGCGAAGGCTTACCCGTTCCTCATGTTATTAAAAACAGCCTAGCTTTTGCCAATAATATGGATGGATTTACGGATAACTTTAACCCGGGAACGTTAACGGTTGAAAATAACGTTTCTATCGACAATAAGCGTTTTAACTATTTATTCCGTTTAAGCCCTTATTCCGATGAAATTAAACAAGGCACATTTACGCACAATACCTCGCTTCGTTTCTATCAAGAAAGTCAATACGATGATTCGGTCAGCAGTGAAAAAGCGGTTGATAATGCCTTCTATAGCGATGGAAAAACGCAATTCTCGGATAACAACACGATGGATGCCAAGTTGCTTGAAAAATTAAAAGCTGCGGCAAAAATCGATGAAAGCCAAAAAATACCCGGCCGAGTTGAAGCGCTCAAACTAAAAGAAATTCTCTTTAAATAGTTCATTCACTTAAAACCCATAACCCCTTTCGGTTATGGGTTTGTTGTTTAAGAAAATGAAAGGACACAATCTCGATAACAACATTTAGGACGGATCATGAAAAAGACTTTAGCCACTAGCTTAAAAATAGCGACCTTACTCACCCTATCTTTCCCCACCTATGCATCACTTTATAATGTCACCGTCGCACAAGATGAGTCAGGTGATTACAAAACAATTCAAGAAGCACTAGAAAACGCACCGAAAGATAACTCGCTTTACACTGTCTACATCAAAAATGGCACTTACAACGAAAGACTGAATATTGAACGCCCCAATATTTATCTCATTGGTGAGAATCGTGATCACACCATCATTACTGCTACTACAGCCAGTGGCACGTTAAAACCCGATGGTTCAAATTGGGGTACGACCGGAAGCCGAACAGTAAATATAAATGCCGAAAACTTTACTGCGCGTAGCTTAACCATTGCTAATGGCTTTGACTTTCCTGCCAATCAAATCAAAGCCGATGGCGATCCAACGAAAATACAATCGACACAAGCTGTCGCTTTATTGATTTCAAACCAAGCCAACCACAGCCAATTTAAAAACGTCAGCTTAGTTGGCTACCAAGACACCTTATACATCAAATCTCCAATGAATTATTTTGACCAATCTCGCATTAGTGGTCATGTTGATTTTATCTTTGGCTACGGTGGCGCACTCATAGAAAATAGTGACATTGTGGCGAGAAATAGAAACGATGTCGCAAGCGGAGAGCCTTATGGTTATCTCACCGCACCCGCCACAGATATTAAACAACCTTATGGATTTGTTTTTAAAAATTGTCAATTAACCAAAGAAAGCAACGAAGTTCCAGCTAACTCCTTCGCTTTAGGTCGCCCTTGGCATCCTACCACCACGTTTGATGATGGTCGTTACGCCGATCCAAATGCGATTGGACACAGCGCTTTTATTAATTGCACGATGGATGACCATATTTATGGCTGGGATAAAATGTCGGGAACAGGCAAAGATGGAAGTAAAGTCTGGTTCACCCCAGAAGACTCTCGATTTTGGGAATATCACAACCGAGGTGAAGGCGCCGTTCAATCACATCATACTCATTCAGACAAATTGAAAGACAAAGCCTACCGCCCGCAACTCAGTAAGCAACAAATCAAAAAATATGATAATGACATTATTTTGCAGGGATGGATTCCTGATCTTTCTTTACCAAACGACAGCCAATTAAAAGGCGAAGTTCTGAACCAAGCGATGAAATTCCCAGCAACCATTACCGTGATTGATAGCCTAGGGCAAACCGTAATAGCCAGAACCGATAAAAAGGGTCGCTATCAAACCAACATTGCAAAAATGACGTTACCTATTGTCGTTTCTGTAGATGATCACAGTGGATTTTCCTGCTTAAACAGCGATAAAAAACGTTCACTCTGCATGAGTGCATTGATTACGAAAGCAAATGCAGGTGACGTCACTATTGGAAATATTAATCCATTTTCAGATGTCATCGTTTCTAGTGTTGCCAGCGCCGCCGGTATAGATGGCCCACAACAATTGGTTGCCAAAGGATATGTACCAGCACTGCCTTTAGATGCGTTTGAATTGGCACAAACACACTTTGAACAGGCATTCGGCGACTTAGCACCTAACCGTAATAAAGATCAACGTAATAAAAAACAAAGTAATGAGCAGGGTAATAGTAAAAATAATGATTGGAATCCGGTTTCTTACTCGAAACAATACCATTCATTAATGGAGGATTTGATCAAGCAAGTGATCCACAATCGTGGCTACACCACCAGCACCGGCTTGGCATCAGCCACAACCTTAACCGATTTAGCATTTCACCCCTTGCTGAGTGTCTCCGATAACCCAAGTTATCAGCTGCAAGCAGACCAATTATCACAAGTACAACAACAAGTGAAAAGAGCTAAAACAAGAGTGTTTATTGTTGGCGATTCAACCGTCTCTAACTATGAAGCCGATTTATTTCCAAGAATGGGTTGGGGTCAAGCCTTCGATTTACAATATACCACTCCTGATTTGTCCATCGTGAATGCCGCACGTTCTGGCCGTAGTTCACGTGACTTCATTAATGGTCGCTGGTTAAGCAGTATTGAACCTTATGTACAGCGCGGCGATTATCTCTTCATCGAATTTGGTCATAATGATGAGAAATGTAATGGTGCCAATGGAGATAGAGGCCCAATTGATGTGGCAAACTTATGTACTTACCCAAATAGTGCCGATGGTAGACCACAATCACCACGTTGGTTACCTCATTACTCTTTCCAACATTCTTTAGAGCGTTATTTATTGTTCGCCAAAATGCATGGAATGCAACCAGTACTGTTCACACCACTTGCTCGCGCTAAAACGGCTCAAGGTGCCCTTGGCGCTCCGATAAATCCCGTACAGCATGTAACCAAACAAAATGCGGATAATGGTTATGCTTTTTATGGCAGTTATACTCAAACCATTATTGATACGGCAAAAAAATATCACATCCCATTAATCGATTTACAAGCTGAATCCATCAAACTTGGCGATAATGCAGGTGAAAATTGGGATCAATTATGGCTAGCAGTAGATCCTAATCAATACCCATATTACGAAGGAAAAACCGGTAGCTTGGAAAAACCAGACACCACACATTTTCAGCAACAAGGAGCTCAAGCTATTAGTCAGATCGTGGTAGACAAAATAAAGTCACTACCAAAGTTAACAAAGCTAGCAGAGTTGCTTTAAGGTAAAAAAGCTACATCGTTAATGTATTAGCCACATAAAAAAACACCTCGGCCGATTTATTAATCACATGCTTTTATTTAGTAAAAGCGTATCTTAATAAAAACAGTCGAGGTGCTTGACCTTCTTTCTGAGCAATAAGTGAATAGTTAAGGTTATTTCAAATATGTTCGAATAAATTCATCTAGTGGAATTGGCTTACCGTAGAAATAACCTTGAAGATAGTCCACACCATTTTCTTTTAAATAATCAACCTGAACTTGATCTTCAACCCCTTCAGCAGTCAAACTCAGATTTAACCTTCTGGCTAAATCGATAATATTATCCACCAATGGTGCGGAAACGGCATCACTACCAATTAAATCAATAAAGCTCAATTTAGTGTTATGAACACAAGCAAGCTCATCCAGTTTACATAAATGAATATATAGTGAAACTCTAGAATTATAACCAGTCTTGGTATCGGTTCTGAGCTCTACACTACCTAAATATCTAATCGAATCAATGATAACTATAAATAAGAGAACGCTCACATCACACCATACCGCCACAATGTAAGATAACTTTCCTTGTTATTTATTTTGGAATCGTCATGAAACGCACACTCTTATCTCTTACTTTTGCAGCGATCCTTTCTAGTTCTTTATATTCAGTACAAAGTCTTGCTGCATTAGATGTGGTTCAACCACAAATCAATTATACGGAAATGACCTCTCAGCGTCAGGTCGTTGACCAGTTACTTAATGATGCCTATCAAGCGTTTAAAAATCCTGCTCGTATATCCCACGCAGGTTTTACGGCTAAAATGCCAACGAACATGGAGATGATCACAAGCAATCTACTTGATGCCTATAAGTTGGAACCTTATCGCGTTGACTTACTCTTTTCAGCGGCCAATGCGCAGATTTACAATAGTAATGTCGATCGAGCGATTGAGCTATTTAGTCAAGTTTTAGAGGTCGCTCCGGATGATGTAGATGCTCATTCATACCTTGTTATTTGGCAAAATTTTAAAGGTAATAAGAGTGAAGTGACTAAACATTTAAACGCGTTAGAGCAATTAAACAAAGGTCGTGTCGCTGATTTGAAGAAAATCATGTCGACCGTTAACCGAATCGTTGATACACCACTCAGTAATACGATTAAAGGATCAACCAAAGGTAATAATGCCATTATCACATTAGGCTATGCTTTAAATCCTGATGGAAGCATGAATGAAATATTGATTGAACGACTTAACGCAACATTAACGATGGCCAAAAAGAATCCTAACGCTTACATCATTGTCACTGGTGGAGTGCCTAAAAATCACAAAACTGAAGGTAAGTTAATGGCCAATTGGCTAGTGAAAAATGGTATCGATAAATCGCGCATCATTGAAGATAACTACGCTAGAAGTACAGTCGAAAATGCGCTTTATAGTAGTTATATGTTAGCTCGCCATAATATCGATCACGCAACCATTATTAGCTCTGCAAGCCATGTTCGTCGTGGGCAAGCATTATTTGAAGTAGCTAGCTGGCAAACGGGCCCAAAAGGAATTAAGTTTGATACCTATGCCGCTAACGATCGTCCATTAGAAGAATTAAAAGTTCCTACCGATGGTGAATTACTGGGCATTTATCGTGACGCACTACGAGTTTACGGTATGTGGAGCTATCGCTCATATCCTTTAGAACAACGATAATATCAATCCACTGTATAGCTGATAACCAAATAAAAAGGTGGCTAACATATATTGTTAACCACCTTTTTCATTATTGATTTCCTACACAAATAAGCACCGAATAGTGATTCACCATAAGCGTACCGTAAAACCTATACATAACCTTTGGTCTAAATAGTTTGGCTCATTGAATCTCATAATCGTTTATTACTCGGTACTGAACCAGCGTTTGAAATTTTGTTGATCCATATTTAATGGTTCATAATGCTAAACCATTAAGATCAGACTAAGAAAAATACTCATGGGTATTAAATTATGGCGGAGCAATATTGAGCACAACAATGAATTTACATTACATGATCACAGAACAGCCATACACCTACAGCAATCAGTATAAAACCACCAAAAGTTTCAGCTCTTTTACCAATTAGATTCCCTAAAGCACCACCGAGCATAACGCCAATTGTGACCATGATGAACGTTGCAGAGCCAATCAATAACGCAGCAATTTCAATTCTCACATCTATAAATGCAAGGCCAACCCCAACTGCCATTGCATCAATACTGGTTCCTATAGCAGTGAGAATAATCAATGCCAAAGACTGTTTTTTAGGTAACGAATGCTCACTTTCTTCGGTATGGTTAAAACTTTCGTAGATCATATGAAGACCTAATCCACACAATAAAACCAAAGCAATCCAATGATCCCATGACTCAACATAGGTTGAAGCAGAGCGACCAATAAACCAACCAATAATAGGTGTAATAGATTCGACAAACCCAAAGATTAGCCCTAATTTTAGAGCATAGACAAACGAGGTATTTTTTATTCTGACACCTTTGCTAATAGCTGCGGCAAAAGCATCGGTGGACATTGCAAAAGCAAGAAGGATAAGGGCTAAGAGGTTCATTTTATTTACAACTCCGGTCAGGCTGAAAATTGAGTCCACAATACATCCACACGCCTGACCATAAGGCATGGATATATCGATGGTCTCGCCAACCAAGAGGTGTTCGTACCATGGTGATTTCACCACCAATTATGTTGATACGGACTTTTCCATTAACTGGAAACAGGCTACTCCCCAACGAAGTTCAGAGATACTAGCAAAACTGGTAATGTTTAGCGAGCTAGACAAAAATAGTTTTTATGCCCGTTTGTTTCAATTTTTCTTGTTCTTCAATAGGTAAATTACTATCACATACGATGTAATCTAAATCTTGTAGATCACAGGCTTTAAATAATGAATATTTACCGAACTTGCTGCTGTCCGCTATCAAGACTTTCGTTGTCGCACTGGAGATCAGATCATGTTTTAGGGCAGATTTTTCTTCGGTTGGTGTCGTTATCCCTTTCTCGATACTCCATGAGTTACAAGTAATAAAAGCCACATCTGGATTAATGCTTCTCAATAAGGAGCGACCATGCTCACCTATCGTAGACTGGCTACTATCATCCACTTTCCCTCCCGCAACGATCACTTCAATCTGCTTAAATTCCGATAAGAACAAGGCAAT
The DNA here is from genome assembly GCF_014694375.1 of Vibrio sp. S17_S38. GTDB lineage: Bacteria > Pseudomonadota > Gammaproteobacteria > Enterobacterales > Vibrionaceae > Vibrio. The sequence goes on from NZ_JAAUWW010000004.1 coordinate 182,696, forward strand.
ATGTAAATCCACGGTGATCACTCGCAGCGGCAGTTCAATAAAATGTCGTGCGAGTGTTAATGCAGTTGTTCCTGCATCGAGTACAACAGAATCTCCAGATTTAACCAACCCCATGGCAGCTTCCGCTATCAACCGCTTTTCACGAATATTTTGGATCATTTTCTCGTTAGTGGTGGGTTGATTGGCAACAAAACGATTTAACGAAACCCCGCCATGTGTACGGGATATTACGCCTTGCTCATCTAATTGGATCAAATCTCGGCGCACCGTCGCTGGAGATGCAGAGACAATTTTCACCAAATCTTCTACCGTCGCCAAATTATAAGATTTTAGATATTCTATTATTTTTTCAACTCGATGCTGATTTTTCATATATTGCTTAACTTTACGGCCAATTCAACAGAAACGATCATGCTCTCAGGATTCGCTTTACCTTGCCAAGCAATATCAAAAGCAGTGCCATGATCGGCGGAAGTACGGAAGAATGGTAACCCTGCAGTGATATTAACACCATCATAAAAACCCATTAATTTTAATGGTATATGGCCTTGATCATGATACATAGCCACAACAATGTCATATTTACCCTGATGCGCTTGTAAAAAAACCGTATCAGGAGGACAAGGACCATACACATCAATACCTTCTGCTTTCATTGTATTAATCGAAGGCGTAACTATATTGATCTCTTCTTTACCAAATAATCCATTCTCACCAGCATGAGGGTTTACACCTGCAACGGCAATTCTAGGATGTTCAAAGCCAGCTTTTTTCATAAAAGAATCAGCAATCCCAATAACCGTATTAATTCTTTCTTGATTTAAATTCGTTAAAAAATCAAGTAGGGCAATATGAGTCGTAACATGGATCACTTTCAATGTGTCCGTATACAAGACCATTGCATAATCTTTAGTATTGGTTAGCTTAGCAAGCAGTTCGGTATGACCTGGATATAAATGCCCAGCCGAATGAAGCGCTTCTTTATTCAAAGGTGCTGTTGCCACGGCGACAATATCACCAGATAAAGCTAATGATGTCGCTTTTTCAATACACCGATAAGCCAAATCACCCGCTTGTGGCTGAACTTTACCAAACTCAAAACTACTGATATCGTCCAAAGGTATATCAATGACATTAACAACATTAGGTGAAAAGTTAGCCTCACTGACCTCATTAATAACATTGATCTTTGCTTGAGCGCACAACCCTTTTTCAATGGTTAATCTCAAAATATCAGCACTGCCAATAACAATACATTGACGCCCTTTCAAAGAAGGCGCTTCCAATGCTTTCATAATAATTTCAGGGCCAATACCAGCCGGATCACCCATAGTTATGCCAATAATACCGTTCATATTAAATCCTCTTTTCAATAAAATGGATAACCTGTAACAGAGTGGTTGAGTCGCCAAACCCACCCGCCTTGGTAAATACAGGAATTGATGTAAGCTGTGGATAAGATAAATACCCCCAAGGGACACATTCAGCAGTGATCCCTTGAAGAGTAAATTCACTTATATTTAATTGATGGCATATCGCTAATGCTATATCACCACCACATAAAAAGAGAGCACCTGGTTTCTGCAGGGTAATAATATTTTGAGTTAACTCAGCGAGAGATAATTTCACCTTATTGCCAAGTTCTTGACGAGATAGGCCTAAACGGTTGGAAATATTGATAAGCTGTTGTCGTTGATCTACATCACGGCAAGTTCTCAAAAAACAATGCAGCCCAGTGGTCAAAAATTGTGCTGCTTGCTTCGCAATCATTGAGCAATACTGCTCACTGTTTAAAGACAATAAGGCTTCTACATCAACATCTATCACATGAGTGCTGTCTGATTCTTCAAGCCGTTTTTGTTGCTGCACACTCACTTCACTCATCGACCCGACAATGCCTAACATCGGTATATTAGTCTTTATTAATTTGGGGATTGATATATCAGAAGAAAATTCAGCCAATGGCGAAACCACCCGTGTCATATCTCCAGTAGAAACCAATAACACTTGGCAAGGTAGCGATAATGCTGCGTTATAAATCAAATCTAAATCTTGAGTATTTTCAACATCACAAATAACAATTCGTGGTTTAAATTGCTGATACATCATGAAAATTTCAGGTAACTGTGAAGAGCGAATATCATTAAGATAAATATTTTTGAACGGCCAATTCGTTTGAGAAGCAATAATATCGCTAATTCGAGAAGAGCTAATCGGTGATTTAGGATCACTGGCAAACTCCGTTTCTATCAATGGTAGTTCATCGACATAACAGATTCCTTGCAACGTTTTTCGGCCCACACTTGGGGCACCAATGGCGACGATGACCAGAGGAAAATCATTATCGGCAAGCGCTTCAATTTCTGCGCCAATATTACCTCTCAGCGTGGAATCAACTTTTTTCAATAATATTTTCTGCTGAGTTAGTTGAGGAAAGTCAGCTTTCATCTTATGAATTTTGCTCTGGGCAACAGAAAAATGATCATCACGGCTATCGGTACATAAAATGTAACTTTGGTTAGCTGATGGATTTAGAGGCCTCTCGTCTGACGGCAAAATAACAGAGACCTTATTTCCTGAATAAACCAAACCAATACCAATGTCATTAGCACCAGTAAAGTCATCCGCTACGATATAATTCAATGCCTGCCTCATTCTTGTCATCACTTCTACTGCCTAATTTTCGACTGTATAAGCATCATAAACAAAAAACATGCACGAATAAACAACAAAATGATTATATTTAATCATTTTGATTAAATGGGAGCACGATCAAACTTATTTATACATTATTGAATTAGGATTAGGTTCAATTAATCGAAAACATGATTGAAGTAAATCAAATGAGGGATGGTATGAATATTTTTACATCGGTATTAACTGGCGATACAAAACAAATTACAGAAGTGACCCGTCACTATAATAATCTATTGCTAATGACCGATAAGAATGTCTCTGTATTACCGGCCATACAAACTCTCATTAATGAGCTAAAACAAACCACAAATAATATTTATATTATTGATGATCTTCCTGCCGAACCAACGGATCAAGATGTCATTACGCTCATTAATAAGCTTCCACAAAACATTGATATGGTACTGGGTATTGGTGGCGGTAGCGTATTAGACATTAGTAAGCTTATTTCTGTCCTCTATGCAGAACAAGGTGATAAAAGTAAAATTGACGTTTTTCAATCACTATTAGTCGGAGAAAAGCCAAGTCAAAGGATTGCTTTAACATTAGTACCAACCACGGCAGGCACTGGCGCTGAAGCAACGCCTAATGCGATCATTGCCTTGCCCGCACAAGCAACAAAAGTCGGCATCATCTCACCAATAATGCTACCAGATTACGTATTACTCGTTCCTGAGCTTACTCTATCAATGCCTCATCATATTACCTCATCAACGAGTATAGATGCGTTATGCCACCTCATTGAATGCTTTACTGCCAGTATTTCCAACCCAATTGGTGACAATTACGCCTTGATAGGTATGCAAAAATTCTTCACCAATATAGAGGAAGTTATTGATCAACCAAACAACTTATTGGTGCGTTTAAATTTGCTGTGGGCCTCTTATTATGGTGGTGCTGCCATATCTCATGCAGGCACTCATCTGGTTCACGCCCTTTCTTATCCTCTTGGTGGTAAATACAAGATCCCACACGGTCTAGCCAACTCGTTATTGCTCGTTCCGTGTATGAAACATATTTGTGCACATACCAGTGAAAAATTTGCTCAAGTCTATGATTTATTACCAAGCGCAAATTTAGCATTAAGTGAGACTGAAAAAGCAAACCAATTAGTGGCTTACCTTGAAAACTTAGTGAATAAGTTACAGCTCCCGATCAAGCTCAATGATATTGGAATCGATAAGTCTCAAATTGCCGAACTGGCTAAAAATGCGATGGAAGTGAAACGTTTACTTAATAACTCTCCAGTCAGTGTGACTGAACAAGAAGTTTTTGAAATCTATAACAGTATTTGTGAATAAGGAATCATGATGAACACACCAATCTCAGGACCATATGTTGCCATTGTCACGCCATTCAACCCAGATGGATCACTGAATGAGAATGGGTTAAGAGCCCAAGTTGAACGTCAAATTGGCTTCGGTAACAATATTTTTTGCAATGGCACCAACGGTGAATTTTTTGTTCTAACCGATGAGGAAAAGCGACGCGTGACTGCCGTATGCATCGAGCAAGCAAAAGGTCGAGTGAGTGTGGTTAGCCATATCGGTGAGCTCACATTAGAGCAAACCATTGCCCATGGTAAGGACGTGCAATCGTTAGGTTTAGATGCCGTGTCAGTGATTACACCATGGTTTTCTGCGCTCAGAGAGGCTGAGTTAATCAACTATTATCGCCAAGTCGCCGATAGCTTAGATATTCCAGTTTATCTTTATAATATTCCTGCTCGCACTGGCAATACTATTACTCCCACCATTGCAGATACATTAGCAAGTCACCCCAATATCTATGGCATAAAAGATAGCGCTGGTTCATACGAAAGCTTGTCAGGATTCTTAGAGATCGCCCGTAAACATAATCAGTTTGATGTATTAACTGGCCCTGATTCTTTGATCTTAACTGGTTTCCAAGAAGGCTGCATTGGTTGTGTCTCTGGCATTGCCAATATCGTCCCGGATCTTGTTAACCAAATTTATACAGGATTTAAAAATGATGATTTGCAATCAGCCAATCAAGCACAAGAAAGAATTAACTACTTAAGAGACAATTTATATCCAATAGCCTTTGCACCTGCCGTAGTTAAGAAAACCATTAGTTTACTTGGTGAAGATGTCGGTGAAAGCCGTTACCCAGTATGTTTTACCGATGATGATGTCAATAAAATAAAAACAATTATTCATAACCAATAAGCTGTAAACCAATAATAAAAGGACGAGAATGATGATGACAAAAACATTCAAAAAGAAGCTACTTAATTATGCAAAAGGAATTGCCGTTGCAGGGTTATTAGTTGCACAACCAACATTTGCGAAAACCGTAAGTATCATCGCTGAAGAACCTGGTGGTGGCTGGTATACCTACGGGACAACATTTTCAAAAATCATTGCCGATAATACAAAAGGCGAATATAGCGTCGATTTGATCCCTCGCGGTGGTGGTATGACAAATCCCGTTGCCGTCAATAATGGCAAAGCCGATTTTGGTTTTGCTACTTCAAATGCATCTGCATGGGCAAAAGATGGACTAACGGATATTTATAAAGGTAAAAAAAACACCGAACTAAGAAGCATGCTGAATGGTTTACAAGAAGCTTACACCATTGTGGTTGCGCGTAAGGCATGGGTGGAAAGTACGGGTAACGACACATTAGAAAAAATCATTAATGCCGATAACGTCGTCATCGCAACATCACCAACCGGCTCACAAGTTCCTATTATTGCCAACTTTATGTTTGAAGCCTTAGGTACCGATCTACAAACACTACGTAAAGAAGGAAAACTTATACAAGTGGGCGGCGGACAAATGTCTCAAATGCTAAGAGACAACAGTATCGATGTCTTCATTGAGAACGTTCCTGCAAACCACCCTTCCGTCACTGAAATGACGCTAACAAGTGATGTGGTTTATATTCCCTTTCCACAAAAAGTGCTAGATGCTTTAGCAACAGTAGGGCTTCCAACTGGAGTAATGAAAGCAGAAACGTATAAAGGACAATCTAAAGATTATATAAATCCTGTTAGTGCATCTGTTTTCTTAACCAGCACACATGTTGATGATGATACGGTGTATGCCATCACAAAAGCTTTGGTTGAAGGTCAAGAAAAAATCAAAGCAACTCACGCACCATTACGTGTATGGACTCCAGAAAAAAGCGCATTACAAAGTACGTTACCATTACACCCAGGCGTAGCTAAATATTATAAAGAAAAAGGCTGGATAAAATAAAAACAACCCCACCCAATTCTTTGGGTGGGTCTTTTGAGGTGAGTAATATGTATAGTTTATTTTTTAATGGAATAAAAATAGCTATTTCTTTTAGTTATATATTCTTCCTAATTAAACAATTCTTCGTTCCCGTATCGCCGTTAATGGCGGCATCGGTTCATGTATTTATGGCAACATCACTGATCTTTTGTTTTAAACCAATAGAAATAAAAGAAGGATCATTAAAATATTTAACTAGATTATTGGATATCATATTAATTGCATCCGCATTATTAATATGTGTTCATTTCATTACGGATATGGACCGACTAGAAACCAGATTAGAAATGATTGATGATATTTTATTATCGGATAAATTAGTGTTTATTGTTGGGCTACTCTTAATATTTGAAGGTGTTCGACGATCGGTTGGTTTCTCGTTATTAAGCGTCATTATATTTTTCGTTATTTATGCTTACTTTGGTCCCCACTTCCCAGGCTGGACAGCATTCAGAGGCTTCCCTCTATCAGAAATGACCGAAATCATTACCATGAAAACAGATGGTATTTTTGGTGTAACGGCAAGTACTGCGGTTAATTTCGTCTTTTTCTTTGTTATGTTCGGCAGCATATTCACCTTAACCGGTGGTGGAAGCATATTTATTGATATTGCCATGCTAGCAACAGCTAAGCTAACCGGTGGCGCAGCGAAAATGTCGCTATTAGGCTCAGCCCTATTTGGTATGGTTAGTGGCTCCGCTGTCGCAAATACCACCTCGACAGGTGTGTTAACCATTCCCATCATGCATCGTTCTGGCTATTCAAAAGAACAAGCGGCAGCAACAGAAGCTATTGCTTCAACTGGTGGTCAGCTTATGCCGCCAATCATGGGCGTTGCGGCTTTCGTTATGGCCGATATGCTGGGCATTCCTTATACGGATATTGCTGCCGCAGGGCTGATCCCAGCCGCAGGTTTCTACTTTGCTCTCTTCATTATTATTGATTTACGTGCTCGTAAAACAGGTATTGGTAACATTAGTACTGAAGATTTAAAAATTGAACCAATTAAACCTAGATTACACTTGCTTGCCTCCCCACTCGTCTTAATTGGAGTATTGCTCGCGGGTTATTCTGCTCCATTTGCGGCATTTATTGGTTCAGTTATCGCTCTCATTATCCCATTCATTAAAAAAAGCACACGCTATCCATTATATAACTTATATACGATAGTCATGGATGTTGCGAAACAAATGGCATGGGTTTCTGTTCCTCTCGCTTCAGTCGGTATTATCATGGTGATTGCGACTCAATCCAATCTGGCTTTCAAGTTCGTTGAATTGTTAACAGAAGTGGGGGCAAACAACTTATACCTATCTTTAATCATGGTCATTTTGGGTTGTATTATCATGGGCATGGGATTACCAACTGTTGCCGCCTATATCATCGGATCAATCATTTTTGTTCCTGCATTAACAGATATGGGCGTTAGTGTATTAGCCGGCAATCTATTCGTGATGTATTACTGTGTACTATCCATGGTTACACCACCTGTCGCCTTATGCTCTTATGCAGCAGCGGCCTTAGCAAACGGCAATTCAACTAAAACAGGGCTATATGCATTTTCATATGCTTTAGTTATTTTCTTAATTCCATTTAGCTTTATTAGTGACCCTGCTGTTTTATGGCAAGGCACCATATTCAGCATCTTATTAGCATTTTCAGGAATGATGTTGGCAACATTTTCTTGGGCGGTATTTTTACAAGGCTGGCTCAAAAAAGACTTAAATATAATTGAGCGAATTGTATTCTTAATTGCCAGCATAAGTTTAATTATTGAACGTTCAGGAACCGCTTACTGGTTATTAATGGTTGCCGTTAATGTTGTTGCTATTTTATGGTGCTTTAAAACTGCAAAAAAAGAACATAACAGCCAAGAAAAAAGCTTACTTAATGTAGGAAAATAAAAACAACCCACAACATTAATATTATGTTGTGGGTTTTTATAGGAAAATTAATATGATATTTGGTAATTTAATGTCTTTACATACCTCAGGCTTACCAATTTATTTCAAAAATATTCTCTCTTTACCAGAGTGCTCATTCACTGCCTTAATGAAAATGGACGATGGTAAGCTTCAATTAACTAATAGTGAATGGTTTTGTAATATAGGTAGCGCTCAAACCCAAGAATGGAGTCAAAGGCACACGGAATATCACCAATGTTATGCTGATATTCAAATCGTACTTGAAGGAGAAGAAATAATTAACTACGGCGTTTTAGATTGTATAGGTGACATTGCTGAAGAAAAAAAGCCTGACTTATTTATTCTTCACTCACCTAAACTAACGCAGGCTGTACACTTAAAAGTAGGAGACTTTGCTATTTTCATGCCAGGAGAGCCACATCAGGCACTGTGTATGGTATCCAAACCAAATCAAGTTCGTAAGGCTGTATTTAAGATTCCACTATCACTCTTTAGTTAATGAAATATACACCGTAGATATTAATGTCATATACAAAAAAGCCGTTATTAAATAGATTTAAGTAACAACCAGTAAACTGACTATAACGGCGATCTTTATTGTTTCTACGGCTTTATTGAGTAATTAATTCTATGGCCGCGTATGTATACCGAGTTTGGTATGGATTTCGGGGTTTTAAACATGCTCTTTCAAGCATTGGATACCAAACAGACACCATTTGGCCACCGAGCTATTTTCAAATCTAAATAATCAGATAGCAAAGACACAAAATAACTCAATAAATAGGGTTTATATTCAATAGTTTAAATTGGAATGATAGTGCAATAAGATTTGGAGCGTGCGGCGGGAATCGAACCCGCGTCATCAGCTTGGAAGGCTGAGGTAATAGCCATTATACGACGCACGCTTAATATGAGATAGGTTCTCTTTGAAAGCCCGACCATAATGCCATAACTTATCGAAAAAAAAGCCCTTTTATAACAATATCCATCTAAGTGCATAGAATATGAACGATTTTACATTTCGTACCTAAAAATGACAGCCCTTTAAATCGTTCTTCATGGTGAAATCCTAGATAGTGTCTATGACCATTCATAATATACTTCACTCTAAGCAATGAGCCAGCTTAACGAGTTTATGCATTTCCGCACCAGCTATAAAGTGTTAAGATCCCTCTATTAGGCACCAATAACGCTCGTACTCAATTAAAGGCGATTCAATGTCGACAATTAACAACTCAATCCAATGGTTTCCGGGCCATATGCACAAAGCTCGTAAAGAGATCGAAGAAGTTATTCCGAAAATTGATGTCATTATTGAAGTCTTGGATGCTCGAATTCCTTTTTCTAGTGAAAACCCATTAATTTCACACCTACGCGGTGATAAACCTTGTATTAAGGTACTGAACAAACGTGATCTCGCCGATCCAGAATTAACACAATTATGGATTGATCACTTCGAAAAAGAGCAAGGTGTGAAAGCCATGGCGATCACCACTGAAAACCCGCAAGAAGTTTTCAAGATCATGGAATTATGCCGTAAGCTTGCTCCTCATCGCAGTGATATTGGTAAAGATATTCGAACAATGATCATGGGGATACCGAACGTAGGTAAATCAACGATTATCAATACATTAGCTGGCCGTATGATAGCGCAAACGGGTAATCAACCCGCGGTTACTCGTCGCCAGCAACGCATCAATCTACAAAACGGTATTGTACTATCGGATACTCCTGGGATCTTATGGCCGAAAGTTGAAAATCCACATTCAGGTTTCCGCTTAGCAGCAACGGGTGCGGTAAAAGATACGGCTATGGAATACGATGAAGTGGCGTTTTATACCGTAGAATATTTAGCCGCACATTATCCACAGCTACTGCAAGCGCGTTACAATATTGAAGAATTACCACAAAGTGATGTTGAGTGGATGGAAGAGATTGGCCGTAAACGTGGTGCTTTACGTGCCGGTGGTCGCATCGATTTACATAAAGCATCTGAAATTTTATTACATGAGCTGCGTAGTGGTACTTTAGGGAAAGTTACCTTAGAGCTTCCAGAAATGATCACCCAAGAATTGATCGAAGTTGAAATTGAAGCTGAGCGTAAAAAAGAAGCGCAGATTAAAAAGAAGGAAGAGCGTCGCAAACGTTATCTACGCAATAAACGTTAATGCATCCTTCCTCACCCTTTGTATTATTACGTTAAATAAGCAGCCGATTTTTCAGCTGCTTTTTTTATTTTGACTTAATCATTTTTCCGTATTAACGATAATAAAACCTCTTCCAATTGTTGCCATGGTAGTAACTCACTGTCGATAACTTCAATACGAGATTCGTAACCTTCTAATGTCATTTGATTTATAGACACAACACCATTAGAGGCATTAAATGCATAACAGCCTTGGTCGGTATTCATGACAGCTTTGATTCGCTCTGCGGTGAGTGATGAAAGCATTGAGAAAAGCAAATCAAAATTGAAGGTGGATTCTGCACCAAATAGCCAACCACAGCTAAAATAACCCTGTCCTTTGTTCTCTTTGCGAACATATTCCTGCCCTGGTTGTAAACCGAATTGAGGATCTAAATGGTCGTGAGAATGACTTGAATGGTCCGAATCTAACTCAGGTTCTGCTGCTCTCTCTTGATCTAATATAATTAAATCAACGGAGCCTTGTGATGTGGTAATTAATTGGAATTGTTTGTTTTTATCTTCATGCTTATTTCTGAAATTTTCAAACCAATGAATCAAGTTATCAAGATCTTGCTCTGATGATTGATCGGCTTTATTGGCAACAATAATTTGAGCTGAATCTAATTGATCATTGAAGTTTTGATTACTGGTGTATTTTTCATTCGATATGTGCCGAGGATCAACTAAAGCAATTGTCGCTTTTAAGTCCACATAAGGAGAAAATTGGGCTGAAAGTAATTTAGACGTCACTTCTTTAGGATGCCCAAGCCCCGTAGGTTCAATCAATAAACGATCCGGATTTGTTCTTAATAGTGCATTGATACCAACCGACATAGGAACACCTGCAGTACAACACATACAACCACCAGGAATCTCTTTAATCATAGCGCCTTGATCTGTCATCAGAGCCCCATCAATACCTATCTCACCAAATTCATTAACCAAAACCGCCCAGTTTTCATTTTTAGGCTTATTCTTTAATAAATGTAAGATTGTTGTGGTTTTTCCTGAACCTAAAAATCCAGTGATAATATTAGTGACAACCCGCTTTGACATAAATACTCCTCAACTAAGACCTCAGTATATATATTTTAAAATACGGACTCCAAGGAATTATTTCATAAGACATGAGTGTTTATTTGCAGAGTATTGGCTTATTACGGCATTATTTTATATCAGTATGACTTTATGAGAGCATACTTTGTGGCAGAATTATCTTATGACAAATAGTAAAAAGCGCACCATTTGCAGTGCGCTTTCCCCTCGAAACTCAATCGTGAGTATGCGAGTCAAGCAGGTAAGATATCCTGTTGACCATAAGTCGAGGATTTCATTATATGTAACGATATTTTTCACACTGTACTCTTTATTTCTAATTTCTAATTTCTAATCATAACGTTCAAGTATCTAACGCTTTTCGCTAACGATATGTCTGTTGCACAATCAATATCGCTTTTTGCCTGTAGAAGCTATTCCCTCCATGTAAGTTGCTTTCTACCTATGAAAAGTATGGTATAGAACTGATAAATTACAAGTACACTAGCAATATAAATTTTGTATAAAAGCTGTGCTATTTTATTACTTTATAAGTAAACTTACTTTTCGTAACAATTAGATGTAATTCTCTCGCAACATTTTATAATTACAGCCTAATAAATCTCATGCTGAATTCTTCAAATCATAGGAAGCATATACCCTAATGGCCCCCTCAAAGTCGTTTAAACAATCCTTATCTCGGTACAAATCTAAAAAGTTTGTCGGGGTGATTTTGACAAGAGATAAGACTCCCATTTCGATCTTACTTCTCTCGGCTATTGTTGGGATCCTCGCTGGGGTTGTCGGCACTCTTTTTGAAATGGGTGTTACGTGGGTTTCTGAGACTCGTACTGATTGGCTTAAACAAGAGCTTGGTTCATTACTACCACTCTGGCTGACCGCTATTATTGTCAGTGCTACGCTCGCTTTTATTGGCTATTACTTAGTACACCGCTTTGCACCAGAAGCTGCGGGGTCTGGTATACCTGAAATCGAGGGCGCAATGGATGACATACGCCCTGTTCGTTGGTGGCGAGTTCTGCCCGTAAAATTTTTCGGGGGTTTAGGCGCTTTAGGATCTGGTATGGTGCTTGGTCGAGAAGGACCAACGGTACAAATGGGTGGCAATATTGGCCGAATGGTCTCTGATATATTCCGACTTAAAAACCAAGAAGGTCGCCATTCTTTATTAGCTTGCGGCGCAGCAGGCGGTTTGGCCGCTGCATTTAATGCCCCACTTGCTGGCATCATGTTTGTTGTTGAAGAAATGCGGCCTCATTTTCGCTATAACCTTTTGTCGATAAAAGCCGTCATTATTTCTTCTGTCATGTCCACCATCGTATTTCGTACACTAAAGGGACAAGATGCCGTCATTACGATGCCTCAATACGATGCACCAGATCTACATACTTTATGGCTATTTTTAGTTTTAGGCTTAATTTTTGGTATTTTTGGTGTGACATTCAACCGACTCGTCACTTGGTCGCAAGATATGTTTGTCTTGGTTCACCGTAACGAACGTAAACGATATTTGATAACAGGAACCGTGATTGGAGGCGTTTTCGGACTTCTTCTACTTTACTTACCTGAATTAACGGGCGGAGGTATTGCTATTATTCCGGGGGCAACCAACGGTGATTACAGTACCAGCATATTAATGATTTTGTTTCTTGCTCGTGTCGCTACTACGCTAATCTGTTTTGGCTCCGGTGCTCCCGGTGGCATTTTTGCTCCAATGCTAGCCCTTGGAACTTTATTTGGCACCTTTTTTGGTCAATTTGCACTCTACATTGATCCTAGCTTGCCAATTGAGCCGGGTATGTTTGCGATTGCGGGCATGGGGGCATTATTTGCTGCAACCGTAAGAGCCCCTATTACAGGCATTTTACTCGTTATCGAAATGACCAATAATTATCATCTAATTCTACCACTGATAATTACGACTTTAGGTGCCACCATTACAGCTCAGTTACTAAATGGGCAGCCAATTTATACTCAATTACTACATCGCACATTGAAAAAAGCCAAGTTACAACAAGGTGACCTACCTTTAGCGGATCATAATACTAAAGAAAAAGAAGAAGAAAAGGTAAAAACCGACGACTTGGAAACTGAAAATTTAACCACTAATAATTCTGAGTTTATACCGGACGGAGCTGCCGATAAATCTAAAGAGTCAGAGACGCCGAGTGATCCGTTTTCACCTTCATATGAGAAACTGAAAACGGATAAAAACTAAAAGCCATTACCGAAATACTCAGTAATAGCCTTCATCTTTTCTATTATTTAGAGCGTTATTTCATTAATGCTACTGACTCTTGAGCAATAACAAACTCTTCATTCGTCGGAATAACCATCGCTACAGGGGAGTCTTCTGTCGTGATGATACCTTCTTCACCAAAACGTGCATCCGCATCCGCTTGTTCATTTTCTTTATAGCCGAAGATTTTAAGATATTTCAAAATTTCACGACGAATAAGAAGTGCATTTTCACCAATACCACCTGTAAAAATAATGCCATCTAGATTATCCAGTGCCACCATATAAGAACCAATATATTTGGCAACGCGGTATGTGAACACTTGAAACGCTAACGTCGCTCCTTCATGTCCTTCTCCCATTGCCTCTAAAATGCCACGAGCATCACTGGTTAAGCCCGATACTCCCAGAAAGCCTGATTTTTTATTTAAGGTATCGAATACTTTCTCTGGTGACCAACCTTTGTTGATCAAAAACTCAATGATACCTGGATCAAGATCGCCACAACGCGTTCCCATCATAAGACCAGAAAGTGGTGTAAACCCCATACTAGTATCAACACTTTCGCCATTTTTAATTGCGCAGACCGAGGCACCATTACCGAGGTGAACAGAGATAAAGCTGCACTCTTCTACAGGTTTATTGAGCATTTTCGCTGCTTCACGGCTTACGAAATAGTGGCTAGTACCATGAAAGCCATAGCGACGAATTGAATATTCATCATAAAGCGTTTTATCAATTGCGCCCATATAGGCTTTGGCAGGCATAGTTTGATGGAAAGCGGTATCAAATACAGCAAACTGAGGTAATGCTGGAAAAGCTTTTAATGCAGCTTTTATACCAATAACATTTGCTGGAGCATGTAATGGCGCTAGCTCTTTTACCGCTTCAATATCATTAAGAATTTGCTCATTAATTTGAACAGTTTTCGTAAACTTCTCGCCACCATGAACAATACGATGTCCTACAGCAACAATGGCATCTGTCAGATTATATTCTGCAACGATATCTACAAGCTTACTAATGGCTAATTGATGATGATTTTCCTCACCAACAATTGAAACCTCTTGTTTTTGACCTTGATACTTCCAATTCATTCGAGAATCATCTAGGCCAAAACATTCACCTAAGCCTGTTAACACAGCCTCACCCGATTCGGAGTTGATAACAGCAAATTTAAGTGAAGAGCTTCCAGAATTGATAACGAGTACATATTGATTTGACATGAGTTTTCTCTTATATGCGATTAGTAAAACAGCAAGCGGTAAAAACGGCTTGCTTTCAATTTATAAGTGAATCACCATTATTCAATAATTTTTTATTTTTTCAACTTTTCTTTGCGATGAGCGCGAAAAGAGTCTTCGTTAACTTGATCTACAGCAAGAATCTATTTAGTTTTCACTGTAAACATATTTTTAAAAGCATGATCCATTATAGGACTTAAATAAATCCAATAATTAGATATAAAAAAACCGAGATAGCAATTGCCCTCTCGGTTTCTTGTTCTAGCTTACACCCAATTTAATTGAGCATAGTAGATTCAATTTATGCGTCGCGGTTAGTACGAGGCGCGGTAGGTTTGCCTTTCGCAGCACTACTACGGTTACGATCAAAACGACGTTCGCCATCACGACCACCGGCTGGAGCTCCGCCTTCACGACGACCACGATGACCTTCCCCACCACGTCCACCGCGAGAGTTACCGCCATCACGACGAGGAGCACCAGAACCTGCACCGCCACGAGGGCCACGAGATTCACGGAAGTCATCAAAATCACAAACGGTTGCACTTACTTCTTTCTGACGGATGCGTAATTTCTTAAGCTTACCCGCAACTTCAGAAGTCATTGCTTTTGGAAGCTGAACAAATGTATGACCTTGAGCCAGTTTAATTGCACCAATTGAGTGTTTTGTTAAGCCAAGTTCGTTTGCCAATGCACCAACGATATCTTTCACTTGAACGCCACTGTCACGACCGACTTGCAGTTGGTACGTATCCCAATCTTGTTTAGTGCCACCGAATGAACGACCACCATCACGACCGCCTTCACGATCATCACGAGGATTGTCACGACGCTCTTTACGACGTTTATTTTCACGCTCAATCGCATCAGCCATTGGATCAGGCCCTTGATAGAACAAAGGACGCTTACCTTGCTGACGTTGAAGTAAAATAGCCGCAAGTGTTGCCGCATCAACTTCTAAAGATACTTGTAATTTCTCAATCAGTTCAGCAAAGCTTGCTAGTGATGCATTGCCTTTTTCAGCTTCTAGTTCTGCGCCTAACTTAGCAAGACGAGCTTCTGCTACTTTATCGCGGTTAGGAAGTTGAATTTCTTCCATGCTAGATCGAGTTACACGCTCAATCGTGCGAAGCATACGAATTTGGTTTGTACGAACTAACAATACTGCTTTACCAGTACGTCCAGCACGGCCAGTACGACCAATACGGTGAATGTATGATTCAGTATCGAATGGGATATCGTAGTTAAATACGTGAGTGATACGAGGTACATCAAGACCACGAGCAACAACGTCAGTTGCAACTAAAATATCAATCACACCACGCTTGATGTTATCAACAGTACGTTCACGTTGTGCCTGAGGAATATCACCGTGCAATGCTGCTGATTTAAAGCCGCGCGCAGATAACCAATCAGATAAACGCTCAGTATCTTGACGAGTACGTACAAATACAATTGATGCATCTGTTTCTTCAGTTTCAAGTAGACGAGACATTGCTTCGTCTTTCTCTACGCCTTTTACGACCCAGTAATTTTGTTCAACTTTAGCAACAGTACGGTTTTCACCAGCAACATCAACACGAGCAGGATTACGTAGGAAACGATCAACAATCGTTTTTACCATTGGAGGCATAGTCGCAGAGAAAAGTACACGCTGTGCAGATTCTGGTGCTTGTTCCATGATCCAAGTTACATCATCAACAAAGCCCATTTTTAGCATTTCATCGGCTTCATCAAGAACGAAAGTTTTTACTTCGTCTAATTGAAGAGAACGACGATTAATTAAATCTTTTACACGACCTGGAGTACCA
Organism: Vibrio sp. S17_S38; assembly: GCF_014694375.1. Taxonomy (GTDB): domain Bacteria; phylum Pseudomonadota; class Gammaproteobacteria; order Enterobacterales; family Vibrionaceae; genus Vibrio. Next base: position 199,119 of record NZ_JAAUWW010000004.1, read on the forward strand.
ACAACAATGTGAGAACCATTTTTCAGGCCACGCATTTGGTCAACAATAGATGCGCCACCGTAGATTTCAATAACCTTTAAGCCTTTAATATTTTGGCCAAGTACTTTGATTTCTGCCGCGACTTGAATAGCAAGTTCGCGAGTCGGTGCCATAACGATGGCTTGTGGTTTGTATTGGTTAAGATCGATTTTATTCAGAACTGGCAGAGAAAACGCAGCCGTTTTACCAGTACCTGTTTGCGCTTTACCTAAAGCATCTTTGCCTTCAAGAAGGAAAGGAATAGAAGCGGCTTGGATTGGGGTTGGGGTTTCAAAGCCCATCGAATTTAGAGCAGAAAGAAGATTTTCATTAAGGTCTAGATCGATAAATTTGATTTCAGATTCTTGCATGGGGTTCCTACTTATTTAAGGAAAATTTCGGTCCCATTAAGCTCAACTACCTCTAATACCTACCCTAACTTCGTGTTCCATAAAAATCATGGATTAGGTAGAAAACGCCTTAAGCTGTTTCGGGACATCATTAAGGGAGGCGAATTCTGCCTGATAAACACAAAAAAAGCTAGGAAAAATTGAATTTCATCACATTTTTGTTGTTTTGGGAGCCAAAATCATAAAAACAACAATAAACCACCATTTTACAGCCGATTAAATCCTCAACATTCCCATCTTTATGTAAACAATGTGAGAAGCACAAAAACAAACTAAAAAGGCAAGGTAATAAAGTGGTAATCCCATTGTGCAATCATTATAGTGTGCCTCATAGAATTCGACTCACTAAATTTAGAAAGAAGCCCATGTTTTCAGACAATCCGCTCCTCGCGCAACTTAAACAACAAATGAAAGAAACCTTGCCGAAAAAAGAAGGCACCGTAAAAGCAACCGATAAAAGCTTTGGTTTCTTAGAAGTGGATAGTAAGAAAAGTTACTTTATCCCACCTGCGTTTATGAAAAAATGCATTCATGGCGACAAAGTTATTGCGATTATTCGCAGTGAAAATGATAAAGAAAGCGCAGAACCGGATGAGCTTATTGAGCCTTCTCTTACTCGCTTTATCGCACGAGTGAAAAAGTTTAAAGGTCGCTTGAATGTGGTGCCCGATCACCCTCAACTGCGTAAGCTATCTCTTAAAGCCAAAGCTCGTAAAGGTGTTAATCCTGAAACACTCAATGAAGGTGATTGGGTTGTTGCTCATTTAATTGAACACCCCCTTATGGCCGATAACACCAATGATCAATTCCTAGCCGAAATCTCCGATAAAATTACAGATGCAGATGACAAAATTGCACCTTGGTGGGTAACATTGGCGCAAAATGATTTACCAAACTGCGAACCTGCTGGCTTGGAAGAAGGCGAAGAATGGCAATTAATCGATGATGAAGCACTAGAACGTGTAGATATGACCGCCACGCCATTTGTGACTATCGATGGTGAATCCACTAAAGATATGGATGATGCGCTTTACGCTGAAACCACAGTTGAAGGTGATTTTAAACTGACGATTGCCATCGCTGATCCAACGGCTTACATCATTCCAGATTCAAATATGGACAAAGTTGCTCGCAAACGTGGTTTCACTATCTATTTACCTGGTCGTAATATTCCAATGCTTCCACGTGATCTGGCAGATGACCTTTGTTCACTAAAACAAGATGAACTTCGACCTGCGCTATGTTGCTCGGTGACAGTATCTAAAGATGGCGTCATTGGTGATGATATTCATTTCTTTGCAGCCACAATGAAATCACACGCTCGCCTGTCTTACGATAAAGTCTCTGATTGGTTAGAAGACACAAACAAAGATTGGCAGCCACAAGAAAACATTGCCCCTGTGATTTCAACATTGCATCAATTTGCCAAAGCTCGTGCCACGTGGCGCTTAAACAATGCAGTCGTATTTCCGGATCGCCCTGATTACCGCTTTGAACTAAGTGAAGACAACGATGTGATCGCGATTCATGCGGATTTACGTCGCACCGCCAATAAATTGGTTGAAGAAGCCATGATCACTGCCAATATTTGCGCAGGAACCGCACTGAAACAAAAATTTCAATCAGGTATTTTCAATACTCATGCCGGTTTTAAAGAAGACAAATTAAAAGATGTGATTGAACTGGTTGATCCTGAAGGTGAGTTAGGCTTTAGTGCTGAATCCGTTGCGACTCTGGAAGGTTTTAGTGCTCTGCGTCGCTGGCTCGGAAAGCAAGATACTTCTTATTTAGATAACCGCATTCGTAAATGTCAGGCGTACAGTGTCATTAATCACCTTCCGGCTGAGCATTATGCTATGGGGTTAGATATTTACGCCACATGGACATCTCCAATCCGTAAGTATGGCGATATGATCAATCATCGTATGCTTAAAGCTTTGATCTTAGATAAAGCACCGGTGCAAGTACCCGATGAAACTATTGGTGAAGAAATGTCATTGTGTCGTCGTTACCATGGTATGGCAGAACGCAATGTTGGGGATTGGTTATATGCGCGTACTTTAATCAATGAACCTAAAAATGAGACTAAGTTTCAAGCGGAGATATTCGATGTAAATCGCGCCGGTATGCGTGCTCGTTTACTTGAAAATGGGGCTGCGGTCTTTATTCCTTGCTCTCAAATCATTGATAATAAGGAACGCATTATTGGTTCTCGTGAACTAGGTACAATAGAAATCGACAAACAAGTTGAGTTTAAACTAGGCGATATTATTGAAGTGACTTTAATCAACGTCAGTACCGATACTCGTAGCATTACCGCTAAGCCAACGCAAACCTTTGCACCTTTGGCTGAAGATAACGCTCAAGATGTACAAGAAAATACTGATAACGCGCTGACAGAATAATATCAGGTCAAAACTTAAACCGACCTGATTTAGCATTAATTAATCAGTACCATTTCAAACGCCTCAGATTAGTCTGAGGTGTTTTTTATAATGAATAAATAGTGCCGAACTACGAAAATCCCCCCTAACTCCAAATACATTCATCGGTGTCTTTTTCAATCACTGTCAGTAAATTCAATGCATCAGCATGTACAGGATGAAATAGATGCGCTTGCCACAACCCTTCTTTATGAGCTTCAGAACGTACCAATAAATGCCATTGTTTACCCGTCATATCATACTGTAATTTAGCCACTTCAAGTTCATGCTGACATCGCATGGAATCAACTGAAAACATAGCTTTATAAAAAATAAACTGTTCACCTTGAATATCGAAACTCGATTTCCCTTGTGTTAAAGGTAAATTCTCATTGCGAATATGACAAAGCTTTTCAGCCCTACGCTTTATTCTCTGCAGTTCTATTTCTGATGGCATATCAATATCGCCTTTAAATACAGACTTACATTTAATACCAGTATAGATGAAGATAAGCCAACTCTTCAGCCCTCCACCAAAGTTTCTTATTTACCTATTTAAACACTCAAATGGCTATTCACAAAAATGTCACATAATCAACATATAATACCCAGTAAATTAATACTCACTCAATTTTTGGAGATGTGCATGTTACGTGTGATGTTCACGGGGTTACTTTCTTCCCTGCTCTGTATTTCAACGGTATATGCAAAAGATATCGTTGTATCAGGTTCTACTTCTGTTACTCGAGTAATGGACGTCCTCGCCGAAACCTATAATAAAACCCATCCAGATTCATATATTGCAGTGCAAGGCGTAGACTCAACTGCTGGCATTATTTTAGCGACCAAAGGTGTCGCAGATTTAGGCATGAGCTCTCGTTACCTAACCGAAGCTGAGCTCAGTAAGGATTTAACCATGACAACCATTGCTTACGATGGAATAGCCATTGCAACCAACATTAAAAACCCTGTCAGTAATTTAACAACTGAGCAACTAACCCAAATTTATCAAGGAAAAATCACGAATTGGAAGCTAGTAGGTGGTGAGGATAAGGGTATTGCCGTTGTCACTCGTGAGGCATCTTCTGGATCGCGATATAGCTTTGAAAGTTTACTCGGTTTAACCAAAATAGTTAATGAGCACCTTGTATCTAATATCAGCCCAAAAATCTTGGTCGTAAACAGTAATGGCATGATGAAGACGCTCATTAATCACAACCCTCAAGCGATTGGATTCATCTCTATGGGTTCATTGGATAAATCGGTCAAAGCCATTACCTTCAATGATATTAAACCGACATCAGAAAATATCTCCAGCGGAGAATATAAATTAAGTCGCCCATTTTTAGTGGTGCAAAAGAAAGATCATCAAGATAAATCCATCGACTCTTTTTTAGCCTTTATTGTCTCTCCTGAAGGACAAAAAATCATTATTGATTATGGATACACGCCGATGAAATTATCTCATTAATCTGCATAAAAAATGCTATATCAAAACGCAAAAAAGGCTTCAAACAATTGAAGCCTTTTAAAATATATTCTAATTTAATTTAGGTTATTGACCTAACTGACTAACCGTATCAGACAAAGAACTCATTCCAGATTGCAGGTTATCTTTGGCATCTTCATAACCATCTTGCACATCTTCCATTTGTCTAATATCCAGAAAATCCATAATTTGATCTTGATATTTAATGCCAATACCAACACCTATCGCGACTAAAATAAGTCCAAACACCAACTTGGTCATCTGCTTCCCTACTTCGCATCTTTCAATTAATTTGACCCAATTTTACACAATAAAAACAATACGTCCACTCAAGCTGATATAAAGAATATATTCAATTAGTTAGATTTTATCAGCACAAACATTGTGCTAAAAATTCAGCAAGGACAGCACGATGGAACAAGATAACAATACAAACTTAGAAGAGTTGGTTGAGCAATTTATCCAACTTGATATAAATTATCAGCAACAAGCCGTCGACTTATTGAAATCTTTAGTCAAGGAGCAGCAAGCCGACAATATTCCGATTCTGTCTGACCAAGAAAAATTATCTCTTTCTAAATTATTTAAACTGTAAGCCATGTTTAAGATGTAGATGGTAAAACTGCTCCTCAGATTTTCAATTCACCTTGAAGTAGTACGGTGATATATGGATAATGTCGCCTTGCAAATAACCCAGAAAATTTTAGGTGTATATCAATGTCAACTGAAACCACTCTACTTGCCCGTAGCGAATCAAAATGCGAATTATGCGCTTCCACGTCTTCATTGGCTCCTTTTGTTGTCGCGCCCCATACATTTGCCACTGTCGATCATGCTGCCATTCTTTGTGAGACATGCCGTGTACAAGTTGAATCACCAGAAAACATGGATGTAAACCACTGGCGTTGTCTGAACGACAGCATGTGGAGCCAAGTGCCTCAAGTCCAAGTACTTGCATGGCGCCAGTTAACTCACCTATCACGTCAAGGTGAAGCTTGGGCAAATGAACTACTTGATATGATGTATATAGAAGAAGAGCAAATGACTTGGGCTATGCAGGGCATGTCTAACGATGATAAACCTTTTGACTGTAATGGCGTTGAATTGAAGAAAGGCGATGACGTTACTGTAATTAAAGATTTACCGGTAAAAGGGACTAACCAAGTAATCAAGCAAGGCACCGTAATCCGTGGCATCAGCCTAGGTAACGACCCTAAATTAGTTTCTGGTAAAGCAAACGGTGGTCAGTCTATGTATGTGATTGCTGAGTTCTGCCGTAAGAAATAAACCGCATAAATCACAACGAAGTTTATACAAAAAAGACGCCAATTATGCTAATGCCAGTCACTTAAGTTGACTGGCATTACCCCTAAGTTAGATAGTTAAAGCCTAATTCTAGGGATGCTTATCAATACGATTAATTATCTTATATCCACTCAACACTGATAGGATAAAAGATCACACTGTAGTAATTTTTCCTGATGTCTTCACTAAACCAGCAAATATCTTATCTCGGACATCTTCATTAATCCCATCGGGTAAGCCACTAGAAACGGATTCAATTACCTTTTCAGTCGTATCTGCAAACTCTTCTAACAAAATATTCAAATCATGGGTTTTGAACGATACTTCTTTCGCTGTATCCGAAAAATGCCTAGGTTGGATTTGGTGCCATTTCCTTTTTCTACCTTTGCTAGCCTTCAAGCTCATCGCCATCTTCAACTCTCGCTCATGAAGGCCACGACCGCCAATTAAAGGATAAGCGGAAATAATGTCATATAATGGTGCCAGAGCAAACTTCCCACCGGCTCCAATTCTTAATGAAAAGTTTTTTGCATGTCCATCAATAGCAGCAAGTAACCAGAATAATATTTGGCTACGCATAAACGTTTGTCGATCTTGTGGTTCTGAAGAGTAAGACAGTGTATTCATGATGTCGGCAATACCGATGCCACCATCACTTTCATATTTCTTCGCAGGCGACAAACTATTAACCTGGCAAAAATCTTCATGAGGTAACCTCAGGTAGAATTTCTTGCTTGAGGATAACTTACGGTCAAATCTTTCAACGGCTAATACTCTCATATCATTTGCGATAAGAATGTCGCAATTAGCAGTCGGAATACCAAATGCTTGTGATAACCGCATACAAACAAGCTCATTATCAACACTATTTGATAAATCCAAGATATTATTTGATGTTTCAATTTCACCAATTGGTAATTTGATAATATGAGTAGTCGGTGTTAACCCATGAGGGATATACCATTTACTACCTTGTTTAAGTAATGCGGTTTTTTCCTGAGCACCTGCAATTGATATTCTAAAATCATCCTCGCTTTGGAGCATACCTAATGGGGCCTCATCTAAGTAGCCTCTAAGTATTGTTGATAATCGATTTTCGTCAAGCTCAGAGCCTTCTATAACTTTATTATTAGGAATAACCTCAGATTCAGGGATCAGTGTAATCGCCCCTACCGCATCACGGCCTACCTTAGACAATAAATCAAAAGGCTGAACAGTTTCAGCACCATAACGCGATACAATTCGCTCTCTAATATTTTGGTTATCTGGTAACAAGTTATCAAAAAAGTTAATCACTTCATTACCCGTGTAGGCATCACCTCTTAACGGCATCGATAAAGAAATAGGTCGAGTGTTATCTGATTCAATGTCACCACCAGTGCAAAAATGATCCACTAACACCAATTGAAAATTGATCCACTTGGTATCATTCAGTTTTAACAAAACTGGATGGTGATTATGTTAACCAA